>NZ_CP060092.1:2431785-3035357 GCF_014217335.1 Teredinibacter purpureus | reverse complement strand
AAGGGAAAATCTATTCTATTAGCAACGCCACCCGCAATTATTTAAATCAGCTTCAAGAACCATTACTTATTCGCGGTTATTTTAGCGCCAAAACCCACCCCTTACTTGCCCCACTTGTGCCACAAGTACAAGATTTATTGAAAGAGTATGCGGCAGTAAACAAACATAACGTACGTGTTGAAATTGTCGACCCCGCGAGCAATCCAGAAGCCGAAGAAGAAGCCGGCAGCAAATATGGTATAAAGCCCGTCCCGTTTCGGATCGCAGATCGATATCAATCCTCCGTTGTAAATTCTTATTTTAACCTGCTCATACGATACGGAAATGAGTATAAAGTCATCGGCTTTGAAGATCTTATTGAAGTCAAAGCAGGTAATAATAACGACTTAGATGTACAACTGCGTAACCCAGAATATGACATTACCAACGCCATCAAGAAAATTCTCTACGCTTATCAATCGGGAGGAAATTTATTCAGCACCATACAAAAAAAGCTAAAGCTCACAGCTTACGTTTCAAGTGATGAGCGGCTACCTGCGTCACTCAAGGAATTAAATCGTAATTTACACGCTCTGCTCGAAAAAACTGCCCATGATTCAAACCATACATTCTCATACGATTTTATAGACCCCGAAGCAGGTGACGGCTCAATGGCAAAAGCTTTGGCCGATACCTATGGCTTTCAACCCATGGCATCAAGCCTGTTCGACACGAATACCTTCTACTACTATTTGGTACTCAGCAATGATGAACTAGCCGTTCAAATTACACTGCCAGAAGAAAGTGATGAAGCAGCCTTAAAACGTACACTTGATTCTGGGTTGAAACGCTTTGCACAAGGGTTCACCAAAACCATTGGCTTAGTAACGCCAGAAGCCAACCCTTATGCTGCTCAAATGGGGCAGCCAGCACCGCCAAGCTTTAAC
Source organism: Teredinibacter purpureus (assembly GCF_014217335.1). Lineage (NCBI taxonomy): Bacteria > Pseudomonadati > Pseudomonadota > Gammaproteobacteria > Cellvibrionales > Cellvibrionaceae > Teredinibacter > Teredinibacter purpureus. The sequence goes on along the minus strand of NZ_CP060092.1, from coordinate 3,034,431 downwards.
GCTTTACAACAAATCCTAAATGAAAACACCACCGCAAAACCAACCAATCTGAGCACAGGAAAAGTACCCGACGATATAGACCTGTTAGTGATCATGGCGCCCGACCAGCTAGATGAAAAATCGATATTTGCTATTGATCAATTCTTAATGCAAGGTGGAACAGTAATCTTAGCTACCTCTCCTTTTCTCTCTCGCATACAGCCCAGCGCCATTACCGCCAGTGAACAAGCCTCTAATGTAGAGGATTGGCTATTACATAACGGGCTAAGCCTAGAAAAAACATTTGTGCTCGACGCGCAAAACTCTGCCTTTCCCATTCCGGTTTCTCGTGAAGTAGGGTTGTTTTCAGTACAAGAGCTAAGCGTGCTCGACTACCCGTACTTTATTGAACTGCGTGAAAAAGAGCTCAACCAAGAAAATGCCATTACTAAAAACCTCCCTCAACTAAGTCTCCCATGGGCGTCTCCAATAATAATCGATAGTGGTAAAAACTCAGGGCGAACGATTATTGAGCTCGCCACAAGCTCGGTAGACAGTTGGCTAAGCAGCGATTTGGATATTCATCCCAAAGTGCGCGAAGATGGCAGTGCAGGTTTTGATGTTGGCGTTTTAAGCGGACAACAGCTATTAGCCACGAGTATTTCGGGACGATTCGAATCCTACTTTAAAAACAAAGAATCTCCGCTACTCCAGAAAGATACAACGCAGGAAACCAACCACAGCTCAGCGGTAATCAGTAGTATTGTCAGACACTCTCCCGAATCCGCGCGTATAATTTTAATTGGCTCCAATAGTTTTGCAGAAGACAATTTACTTCGCTTGCAAAGCTCCATGTCTGACCATAACTATATGAACCCTCTCCAATTTATAACTAATGCCGTTGAATGGAGCTTAGAGGACGAGGGTTTACTCAGCATCCGTTCTCGTAGTCATTTTAACCGTACGCTCCCACCACTAGAAGACAAACAACGACATTTTTGGGAAGCCTTAAATTACGCGCTCGGTTTTTTAGGTATAGCTCTGCTTTACCTGTTCGTATACTGGCAAAAACGACAACGCCACAATCGCTACCAACGGTTACTACTCACGCTAAACGACACTCAAGCACGCCCTAGCCCTCATACAGAAGCCGCCGAATGAAGTTCCCGATAAAAATACTTGCGGTAGTTCTTTGCGCTCAGATTATTGTGAGCATGATAATAAACGGCGCAACACCAACACACACCCGTGAGACCACTACTCTACTTAGCACCACGCTGGATGGCATAGATGAAATCCAGATTGCCACACAAGATCAAAACGTTCATTTACTGCAATCCGGCGATCAGTGGAAAATTTCTGAGTACGGCGATATGCCCGTTGAACTCACATTGATCAACCTTTTATTAGACAAACTAAACAAGGCCTCTGTCGACTGGCCAATCGCTCAGTCAAAAGACGCCGCAATCCGTTTAGAAGTCTCCGAAGAAAATGCCCAAAAAACAATTTCATTCTCTCGACAAGGCAAAAAACTCACATCACTTTACTTAGGCACCAGCCCTGGCTACCGAAAAATTTATATCAGAAAAGATGACGCCTCCGAGATCTACATCACTGAACTAGCACAACACGATGTGCCTGATGAACCCGAATACTGGATGAATAAATCCGTCTTAAGCGTAAAAGGCGAAATCACGGCAGTGACTACCCATGCCTTTGCACTGAAAAAAACAACGGTAGACGATAACGATCAGCCAAATTGGGCGCTCACATCAAGCCTTGACGGAGAGCCATACCGTCTTGATAGCAATAAGGTACAAGCGTGGGTCGAGCGTTTTAACGCATTACTCGTCAGCCAGCTGATTGTCAACGACAACCAGTATCAGCGCATTGTGATCCAAAACCCCATCAGCACTATCCATTTGACCACCACTTCTGGCACTACAATCCGTGAGTTAGCCTACGCGTTCTACACCATGGACGAGACGCTCTACGTAAAACAATTTGGCGATTCCCCTGTATTTGAAATCGCCTCCCAACTGGCCGACCCCATATTAAAAGCCACTATTACGCAATTCGCGCCCACAACCCAGAGCGAACCCGACCGCTCGGCCGCATTAACAAGCCCTGAGGTAACCCAGTAATACATCAATAAATTTCGCATTTTTCGCGGTAACACTCGCTTTTAGCAGTCTTGCCGCGTATGGTGCGCAAATTATTAGCTATTCGACTACAACATGGGCCGCAGTTTTGCTATTATCCGCGCCCCTTTTTTATGTCTATCGACCACAAGTGCGTTAAAGGTCGACTAAACTCCATGCAACACCCATCTACAAGGATCTCCATGTCCGAAGACTCTACCGGTTCTGTTAGCACATTTGCCGACCTAAATCTGCCCAAGCATATACTCAAAGCAATAACCCGTGTTGGTTACGAGAGCCCGTCTCCAATTCAGGCGGCCACAATACCGGCATTGCTAAAAGGTGGTGACGTGCTTGGAATGGCACAAACAGGTACCGGTAAAACCGCAGCCTTTGCTTTACCTATACTCGCAAATATCGACGTTAAGAAAAGTAAGCCTCAGGCGCTAGTACTGTGCCCAACTCGCGAACTCGCACTACAAGTTGCCGAAGCCTTCCAAGCCTACGCAGCAGATATCAAAGGTTTTCACGTGATGCCTATATACGGTGGCCACGATATGCGTGCGCAATTACGGGGTTTGCAGCGTGGCGTACACGTTATCGTAGGCACCCCAGGCCGTTTGCTCGACCACCTAGATCGCCGCAGCTTAGATTTAAGCGAACTTAAAACACTTGTACTCGACGAAGCCGACGAAATGCTTAGAATGGGCTTTAACGAAGACGTAGAGGCCATTCTAGAGAAAACTCCCAATACACGCCAAATAGCGCTGTTCTCGGCCACAATGCCGCCGCCCATCCGCCGCGTGGCTGATAAGTACCTGAAAAACCCTGAAGAAGTCCGTATTGAAACATCCGTTACCACTAACGAAAATATCGAACAGCATTACTGGCTGGTCTCTGGCACCAATAAGCTAGAAGCACTCACCCGAATTCTAGAAGTGGAAGAATTTGATGGCATGATCGTATTCGTGCGCACCAAGACATCCACTGTCGATTTAGCTGAAAAGCTCAATGCCCGAGGTTTTTCTGCCTCGCCTCTAAACGGCGACATGAACCAAACGTTACGCCAGCGCACAGTTGACCAGCTAAAGAAAGGTCAGCTAGACATGGTAATCGCCACGGACGTAGCCGCCCGAGGGCTCGATGTAGAACGTATTAGCCACGTTCTTAACTACGATATTCCCTACGATGACGAAGCCTACGTTCACCGCATTGGCCGAACCGGTCGAGCTGGACGAAAAGGTAAAGCAATTCTCTTCGTCGCTCCTCGTGAGCGCCGTATGTTGCGTTCAATCGAAAAAACTACTCGACAAAAAATCTCACAAATGCAATTGCCTTCACGAGATGAACTGATCGATCGACGCGCAACAGCATTCAAAACGTCGGTACTGGAAGGGTTAAATAACGAAGATAAAGGCTTTTTTCAAAAGATAGTTGCTGAGCTTTGCCACGAGCAAGAAGCCAGCCCAGAAGATATTGCAGCAGCACTCGCCTACTTACTGCAAAAAGATCGGCCTTTATTGCCACCAAAAGAAAAGCCAAAAGCGAAAAAACCCGAACAAACACATAAAGAACGCAGCAAAGACAGCAAAGACGGAAAATACATTCCAAACCTAGGTAACGCGCAGACCTTGCGTGAGTACCCAGAAATTGTAATGGAGCGTTTTCGGCTAGCGGTAGGCCATAAAGATCAAGTGACGCCGAGAGAAATTGTAGGCGCCATCGCTAACGAAGCCGATATTGATGGTTGCTACATTGGGCAAATAAAAATTTACGACAACTACAGCACGGTTGACCTACCCGCTGGAATGCCTAACGAGCTACTCGAAACCCTAAAGAAAACTCGAGTAAAACAACGTCAATTGAACATCGAACGCGGTGCAGATTCATCCACCGACGGCAAAGAGAATGATTCAAATAATGGCAAACCGTCTAACCGGCCACCCCGCGCTAACAAAAGCGGCGAGAAAAGCCGTAAGCCAAAACGTACAGGGGAAGGGAAGAAAAAACGTAAACCGGATTAACACACCCGATCCATTACAGCCTTAAAGACACGCAGTGGCCGATTACAATCGCCCACTGCGTTTTAGTTTTAAATACTCGCTCACCAAATTTAAATGCAACGTCTCAGGCAATGAATCCGTTATGATTGTGCCTTTACTCTGCAACATACTAAGCACTCTCCGTCGACGCTGAATATGATCGCTTGTCCCACAATACGTCAGCGCATCACTAAAACTAGCAACAGCCTTTTCCATTTGACGATCTAAAAATACATCTCTCAAACTCGCAACCATCACAATGTGCTTCTTCGACAATAAGTCGATTGCTGCAGAGAGATCATCGACATCTTCGTCTCGAACATTGGTAATAAGAATAACTAAAGAGCGTTTACTTTTTCGTTGCAAAAACTGCTCTGCAGCCTGCAAATAATCACTTGTCTGCGTAGTACTATGCAAATCGTAAAGCTGATTAAGCATCGCGTTAATACGCGAGGGACCTTTACGAGGAGACAGCCATCGTTGCTCTCCGGCAAAACTCATCATACCCACCGCATCGCCTTGACGTAACGCTACATATCCCGTCAACAACAACGCATTCAACGCATGATCAAAATGGCTAATCTCATCGTCTTTATTACGTAAACGCCGCCCGCAATCCAACATAAATATAATATCTTGGTCGCGTTCATCTTGGTACTCACGGGATATGGGCTTACGCTGACGAGAAGTCGCCTTCCAATCAATTTGCCTCAGAGAATCTCCTTCTCTAAACTCGCGCAGCTGATGAAAATCGCTTCCTTCACCCCGCCGTTGTTGTAAATGAATGCCCATTTGTGCAATTTGATGCTCCAAGCCAACACTCGCAGAATTAGCAATAGGCGCAAAGTTAGGGTAAATTTTTACGGATTCTGTTTCACCAATACGCTCTACACGCTGCCACAGCCCCCAACGCGTAAAAATACGCAAGCACGTTTCGCCAAACAGCGCTTCGCCTCGCTTAACCGGCATTACCGGGTAGATAACCGACCGCTTACAATCAGCACCTATTGTCAATCGTAACGGCAGGCTCTCCGCTACAATGCAATGGGGATACATATCAGTCAAATCCATCGTAAGCGTAAACGAATGGCTGTTATAGAGTTCCAACTTAACCGATGCGCTTACACCCAACGCCATGCTATGAGGCAAATCACGCACCACCGACACCTGCTTAAACGAACGGTGCCGAAATAAATCCATCACCGCGATAAGCAGTAAGGCTACCGTAACCGACCACCATACGCTTTCAAGACCGACAAATTGGTTACTTACCGCAATATTATCAGTGTCCACCGGGCTGTGAGCGGCCAAAACACGCACAGCAAAAAGCACCAAGCCAGAGCCAAACCAAAGCAATACACAATTTAAAAGTTTTTTGCTTGGTCTCATAAACGTGGAGCATCCACACCGTTTAAGATTTTCGTCAACACTTGATCAACACTAAAACCGTCAATCTCCATTTCAGCCGACAATGACACTCGATGCCGTAATACTGGCAATGCCATTTGCTTAATGTCGTCAGGTAATACGAAATCAGCGCCCCGCAATAGCGCGTATGCTCGAGCGCAACGAATTAACGCTATACAGGCCCGTGTTCCCGCCCCTCTTGTTAACGTTGTAGTACCACGCGTTGCTCGCACTAATCTCACAGCGTAATCCGTAACCTGTTCGTCAACAACAATATTCGCCACTATTTTCTGTAGCTCGAAGATTTGTTCTGGATTTAATATAGAAGTGTCATCGTTAAAAGCATCTTGATCATCCACGTAACCGGTTGTTACCAACGATGTCAGCCGTGCTTCATCTTCATGGGAAGGGTAATCAATAAGCACTTTAATTAAAAAGCGATCCAATTGTGCTTCGGGTAACGGATAGGTACCTTCTTGTTCAATTGGATTTTGAGTCGCCATAACCATAAACGGTGTCGGCACATCTTTAGCCGTACCTTCTAATGTAACCTGCCTCTCTTGCATCACCTCTAGCAATGCCGCCTGAGTTTTTGCGGGCGCACGATTAATTTCATCCGCCAACAATATATTGGTGAATACAGGCCCCTTACGTAATCGAAATTTACTTTCATTAATATCGAATAATACATGCCCAGTAATATCAGCGGGCATCAAATCCGGTGTAAACTGTATACGTTTAAATTCACCCTCAAAACAATTTGCAAGCAGACGAACCAACAATGTTTTCCCAAGCCCTGGCACGCCTTCAACCAGCACATGGCCGTTAGCTAAAAGCGCTATGATTACTTGATCGATCACGTCTTTTTGGCCGATAAGCTCAGTGTTTATCCGCTGCCGTAATTGTTCGATAACCGCCTGTGCTCTACCATGCTTACCCGTGCTGTTGTCTGCTGCATGTTGCACCGCATCCGAAGCCACCTGTAGATTCTGTTCATTATTATCCGTCATAAGCACTCTCTAATTCGCTGTAATATTCGCACTATTTTATAGAAGCTATCTTCATTAAATTTATCGTCTAAGGTCATCGCATCTTGAACCAAACTCCGCTCCAACCCACTCTCATTAGCCAACATTTCTAAGCGCTGATTTTCGTCGGCAGATTCGTACCCTGCTAGGTTCTTATCCGCTTGCCTACGGATATCAACACGAATAGGGTTCAGTAAATCTGCCTGCCAATCCCCACGCCACAAAAAACCCGCACTCGCCGATATATGTTCCGAAGAGGATCGTCGCTCTCGAACATTATTGACGGTTACTGGCCCAAACCGCCGAACTTGATACCAAATCCAAAGCCCAACAAAAACCCCAAAAGCGATCAACATTTCAGGCATAAAAACCCAGAGCATAAAGCCTAGAGATGGCATATTAGAGCCATAAACTATGGCCGCTTTCTCCCCACCAGACAGCACCTGCCATAAATATGCATGATCAAATTTATCAATATTTTCTGACCTAAACTGAAGAGTATCCGACATCAATGTTACGAGACCGGCGCCTTTTTCGAGTTGCATGAAATGCACACCGTACTCACTGCCACCGGAATATATCGCATCGTATTGGCTTTTATCCCAATAATCATCCGTTAACGCGGGATGGGACAATGCCAGTGCCGGATCGAACTCAACACGCAACGCACCCTCTACCGAACCAAAGACCAATGACGATAACTGCTCTTTTGCAATACTCAGTTCATAGGCTAAAACCTGTTCACGATACGGCACTTCCTCTTCACTACTGGCAAGCAATCCTTCATCTTTTAACTTTTCGTTGTAATTTCTTAAACCGTCAATAAACCGCTTTTTTCTACGCGCTTTCTTTTCTTCCAAAGCTCGCGCTTCATCTATACCCTCGCCGGGTTCCCCTTCTGAGTTAGCGTCGCTTTCTAGATTCGAAAACTCATCAAAAAAATCATCTTCAAATACAGATGATTCATACTCAGTCTCTTCCGTTACAACGTCGAAGTAATCACATAAACGATCATTAGTGCCACACTCAGCCGCAACGATTAAATGACCACCAGAATCGATCCAGTTTAAAACTTCAGTAAGCCGCTTATCCGATACAATTTGACCGCTACTGGCTAAAAGTAACGTATCGTAGGCCTCTAGTGGCTCAAGTTTTAAATAGCTGTCAACCCCCAAAACCTCAGTACCTATCTCCTGACTAAAAATCTCTAAGGCTAAATAAGGATTTCTGAGCGCCTCTTTACGCCACCCTAAATCGTCGGACTCCTCGTAGTATTCAACAAAGAGATAACACACATAACTAAACGTTAGAAGCAGGAGTACAGAAAAAATAACACTCAATCTATTCGTCATCAGGGAACACCTCATTCCACTGAACGCACAGAGATTCGATAGCGCTGCTTTCGGGTACAATATGCCCATACGCTAACGCTTGCCAACACGCTGTCAAAGTCGCCACATAATCACTTAAAACAGAATTACCGCTAGCGGTAACTATTGCAACACACTCACCTTCGGTATTACTGTCTGCAAAAATAAACTCATACTCATGAATCAAGCCTGTCAGCAATGCTCTATACAACAAGCTCGTTGCAGCCCGATGATCTCCCAACGCCCACAAAGCTCTAACCGCGGCAGGAATATCTTCGGGTAAGCTCTCTCTCGTAACATCCAGCCCAAATAACACTTCGGGAGGCGCAACCAACTGGTTTCTTGGGTCAACAGACGAAACAAACCCCCGAATAGATTGCCGATAGCGATAAATAACGTACACCACTATCACAACAAAAATACTCCACAACACCACTTCGAGATAGGTCAATGGTGCTTTAAGTACATCGGCGATTCCTGCAAAAACATCTAAGTTTTCCAAAATAAATTCTATAAACGAAATCATCCACTCTGGAATCTCCTCGTTTTCTTGGTCGTCTATACTGATAATTCTCCAACCACTCACATCCTCAATACGATGAAACTCTTCACCCTCCAATACGGTCAGTATCGCATTTTTCGAAAACCGTGCTTCAGGCGAAACGACCGGCTCGAGATCCTGAATATTTTCATCAATAGAAAGAACGGCTTCATCAGCCCATTGCACGTTATTCGCAAACACCGGCGCACTCTGAACCCCCAAAGCACTTACAAACAATATTGACATGCACAAAACGAGTGGCGCCACTGCAGAGTGTTTAACCTGCGTTTTTTTTGCATACTGCGAAGCCAAATGCCTAAATCGGATTTCCACATCCCACGCTTCCAGATCAATACGCCGGCTAATATAAAGTGCAAATCCAGCCACAGAGAAAAACGGGCCGACAATACTCATGGCTAGGAACGTGAGGGCGTTATTCAACCAAAGAAACATTTCATCTTCATCAACCAGTAATCCCCAGTAATCAATATCAACCTGCTCGGGCACCATAACCGCTAAAAACGAAAACATTGCTAGCACAAAGAAAGCCTCTACAAAAAAACCGACGACCGTCAACCAGCTAGCCGCGCCGCTGTGGTACCGATGCAAAATTAATTGTCGGGCACTGCGTTTCTTTCCTTTCAACTGTTCAAGAACAGTGAGCGGCATATCAAAAGAACGAGTAAAACTTAAACGTCGCAGCGTAAGACAAAGAAAAAGATCCGTTTTGTACAAACGCCATAAATTTCGAAAAACTTCACGCGCACTAGTATTCTCACCAAATAGCCGCCGACTAGCGATAAACAGTGGCCCCCTATCCCATAACGGCTTTAACCACCACACCAGAAGATACGACAACCAATTAATTGACGGAAATGCCACGCTAACAACCACAAATACAATACAACTGGGTACAAACCAACTCAAATACAGCTGCCACCACCAAGCCCGCGCCATAACGAAGCCGAGATCAAGTGCTTCCCATGGGGATCGCTGACGCGCCGCCACACCAATCTTATCGAGATCCATAGCGCCGCCCCGAATAAATAAAGTAGGCGATAACGGCTATCCAAAATATAATGCCGACAGAATATTTTAATAAATGCGGTAACGTTGTTGTAGAAGACCAAAACGCTTCAATAAACGCTGCAATTAACAACATCACAATTGAACCGTATACTATCAACACAGAGTCACGACCAGCCGCGCGCACTGAATGCAGAAAAGAGAGCTGGCCAGGGTTGACCATCGCGTAACCAAGTTTTAGGCCAGCAGCGCCACTTAAGACAATGGCGGTAAGCTCAAAAGAACCATGCCCTGCAACAAAGGGATAAAAAGTAGTGCTATATCCCACTTGAGTCAGATGCCCCGCAACACCGCCAATGGCAAGACCATTAAATACCATAAAGAAAATAGACCCTAAACCAAACAATATACCGCCCGCAAAAGATCGGAAACTAATACCAATATTGTTGTAGATATAATAGCCAAACATTGCCACGTCGGTATTCGTGTCGCGGTCACGGCCAATTTTATCATTGCTCGGGTCGTACATTGACTCCATCCCCCTAACCTCTTCGGCCGCCATAAAACTGTAAATAAATTCCTCATTGAAATAGCACGCCAGTGCCATGCCCAAAAGAGGAATGAGAAACAGCGCAGCGGCTACGCCTACGAAAGCTCGGTTACGGCGAACAGCATCAGGGAAGCCCCACACAAAAAAATCTAACCATTGAAAGTGAAAGCGCCGATTATGCTGATAGAAAATATGATGTGCTTTTATCACACGATCGTTAAGCTTATCGACCAACTGGGGGCTATAACGACGATGTTTAGCAACGGCCAATTGCTGACATAATGCCCGAAATAATTGAGGGAACTGTTTGTCTGAGGAGGGGTTTTTACTGGACAATATAACATCCAATTGCTGCCACATTTCGCTGTTTTTCGATTCAAAACTTTGCTGTTTCATTTTCGACTTCCCAGCAGCCAATTGCCTATTCCCTGAATATAACGTACGCCTTCTGCACCTTCTTTCGGTGACAGCTCTTGTAATATATCCGCCAACTCTTGTTTTCGGCCTTCCGACAATTGGGCATGCCGCTGTACATAACCCGTCAACGCTACCTGGTCCTCAATAGACAATGATATTGGCGGAGATTGAGACGGTACATCGGGTAAATCTATGGCGATGTCGCTGTTGTCGCGACGGTGAATAACAATGGACCCAGCCGCTAAATCGCCTAATCGCTGGAAATGCTGGGAACTACACATACACGAAAGCCCAAGCACATAGCCAAACGGTAGAATATCGGCTGCACGTAACAAGTTACGTATAAGAGACGTACTCCAAGTAACGGGCGTTAGGTCGTCATTAACAACCGCAATCTTCATGGCTTTTTTTCCCGGTGTTTGACCTTGACGTAACACTTCAAACAGAACCGGATAAAACCATTCAAATATAAACGCTAATATTGCAAAAACGCCCCAGCCTGCCGCGCCCATAAACGCCAGCAACATAAGCATTAACAATAAAACAAATAACCGTATTAATAGGTCCAAGGCATACGCGAGAACTCGCGATACGGGCCCCACCACTTGAGCGGTAAGATCGATCGATTCAGGGGTTTCGACGTGGTAACTGGTATCTAACAACTTGTGCATATCCTTCGCTTACAGAGCCAGCTTTTTTTATTCTCATAAAAAACGACAACTCTTAAAAAGAATTGTCGTTGCATAGACTTACTCGTTATCAATAATTTTATTAATTTTGTACTGCAAGTATATAACGGTAAAAAAGAACGTTAGAATTGGACCAGCCCAAGCATGAGTACTAGGTTGCGAGCCTACATAGGTGTGTATACGGTTGCGAAGTTTATAGACAACTACGTACATCAAAACAATTGCAGGAAGCCCTGACAGCCCCAAAATCCCGCCAATCGTAGGGTCGGCAAGTGTTACAAAGTTCGACACAAAAGACAAAATGTAAAAAACAAGCATGGAATAAATTAAACCATTTCCAATAACTTGATCACTTCGGGCATTCATTTGCTTCGTTCGACTGACCAACCAGTAAACCGAATACAATCCAAAGGTAATAATACCAAGCCCAAATACCGCCCATGCAGTATACCGTTCAAATACCTCACTTAGTTTCCCTTGCGCCGCTGCCTCAACAGAGGCCTCAGGTGATTTATACGGATTTTCAGCTTCCATGATATTCCCCTTTTAATGTTAGTTTCTTATTTTCAAAGCCCACCTATCAACTCGGATATTAAGCGAATGGTTTAGAGCGTCGGCGAATATACCCCGATAGTCACGTTAGGTTCAAGGCATTGTCGTCAATGCGAAAGGTGGTTTAGCATACGATTAAACTTAAAATATAGTACCGTAAACTCATTAAGCATTAGCGTTGCATAGACACAAACCACATAAATCGCTCCAAAAAACGCCTTAACAACACACCAACAGGCTGCAATTCTATTACTCTTATTGGGCTTCCATTCGCTAAACACTCAAACGAACTACATCAGTTTTGCCGCGATTAAAACCAACAATGCTATATTGGCAATAACACCAATTAAATAAAAATGGCTGCGTGGGCTGGGATTTTTCTCTGTCGAAAGCGCATAGAATAAACCCATATGAATAATCCGCGCGACAGCAAAAACCCACACCCAAATGGCAGTCCACTGTGGCCCCGTTTGCACTAACAACGCGAGCACTACCGTACCAACCATCATGGGTACGTTTTCAATCGAATTATGAAAGGTTCGATGGGCTCTAAAAACAAACGAGCCATGACTTAACGAAGGGTCGATCCTGCCCGGTATTGCGCCAGGTTGCCTTGCCTTAACAACTGCACCCACTAATGACTGCAATAGCATTGTCGCCACGATTAACCACAAGCCGCAATAAGTTACGGCATAGCTTTCAAATACTGGCATACTCAAACCCCTCCATAAAAGTGATGTACGGCAGGAGTTTAGAGCGTTAAAACCTGAAAATCTAGCGCAAGCCCTCAGAGTTCAGCAATGGTACCAGAGCCCAACACATGATTATCGAGCATTGGCTGGCCCTTATACCTAATAGTGCCACTTCCCGAAATTCGATTTTTAAGCGTGTCCTCTACCGTTAGACTAACGCTTCCTGACCCGCTTATATTCACGCTAGCGCGTTTAGAAATGAGTTCGTTAAATAGAACATTCCCCGCACCCGATATAAACACAGCGCTTTCCTTAGCGGTACCTTGCGCAGTAATAGCGCCCGAGCCAGAAATCCGTGCTTCAAAACTTTCTTCATTTAGCCCGTTAATTATAAAAGTACCGGCTCCCGAAATTGCCGCATACTTTAGGCTGGGAACGGTAATATCAATCACTATATCCGACGACAATATACCCCATTGCTGCCGTTTAATGACGAGCGTTTCGCGCTGAACCTTCAGTTTAATTTTGTCTAAAATGGCCGCATCCGCTTCTATAGACACGTGTTGAACGCTACCTATCCGCACATTCACGGTAGCTGGAGTTTCAAGCCGAATGCCGGTAAACGTAGCAAGATCAAATGTGGCGGCTCCACCTTTATCGCCGCCCCACGCCGTTGCATTTAACAACAACATCGAACCAACCATCACCCCAATATTCTTCAGCATCTTTCATCCCCTGTAATTTTATAGTTTTAAACATTAGCCCATCTGCAAGAGTACTCGCAGCCAGCCTACACCTCCATATCAGAATCCATGCCAAATCTAATAACTCCCTAACCGCCTGTTTTTAATAGCTTAATCACAGTGTCGCCTAATACCCATTTTACCCGGCGCAACGATATTGCTAACATTCGGCCAACAAAACTAATAAGTGGCCCAGATGACCAATCAAAATACGCCCCCAAAAGTCATTGGCGAATCAGACTGTTTCCTAGAAGTACTAGAACATGTCTCTCGCGTAACTCAGCTCAACCGTCCTGTACTCGTTGTCGGAGAGCGCGGCACTGGAAAAGAGCTCGTTGCCGAACGGCTTCATTACCTTTCCGAGCGCTGGAGTAAATCACTGATAAAAATGAACTGCGCTGCACTCAATCAAGAGCTTTTGGAGTCCGAACTGTTTGGTCACGAAGCAGGCGCATTTACAGGGGCCACAAAACGGCATCAAGGTAGGTTTGAGCGCGCAGACGGCGGCACCCTCTTTTTAGATGAGCTCGCGACCATGTCTATGCGCACACAAGAAAAGCTCTTACGCTTTATAGAGTATGGTGAATTCGAAAGAGTGGGCGGCAGCACCACCCTCAGCGCCGATGTACGGCTGGTAGCGGCTACCAACGTTGACCTCCCACAGCTCGCTGACCAAGGCAAGTTCAGGCACGACCTACTCGATAGGCTGGCGTTCGACGTTGTAACCCTTCCCCCCCTGCGCGCGCGTAAAGAGGATATTCTGTTACTTGCTGAACATTACGCCCTTAGCATGTGCAAAGAAATGGGCCTACCGTATTTTACGGGTTTTAGCGCCAACGCTGTTCAACAATTACACAGTTACACTTGGCCAGGCAATGTCCGCGAGTTAAAAAATGTGATTGAGCGCTGCATTAGCCGATGGGGAGAGAACCCAGACGCTATTGACCACATTCAAATAGACCCTTTCGAATCACCTTTCCGGTTGGTCCAGCCCTCGTCGGACACAACAGCCATTCAACCAGAACGCTCATCGCTTAACACAATTGCGCCGCAACCTATCAAGACAAACCCCAACCCCGATTTTCCGCTAGACTTTAAAGAATCAGTCGAAGACTATGAACAAAGCCTAATAAAAGCAGCACTAGAAGAAACACGCTTTAATCAGCGTAGAGCAGCGGAGCTACTTGGGCTGAGTTACCACCAATTACGCGGCAGCCTAAAGAAATATTCTCTACTCAAAACAACGCCTGACAACATAGAAGAGCATGAACACTAAAGGCTTAAGCACGAGGCCATAGCCTATGCAAAATTACCAGCTCGTTCTTACAGAGCACCTTAATCATTATGGGTATTTATTTGGGGGAACCCTTTTAAAATGGGTAGATGAATGCGCCTACATCGCCGCGCGACTCGACCACCCTGGCGAAAGTTTCGTCACCGCTGGCATGGAGCGAGTCACCTATAGAAAACGTGTTGAGCTAGGCAGCATTTTAAGTTTTAACGTAAAAAAGAAAAAAACAGGCAATACATCGATTACCTACGAGGTCACCGTCAAAGTGGCGAGCGCTCCCGACAATGAAACATCCGATATATTTTCAACAGACGTCACGCTAGTCTGTATGGACACCCACGGCAATAAACGCAGCCTCACTTAGTAGACACCCCTACTATTACTAACGCACAGACAGGTATAACTGACCGCTTCTACACATTCACACAAGCCATTAACGGCAATTGAAAAAACCCATACAGAAAGAATCTTCTAACTATTTCCCTTCTCCATTTTCGCTTTTAGATCAGCAAATGGATTAAACGTAGCTGGCGGAATATCTTTAGCCGTTGTGCTGCCATACCGCACCATATTCTCGAATTTTGTGTGCTCCTCATCATGGCAATACACGCACAATAACTCCCAATTACTGCCATCAGATGGATTATTGTCATGGTTGTGGTCTCGATGATGAACCGTAAGCTCACGCAAGTTAGCGCGCGTAAATTCACGCGTACAGCGGCCACAAATCCACGGGTACATTTTCAACGACTTTTCCCTGTATCCACCCTCACGCTTTGCAATATACTCTCGCTGCTCGGCCAAAATTCTATCTACCTTCGCCGACTTATCATTTGAAACAGCCATACACACCCCACTACAGATTATTATTCATTACGGCTACAACGCCCACCTCATGCTAGTATACCCGCACTTTATCTCGCCAAGAGCGCATCAATGTCACTTTTATTTGAAGAAATCGACAGCCAGCCATCACCTTTGGGTGAAATATCCTTACGCAAACGCGTAATACCCGCACTGGGGCCAGACCCTATTTACGAAGTACGTCTTGGCGACGAGTTTTTGATGTCCAGCATGTTTGTAGACGCAGAAGTCGCCCTCTCCACTTTGGGCTTAGCCGCAACTAAAGGTGAAAAACTACACGTTGTAGTGGGTGGGCTTGGGCTTGGCTATACGGCAGAAGCCGCTCTTAAAGAAACTCGCGTAGAACACCTGCTGGTAGTCGACGCATTAGACACCGTTATTCACTGGCATCAGCAAGAAAAAGTACCCCTCGGCGCAGCGCTAAATGCCGACCCTCGGTGCCGCTACGTACTCGGTAGTTTTTTTGATCTGGCGGGCCAACCTGCGTCAACAGGAGGCTTTGACCCACAACAACCAGGCAAATTATTTGACGCAATACTACTGGATATAGACCACTCGCCCACAGCATTTCTAAACGCAAGTAATGCAGGCTTCTATACCACCGAAAACCTAACAACCATGGCAACCCAACTTAAAACCAACGGGATATTTGCCATGTGGTCGCAGGACCTACCCGACGACAATTTTAAAGCGCTATTACAAACCGTTTTCTGCGAGGTAGAGGCCCACATTATTTCTTTTTACAACCCATTTCAGAACAAAGATGCCACCAATAGCATCTATGTGTGTAGAAAATAGATCACCCCTCAACACACGTAAACAGGTGCAGGTGCGAACGTTAGGCGTCTTTTAAGTCTTGCCAATGCACCTCGCACTCGCCCTTGTCCGTGGCGATAAAAGCAGAGTCACCCGAAATCGTCATCGACAAATCCATTTTTCTCGACAGCATTCCCGCGAAGGTTTCCACCTCTGCCCAAACCAACCGCCGCACTTTCAAAGCCAAAGGGTTGATTTTTACCTGCTCCTGCTGCCACCACACCTCTGACTTAGAGTTAAAGGTATAAACCCAAACCTCGTCAGCAATACGCGTAGCCTTTTTTAATTTATCAGCCGACGGCTCTCCAACCTCAACCCAAAGCGTCGTATTACCATCCAGCGATTTAGCCCATATATCCGGTGTTTCCGGTGTCGATAAGCCTTTTGTAAACTCAAGAAATTCTTGCGCGTGCAAACAAAATGCCAATACCCTCGCCATCATTCGCTCTGCATTTTCACTCGGGTGCTGAGCAACCGTTAACGCGACTGAATCATAATAATGCCGATTCAAATCCGATAACGCGATCGTAAACTTATAAATTGTTGCGCTTAGTGCCATTTATACATCACCTTATTACATCGCCTTATTGCATCACTTTATTAAACATCCCAACCATCACAACAATTTGCGATGTAAATCCATATTTGCTTGCCTTGCAGCTTTATCAACGAGGGAGAATAGTTGATCGATAGTATTTTTGGCACTATCCGGCAAATGGCCCGCAAGCTTTACCCATTCACATTGGCACCCGCTTTTTACAAAACCATCCCAATAAACATAAAACTGTTGGTAGAGTTCCGCATTCGCCAACCGCTTCCCTTTTTTCGAAAAAAAATTAAGCGCTTCTAAACGGGTTCGCCGCGAAAGAAGGCTTAAGATATTCTGTGAATCGGTATAAAAAACAATTTTTCTTATGCCGTAAGTTGAAATATTGCTCATTGCCGAAAGCTGGGCCTGAAGCTCCAGCCGAGTTGAGCTCGTACCTTTAAAAACATCAATTTTTATTTCTTGTCTATACCGTTTGAAATCCACCTCACATAACACACTAGCATCAACATCGCTTAAAACGAGTATGGCGCCTGCCCCAACACCCGTTTTAACGTTAACGCTACCGTCAGTAAAAATATGCAACGTGGAAATATCCTTAACGCCCTCCATAAGATTAATATCCGTGTAACGGTGGGCGGCTCTCAATCATTAAAATATCCAATTCTTTTTGCGCTTTATTTTTATTACGAAGATCCTTCACCTCAATCATTTCACATTCATCTCTTACCATCTCATCAATACTCGTTGGGTAATGACGGCAATCTTCGGGGCGATCATAATAAATTGCACACGAATATTTTTCGCTAGTAGAATCGTGTTCCAACCAAGGGCATTTATCCAACACTTTCCCGGAATTTGGATCAACCCACAAACGACCATTAGCCACATACTCGCTAATATTGGGTCGAAACGTTTCCCAAAATTCAACCTCCTCTGGCGTAGCCGCCAAATCACCACCGCCATAGTGAATGCAACATTTTCCGCATTGAGTACAATCTTTCATTAATGTGATGGCCACCCTAAAATTTAAACAATATCACTTAAGTAAAAAAATAATTTGCGCGCCTAATGCTTAAGTGACACGAACGAAAAATAAATACGATCTCAACATAAAAACCTATAAAAACCGGTAAATATCATCGTTTATCCCTACTATTAACTAACATTACACTAAACGTTTATCGTCGATTACTACGCTTGAATAATTTGAAAAAAATCAATATACAACGTGTAACCGCTTGAAAGCGTCAACCATACCGACACAGGTCAATAGTTTTCGACGCCATTACGCCAATCAAGAAATAAAGAGTACTCTTATCGATAGGAAACAATAAAATCCAATAGACTCTCAATGAAAGAATGGCTACCCTTTTAACCTCTTGGGAACCGTAAGGCAACGTTATTAAGGCTTCCTTCGAGCCAAAATTATCGAAGGATCTCGATAATTTACACGCATGGAACAGCGAGAACCCGTATGACAGAACCAGCATCATACAGCAGCGTGGCACACCATTCTACAAAGGTGTTCGTCTCCTCAACCTCGAAATATTTAACCGATCAACGTGCCGCCGCACGCAATGCTATTGTAGGAATGCAGTGGCATCCGGTCATAATGGAAGACATGGGTGCCTGTACAGATTCTACTGTAGCAGCCTGCCTTAATTTAGTTAAAAGTTGTCATCTCTTTATACTCATCATCACTTATCGGCAAGGGTGGGCACCCACCGCCCAAGAAGGCGGTAACGGCATAGATTCCATTACGGCGCTAGAACTTCAACATGCCCGAGACAACAATATTCCCGTACTTACCTTAATGGCCGATGAAGATTGGCTGGGAAACTATGGGAGAAAGCACAACAAACGCGAGAATAGGTAGACCAATTTCGCGACAACCTTAACCTCCCTGCTGCATTTTTCTGCAACGAACCCGACACCGCCCTCCCCCAATTCAAAACGCTACTAAACAATGAACTGCTTGCATATAAACAAAAAGTTGTAGAAAAATATTAGCCGAAGAAAAAAAACAACGCTCTAACCGTTCAAGCGAACCGGATCATTTTTCCGAGTTGCGCGACAGTATGATCAGCGGTGACAGCATCCCGTTTATCGACCCGTTTATTGACGGAGACGGCCCACTTAGCCCGCACGCACTCGCAAAAGGTCTCGCTCCAGAATCTGAAGAAAGCGAATTAATTCTCACTATGGCCGCAGAAAGAAACGAACAACGAATCGGTTCCAGAGCGATATCCCTCAAAAATTTAAGCCGCCTTATACACGAGCAAAGCACCAAAGCGCCAACCTGCCGCCTACACGAACTCATTACCTCTATTACAAAACCATGGTTTATTGTTTACACCGGTTTCGACCTAATGCTCGAGAACCGTCTCGACGAAGAGGGCCACGATTATATCATTGTCACTCATATTGGCCGCTCGTATGAATCCAGGCACAACGGCAAACTCTTAGTGTTACGAAAAGGGCAAACCCCAGAAATTTGTCCAGCAGATGAATTAATTACCGAGAAAGATAAAAATGTTATCTATCGACCACTCGGCTCACCGCTGTTACACGAAGCGCTAGATGAAGACCTAACACTAGACACCGTTGCCATTACCGAATCGGACCACCTCGCCTTTCTTGGCAGAAGCTATCACGAGTCCACCCAAATACCCACACGGTTTGCACGCTGGCTAGACAGGCGTCCACTCTTATTTTTGGGGTACGCCATGGAACTATGGCATTTTCGATTGGTAATGAAAGTCTTCCAATCGGTTGGCGGGCATTACCGCCGTGCCTCCACCTTTGCCGTTCGAAAATCTACCTCACCGATGGAAGACATTGCATGGCGTCGCCTCAGAGCCAAAAGACTTCCCATAGAACGTGATGATTTTGTTAATCGTATACACGAACAAGAACACGCTCATATGTCACGAGCCTAAGAGGCAAAAACTGTGAACGAAAGGGTCAAAGAACTTGACGCAGGCACACCTGAACGCCCCTATATAGGGCTGCGGCCATACAGCAAAGACGATAGCAATATTTACTACGGCCGCGATAGAAACGCTCACTTCCTGACCAATAAAATATTTTCTTCTCGGCTAACCCTACTCTATGGAAAATCAGGGCTCGGAAAATCTTCATTGCTGCATGCAAAGGTAACTCCTGAGTTAGACGAAGATGCAACTCTCGTGCTGTATTTTGACCAGTGGGCGGCCGACTCACCCGCCCTCAAAACGGGATTCTAAGCCGTATAACCACCTACCACGCCCAACCCCCAGCAACACCGGCCAAAACCGCCCCGAATAACAAGGTTCGCACCCGAACACCTCCACCCCACACATTAAGTATTGACACCTCGCCAGCGGCTGTTAAAATGCGCCTCCCTTTGAAGGCAAGCCTTCTACGCTCTTTCTTCGGAAAGGCCAAAAAATTACGGGGCCTTAGCTCAGCTGGGAGAGCGCAACACTGGCAGTGTTGAGGTCAGCGGTTCGATCCCGCTAGGCTCCACCAAATAACTTCTTGATTTATAAGAAGAACTTCAAAAAGGCTACTCTTTAAGAGTGGCCTTTTTGGCTTCTGGGGTTAGCTATGGGTTAGCAAGCACCCAAAGATTAACGCCACTTATAAACTAAAGAGTAAATCGCTATATGTATCACGCATATGGCGACCTTCTACACAAAAGCTCTCTTGAGTTAATCGCTCTGGGTGGCGCCGCTTAATTCGTTCTTAAGGTTCTGAATATCGCGCTGCAATTCCAGTAGCTCCTTTTCTTTCCTGAGAACTTCCAATTCGGCGCTTGCTGCTGCCTCAGCTGCTGCCGCCGTATCAGTTGCTAATAAGTCAGCCTTTTCTTTTTCTGCTTCTTCAGCAGTGCGGTAGGTCTTGACTATGTCACCTGCAGCAGAAATGTTTTCAGACAGCTTAGGTGTCACACCGATAGTTAAGCTTTGCATCGTACCGGTATCAGTGAATACACTGAAAGAAATGTTTCCATCCCCTCCCGAAAAGTCAGAAGGCAGTTCCGCAAGAGGGCCATATTGAGCGATTGGTAGCGTCGTTCTGGCGACCTCCTTTAGTTGGGCGGACTGGCTGCCGGTCTTGACGTTTCGCTTGATGGAGACAGTTCCGTCAGCTGGTAGGCGATACCTATATCCTCCAGAGCTGAAACCATCATTGCGATTTTGATTGCAGGCTTCGTAAGTAATAATTGGTGCTACTTCAATGGTAGTCCCCCAGTTATTAACAAGTTTCTGTACTTTTGATATATCGACTAGTTGAGCAACAGTTAAAGCATTGCTGTCCGGTATTGGCGGTAATGTCGGAGACTTATCGTTTTCTTTTGGTGGCGGAATCATTGCGATCGCATCAAAAGCTAGCTAAGAACTCAAAGTCGCGAACTCGCCGGGCTCAACCGTCGCAATTAAAGCAAAATGCATAGTTTTCTTATTCTTGGGGTTCGTATCTTCGAGAGCTTTTTTGTGCTTTTTCTTTAAAGAGGCAATAGCTTTATCAATATGAGCAAGGGATAGCTTTAGGGTGTCAGATTTTGAAACGAGACCAGAGCTAAATAATAGACCTTCTCGTATTTTTTCTAGCTTATCAATTGATGATTTATGGGTATTAAGTACGGCGTCTGCTGCGAGCATTTCGTCACATTGGCCTCCACTAGCTGCGGCTCCAGCTGCGGCTGCTGCGAAACCTTGAGAGATTGAAGATAGTTCAGCAATCAAGGAGGCTGATGTTAAAACTGCTTGAGTTGCTCCATCTTTAACAGAGGTGCTTGAGCTGGTTAGGAGGCCACTTTTACTAGTGGCTAATGTGTGACTAAAAGAGCTAAATGCCTTTGGGTCGACTTCTAAACGGTATCGGTGCTCTTCGTCTGGAACGGCGATTGATGAAATCGAAATGTTACCTGGAGCCAGTTTGTAACCGGGCGTAAAATCCCCATCTGGAGGAGCCAGAAGGCTTTGCCTTGCTTTGCACTTGGCAACATTTTGTTTGTATTTAAAACTTAGTTTTCCAGGTTTTATTTCTATTTGCGTTACCGGCACCTGAACAACTATTTGAGTTTTGGGTAAAGAGTAGTAGGCCCCGCCGCCCTTAAGAAATCGCGGTACATTTTCAGGAATTTTCGTAACTTTATAATGACTTGAGCAAGAAGCTAAAATTACTGTGCCTATTAAAAAATTAACGCGATGATATTTGTTAAGCATATATATTTCCCCGAATTTATTAGTTAGCGGTATTGATGTACAGATTGTACGTAAAAGCATCAAAAACCTTCATCTTGCGGTATACCCACCCAATGGCCATGTGCGCGTGGCCGCACCCGAAAACATTACCGACGATAATGTGCGTTTGGCAGTAGTATCTAAATTAAGCTGGATTAAAAATCAACAGCAAGATTTTAAAAACCAGCCGCGGCAAACAGAGCGAAAATACATTTCTGGTGAGTGCCATTATTATTTAGGTAAACGATATCGCTTAGAGGTGATAGAGCGAGAAGGCAAGCCAGAGGTAGAGCATTTAAAAGCGGGCAAGCTCAAATTGTTTGTTAAATCAGGTGCTAGCGTGACCACAAAAGAAAAGCAAATCACCGAATGGTATCGAGGCCAACTAAAAGCCACTATTCCAAGTCTATTGGAAAAGTGGCAACCCAAGGTTGGCAAAATAGCGGCGGACTGGGGTATCAGAAAAATGCGTACCAAATGGGGTAGTTGCAATATTAAAAAGCGCCGCATATGGTTGAATTTGGAGTTGGCGAAAAAGCCGCTAGAATGCGTGGAATATATTGTTGTACACGAACTTATTCACTTGCACGAGCGTAACCACAACGAGCGTTTTAAAAGCTTAATGGAAAAGAATCTCCCTAATTGGCGCTCTTTGCAAAAACTATTAAATACAGCGCCGTTGGCACACGAAGATTGGGAGTATTGATAAAGGCTGGCGGGCTGGTACGCAACTATAAGCGAGAGCATTTCGAAATTGGCCGGGGTGCCCCCCTAGCACGCAATATAAAGCAAACCCCTAAACACAATCAACTCAAAAACAATACCATTACAGCCTGCGCAGGCTATAACCTACGCAGGCTCACAAAAAACCACTTTATCTAAACCGTAATACTATTTTTGAGTGGTAAATATTAGTTTTTCGGTGTTGTAACCTAGGGCCTCAACTTGCTGTAGAAACCTTTCTTTTATTTCTTCGCTAACGTATGGCGTTCTAGACAGTAACCATAAGGTATGCTTATTGCCAGTTACAAATGCGTATTGGTAATTCTCTTTGTCTAACTCAAAGATTACATATGAACCGTAAAATGGCCCGAAAAAGGAAACGTTAAAATCACCAATATCAGAAGTAGCCGAAAATACGGCTTTACCCTTGGCTTCTTTCCATTCTTTTTTCTTCGTTGAAAAACCTCGGTTAAGCGCTACTACGGAGCCATTATCGGCCATTGAATAGGTGGCGGTCACTTGCTCCAACCCTCTCTCATAACGGTGATCTAAGCGAGCAATTTCATGCCATTTACCGAGATACCGGTCTAGCTCAAAACCTGATACAGGTACAACACCTTCAGGCACTCCGGCACAGGAAGATAATAATAACGCTACAACAACAACCTTCAATAATTTCATCGCAAACCCATTTAATTAATATAGTCACTAAAATGAGGATAGCATAGGCGCTAGATGACGAACTACCTTAACGCACGTTATATTATTGCCCTATCTCACATCGATTAAAATGCGGTCAACAAGCTTCAGAGCAGTTGTAAGTTTGCCAACCTCGGGATGTATCTCGCCGTTTTGGCCCGAGTGGTGGCCATGCCCTGCTAAAGACATTGGGTATAAGGTGGTAGGCGAATTGAAATCTATTTGAGCATGATAAATAACTGACGGCTGAGCGCTAAAGCCATCACCGGAATAGACTTTATCGTGGGGGAATCGATCGCTCGAGTAGTACTCATTAAAATCAAATGACTGGTTGATCTCAAAAAATACATTAAACTGCTGTATCGCTGTATTCTTTATTTTCTGTGAGAGAATATAGTTATCGAACAACGTTGCCCCCGTATAGCCGTCTAAAGGTATACCGTTGGTGTCTCCTTCTGTATCCCCCTCTGTACCAACAGCCGAATCTGTTTTGTTAAATTTATGTAAAAATACCGGCAGTGATTCCACTCTAAACTTATTATTACTGGCGTTTTCGTTGTAGTCTTCAGAAAAAAGGCTTTCGAATTCAAATTCTTTTTTGTCGAATGGGTTCGAATTCAGTACTGTGGCGCTATCCGATAACCATACTTTATTTTTAAAGGTATTAGTCGCCACACTTTCCGTAACAAACAAGGGCTGTATAAACGAGCCATCAAGGCTTTCTATCCAAATCGCATATTGGGGCCAATGAAATGCTTGGCCCATTTTAAAATCAACTTTCAGTTCTCGGCCAGTATGCTGGCTACCATAATCAACGATTCGATACGATATAACCTCACCCTCACTAGCCTCCACTTCGCCAGACAGCCTCATAATTGTTCCCCACTGGTGAAAACGTTTGAAGGGCTCGAACTCTACAACAGCAAGCACAACGATTCCTACCGAGAAACCAACAGCAACAAACGTTGCAAGCCCGTGTTTAGATGAAAGTTTAAGTAGATTCTTAGGATTAAGATAGAGTTTAAGCGCCGCTATATTATTGAGCGCATGCCAATGGGCGAAGGCCAAAAACAAAAAACCCACAACAATATGGACAGTCGCAACTTGATTGCTGTAACGATTAATAAACATTAATACCGATGTTACTAAAATTACAATCGACGTTAGGAACACAACCATTGTGGCTAATGTTCGACGGTTTAACGAACGGCTCATAGTATTTATTCCGTAATATTCCCAATAAGTTTTTAGGTTTCTTCGCTATACAGCGCGGAAACCACACAATAGTAATCGTTAAAAAATAGCGCCTATATCAAGCGATTTCGAGACACCGCCAACACTGCATGCATTACGTTTAATGCAAAGGCATCACAAAAAACACATGAATGCACAGCGCATCACTATACGAATGTAACCGGTTGCAATCATAGGGTTAGCAGTGTGACGGTCGGGTGAAAGGAACGGTAGCGGGGGAACGAGTAAAGCGGTTATAGCCGTATGGTATACGTTAACGAATTGATAAAAGCTGAACAAAGCCAACTAATATTGTATCGTGCGAAAAGGCTTACAATAGTGCTAGACAATAATCGTGAAAGGTGGGCACATAACATCCCACCCTGCTCCCGATTTTTTGCCAAATTTTTTTAGCCGATTCAACCAAAAAAACCTACAGCAACGCTATTGCGCCATGCAGTTTATTTTCCAGGGAACGCCAAAACGATCAATGACAATACAATAGCGCTTCGACCAAAATGTTTTTTGTGGGGGTAATATCGTTTCCCCACCAACACTCAACGTGTCAAACGCGTTATTAACGTCCTTCTCAGATTCAACACTCAATAACACATAAAAACCACAAGGTTTTACATACTGATCCGGCATAACGTCTGCGCCGGCTATTTCAACACCGCCTATATCAATATTGGCATGTACAATTTTACTTTGCCAATAGTCTGGCACACTCGCACTTGCCGGTGAATGCTCGAACGATAGCAGAAGCCCTACATTTCCGTTTAGGTGTTGGGCATAAAAGGTAAAGGCTTCCTGACAGTCGCCATTAAAATTTAGTTGGAATGAGAGACTCATTTGTATTCCTTTTTCACTATGGGTACTTTTAACACAACTCTCTTTCCGAGAAAGACAACAGCGACGCTACATTAAACCTGAAAATTATTTTATTGCGTGTCAATCTATTGATGACTCTTTTTCAATAATAAGTTTACGGTGTGGAAACGGTATTTCTATACCTTCTTTATCTAGCGCTTTCTTTATTTGCTCAGGAATAGAATACAACACCTCAAAATAATGTTCACCCATACAAAACGGCCGCACCAGAAAGTCCACCGAACTATCATTGAGAGTTTCTACCTCTACGAAAGGTTTTGGCTCTTTCAGAATATGCGGGTGGGAATCCAGAACGGCTTGAATAATGCCCCGAACCACATCAGTATTCTCTTTATAGGCAACACCATAATGCATATCGACACCTCGAACACTATGATGTGAATGGTTAATAATTTGACTGCCCCAAATTTGGCTATTGGGAATAATAATATGTTGATTGTCAAAGGTTTTTAGAATAGTTGTAAACAAATCAATTTCTTGAACATTACCAAACCGGCCAGCAGCGGCAATAAAATCACCCGCTTTATAAGGTCGAAATAGAAGCAACATAACGCCAGCCGCCAGATTAGAAAGCGCACCTTGCAGTGCGAGCCCTACAGCTAAGCCTGCAGCACCCAGCAACGCCACAATTGACGCCGTTTGCACACCAAAGCGATTGAGCACTGCAATTACAACAAAGGCTAGGATAATATACTTAGCCACGCTCCCCAAAAACCGAAACAACGTATCATCCAAGCTTTCGTATCGCCCACCTATTTTATAGATTATGGTGCTCGTTTTATTCGCAACAAATAGCCCAACCAACAATATAACAATCGCAAATAAAACGTTAGTAGCCCCCGCCACAATCGCGGGTAAATACTGATTCACATCTATAGTATCGATATAATTTTCCATTAGTATGCCTCCTGCATATAAGATATTACATTGCCTTTATTATTGGCTTTAAACACTCACGTTACCGCTCTAATACCCAAAATAAACGTTACGCTCTACTAAAATTCAGAGCGTAAAATTATATAGACGTTTTATTCATTATTCGCCACTTAATGCCAATAACGGCGCATGAAACGACATCATTCATCAAGGTGTCGCACTATTTCAAAGGCGCCATACGGCATTTACAATACCTCGCCTACCGACCTAATGCGTGGTAGGCGACACCTTTTATCTACATTCGCTTCCGCAACCTTCCCTCAGAATGAAAATTTATAATCAAGATTGATTGCCAAGATGTTTTAGCACTACACACCCAGCAAGGTATAAGAGTTGTAGTGCGCCCCAGTATATTGAACATGGATAACCCCTTGCGCAGGGCCTACAATTGTTGCGTTGGGTTGTGCATCATAATAAATTGAGCCATTGGGCCTATGGATAATAATACGAAGACGTAGTGCATCGGCAATAATCGCAGGGCCGTGATCGGGAACCCACGTGGATTGTGTGGAAATTTCAGTAATAAAGCGCTGCATAGATGCCAACCCACCTGCCCCGCCGCCGAAATGAGACGCCGCAAGCCTGGGGTTGCCGCGCAATACTCTAACAATTTGATCTCTAATAGTTTGCTGTGCGACTCGATTGGAGCGATTACCACTTCGCGCCTCGTGAAGCGAATGGTAGAAACAGTCTCCGCCACCCGCGGTGTTGTTTACCTGCAATACACGATTAAGGCCATCTCGCACTTCGGCATCTGGTTCCAACGGCACTCGTTTACTTTTATCGCCAGTAGAACTAAAGCTAACGGGCATGGAATAGCCCGAGAGCTTTACTGTGGAGGTGTCTAATTGAATAAAGAGCGCATCCTGAAGACATTGCTTAACGGCTTTGAGCCCTGCATCACCGGAACAGTGTTGCTCCAATACAGCTAAGTGATCGACAATTTGCGTTCGGTATTGGGGTAGATACGTTTTAATCGATTCAATATTACCGCTGGAAAAACCGTAATTATTCTGTACCGTACCCACCCAATCCCTAATAGGCCCAAGATAGCGCTTACCCTTTCCTTTATACGTTTTATCGCCAAAAACTTTTACAATCTCTCCTGCGGCTGCAGTAATTTGTTGCAGAAATTGATAGCGACTTTGCATGAGTGTTTGTATATGTCGTGATAGCGCCACCGATGCGGAACGTCGCTCACCGCGATGGCGCTTGCGTGACGTTGAGCTAAGTGAGATTTTGGGCGCTTCTTCTGGAAGCATCTCTGGGTGCTGAACAATATCTTCATAATCATCAGCGATCACCTTGGATATTTGCGCTTGAGATGCCCACGGCCTTACATAATTTTCAATAAAGTTTCTTAGGCTAATTTTTTTTCGCGGCCGGTGTTTATTGTAAAAGTCTTTCACCTGCCTGTCTGCGTCCATCGGCATATCCTCACCTTCGGGAAGCAAACTAGCATTTTTATGGTAATACGCGTAAATTCTAGCCAAATCATCGGCTTGCCTTCCATACTCTTTTTGAGAGGTGAAATCTTGTCCAGTATGGTCAACAAAAACGTCAAAATCTTTCAAGCGTTCGCTCGGAATACCCATTTGTTCATTAAGTTCATGAAGGCTGCGCGTATCGCCCCAAGCGTTAGGCGGTGGTTTTTTCACGAAAACGCGGGGGTCACTATAGGTGCGTAAAGACCCTGGCAGGGCGTATCGCCGTAACATTTCAAGCGAGGCCGCTTTGTTAATGCCGGTTTGGTTCATTTCGTAATGTTTATCCACATTAAAATCAACATCATACCCTTTGGTTCTATGCTCTGTTGCCGTCTCACCAGAAATAATATTAGCCACGGGCAGCGGTATTAAAAACGAACGAATTAAAGGGGTACCCCCTTGGCTACCATATTTTTCGATCCACTTTATTTGCCGTAGCGGTCGGCCAATACTTATCCAAAGTGTATTTTCTTTGTCGCCACTGCCACCGGTATGAATTTTTATTTGGCCGTTTTCATCCTGCTCAAAGTCCTTAAAGGCCGGCTTGCCTTTTTTCCCCGATGCATCGGCAAAAACGCTCATGTAAATTGGCGTATACAATTCACCCTCTATGCGAACCACCTGCTGAACACCTCTATTACTAATATGCAGGTGGTCATCTGCAGAGCTTTTAGCTTTAACACTTGACGGCTCTTCAAATGCCTCTACTAAAGATGAGTGTTCTACTTTACTTGGCCCTAAGAAAACCGCGTCCGGCACCGATATTTGTCGATCATGTGGGTTAATTGCTTTATGCGCCATATTAACAACGGACTCTCTGTAATGCTCTGGAAGCCGCTCGACCATTTCTCGTAATTTTTCTACTCGATTATTTTTATCTTCGCCGGCAAGCCCTGCTACACTTTTCGCAATCGCTCTTGTCAGGTTTTGGTAGGCGCGCGCGTCTATAGTTCTGGAGTGCATATTTTGTAGTGTATAAATTATGTACCGTACTTCTCCTACATCCTTGTCTTCCCGGTCTGCAATAGACATGGCTACCGCCTGAGCATAATCGGGTAAAGCGGCGTCTCGTATTTGATTGTGAATTTCACCCATGTCATGTCGATGCGATACGTCTTCACCCACTTTGCGTGTTGTTGGAATATTTTTAAGCAGATTATCTTCGGCTCTACCGGGTACAAAATCAGAGAAGGATCGCTTTTGTCTATTTAAAGAACGCCCGAATTTTTTGGTTTGACGTGACCATTTTCGCTCAATAGATGTACTTCTGGGCCTTGCGGTATTATTTCTTCTATAAAGTGAACGCATTATAAAAGGTTGGCGGCTACTTTTTTCGTAATACCGTGCATCCCATTCTGAATTTTCGAGCCACTTATAGCCATCAGGGTTATCAGCCTCGACATAAAATCGCTGTACTACATTTTTCGTAACCGGTATTTTTTTTAAAGGTGCAGATTTCGCTTGCGCTGAAAAAGACGCTGCCTTTGCCCCCATTACATCCGCTTCTCTTTCGAGTGCTTTATTGTCATTAATGGCCATTGTTTTTTTCATCTGCAGCGTAGGCTGTACTCTACCCTGCTTCTGTTGAACAACATGCCACGCCTCATGGGGAAGATGTTTTTCTTGGCCACTCGCCACGTGTATAGCATTACCTTGTGCATAGGCATGCGCTTGAATTTTGGCCGGTTTATGGGAATTGTAATGAACTTTTACATCATCCATTGCATAGCCAGAAAGATTTTCTATGCCTGCTTTAAGAGTGTCTGGCAGGCCTGTATTATTGCCTTTTTTCTGACGTATATTCTGTTCTTTATTGCCAAAGTTTGTTGCTGTAGTACACAATTTTCGCTGAATGATAGGATCTAGCGAGGCATCACGATAATCGGCATGGAGCTTCCCATTTTTACTGTTCCCGTCAGCCGAATTATCGGTATTAAGGCTGCCATGATCCTTTACGTCGTGCATATCACACTCCTTTTTTATTATTTTCGCTGTTACTGAGGGCCCGTAATGGCCAACAATGTGTAATAGGCCGTTTCTACTGCTTCGTCGTTATACAGTGCTAACGATTGCCGGTAAAAATTCAGGGCTGCATCATAGTCCCTTTGTGCTTCTCTCTCGTGCGCCTTTACGCTAAGCGCTCGAGCTTCTTTTCGCTTATGCTCACAATTAATTGGAGGGCCTAACACTACGAAACCCACCGGCTATTCACTCGACGTTGTTGTGCCTGTAGCCCCTGTTCAATCTCTTCGTGCCGAATACTGGCTTTACTCAAACGTACCTTTAAATTCTGGCGGTGTGCATCGCCCATACCGGCAATTAAATAGTTGTGTTTAGTCCCGTGCAGAACCCGTTCCCACATAATTTCTTCACGCGCAGGGCTTAACGTTTGCAACGTGGCACCCAGATTACCAGACAAAGCTTGCCCAGATTGCTCTAACACGGCATTTTTCTGTTGCACGCCAAGTTGCTCTATATAGCGTGAAGCATACTCGTGAAACTTTAAGGTGAACATTTTAAACACTCTTAAGTCTGCGAAACCATTTTTAGCTGTCAGTTCAAAAATACCGATTAAATCGTCGTTATCTTTGGTGTTCATGAACGCATCCAGTACACCTTGGTTATCACGATAATAGTTGGATAACTTCCGCGCACTATTAAAATAAAGGCTTTCAATCAAAATTTCTGGGCCAAAATGAAAAGCAGAAATATCGTTGGCAATATGAATAGCCATCGATAAATACAACGCTACGCGCTCTCCGTAGGAGTAGTCTCCCGTTGTTGCACGAGCGCTCCAGGTTTTTTTGTCTAGACCCCGCATAGTTGCGGGATTACCGGCTATAAATTCATTTCGCGTAATTGCAGCGCCAGTTATTGCCTTGATAACAATATTCTCAAGGTGTGGTTCAAAACGTCCACGTTTTACGCGGGAGCCAATACTTAGGCCGCTCTCAATTTGTTGCATACGTTTTTGTGTGCTGTCGCCTAGCTGCCAACCGGCAATGGGCGGAACGTCGGTAAATTCATGGTAAGGCTCATACATAAAGCGGGCGGTATTTAAGCCCAGAATCACGTCCTCTACGTTGCCGTTAGGGTTATGATGCCTTTCACCCAGTACCGTGAGCCTGTTCTCCGGTAATCGATACCACAGCGTGCCAGCGGCTGAAGTCTTCACATCGCCGATATAGTCGGTTTTGCCATTAGCGTACGATTCCAGCTCCGCGACACTGCTAAAGACACGTCGTACGTTATCTTTTATCAGTGCGCGTACAGGAAACCGGCTGCCCTCGGCGCTTTTTCGTCCACCCAGCAGATAGTCGGCCTCTTTTACCCGGGCGCTGCCCCCACCTACCCTAACCTCACGCTGCACGGGCTGCTTAGCCGAACGCGCGAAGCAGGCTTTCGCTAAGGTGCGCGGTGGTGGCTGAGCGGCAACATTCGGGTTTGCACTTTGCCTGCCCAACCTGTTCGCTTCACTTTCGAGGCGTGGGTTTGTATTAATAGCCGTATTGTTAATGTGCAGCCCAGCCTCCTTTACACGACCCTGTAATTGCTGCACCACATGCCAGCCTTCGTGCGGCAAATGTTTCTCCTGGTTGGGCGCAAGATGAATCGAGCGGCCCTGCGTATAAGCCAGTGCGTTCAGCGCAGCCGGTTTAGGTGAATTACGAATCACGCGTACATCCGACAGATCTAAACCCGAATGGCGCTCCAACCCCGCCTTAAGATTGTCCGGCAACCCCGTACGGTTTTCAGCGCCGCTCTCATCGCGCTGTAACTGTCGTTGCACACCGTTATTACCGATAGCGCGCCGTGCACATACATTAAAGGGTTCGCCTAGCCTCGGGCCGGCTAATTTGGGCGGCATTACAGCGTTCGCAGCTTTCAATTTTGGGATTAGCTTTTTGTTTTTATCGAGAGTACGCATACTTTCCAGTCCTGTTTCATAGATGGCATCAATAGCGCCTTACTACACGCGCAACGAGGCTCCACACCTTTAGATTCATTGAAAAGAAACACCATAATTAATCTAGTGTTGTACGCCTAATTCACTCAAAAAAATAGGACAATGAAAATATTGGCGCCATGTTTAGGGCAATGCAGCTTTTGGCATAAATGACTACGCTTTGCGGCCTATCGATAACCGGTACGCCCTACCAAAAGAAGAGCGCCCACCCTTAACTTCCTATCGGCCGCAATAGCACGTAAACCCATCCCGCTAAAAAACCGGCGATAAACGTATAATTGACCATCGTTGCTGAAAGGTTATGGTTGATCTTATCAACAAGCGGCCGGCCCGCCTTGCTCACGGCCTCAGACGGCACCTTGTCACCTAGGCTGTTTTCAAAAAGTGTTAATAATAATGGGTCTGATGTTGCAATGTTCTTCGCGTCTTGCATATACACGTGGTTCATTCTTCGCCCAACCTTATTAAAAAGGAACCAGATTAAGGACACATACAGCCCCGAAATGGATACCACCGTTTTAATTTCCGAGGAAGGGCTGTCTACGGGCACGTTAATAAAAAAATAGTAAAAAGCGGCGCCGAGCAACGCCGTATTCGTTAAGAATAGAAAATTGTTACGCTGCCAGAATAACTGCGCCTCTGCATGGCTACGCTCCATCAATAGCGTTATAGCATCCATTTTAGACAGCTCGTCTTTTTCACGTATATTCACAATATTCTCCTGTTTATCGTTAACGTTTATCTTTCATTTGCCTCTCGTTTAAGCAATTCCAACGAGAGTTTGAGCACCACACAAATAGAATAGTAACGCTTTTAGGCTAAGACTCAAGCTATGCCAAACGCAGAAGGTATACCGCCACAGCATTCCCACCGTTAACTGATAACACCCCGCCAGCGATTCATTTTATTGCCCTGAATGTTTCATTGACGTATCACAATAAACGCCAGTACTTTACATGATAACTGACAGACAAATTAATAAAATAGCGTGACAACAAGCATTCTGTCGTTTGATAGAACGCCGCGTATAGCAAGACGCAATAAACAGTACATATTTTATGTGCGGTTTATTGCGCAACAATAAATACCTGCCAACCGCGATGTTTCTAAACGTCTTCCTGCTCTACATTTAAACACCGCCTAAAACCCCAGGCAGCCCTAGTAATAGCCACAAAAACGTTCCGTAAAACGGCTACATAAAGATGTGTAAAAAAGGATCTGTTATCGCGTGTGATAGGCGAGTTTCTGAGAAGGTGCAATGATATAACCAGCAGGTTAAAAGATTAAAACAACCAGCGCATGAATGGAGTTAGAAACCGACCAACACTCCAGTACCGATTGGATACACTATCGCTAAGGAAAGGCTCTATCGTATGGACGTAGGTAATGACATAAAAACAGACAATGGACTTATCAATATACCCCATAAATTTTCCACGCCAGAAGAAGAGTTTTGGTTCGTATGGACCAACAACCGCAAAGTAATCTATAAACGCTGTTTTTTCTGGATGAAAGGAAACCAACATGATGCGGAAGATGCGATGAGCCGAGCGGCACTAAGAGGTGTTTCAAAATATTCAAATTACGCGGGAAAGCTACACACCCCTTTAGCCTGGATAATTTGTTTAACGCGCAATATCTGTATGGATATTTGGCGTGAAAACAGGAAGTATCTCGAAGAGATTGGCCAATCACTTTCTGATGACCACACCCTGTGCGAATCCACTCACTATGGGGAAAACCCAGAAGCATTACTCAATTGCGAAGAACTCTCTTTTCTCGTGACTAACGCTATAAATAGAATGCCGCAAAAAATGAGCATAACGTATCAATTAAGAGTTTTGAACGAATGGCCCTATAGCGATATAGCCGCAACGCTAAATATTACGCAGGATAATGCCAGAAAGCGCGTTCAACAGGCGAAAAAAGAATTGAAGGACGCCATAGAAAAATGAACGCATAGAAAACATTCACAAAGTAATTTTCGGTTCGTCTTACCACAATGCTAGATCATTAAATGAATACGGATATCACATGAATACTCAAACCGTCTGCAACGACAATAACCTTTGGCATGAATGGTCAAAAAACGGGCTTACAGTACGTTGGTATGAGATACCCGACACCCAACATACGCTGTGTATCGTGGTTTCTTATAGGGACGACGAAATGGACGAGCGTACGCTCCATATTGGAGACACACTTACATTTTCGTTCAATCGCTCTCTAGTAATCGCCGGCTCTGTCCGCTTGACAGAATGCCTGAACACAACCGTGGAGCTCTCTATCTGCGCTAACATAACGCACTATAACGAGCAGATTGAACAACTTCATGAATGGAATATAATCAACGGCCAAAGCTGTTCAGACATGACTGAATTAGCTGATCACTGGAAAGCCAAGTGGCGAGTATTTGGTGAAGCAGGAGCCGTAGTAAACGCGCTCGTCACCTTAACCCATGGGGCAGAAGCCTATCACTCAGAAACGCTATCGCCAAATGAAAGCCTTGTCTGGAAGACAAATTGCGCAGCGCCCAAAAGTTTTCTGGAATGCGGCGCTACCCTCACAATAGACCATAAAAATGTAGCCAAACTGGTTGCCAGCACACCTAGCGCTACCGTCCTAGTCTTAGACGAAATACTCACGCACTGGCCCGGAGCAGAATGCCCCGCACTGCCCGAAAAACCCGACAACAAAATGGTGATTATTGGTAATCAAAGGCCTGCCCAATATTTCTCGTCTTTTACCTTCCCCGGTGCTATTGAAACACCAGATTCGAAGCAAGTAGAACGTCGTTTTTTCAACATAGACAACCTAACAGATTTCCAAATAGAGCTAATCAACGCCAGAACAGCAAGCTCAGGTACTAGAGATAAAATGACCCTCCTTGCCAACCAGTACCTCAAAGGCGAACCCCCTTATACGGGGCAATATGTGGCTAACATTTCATCTTTACCAGTACCGTATAACACGCTAGTGGAACCGAATATTTCTGTATTTCTCAACCAGCAATATACCAGCATAACGGCAATGGAACTCGCCTTTAAACACCTTACCGGTGTACACCCTTCAGAATTCTGTACTGATAAAAATTATTTAACGACCTTATCCCGCCTGCAAAATAGCGCTATAGCATGGTTAGTATCCGGCATCCGAAACGGTCGTCACATCGACGCGTTGCTGCTCAGTTTAATGGTTTTCAATCTCGCCGATAGCGTAACAACGGAAGAAAAATTGTCGTGGACAGAAGATGCCATAGCCGACCTGCTTGAAGCAAATGCCGTTCTCAGTGACTCAATATTCCCTATACCGTTGCCTGAAGCCGAAGCGGGTAAAAAAAATGCTATCGGGCAAAACCCCACTGCGGTAAAAATACTCGGTATTTCGGATGTAATGACACTACGCCAGCAACTTCTAGAGTATTGTGAAGGAGAGCTAGCTCACGTTGAAAACGTGATGAAAAGCGAGTTTAGGGAACGAGTGTACGAAAACAAACACGAAGACCGGTTAATAAGTGAAACCGCAGATGACAGCCTATCATCCACACGCACAGATTACCGCTTAGATGGCAGCAGTAAAATCGAGCCGTTAATGGCTGTAGAACGAGTATTTAACGATTTAAGTAATGCGTACAATAGTGACGGCCTCTCCAGCGCCATAACGGGCGGCTGGTTCGACTCCCCAGGTCGAGTTGATACGAGTAACAGTACTTTTACACCAACTGACAGCGCCGAGAGTTTCGCCAGACATATTCTGGACAAATCGGTAAATCTATCCGATAAAAAAATTAGAAGCGCTCGATCTACACTAAGCCATTCAATGTTCCGTATAAAAAACACACGAAGCTTTGATAATCGTGAAGGGACGGAGCATATTAGCGGAAAGTACCGGTGGGTAAACGAACGTTACGCCATTTTTCTGGAAAAGAAAGACGCGAGATTACTATTAGAATTTTCACTACCAAACCCTGCAAAAAAACTTATTGAGCGAGAGCAACAATTTAAGGGTACAAACTTCGTACTTGCGGTTCCACCGTGGGAAGATGAAATAATTGAGGGCACAACAATAGAAGGCGTTCAATCCGCTAGTGATATCACCCGAGATAACTACCAGCCGTTAACGCAACGTTATCAGGGGAAAATATTACCTGCCCCTCCAAATGCCAACCTAACATACAACGTTGCGTTTCAGGGCGCTCCCCCTTTTGACCGATCCAACATTACCATTGCCGACGGCTATAGGGCCAACTCTATCGTCGTATCGTATATCGCGAATAAAGGCGAGACAGCAACAGCCAAACTCCTGATAGGGCCAGAACTGATTACGGCCGAAGCCAATAATACCAGCACGAGTACCGATATAAGCAGCAGCCAATTATCGGGGAACATTGCCGTATCTTTGCTTTGCGAAGCTGAGCAATACGCCGTTGTTGTAACCGTTACCGCTGTTTGCCTTGAAGACTCGCAAGTGTTTGTTAATTGGCAAAACGAAACCTACCACGCCATTCTTGCAGCTTACAATGTAAGCAGGCAGGCCTATATCCAATCATTCGACACAATATTTCTGGCTTTAGATAAAAAAAATAAAACCGATACACTGGGGCACTATCAACGCTGTTTAAAGCGTCAATGCATTGAACAGCTTATAGATTTGTTCAAAACGCAATGGGCCGTTGGTAACGATGAATCATGGAAAAATGATGTGATCAACTTCAATCTGATTCCGTTTTTTGAAAGAGCAATATCGTGGAATGAAATGATCACAGAATTTAACCCGGAAAATTATAGCGACGAAACCAACGAGCGCCCCGACTGGTTGAAAATGATACAACTGGAACCGGGCAGCGATAGGGAAGAATTTTTAGTGGCGGCTTCTGCTCGAGTAATGGTTTCGGTTAAGTACGATTATGTACTGCCAATGATGTTCTATATCCTTTCTGCGGGGCGGTTTTGGTTCGGGCATAACACCTTAACACCGGTGTACAAGAAAAGTATCGATTTGGCCAACCGTTGGAAGAACGCTAATAACGCACTTAATAGTTGTGGCAACCTATCGACCTGGAATATGGAGCTTGCAACTACAATGATGGTGTTACAAGGCGAACATTCACTACCGTGCTTTCCAATCGACCCTACTACAGCTGCCGCCAACACAACGGTTAGTTGCATACAGAATTGTATTGCGAGCGAATAACGCTTATACAAGGGAACACATCGTTACAGTCTACTATCACAGCAATCAATTTATAGGTAATCCACTATGCCTTTTAAACTTCCAGTCGGCAGTATTATTCCCTATGCGGGAATCGTAACGAGCACTGAAAATGCCAATGGCAATACTGTGCCTCCGGGTTTTGCACCCTTAGATAGCAAAACCTACAATTTGGCACTCGCTCGCCAAGGCTGGCTACTATGTGATGGCGCAGTTGTTTCGGTAGCAGAATTTTTTGAACTCTATAAAGCTATAGGCTTTGTGTATGGAAAAAAAGATAAGGGACATTTCTATCTCCCAGATTACAGAGGACAATTTCTACGGGGCGTAAATCACGATGCAGAAAACACTCTGGATCCAGAGATGAGTCACACATTAAATGACCCAAATGCAAATGATAGAAAGGCAAACTCAAACCCCAGTGCCTGGTCAGGAAATTTTGTGGGCTCTATTCAAGCAGACGCACTTCAAGAGCACGTTCACCCATATGTAGAAACGACACTCGGTGGAATAGGAGGAGATGTATCGCCACTGTATGGCCAAGTAAATACTGAAGCCCAGACCGGCGAGGCCGTTGCACCAACCGTAGACGCGGCAAAACCCGTTAGAACTGCAACAGAAACACGGGCGAAAAACACCTATGTTAATTATTTAATTCGTGCTCAAACAAATCAAACTACGTAGTAGCACTTTTCGTTTCCGCATAGCGGCTTAGCGCCCCCTTCTCGAATCGAATAGACACCACACCTTTCACTAAAGTTAAAATTTTCACATCAAAATTCACGCTTTTACTTTATCTCCGTCATAGTTATAC
Source organism: Teredinibacter purpureus (assembly GCF_014217335.1). Classification (NCBI taxonomy): domain Bacteria; kingdom Pseudomonadati; phylum Pseudomonadota; class Gammaproteobacteria; order Cellvibrionales; family Cellvibrionaceae; genus Teredinibacter; species Teredinibacter purpureus. Next base: position 2,996,541 of record NZ_CP060092.1, on the reverse strand, counting down.
ATCAAATAATTAGGGAGGCGTTATGCATAACATAAATTTACCCTGTCTGGCACTGGTCATAAATGCCGCTCTAGCGAGCCAGGCCACGCTAGCGGAAAGAGGTTATGAAGGGTATAGCGATGTTCTAGATGAAGAGCCATGGTTTGACGGCGTAAAATCGACTATCGAATATGTAGAACCCACAGCGATCATCGCAGATGTATGCGCGTGGGCCGGCGTAAATAATAATGCCGATCAAATGGCCTGGCTGCAAACCGGATGGGGCCAGAGACCAGGTGAAACCGCAAAAATATACTGGGAATACACCACACAAAATGACGTGTGGCGTATGGGGTTCGGTGAAGCACCAACAACGGAAGGCCAAAACTATCAAGTAAGCCACGAAGAAAATAATGCCGAATGGACGAATGGCGGTGTCGTATACAAGACTGTCGTATGGGAAGGAAATTTTGATAACGCAAATTTCAACGCCGTATACTACGGCGCGGAAGTTAACAACCGAGAAGAGGACCATGTTCCCGGTGTAGAAGATAACAAAAATAACTTCCGCAATTCAGAAGCCCGAAAAGTCGGTGAAGATTTTTCTGCAACCGGTTTGTCGACAGAACGCGACAGCGCTGTTAATGGGCATGTTGAAAAGTCGCCGGCGAATTCCGACACCCACTTTGCTACATGGTATGCAGAATAAAATAGGAGATAAAAATGAATACTACAACCCTATCGATACTGCTACTGTGCACTATTGCACTAGCACCGAGCGTATTGGCCTCCACGCCTGCCTACCATAATGTAGGTACCATTAGCTGGAAGCCTAGCAATACCGAACCAACATACACGGCCTTCAGTACTATTGAGACAATAAAATCCTATTCTGGCGTAGACGCAGAATGCTGGCAAGAGTACCGAACAAACATTAAAAAAGATAAGGGCCAAAACCCGCAAGATTTTTATCAATGGGTTCAATATCGAAACATGGGCCTCAACTATAACGAACCCCATGTTTCAGTCAATTCTGCCTGGCTATATCACCTACCTTGCCTAACCAAAAAAGGTAGCGCAATAACAGCGTATCCCGTGAATGTAATGATTGGCCATGTAACAGGGAATAGAGACATTAACTTGGTTACTGCTTTCACCCCAAAAACCACACCCCAAAAATGGATAACGCCGGTAATAAAAAATCAAAGCACCGCCTTGATCAATATTGTTAATGAAGATGGTTGGACACTTAGCACTGTAGCCGAAAAACAATACCCGAAAACTATTGCCGATATTTTAACGAGTGTTTCACGCTCAATAGACACCATCGATATTGGGCAAATACAAATTCAACCGAAACATATAGGGTTAGCTATGCCCTTCAAGCGCGATGCAGAAAACGAAGAAGAACCCCTTTATAGCCCCAAAAACGGTTGGCTAGTTCATTTTTCAGGCTCTAAATTGCAGTATAAAGAACCTCCTAAACGCACTACCAGCACACGCACGCCAACTTTAGTGGAGCCTACTTACTTTACCCGGCTTATATTTCTAACTGATGACCAAGGTACTATTACAAGAGGTGTGTTTTACCCGTAAGAAGGTAACGTAAGTCATTAAACCTGAACATTAGTAACCGTTAAACATAGAATTTATCCACTTTATATTTCCCATTATCTTTCCGTTGACCAATGCTATTTTTTGGAGACTAACATGACGTTATCGTTCGGCAATAAATCAAAAAATATTAGTGTTTTCCTTTTTCTATCTCTAAATATTTTTCGTGTAGAAGCCATTGATGTGTGTGCAGGCGAAAACATTTCATTTGAAGGTGTATCGTGGAAAGCACAAAATCTTAATACCGACAATACTGTGGACGACCTCCGTACTATCGCCATTAGTAACTACGTGGTGGTAGATGAACCACAAACAACCATTGAAACAGGCACTCTCACCCCTCTTACCTTGTTAGAGGGGGGACGCTCTAGCTCAGACATGTCATTCTACTTTTCTAAGAGCGGGCGATATCGTATAACAGTTACAGACCAAATGGGCATTGAAGAATCCTACTTATACGACGTCAAAATACCTACCCATACATTAACCAATAGGGCTGTAGACGGCTTCAATATCGTTCCTGATACCGACAACGACCCAGAACTTGAATTTGGCGGTGGTATAGGTGGCGCAGCTGGCGTAAAAATCCGGTATTCAGTCACGATGGGGGATTGCGCAGGCACAATCGGAGACGCACAGCTAGTAAACTTTAAAGATATAGACGGAGAAGATAGTTCAAAGCAGATAACCTCTACAGCAGGGGATTATGTTCTAGATTTTGATAGTGATGAAGATAACAGCTGGTTTTATAACTTTTCTCGCGAAAGTGATGCGGGGGATCAGTTTAATCGATCATTTGAGGATTCGCCGTCAAACCCTTTAGACGATGATTATCTTTGCGTTTCGTCGGAGGCATACTATCGCTATTATTTATTCTACAAATCAAACAAGCGTGACGACCAAGATAACCCTATACCAACAGTTTGGGTACCCTTCGCGCAGCTCTTTTGGAACATAGACCCCATGTTCGCCAATCGTGACTCTACCAATGATAATTGGTTTGGGCACGATAATGTTAGGCACGGGGGAAACCATGCTGTTCCCAATAATCTCTCGTCACAGATTACTGTGTGGCCTGAATGGACTACCTACCAAAGTAATTTTAATCCAGTCAACTCACAAGAAGATTGTGCCAACATTCCATAAACACTAATCACATCCAAAAAATATTTTTGTACACCATTTAGTTTTTCACGAACATACGTTACCACCCGTCATGTAAGTGTCGGCCCTTTAACTGGCTGGATTTTAAATTACCTTTTAAAGGTGTATAAATTTTTAAAACGTACGAATACAAATAAGGGAAATATTATGACTGCAAAATTTAACGTAACAACTGATGTCGATTCAATGGAAGGAAAAACGGTTATCGTTTTTTTGAAGCCACAAAATCCTCAACGAAACTATAAAATTCATGCATGGCAAGTACTAACAGGTTCAGCAGGTTCAACCGAATCTTTTGATTACAACGCCGTTATATCGACGGATGTAACCAGCGATGGCGAGAAAACGGGCAACATTATTAACTCGTCAAAAGAGGTTATTGTGCCGGGTAAGCTCATGCAAGCCATCAGCCCAGGCGGGTTGTCACCCAAGCTCGAAACAGCACCCCGTACCTTAGCGGAATCTAAACTTACCCCTAGCCAATGTGGCGTGGTTAATAAAACTGAACCATTCATTCAGATCGATTCCAATTGGTACGTCAATGAACGTCCCGTTGTGACAATGCCAAACGTCGACGCAAACATGACGTGTAGTTTCGAGTATGAACCAAACTTTTATTTCATGGTAGCATCGCCACCAATGATAGGCACAACGTATATCGTTCAGAACTTTTCTGATATGACGCGATATGTAATGCCCATTACTGCCACAGAAGTTGATGTAACGCTCACCAAAGTCAATGGGCTTTGGACATTCGATTTTTCTGCAAAGTAATTCAATTGTATTCCCCCCTCAAGAACGTTGTCTGAGGGGGTTTTTAGCCAAAAAATGGTGACCTAGTATGCCCTTTATACGAGTAGTAATGCAGGCCGAAAACCCGTCCGCCAAATCTGTATTAGTTTTCTTGCGACCGTTAAGGCCCAGCAAAAATTTTAATGTTCATGCCTGGCAACATCTAGAGTTATCTTCTGGGGCGGAAGCCACGTTTAAAACCAGTAAGGATGTATCCGTTTCTGTAGAAGTAACAGGCTATAAGAACGCGTCACTTATTGCCTCTCATCCTGTAAGATCAAATACACATCAACTGCTCGACGCCACCTCAAGTAACGGCCTATCACCACGCGTAAGTGCGGCTCCACGTTCCGAATCGCTTAAATACCTAATGACATCTCAACACGGTGTAACCAACAAAACGAACCCGGGCCAAACACTCAGTTGTTGCTGGTATGTGGGTGGCTGTAAAGTAGTATCAATGCCCGACCAGGATGTGGGAATGATCTGCACATTTGAATATGAGCCCGCGCTATACTTTATGGTGGCATCTCCCGTTATTAATGATGAAAACTATACCGTTCAGTGTTTTTCTCGGTCGGTAAAATACACCCCTCCAACCAGTGCGTCTGTGATTGATGTAATCGTCACCAAAAACGAAAGCCAGTGGAATTTCGACTTTAATGTTGTGCCTGATTACGCGTTAAACCAAGATGAGTATTCATTCGCAAAACCCTAAATATAATGACGCGCTTATACTATATGACGCCCCCATCACCACTGCAATTCACTTCACTACAAAAAACAGTAAGACGTACCCCTATACTATGATCTACTATGATCTACTATTTTTTTGGCAGGGCTGAATTCCACCGGCAATCTGAATATTATTGTAGGCAAACCGCAGCTGGCCTGGTCGGCGTTCTATAACTTGCTGCAAAGTACAGTTTTCTGGCAATTTCTCGGCGACCAATTTACGAAAACGATAAACTTGAGTGTTGGCATGCTGCATACTTAAACCAAGATCTTTTGCTAATTGATCCGTTGCTATCCAACCTCTCTCGGGCTCACTATAACCAAGCCTATGGTCCGTTAAACGCTGCCTTGCGAGATGCAACAGTAAGTAATGGTGGCTACGCTCACCAAAATCGATACGTTCGTTGTTAGCCCGTATATGAAGCAATACATGCTCTTCATCACGGCTTACATTAAAACAAAACTCAATATTATCGAGCGCTGGCAACATATCCGAGGTGGCGGTAGGCCCACACGGGTGCGCATCCATAAACATCCAATATTGGCCGTTGAGGCCCACTCTGTATCCCGTTTTCAGTGGCGTTATTTCAGCATCACTCTCACAGACCCACTGCCCTCCTTCCGCTAGATAAATCATAATATCGTCACCGTCTACCGTTAGGATCTCAACGTCATGCAGGGGAATAGAGGGGAGATCTGCGTACAACGGTATTAAGCAGGTGACTGGCGCAGACAGATCCAAAAGTTCCCACGTGTCTATAGACAAATGACCAAACTGAATATTGACATGAGCATTAATCGGCACGTAACACCCACTAGACACACGGACCCCCTCTACAAATGTTCCGTTTGAACTGGTGTCTTTGAGAAGCCATGTGTCGCCATTCCAAGCAATGGACGCATGATTACGTGAAGCACCGGGGCTTTGCAAACACGTAATATTCGTCTTACAGTCGCGGCCAAAAGTATGATTAACGTGTAATGTTATTGTCAGATTAGTTTTTTTGTTAACAATAATAGCCATAGAATAACGCCCATTTATTATCGTTTAAATTCTATTAAGGGGCGTTGATTACGTAATACTAACGCCAAAGTGCACACAGGGTCGCGTCATCATCCCCCTCAGGCATTACGGTTGATAACTGATTGCTACTATCAACGCTAATGACATTTTTCGCGGTTAAAACACGCATCTGAGTTTTACAAGCTCTTAACCTTATGTAGTTATCTACAACGACACATGCCTTCAGCTTGGCTAACGTTTTGATGTGATCTTCCCGTCCATGCAACGTACCAGAATACATAGAGCGATAGTGAGATAACGTGTAATTAGACTCGCCGCTAATAAGCACGAAACTATCGTTCCGTCCCCAATAAACATCACGTATTCGCCGATAGTAAAGGTTGTCGTAATAACCACACACGCCATGCACGCCTTTATCGGGTAGATAATCCACTACGTTCGAATACAATGCCAATGTATGGCGATTGTAAAGAATACTGTACAGTTCGGCTAGATACATAAGCGCCCTACCCACCGAGGGAATACGTTTCATTATACTGGCGCGGGAGAGTACAGGAGCGACGACCGTAATCGATTTCGTCATATCTTTTGACGGACAAAATGAGCATGATAAAAGTGCATTGTAAAAATTTGTGGCTGTTCGTTCAGCTTGCCTATATTCGCCTTCACCAAACGCATTACACTTCGGGGTATTAACAAGACACGCTAGCGCTAGTTGACGTATTTTCGGGTAAGACTGACCCGAACCTCTTGCAAAAAAAAAGCATGCTTGCGCGCACTTTTTCACCGTTTTACTTAGGTCGTTGTCTTTAACGCTATCTTTACTCTTAGCTATGTCAAACCGCTCCAATAACTTGACTACCGCGTTCACATTATTACCCACTACACTCGTAAGAATACGCCACCAAAGCGTGGCTACTAGTTCATAGTAACGTTCATTTTCTAGTAGTAACCGAACGTACTCATCAGAATAGCGGCGTAGCTCTTCGCAGGCTAATCCTTTACGTTTCATAGTGGCTACCGCTAACAACCGGATATTTTTAATACTACATTCGACTGGTGCAGGCTTTCCCAACAAGCCTAACCATTGCTTATTTTTCTCTGCCTGAATAATTACCTCGTGAGAAGAGTATCGAGCCAATGAAAATTCTGCGGCTACAAGCCCATATTCTACCGCTCTTTCAAAAATAGCCGCTTCCCCAAAATGCATCGCAATAGTGCCTGCGGAAACCGCTACCGCATCTAAAGATAGCGTTTCCACTAAAGCGTAAGCGATATGTCTATGGGCACGCTTTCTATTGATACACGGCATACTTGCATAAGCCGTATCACGGATTAGGTCATGCTTGAATACATAAGAATCACCGCCTACTTTTCGCTGCCGATAAATTAGCTCTGCACCCACTAACTCATCTATCTCACACTGTAATTGAACAGGATTCTTACTTGTAATACACGAAAGTATGTCGTAGCGAAATACTCGACCCATCGCCGATGCTAACTGAATTACGTCTTTTCCTACGCTAAGTGCATCTATTTTCTGTTGTAGTATTTCGTTAAGCGTTTCTGGTATCGCGATTATTCTACGCGTGTTAATAAGGTCTATTTTTCCGTTAATAAAATGCACAAGATTTCGCTGCGTTAACAACCTAACCAGCTCTTCTATGAAGAGCGGTATACCCTCTGCACGGCTATCAATAATACTCAAAATATTTGATGACACGGGCTTACCTTCAAACAACTGTGAGACCAATGCCTTTGCACTCTCGTGGTTCAATCGTGTAAGGAGCATTGGGAAAGACACCACCTTTGCTAGCACCTTTGGAAGCGATTCACGTGAGGTACAAATGAAACGATGTTCGTTCTTTATAAAATATTGTTGCGCTATAAATATTGCTAAAAACGCTAATGTTGTCTCGTCTGCCCAGTGAATATCCTCGACTAGAAAAAGAGTATTGCGTTTAAGCTGGCCCATTGGCTCAGCAAGTAGAAATGAAAGCGTGTCAAATAAAAGTATTTTTAGTTTTTTAGGGGGTAGTGATGGCACTAGGTATTCCGGTGGAATACTATAATTCAGCCACACACACAAAATGGGGATCGCCAAGGCACAATCTATATCGCCCGATTTCTGAAGGTAAAATGTTAGCCGATTAATGGCATCATGAGGCGGTAATCCCGATAACGCGTACCGCTTTTTTAACATGGCCAATACCGGCAATAGGGCATTATTTTTGTTTTCCGGAAAGCACTGAATTACCGTATGCAAGTGTTCTCGCGTAGTATTGCAATACTCTAAGACTAGCCTCGACTTGCCCATACCGGCTTCGCCGCCCACATAAACACTGCGCGACAACACATTCTGAGAAAGAGCACCTATTAGCGCTTTTACTTCGTATTCCCGACCGAAAAAATTGCGATGCCTTTTATGGTCACTCAAAAACCCCATTTCTCCCACCACTTTTTCACCAACAATGGAATAGACGGGAATTTCCACAAGGTCCATTCCTGTACACACAAGCGTGGAGGCTTCAAAATCAAAAAAACTCTCGAGAATTTTGCGGCTACTCTCTGAGCATAAAATTTGATTACGCTTCGCCATTCGCCCTAAATACATGGCAATATTGGGCGTATCGCCTTCCGGCAACTCCTCGGCCGTTACGGTTACCATTCCCGTATGAATACCTATCTTTGCATCATTGAATAATGATTGGGTGTTATTGAGCAGACTGCGTCTTTTTTGCAGATAACCAATAAATTCCAAGGCCGCCCGTGCGCAGAGACGCGCATCACTTCCACTTACACGAGGGTAGCCGAAATAAAATAACAACGTATCAGCCAAGGTGCCAGCGTGAGTCGCGCCAAACCGTGTGGCTATATCGATACATTTCGACATTTGATCCCGTTGAAAAGTACCAACCGCATTTTTATCCGTTAACGCTCCCGCTGTCGAATAACTCACTAACGTTATACACAGTGCCGTAATATGTTTTTGCTCAGCAAAACCAGAACGACGGCCATTGCCATCCAATAATAGTGTATTGGTTACCTCACCACTCGAACCTATAGGGCCTTTGCCCTGCAAGAGAGGAGGCTGAAAACGCCCAACAAGTGACGAAAAATTTAACTGCGTAAATAAACGGTACAGTGAGCTTGTATCGCCTACACGATCGTTCACGTTTTTATTGAGTACACCACGCAATAACCTACCCAACGGATGCCCCACCAAACCTGCAGGCAATGAAACATGAGTAGAATTCAGCTGCTTTTGTACAATAGAGGCCACACTAGTGCCCGATATAGCGGGCGCACCTGTTAAGCACTCCAAAAGAACAAGCCCCCAAACATAGATGTCTGTCTTTGGGGTTGCAGGCTCACCCCTTAACTGCTCTGGCGCGCTATAGGAAGGCGTTCCCAAGGTTTCGTTTGTTAACGTGATGGTTTTATAATCGAAGTCACGCGCTTCTTTTATCAATGCACCAATACCAAAATCCACTATTTTGACATGAATTTTTTCATCTATCTTTGATAGCATTATATTCGCAGGCTTAATATCTCGATGCACAACTCCCCGCTCATGGGCATGCACTAAACCATCTAATATCTGAGCCATAACCTCGGCAGCGTCTTCCGGCATTAATGCTCCAGAGGAAAACAACCGGTCTCGTAACGTTTCACCTTCAATATATTCGAATACCGCAAAAACCAGATTATCGCCACACCTTCCTTTATCTAAAAGACGTACGATATTGAGATGGTGTAATCGGCTACTTAACGAAGTTTCACGTTCAAACCTGTCAATATAGCGCTGTCGTTTAGCTTTGCTATAGCCGTCGTTTACTGTAATTATTTTTATTGCCACTCGTTGCAGCGTTTTTTTATTTTTTGCACTGTATACCTGCGCAAACCCACCCTCACCTATTTTTTCGATAAGAGTATAGTCAGAATCAAAAAACTGATCCCCGACATCTAAAGTACGTTCACTCAACGCCGGGCTTCCTAACAATAATTTTTATGGTCCGTCATGGTGTATTTCCTCAAGAAACCGTAAATGGCTGTAACGCCGTAAGAATAGACTCCTTACAACCAATTCGCTTCCTATACGTTTATCACCGTCACAATAAACTAAGAAAACTACCGTGAAAGGCTAATATTTAGGCGACAACAACCAACCTTTTCGCGCCACCCTGTTCATAACAACCTTTCAGCCAATAAAATATTTTAAAAGTAATGCCGTCTAAAAACTCACACTAACGGCAACTAATGACCGTTGATGATTCATCGTAGGAACTCTTACAAGAAACAATGGAATGGGGTGCACGCTCCACAGCCGAAAGGGTTCGACTGCGACAGAAACTAACCGGTTGATAGGCTTGCATGGCTTATACAAAACAGCGCTATAGCGGCTTAACGTGTATTGCCGCAGCCAACATTGAATAATGTTGGCTGCGTTACCCGTGACAGGCAAAACCAGCGAGCCTACTCGGCCAACAAAACAACGTCACGGTTAATAGGTAGCTGGCCCAGAAAATTGGGCATTACTGGATAATTGATCATCAGACCAAAGACGCGGGTCTATCAAACTACCGGGAATAAAAGCCAATGAGAAAACTGACGCTTTATCAGGCCGCTTTAAGTCATTGGTAGAGTTAACTTCCGCCATCGCTGGATTAACCCTGCTTCGAAGCGCTGTAAATAATGCGGGGTAGGACGTAGGTCTGTCAGACGACAAGAGCGAAACAAGGCTATTCACAGTCGCATTATTAACGGCCAAGTCGCGTTCATACAGATGATCATCAACACTTATTTCCGTGTCCGAATCGAGCACGCGTATACTCCCACCCAAACTCAAGGGCACTTCCAAGTCGCAATATTTTTTCATGTATAGCTCTATACTTCTAAGCCGCTTTAGGTGGGAATTAAACTCTTGCTCCGCTACATGAAGGTCTCGCTGATCGACAAAAGCAATATAATCAAATTCGCGCTCACCGGGGTTGCCAACACGAACCGTTGAACCAGGGCCAACCACAATATTGAAAGGATTCCAGCAAATCCCCTGAATTAACCGCATCGGTTTAACCGATTTATTACCGAATAAAAGATTAAACTGACGCACAGGGCACGCAGCCCAATCGCATAAAGCTACAATCACACGGTCATCCTCAAGCTCACACGCTTGATTCCAAACATCTTGTATTGTTCGAATATCAATAATATGGTGTCGAGTCACTTTTGCGCCACCAATTCTCGGTAGGCCACCAATATTCGAAACATCACCATCGAAGGTAACCGCTGTTGTAATGTTACCCGTCACCCTATTACTTGAATCTATTTTCCACTCTTCGTACGGCATTAATATTTTCCTTTAGCTTTGTATATACCCACTACCTTGTTTGCGTTACCTAGCGCGAATAGGCAGACAAATCACTAAGCCAGTGCTGACCATAACTTTGCAAAAAATACGGCTTTAATGCAAGCTCTCCTTCGCTTTGCTCACACATAGAATACGTGCGGCATATCCGTGAAAAACCTAACGTAAGCACTATTCTGTGGGCCTCCTTAACCACAATATCAAACACTAATTTCCCTGTAATTATAAGGTTTTTCGGAAAGGTAACCTTGAGGGCGGGCATGGTAGCAGCCGGTTATTCACATGGTGAGTATTGTTTGGAATTCGAAGGAAATAATATTTCAAATAAAGAAGCCCCCCTATATTCACCATGTAATGGCTCTCAACCCCAAAGCTTTGCAATGATTGAGTTGCCATTGACAGCAACTCCCACAACCCTCCAAAGACAAGGGGCTATATATTAAGGGCGGTGAATATAAACGTATCAATATCCCCCACCCAGAAGACTTTGGTGGTTCAACGTGGAAGCCGTGATAATGGCGAATATGGAAGAGAAGCGCTTCAGCATTGAAGGGTAAACCTGTTCTACCCTATCAAAAACTGCCGGCCAGTTGTGTTTTAAGCAAGCCCTACAGCCAACGTGATGAACGAAGGCCATAGGGTAGAGAGCAATGAAGCACTAACTGAAGGACATAGTTGCTATATCGGCCAGCCAGGGCGAATCAATGGACACGAACCCCTTAATTCACCACGCAACACTAGAACCGTAAAATTTAACGGCAAGTAAAACTATCACTACCAACAGGGTAACCATAAAAAGAAGTCGTGAGTGAAATACGGGTACCGCTAGGGCAGCTGCTATATCCCGAGTGTGTAAAAATAATTCGGCTGTTATCAGTAGTATAAGGAAAGCTACCATAACTAGGGTAAACCACGGGCATGCCGTAGCGAGAACTGGTCCAGTAGTAGCTCATTCCACGCAAATAACTTCCGGAATTACTACAAGACGTTGCGGCATTACCAGCCGTATAGCAGGAGATAGACGCTGTATGTTGATCTTCATGAAAATCCACCCACGCCTGCAACCAGTACCAACTATTACCAAAATCTGTATAGAACGCGTAGTCTGCTGTACAGCCTGCACTTCCACCGCTGACTAAACCTTCGATTTCGTTCGTGTTTAAACGCATTACAGGGCTACCACTATCGCCATAACAGGTATTAGTGAAGTCCGATTGGCCGCAGAATGTTTGCCTTCCTCTATTGTGAATATTGCGTAAATTAGTGCATGCGTCCCACCCTAGCACGGTAACTTCACCTGTTTGTAAAATATTACTAGCAACTTGGCCTGCAATATTAAGGTTTGACGTAAGCCCCCACCCCATAATAGTCACTAGATCATCCTCTGCAGGGCCATTGCCTATTGAGGCAATTTCAACCACACCCGGAACAATTGTTGCGTTACCATCTAGCTCAATCACGGCTAAATCATAAGTAGCATTATTATGGTTATAGTTCGGATGCCGGTGCATGCGCCTAACGTTAAAAACCTGCTCATCACCTGAGTTATTCGAACGCTGGTGCTCGCCTAGCACCACTTGAAAACTTGAAGCATTGCGACCATACACACAGTGTGCCGCGGTCACCACGAGATTGTCTGAAATCAGTGCCCCGCCACAATGATGGTTGGTTTGCCAATTATTATTATTTCTAATTCTAATGGCCGCGACCCAAGGAAATTCATTTTCTACTGCATTTTGGCCGCCAATAATCTGTGTTTCGGCGGCTACAAACCCAGAAATTGTGAGGCTAAAACATAAAAAAATAAGCGTTTTAAAAAAAATATTATTCTTCATTGAAAAAATCCTGATAAGAAAGTGGGGAATTTAATTTAAATGACGGTGACGAGCAGCACTGGTGCGTACAGCTGCGCCTACCCTGCGTAAATCAGCGTAAAGTAAATTCCACAATGGCATGCTGTATAAGCCGCCATACGATTATCAACGAGCCATTATGTGATGACATTGGCAGAAATGATGGGCCAGCGAAATAATTGGCCCATTAAACCAGAAAGGTTAAGAGAAAACGGGGTTGTATTACCTAAGCGCTAAACCATTTGCGGAGTGGCTTCTCTTAGAATTGTAAAATAATTCAATGTATTCGAATATACTTAAGTATACCCGCCCAAATATTGATACGCATTTGTAACAGGTGGCTTGTAGAATAACCTGCTAAATTATTTAGGCACTAACATACCCAAAAGATTTTCATCGTCAATTTCAGGCCCAAATATAACCTTCCCTTCCATTAAAGATCTAGCAATGGGCGCTGTCAGGTGTAGTACCGGCGCACCTAAAGCGGCGATATTATCTTGGGATTGAGCGCTTAAGCCTTGACCTTTAGATGACATTACTAGGAACAGCTTAGGCAATACATTCGTATCGTTTGGAATCCAAACACCACCAGAGTTATTGAACCATGGGCCGTGACAGCACGCGATTTTTTCTTTTTCGGTAGGGAGCACGCCGGTTTTAAGAAATTTTTCGCCAAAATGATCGTACAAAATTATGACCGCACGAGGGTCACCCAAATAATACACACCTTTATTATCATATGCTGAGGCGATGTATTCACCTTTTACTACCCCATAAAACCACTGCTCTTTGAATAACCCGATTATCTTAGAGTATGCATACGTATCTTCAATTGTAATTATATTTCCATTTTCAACCGCATTCAGCTTTGAATAAGTAACCCCACACCCAGCCAAGAGAAAAAATAGAAACAATAGAAACAATAGAAACAATGCCATTACTTTCATGTATATAACTCGCTATTGATTGAAATCAACGCCGTACTCGCCTGAAAATTTTTCGGGCAGAATTTTTGTATAAAATAGATCCACGCGACATACACAAAAACGAGCGTAGCAAAATTTATAAGCTGCAGATTTTTGTTAGGGATTTTACGGATTATCGTAAACCACAATCCTGATGCTTCTTTTCCCAATTGTAGACTTTAAGTACTGGCTTACCGTTGCAGAAGCAATTCGTACCATTTCCCGCTCTATTTCGCTCGTTGTAAAGTTGCTAGCGCCATGCTCCAGCTCCATCTCACGAAATATAACTTTGATACTTGATTTAGATATTTCTACATAGGCTTGTACATATTCATTTTCAACTAAATAGAAGCCTAAATTTTGAGTATGCCCTGTTGCCGGAAGAAGCCCAAAAGAAACACTTTGGTTTGTTTTTCTAAATCCTGCTAGCTTAAGTGTCTTTACTACACCGCTTGCCAATGAATCAACCTCTTGATTCGACGAAAGTATTTTTCCTGTTTCGCTGTCTGCAATAAAACCAGCTTCTATAGCCTGTATATTCTGTGTTTTAAGCATCGCACTAGGAGGTATGCACCCGACAAGAAACAGTAACCCGAACAGTATGATCGTTAAATTCATGTTTGCCCTAACGCTTTTTTAAATTGCCCGCCTTGCGGGAGTGGAGTTTTGGGGTAAAGTTGGCGAAGCCAGCGTAGGCTGTCCAGTGTAATGCGTTTTTTTCAATGCACGATTGTGCTTGGCCTTGTTAGGCAATTGCCCGAGACCCAAGTAGGATGAATAATTTAGCTGAGTCTGTTTTGGCTTCTAACGGTGTGCTACGCCCATGTAAAATCCAATGCCTATTCAGTTTGCTAGGCTCATTCCCTGTTAAATCACTTTTCTGATAAAGCGCGTCAACAATCTCAGGAACTGATAGCCAAGTTGTTTTATCTCGCCTGTGCAAATGGGCTTCTTGCGCCTTAGTTTCTGTGGGAGTGATCATGCGTACATTTGTTGTGTTAAATGTACCAATCTTTAATGATAGATAGCCTTCAATGACAGTTATCAAGGTTGGAACAACAACTAAATACCTTTTATTAAAAAATGACTCGTAACACTCCTCTATCATTTTTTCCCATGGGGCAATATCAAAGTCATTTAAGGCATTATTAAACATAAGGTCTTTAAGTGTTTCAGAGTCGTTATCTGTAAAAAATGAGAAAAATGCCTCGTCAACTTGATCTTGAGCATATTCTGGTTTGGCGACGTCATTTATTTGCTTATAAGAAAGCATTACAGGCATTGATAAACCTAAATTTTCCAAGCCTAATACACTTATTTCACGAGTATCTTCTTATTGATCGGTAGGAAGAAGGAACTTAACCATATTCAAAAGGTAACCTTTATCCATGCTTGACCCTAAATTTTTTCCTAGCGCCAAGAAAACCTGCGCTTTTTGCGGAGAGAAATTGTGTAAAATGGAGCTACGCGACATACACAATTGAGCGTAGAAAAAATTTTCAGGTGCAGATTTTTGTTAAATGACCACTGCCTCGATCAGCTTACGGTACAACAATATTGAATCATCTCCAGATACTACACTAACATTTCTGTCTTTAAAAAACGTTCTAGCCGTTTCCTTAACTAAGACCAATTTAGCCCTAGGCAACCAACGCTTACCGCACCGAACATCTTCTTTGTTTCCAAAAGATAACCGTCTTCATATGTGACAAGCCTTATACAATTTCGCATCTCCACGCCATTGACATTTCCACGTCCCATCCAGTAGAGCTCACCACAGACCCAACATTATCTAATACCGGGCCCTCCATATTTGCCATATTCTTAAGTACTCGGGTAACACAGAACCAACCCGCTCCAAAGAGAACAAAAAAATATAATCATTATGTAAGGTGCGTAATCTTCACTCATTGAGTCGAAGCCCGTAGTATTTAACAGTTTATTCATCGTCTACAAGACCGTTTTCAACAACACCTATACATACATATCTAAATCTAGACACGTAATCGTCGCACACTAAAAATGATCTTAGCCCTAACTACAACAGGTGGTAAAAACCACACCACTACCACCTTAAGTATTAAACCCATTAGACCTTCCGGCACTCACTTAAATTTTGACGCCTATCAAACACATTATTCATAACCGAAGGTATGGTGCGCCAATTATTCCTTAATGTGGCCATCTCATTCCTTTCGTTAATATGGGTGTCCGATTATTTTTGTATCCGATTATTTTTATTGCACTGACACCCATGCTGAGCGGGCATCCGAGCGAATCGCTAACATCGCATTAAACACCTGGTTTATTGAAGTGATTACACTGGAATGTTACATTGCTGATTGTAACGAATTCACACTCATTGTGCAGCACGTCTAGGTTATTGGTTGGTAGATGTATGTTCAGGTTGAGATTTAAAACAAGGATCGAGTAATGAAACGCCATATAAAAATAATACTCATGGGGCTATTGTTTGGAAGCATTTCTTTGGCATTTGGAGCTCCCACTCTTGAAACCTATGGAAAACAAGAACAGGTAAGCGATGTTAGTATTTCGCCTAATGGTGAGCTAATTGCCTATCGGCGAACGGAGTCCGACGAAGAAGATTATATTATTGTTTATTCACTCAAGGATAAAGTAAGAGTCGCCGCTATAGTCGTTAACGAAATGAACCCACGGGGAATTTATTTTTCGAATAACGAATATCTAATTATTATTAGTTCAAGTCATGTGGACTGGCGACGTTACGACTATGGCTTTAACGCTAGCACCGCCTATAGCTTTGACTTTAAGAACAATAAACTCGAGCAATTGATAAGCCTCGGGGAAACTATTAGGGGCACCAGAACCATAACAATCGGTCAAACGGGAATGGGCAGAGTGGTGGGTAAGTCGCCTGACGGTCAAATTTTGTACATGCCCGCATTCGTTTCAGAGCACAATCTTGATTCCGCGCCGGACTACTCGCTGTTAAAGGTGAGAATTAACGGAAAGCGAGCGCCCTTCATTGCAAGTAAGGGAACAAGACATACGCGTAACTACTTTATGGATAATAAAGGAAATATTTTAGCGCGAGAACAGGTAAATAATACAAAGAATGAGCACAGCATTGAAGCATTCGACGGAAAGCGCTGGAACGTGCTGTACAGCTATGAGTCAACCATTTTGACGCACACCTTTAAAGGCCTTAATGCCGATTTTTCTGCGTTAGTATTTTCGCGCAGTGACGACGGTCAGGAATATTTAGAGCTTTCATTAACAGACGGAAGTGTCAAACCGTTTGTGGCACTCACTGAGAGCAAGGATACAACCGGCCTAATTTTGAATAATCAGGGTGTTGTTGTTGGCTTAGAGTATGCGGGCTTCACCCCAGACTATCAGATCTTGGATCACAATCGACATGAGAGGATACAGGCGATATTAGCGAAATTTGAAGGGCACTCCGTTTACTTGAGTGACTGGACAGATGACTGGAAACACATTGTTGTTCGGGTTGAAGGCACGCTATATGCTGGCGACTACTTTCTGTTTACTGAAGGAAAAAAACCATCATTTATCATCTCTTCTCGGCTTGATATTGATCAGGCAGAAATCAATCCCATTGCAGCAACCAAAATTAAAGCGCGAGATGGTTTAAAAATCCCGACACTAATCACCTTACCTAAATCCAAATTGGCGAACATAAAAAAGCTTCCCGCCGTGGTATTACCCCATGGCGGTCCAGCATCCCAAGATGTAATCGGGTTCGACTTTATGGCCCAAGCACTGGCTTCGCGAGGCTTCCTGGTAATTCAACCACAATTTCGTGGCTCTATCGGCTTTGGTCAAGCACATTATGAGGCTGGCTGGGGGGAGTGGGGCAAGGGAATGCAAGATGACCTAGAAGACGCTGTGAGCGAAATGGCACGCAAGGGTTATATTGACCCCGATCGTGTTTGTATTGTGGGTTCCAGTTATGGCGGCTATGCCGCTTTAATGGGCGCGTCTTCCACACCCGAGCTGTTCCAATGCGCTGTATCAATAGCTGGCGTCAGCCATCTACCCAAAATGTTAAAAGAAGATGAACGCCGGTACGGAAAAGAGAGCTGGGTATTGGACTATTGGAATCGGAGTATTTTGGCGGGAGATTATAACAATGAAACACTAAACGAATTGTCGCCATATTATTCAGCGCATAAAATAAAAATACCGGTTCTGCTATTGCACGGCGAAGATGATACTGTCATCGAATACGAGCAGTCCAAGCTAATGTACAAGGCTATCAAGAAGGCAAAAGGGGATGCTCGGTTAGTAAAATTGAAAGACGACGGGCATTACCTTCAAGGTGGCGCAACACGTATTCAGGCAGTAGTAGAAACCGTAGAATTTGTGGAGAAACACCTACAAAATGTCCAGTGACACCTATACCAGTGAGGCTCTTCCTAATAAGAGCCTTTTATTAAATAACAGTTACGGCCAGCGCTTGGCGACAGCTAGTTTGGCCAACGAATAAGGATAAATGGCGCGCAGCCGTCAATTATCCTTATCCGTTTCGTTACATGCTTTAGTGCAGTTTACTAGAAACTAGACGGCTTAAACTCACGCCTGATTCAGCGAATTTCCGGGGAGGGACGAATTTCCGGGCTTTAACATGGGTGTCCGATTATTTTTCAAAAGGATTGCGATAAAATTGCAATGAAACTTAACCGACGGCCTAGAAAATGTTTAAATATGGAAACACCGGAGGCAGTCTATGTTCGTTAATCACTTTCATTGCACTTCAGTTGATAACCTGGGGAATTTTATACGCTCAGATATACGTCAAAATTTGACATTGTTTTATTACTCTTTTTACCGTAGAAAACAGAACAATGCTCTGACTCTACACTTGAATCGTTATAGCCATACTTGATACAAACCTCTACCTTCTTACCCTCTGCAAACGTTAATATGTTGTCCAAAGGCAATTGAATGCTTATATCTGAGTAACTGTGGTCAGGAAGCGGACTAAACCTTTTCACTACTTTCTCGTTCAGAACCGTTTTCTCGCTTTCGCCAGCCACACGAACTACAACATTAGTTAGATAAATTGAATCGTACCCATCTAGATTTGACGTAGCTCTAAAGTACACTGAATATGGTCCCGACTTCGAAGAAGAGTAATACACTGGAAAGATATCTTTCGATTTCACCGTGGATGAGATATACAGCCACACCGAAGATTTATCCTCCTTATGAATTAGTCCATTCTCTATATAAAATATTTCCTCTCGAAATACTGCCGGACCGCATCCAACTAGCGTAATAAGTAGAGTCGATATTAAAAGGGCTCGAACCATGTTTGTATGCCTAACGCCTTGCTAAATTTCACAGCGGTTGTAGTGGATTTTTATGCAAAAATGAGCGCAGAGAAAGCACAAAAAGGAACGAAGACCGCTGTGTCAATTTGAGCAGTTTTTTAGAGTTTTTTACGATTTTCCAGCATAATCGCACCAGCCAAAACCAAATAGAAGACGGCCCCTACCAATGCCGCTAGTGGAACATCTTTAAAACTATTGTGGCTCCATTTAAACACCATAAGCACCCAAAACATACCGACACAAAAAGCGCCCGAAATAGCCGTAGTAATAAGCGACATTTTCCCGTTGATACTCCCTAACACAATTTTTGCCAGCCCTCGAGCTAATTCCCCAACCCCAATACAACCAATGAATATATTTAGCATGTAGAAGTTAATACTGAGATCCCAGCTAATAATTCGTGAAAATAGTTGCAGTGCAAAATATCCCGCTAAATAACTGCCGCCATAGATTACTACCAAAGCAGCTCCGATGAGTTCTGGACGGGTATTTTCTAATATATAGCCTATTAACTTGGTGTACATCTCAATAATTCTA
This sequence comes from Teredinibacter purpureus, assembly GCF_014217335.1. Classification (NCBI taxonomy): domain Bacteria; kingdom Pseudomonadati; phylum Pseudomonadota; class Gammaproteobacteria; order Cellvibrionales; family Cellvibrionaceae; genus Teredinibacter; species Teredinibacter purpureus. The sequence continues at coordinate 2,977,171 of NZ_CP060092.1, read as the reverse complement.
ACGCCAAAATAATTCGCCGGAGCGAGATGGCTGTTTTTTTGCTCCGCAAAAAAGAAGACAGCTTGCGGAGGCCGAATTGATTTTCTTGTTATGAGTGGTCATTTAGAACCTTTGTAGTACTAAAATCGGCTTTAAATACATCGAGTTCATACGGGGCGCCACTTTTATCTAGGTACAGTGAGAATATCACAGGCACACCATCACTATCTTCAGATTCAATCTCAGCTGCGCATTTTCCGAAAGATCGAGACTCATGGTTTGACCCAAGCTTAAGACTACCCATACCCCCATCTTGCATTGGTTCAACTAGCATTTCAGATAAAGGCTCAATTAATCCTGATTTTTCAAAAATCGAACAAATTATCTTCTTTTCTTTAGCGGTAGTTGCTCTCAATTTAATTACTCATAACGAGCCTGTAGAAAAACATAATCCACAATCAGCTATCCACAAGCTTATATTTATTATTTCATTACCTGCCATTTAAGCAGATTTCATTAACATAATCACGCTTATGCGATTTGGCATCGCGTATTTGTGGATATGTCTGTGCATTTAAGCAATTCTTCCGTAATTCTTAATCTTTTCGATGTTGTGTATCAAACTAAAAAATACCACTGCCCTTGCACCCTCTCTTTACCGCGTAATGAGAAGCGATTTAATCCTTTATTCGTACCGATATTTCCAAAAACCGGTTCCACAACTGACATTCGATGACTGTAATACAGCTTTCCTTTTTTACTATCAACGCAATTACGCATCCAATCGCCAGGTATCTTGCCGTTTGCGGCGTTAACATGGGTGTCCGATTATTTTGCCATTAGACCTTTCGGCGCTCACCTAAATTTTTACGCCTATCAAACACATCATTCATAACCGAAGGTATAGCGCGCCAATTATTCCTTAATGTGGCCATCTCATTCCTTTCGTTAACATGGGTGTCCGATTATTTCCTTCAAATGAGCATCTAGCCAATATTGGCAATTACTCGCTACGCGATAGATGGGTTGAGATTCATTATGGGAAGGGAACCGCCGATTGCGGAGCCGCTTGATCGGTGGTGTGGGGGCTGGGAGTTAAAAACTCCTGGCTACCCGATTACATTTATTCTGAGTAAGTAATAACATAAGGTAAAAATACTATTAGCTTACGATTTTTTACTTCTGCTACTCGAACACCTGATGATAGGCCCGTAATAGTGGCTTTTAGTGATACACCTAAAGCTTCTTTAGTAGATTTTAACTCACTTCCTATTTTCGATTTTAGGGGTTCAATATATTGCTCTGGGTTTTCGATAGCAAGCTTAGTTGAGCCGTAGTTTAATTCTGTATCTTCAGGAGGCTCAAGGGATCGGATAAATTTGTAAATTCGTTCTGTAGCATCAAAAATTTCAGCACTGCTTTCGAGCTTGGTTGTAAGATATATATTGGACTCACTTCCCCTTCCGTATGACTTGAAACCGCCCGGTTCTCTTTCTGAAAGTGATACTTCACCATAAACCAAGTCAATTGTAGCCTCCGAAGCCGCTTTAGAGGTAACGTATTGCTCTAGCTTTCCGATTAGTTGATGTCTTTCCATAGCTGATTTTGAGTCAGCCTTTAATGTGATTGGAATACTTAAATACTCTGGCTCTATTTTAATATAACTTTGAATCGGAGGAGTACTCACTTCATTTGCAACCCAGATAGATGCAAGCCCCGCATTAGCAACAGAAGAATAGATAATTATTATAAGACTGATAACCGGTTTCATATAAACTTCCTTGATTTTAAATGTAACGTTAAGTGCAGCTGCATTTTGGTTGGCGTGTAGTTTTGTGTAGCATGGCGAAGCCATACACAACACGAAGCGCCGACCAAAATGTCAGCTGGCACGCCTTGTGTACGCCCGGCATGGGCGCGAACTAATGGGGTGAAAGTCCCCTGTAGGAGGATCACCGGTTATGGATAAAGTATATCGCTATAACCCGTTAACTACTAGCGAATGGCAAGTGCGAAACCGCGAGGTTTGGTGCAGAGGAAGCCGCTAGCAAAACTACGAGCTGACGAACAGAAACATCATATAAGGCCTATTCCGGGGGCGAGCTAGCACAAGATAGCGAAGCCCAGTGATCCAACGTGGTTAAGGTAAATGATGCAGCAGTGTAGGGAAAGTACGCGTTCTTATCCGGGGAGATCTGCTTAACAAGCAGTTGTGCTGTTATCAGTTTCGGTCACTGATTCACAAATGAGACCCCACGTAATTTTGCCACCTGGAGTTACGGATAAATAAGGTGGAACACAACAGCGCCGACGGGAGTAATGCTGTGGGTGATTAAGCAGAAGTCAGCCGACGTCATAATAGCCAAATGCCATCTTGTAATGAGATGGACACGGTGAAGGACTGAACCCTTACCTTCAGGTAGGAGGTGTGACTAGCCTAACGAATTTTAACCAGACGGCCAACAAGATCCGATAGAGCACTGTCATGTTACCAAACCTAACAACCCACTTAATGGATAAAGTATTATCCCGTGAAAATCTCAACAAAGCCTGGAAAAAGGTAAAATCGAACAAGGGAGCCGCTGGAATAGATGGGTTAACTATTGATAAATTTCAAGCTCACTTCAAAGACCACGGGAAGTATCTGATCGAAGATATTAGAGATGGTCGATATACACCCTATCCAGTAAAGCGTGTTTATATCGAAAAAGATGACGGCAGTCTGCGCGGACTAGGAATACCGACGGTCTTCGATCGGCTTATTCAACAGGCCATAGTGCAAATCATTAATCCGATTTTTGATCCATTATTCTCTGAGTTCAATTATGGGTTTCGCCCAGGGCGATCGCAAAAACAAGCGATAACCCGAGTGCAATCCTATGTTGAAGAGAGTCGAAGGATCGCCATCGATGTGGACTTATCAAAATTCTTCGACCGTGTGAATCATGATCTATTAATGACTTACCTAGGCCGAAGAATACACGATAAAGCGTTGCTGAAATTAATCTACAAATACCTAAGGACAGGTATCGTTGAAGACGGTGTGTTACTCGACTGCCGAGAAGGTGTACCGCAAGGTGGGCCTCTCTCTCCGCTGTTAAGTAATATAATGCTTGACCCTTTAGACAAAGAACTCGAACGCCGAGGTCATAAGTTTGCTCGGTGGGCCGACGATTTTATTATTATCGTCGCCAGTAAGCGTTCAGGTTATCGCGTATTAGAAAGTGTGACTCACTTTGTCGAAAAGAAGCTTAAGCTCAAAGTAAATGAGCGTAAAAGCCAAGTAGTCCCAACGAGTAAAAGTAAGTTCCTAGGTTTTACGTTTCATGGAAAATCTATTATTTGGCACAGCGATGCCGAACGAAAATTTAGAAATGAAATTAAGAGCCTGACGGGTCGATCACGCGGAATTAGTGTGAGTAAACTTATGAAGGAGCTTACGACGTACATGCGTGGATGGATTAATTATTTTGGCATTGCTCAAGGCTACCAGAAATGCGTAGATCTAGATTCATGGATCCGTCGACGGTTGCGTATGTACCACTGGAAACAGTGGAGCAAGGTACGAACAAAAGTTCGTACCCTAACAAGTCTTGGTGCCTCTCTAGATCTCGCGATTCGCTGTGGTATGTCGAGCAAAAGTTATTGGCATAGTGCACGGACGCAGGGGATAAACATCGCGCTTTCAAATGAGCATCTAGCCAATATTGGTTATTACTCGCTACGCGATAGATGGGTTGAGATTCATTATGGGAAGGGAACCGCCGATTGCGGAGCCGCTTGATCGGTGGTGTGGGGGCTGGGAGTTAAAAACTCCTGGCTACCCGATTAAGTGTGATTTGTGGCACGATGCCTCCATGTTGAAAATAGCCCGCCAGCATAAAATGCTAGTAATTGAACTAGCGCTACAAAATACAGCATTACCTGCCACTCGTTTTGAGTATACCCAATTTTACCGAGAACGAAGACTACAACCACCACGAAAAAAACAGAGGCTAAGCCGTTAGCTAAGACCTCCCTTACCTTGAAGCAAGGCAATAACCCTGCCAGGAAATAGCCGGCAATAATAGAAGCAAAAACAACAAATGGCCAAAATATAAAAAGCGATAAAGATGCGCTAAGCACCCAACAGGTACTGGCGAACAGCATAGCTATGTGATTTTCTACTCTCATACACTTAACGCCGCCAGCAATTGCCGGAGCAGGCTGGCAGTTTTTTTGCTCCGCAAAAAAGGTGACAGCTCGATTTACCGGGGACACCCGCTTTTTAATTCCACTAACCAAAACCGCTATCTAGTGGCGACACACAACAAAAACACTACATCTTGGGATTTTTGAGTGCGTGTCCCTCTTGTTACTACTTAAGCGGAAAAATATAGCTGGCTAAAATGTTGAACGGAGTGAAAACAGCCAGCTGTATTTTTTCCGTTTGAAGCGCTTGTTATGCGAACAGAGCGCCAATCTCAGCCCAACTATTTATGCGTTTATAATTTGTCTGTTCACTATTATGTGGTGCATTAAATAAATACCCATCACCATTAAAAGCATCTATATGCCTTGAACTATCATCTATCAAATAATCACAATTTAACATTCCTTTGTAACCACAAAAAATATAATTCATATCACTTATGAATGAAAAATGCTGTTTTAACCATTCATACTTTGCGTTGAATGAATTTGGGTACTCCATCGCCGCACTGACAAAATAAATATCATATTTAATACTTAGCTCTTGAATAACACTAACAGCATCTTCAAAAACAGGTAAATCTTTAAAGAAATCAGGATGATTGGGATAATTTTTTACGGTATCAAGGTTTTCTTTTGAAACAACATCGTAAATTCTTTTTCCTTTCATATCTTTTTTATTGAGCGAAACACCGAATTCTTTACAGTACCATTCTAAATGACGAGATAATGTATCAGCTACTGTTTCATCCATATCTATTGCAATACTTTGTTTCATTAGAACTCCAGATTTATTTGTCGCATAACGCTGTAGTGGTCTAATAGCACCGGACACTTTAATGAGAGACAATATTAGTCAACAATTAAGGTGTCATTATGAGTCAGAAGCGTACTTACAAGCAGTACCCGAAAGAGTTTAAGGAAGAGGCCGTTGCGCTTGTTCGAGAACAAGGCTATTCCGTTCCTGAGGCCGCTAAATCGTTGGGTATCGCAACCAACATGCTCTACAAATGGAAAGAAAAGGTGGAGTCTAGTGAGGCAGGTGAAGTGCTGGCCGAGGATGAGAGAGTCGAGCTTAAGCGCTTGCGCAAGGAAAACAAAGAGCTGCGCATGGAGAAAGAGATTTTAAAAAAGGCCAGTGCCTTCTTTGCGAAAGAAATGAAGTAAAGTACGATTTCATTCAGACTGAATCACCTCGCTTTCCTGTAGTTATGTTGTGTCGCGTGATGGGCGTTGGGAAAACGCCCTATTACGATTGGCTTAAGCGCCCAGGCACAGTGATAACAAGCGATACCTTGCACCTACACCGTAGGATGAAGTGGCTTTTCGAGCAGAGTCGCAATAGCCTGGGTAGTCGCGAGATGATGAAGAAATTACGCGAAGAAGGCTTTCAGATTGGTCGTTATCGGGTTCGTAACTTGATGCGCAAGCTTGGCTTAAGGGTCACTCTGTACTGGTCTAATAGCACCGGACACTTTAATGAGAGACAATATTAGTCAACAATTAAGGTGTCATTATGAGTCAGAAGCGTACTTACAAGCAGTACCCGAAAGAGTTTAAGGAAGAGGCCGTTGCGCTTGTTCGAGAACAAGGCTATTCCGTTCCTGAGGCCGCTAAATCGTTGGGTATCGCAACCAACATGCTCTACAAATGGAAAGAAAAGGTGGAGTCTAGTGAGGCAGGTGAAGTGCTGGCCGAGGATGAGAGAGTCGAGCTTAAGCGCTTGCGCAAGGAAAACAAAGAGCTGCGCATGGAGAAAGAGATTTTAAAAAAGGCCAGTGCCTTCTTTGCGAAAGAAATGAAGTAAAGTACGATTTCATTCAGACTGAATCACCTCGCTTTCCTGTAGTTATGTTGTGTCGCGTGATGGGCGTTGGGAAAACGTCCTATTACGATTGGCTTAAGCGCCCAGGCACAGTGATAACAAGCGATACCTTGCACCTACACCGTAGGATGAAGTGGCTTTTCGAGCAGAGTCGCAATAGCCTGGGTAGTCGCGAGATGATGAAGAAATTACGCGAAGAAGGCTTTCAGATTGGTCGTTATCGGGTTCGTAACTTGATGCGCAAGCTTGGCTTAAGGGTCACTCAGCGAACCGCCTATAAAGTGACAACTAAACGCAAAACCTCGGATGCCGTAGCCGACAACTTGCTGAATCAGAATTTTAACCCAGTGGGGCCGAATCAAATTTGGGCGGGCGATGTCACTTACCTGAAGACCGGCGAAGGTTGGATGTATTTGGCGATTGTTATGGATTTGTACTCGCGTCGAATTGTTGGTTGGTACATTGATAAGCGCATGACAACTAATTTAGTGAGCAAGGCCCTGATAAAGGCCTACAACCTAAGACAGCCGCCTAAAAGCTTAGTTTTTCATAGCGATAGAGGCTCACAATATACCAGTAAGCGCTATCGAAAACTTCTAGCGGCTTACGATATGCGGGCGAGTATGGGAGACGTTGGTGCCTGTTGGGATAATGCGGTTGTTGAACGCTTCTTCGGAAGCCTTAAACACGATTGGATATTTAAGATTGCGCAGCCGACAAGAGCGCACATGAAGACTGACGTGGGCAAATATATGCGCTACTACAATGTACATCGTTTTCATTCGGCGAATGAAGATTTATCGCCAATAAAATACGAAGAATCCAAGTATGTGCTGCAAAATGGAAGAGTCGGTTCTGCTCGAATAGAGCAGGTTCGACACTTCGATTCTGCAGTCAACAAGTGAAGCGCGTTAGCAGGGAATTTATAAAAAATAGGTGTCCGGTTTTACTTGACCAGAACACGCCCGTGTATGCGGACGGAGTGGAAGCGCGAAGCGCTGGAATGGAGTTCCGACATGACACGCTTGTTAGCTTCTGTTTTTAGCCCTTTGGTATTGCTTTTTTTAAGCCGTCTGTTAAAAGCAGAGAAAACACACTAAAATGTGTTTCTCCATCCAATACATAGGCGTTAAACGTTAATCCCTTATATTGCCTATTTTTAAGTATTTTTTCGAAAAGCAAGACATCATCAACCATGCTTTTATGGTTGTTTTTATTTTCTTCGCTACCAATATACATAAAGACAGTTGCATTCATCGCTTTGTTCTTTTTTGCATACGCCTCTTCTAGACGGAAAATAGCTCCTTCGTCATACCATAATGACGGACTACCTATAATATATTTCTGAAATAGTTCTGGTTTAACCAAAAGGGTGTAAGCTCCCAAAAGCCCTCCAAAAGAGTGGCCTATATAGATTTTATTATCCACATCAATACGGTATTTTTGAGATATTAAAGGAAAAACCTCCTTCTCCAAAAACTCCAAGTACTGGAATGCTTTACCCGAATATTTTTGAGCTTCTAAGGAATGTGCTCCTTTTTCACCTGGAGCGAAAGTTGGCGTGTAATCTCTAGTCCGACTAATTTCGGAAGAACTCCCTTTTGAATATGATATACCTACTAGAATGAGATCTTCAATATCTCTGCCTCCCATAAGGCCAACTACACCACTAGCGATAGGAAAAGAAAATCCAGTATCACTTAAAATTGCAACGGGATAATTTTTTTTCGTCTGTGAATAGTTACGAGGTAGCTTTATATATAATTCATAATCTTGTTTATTAATACCTGAACTGATTGTTACTATTTCCGTACCACTTATTCTATATTCCGAAATTTCCTCAGCCTTAATGGTGAGTGATAACATAGATAATATAAGTGCATAAATATAACGTAATAACATTAATTTTTTGATTCCTTTAGGGAAGCTAACGCCAAAATCACCTGAAAAATTAAGCAGTGAAAAGGCATTGATAATAGTTTTTGTTCCAGTTTACCGCCTGACTACAACCAAGGCGATGCTTAATTTTGTCAGGTGCATTTTCTTGTTAGCAATCTCATGGTACAGGACTATGCCTGATCCCGAATGACAATCGTTCGTCCGGCTGACTAAATCGACTATCTATTGAGTGTACCGTTAACCTTACAGTAACTTTTTTTGGAAAGAGTTTCCAAGAGATAGATTTCAGCTGGTTAAACGACAAGGAATTATAGCACTTTTCATCGCCCAAAAAACCGGCTCTAAGTTTTAGGTTTTGGCTTTCAATTATTTTCTCCTTCCGGAGAACCTCTATAAGCACTTCCCAATTCAATTTATCTACCTTGGTGCCATCTCTATTTGCTAGAAAAAGATCCTTGGGGAGAATACAATCAGAATCATAAATAACGATTTCTGGCCTTACAAACCTTTTAGGCGTAAAGGTGTAACTCCGAACCTCTCCCTGCTTGTAGAAGAAATATTCGTCTTCAATCCACGGCTCATGATTTGAATAGGCCTCACTGGTCATAAGCATTAATATGATTGCAATATATTTGTTCATTTGGCTTGCTAACGCTGAGCTAAACGGCGCACAATGTGTAGCTGGTTTGTGCAATAATTTACGAAGTAAATGCACAAACAAGCGTAGCATTGGGCGTCCAGTGGAGGCCGAAGGCCGAAGCGATGTTTGAGCGTATTGTTAAGTACGTACTCGTAGCTCGAGTGAAATTTCATTACAAATTAATTCCACAACCCCACGGTCCGAAAAATCAAACAATAGCGCCCAACCGTTAACATCATTTTCTTCAATTTTGGCGTTCCAGCTTAATGGTAATCCACCTTCATTAATTCTACTGGTTAAATTAAATTTGATAGAATGAGCCCAGGTGCAAGTTAATACTCCAACTTGGTTTTCGTGCATTAGGAAAGTCAATATCACATCTCGACCGCCACTACTCCAAGTAAACGATTCAAGATTCACATCACACCACGACTCACCTGCTACCTCAACACCTGTCTTGATATTCATATTTAATACTTAACGCCTCAAACACCGGCATGGTGAAGTTGGCGGCTTTTTTGGAACAAAAAAGATGACAGCTTTACCATGTCCGCGTGCTTTGACTTGTTAGCTGCGCCGAATTCGCAAAGTAAGTGCAACGCGCCTGCATCTTCCTTTATATAGGGTGAACTGGGATACTCATGGTTTTTCTCGACCGGCAAGAAGAGGGACCTCATGATGTACCACCAGCTCACCACTGATGAAAGATATACTATAGCGGCCTATTTAAAGCAACGTAAATCTCAAGCCTATATTGCACGGGCCTTAGGCCGCGATCCTTGCACGATCTCCAGAGAGTTAAAACGAAATCGTCGCCCAGACGGTAAATACTGCGCAGCGCGAGCAGTAAAACGTACCTCTCGAATACGGAGGGAGTCTCGTCGTAAATGGCAATTCAATGATACCGAGCTTCAGATGGTCATCGCCTTAATACGCCTCGATTGGAGCCCAGAACAAGTTTCCTTGTGGCTTAAGAAGTGCAATATATTATCAATCAGCCATTCGACCATTTATCGCTATATTTGGTACAACATGTTTTATTCAGGGGATCTCTATAAGCACTTACGTCAATCAAGCAAGAAACGCCGAAAAAGATATAGAAGCCCTGACTCTAGAGGCGTTTTAGCCAATAAGGCCCATATCTCTGAGCGACCTCTAGGGGCAGAAAATAAGAGCCGAATCGGTCATTTCGAAATTGATACCGTTCATGGTTCACGCGATCAACATTCAATTGTCACGTTAGTTGATCGAAAAAGTAAATACACGATCATTGGCAAAATTAGGAACCGTACGACTGACGAGTTAAATCGAAAAGTTATTCAGCTAATCAAAAAACAGGTTAATCAGGTAAAAACAATTACCGCTGATAACGGTACCGAGTTTCATCAATACAAAAAATTGAAGACGTCACTAACTCAACATTTTACTTTGCCAACCCCTACCACTCATGGGAAAGAGGGTTAAACGAAAATACCAACGGTCTCATACGACAATATTTACCTAAAGGAGAATCAATGAAGAGCATAACTCAAAAGGATTGCGATAAAATTGCAATGAAACTTAACCGACGACCTAGAAAATGTTTAAATATGGAAACACCGGAGGCAGTCTATGTTCGTTAATCACTTTCATTGCACTTCAGTTGATAACCTGGGTTTTTAATCTATTTCTCGTACAGATATACCCACCAACTGAGACTCAAGAGCCTTTGCCAAACTATCTATTTCTGGGGAACTACTAGTTATTTTAATCGATTTGCAAGCAGAAATTGCATTTACACGAAGCTGTTCCAACTCTTTTACTAACTCGGAGTCACCGTTGTAATCTGTAAAGACCGAGTATTGAAGATGTTCTGGTCAAGTAAAACCGGACACCTATTTTTTATAAATTCCCTGCTAACGCGCTTCACTTGTTGACTGCAGAATCGAAGTGTCGAACCTGCTCTATTCGAGCAGAACCGACTCTTCCATTTTGCAGCACATACTTGGATTCTTCGTATTTTATTGGCGATAAATCTTCATTCGCCGAATGAAAACGATGTACATTGTAGTAGCGCATATATTTGCCCACGTCAGTCTTCATGTGCGCTCTTGTCGGCTGCGCAATCTTAAATATCCAATCGTGTTTAAGGCTTCCGAAGAAGCGTTCAACAACCGCATTATCCCAACAGGCACCAACGTCTCCCATACTCGCCCGCATATCGTAAGCCGCTAGAAGTTTTCGATAGCGCTTACTGGTATATTGTGAGCCTCTATCGCTATGAAAAACTAAGCCTTTAGGCGGCTGTCTTAGGTTGTAGGCCTTTATCAGGGCCTTGCTCACTAAATTAGTTGTCATGCGCTTATCAATGTACCAACCAACAATTCGACGCGAGTACAAATCCATAATAATCGCCAAATACATCCAACCTTCGCCGGTCTTCAGGTAAGTGACATCGCCCGCCCAAATTTGATCCGGCCCCACTGGGTTAAAATTCTGATTCAGCAAGTTGTCGGCTACGGCATCCGAGGTTTTGCGTTTGGTTGTCACTTTATAGGCGGTTCGCTGAGTGACCCTTAAGCCAAGCTTGCGCATCAAGTTACGAACCCGATAACGACCAATCTGAAAGCCTTCTTCGCGTAATTTCTTCATCATCTCGCGACTACCCAGGCTATTGCGACTCTGCTCGAAAAGCCACTTCATCCTACGGTGTAGGTGCAAGGTATCGCTTGTTATCACTGTGCCTGGGCGCTTAAGCCAATCGTAATAGGACGTTTTCCCAACGCCCATCACGCGACACAACATAACTACAGGAAAGCGAGGTGATTCAGTCTGAATGAAATCGTACTTTACTTCATTTCTTTCGCAAAGAAGGCACTGGCCTTTTTTAAAATCTCTTTCTCCATGCGCAGCTCTTTGTTTTCCTTGCGCAAGCGCTTAAGCTCGACTCTCTCATCCTCGGCCAGCACTTCACCTGCCTCACTAGACTCCACCTTTTCTTTCCATTTGTAGAGCATGTTGGTTGCGATACCCAACGATTTAGCGGCCTCAGGAACGGAATAGCCTTGTTCTCGAACAAGCGCAACGGCCTCCTCCTTAAACTCTTTCGGGTACTGCTTGTAAGTACGCTTCTGACTCATAATGACACCTTAATTGTTGACTAATATTGTCTCTCATTAAAGTGTCCGGTGCTATTAGACCACTACAAGATTCTCGACGAAACTGGCGTAGTGTTTTGGGTGTTGCCTAAACCACGTAAATACAATACTAGGCTCTTTTACGATGACTTCAATGATAAATGGCGCAACTTCAGAACCCAATGCTCCATCCCTTCGCAACCATAACTCGCCGAGGTTCACCATTAGTTCATTTAAACGCTCATTATTAGCAGACTGTATTTCCGTAGATAGATCCCATTGAGCCTCATTAAACCAAGCAAGCCGATCCGCCACTTCTTTTGCAAGTACGGACGAACAAAACAATAAAAGTAACGCAATTAAGTAATACTTCATCGATACTCCTGTTGAAAGCTAACGTCTTTGTAACTGGCATTTTTTGTGTAGTGGAGTTTTGCGGTAAAGTGGCGAAGCCACCGCAAAACGAAGCGTAGCAAAAAATGTCCGGCTGACAAAATTGTTATGTTTGCCGAATTCGCAAAGTAAGTGCAACGCGCCTGCATCTTCCTTTATATAGGGTGAACTGGGATACTCATGGTTTTTCTCGACCGGCAAGAAGAGGGACCTCATGATGTACCACCAGCTCACCACTGATGAAAGATATACTATAGCGGCCTATTTAAAGCAACGTAAATCTCAAGCCTATATTGCACGGGCCTTAGGCCGCGATCCTTGCACGATCTCCAGAGAGTTAAAACGAAATCGTCGCCCAGACGGTAAATACTGCGCAGCGCGAGCAGTAAAACGTACCTCTCGAATACGGAGGGAGTCTCGTCGTAAATGGCAATTCAATGATACCGAGCTTCAGATGGTCATCGCCTTAATACGCCTCGATTGGAGTCCAGAACAAGTTTCCTTGTGGCTTAAGAAGTGCAATATATTATCAATCAGCCATTCGACCATTTATCGCTATATTTGGTACAACATGTTTTATTCAGGGGATCTCTATAAGCACTTACGTCAATCAAGCAAGAAACGCCGAAAAAGATATAGAAGCCCTGACTCTAGAGGCGTTTTAGCCAATAAGGCCCATATCTCTGAGCGACCTCTAGGGGCAGAAAATAAGAGCCGAATCGGTCATTTCGAAATTGATACCGTTCATGGTTCACGCGATCAACATTCAATTGTCACGTTAGTTGATCGAAAAAGTAAATACACGATCATTGGCAAAATTAGGAACCGTACGACTGACGAGTTAAATCGAAAAGTTATTCAGCTAATCAAAAAACAGGTTAATCAGGTAAAAACAATTACCGCTGATAACGGTACCGAGTTTCATCAATACAAAAAAATTGAAGACGTCACTAACTCAACATTTTACTTTGCCAACCCCTACCACTCATGGGAAAGAGGGTTAAACGAAAATACCAACGGTCTCATACGACAATATTTACCTAAAGGAGAATCAATGAAGAGCATAACTCAAAAGGATTGCGATAAAATTGCAATGAAACTTAACCGACGACCTAGAAAATGTTTAAATATGGAAACACCGGAGGCAGTCTATGTTCGTTAATCACTTTCATTGCACTTCAGTTGATAACCTGGGTTTACATCAACTTTAACTTTTTGCATAGCCACAAAATACCATTTATTGTGGATGCGATAATAATTGGCCAGATAAGCACGAACCATGGCTTACTGTCGTATTGGTACAACAACCACACAGGAATAAATAGAACGCAGTATCCAATAAAGATATAGCTCCATGGAGTTTCTTTAATAGCGACTTTCGGCCCCACTAATTGAAATCTACTAACTGTCCACCAGCCCGAAAACATATATATAGCAATGGAGCAGAATACAATAGAGTGCACGACCCCTTCTTCGTACCACCGCAGACCGAAAACAAGTAGCAAACATGCCACTATGATCGGATTAGTTTTCTTATAGAGTTCTCTCAGCATCGCTTTAAACAGTTATGGTAGGAATCCCATTTACATAGAACCCCCCATGCAGATCCGGACGTGCGGTTTTCCCGCATCCGGCTCCTCGGTTGTACTCGCTCTCGCAGTGCATAGCTTCCATCATTACATCCATACCCGTTTATCCGTTTGTCTTTGTTTGCACTGAGGAAACGCGAGCGATCGGTATTTAATAAGCCGCTTAAGATTGGCCCACGTGATACTTTTCCTTCCGCTACGCCGATTTAACCATTTGTACAGCAATTTTACTACGTGATCGTATACCGAGTACAGGCTATAGAAATTCCCGACTGCACCAAAATAATTATTGTGCCCTCATAGCTTCACTGTCAGTAAATCCATTAACTCCGACGTTTTCATATGTCGAAACTTTTTAATAAATTCACGGTAGCTTGCTTTCGTAGTGTGTAACTTTTTTCTTGCTGTTCGACGGAACAATCGCGCCTCTCCACCTTTGTCTTTCTCCCAATAGAAGTCAAAACTCAGGAAGGTGAAATGCGCTCTCCATCGTTGGATTAAATCGACTGAACCGGATACAGTTTGTTTTCTCTTCGGCCACCTCAAGGTTATACTTCGTCAACCTCTTTGGCAAAACCTCGTAGAACTTCTCTGCGTCGCTTTTGTACTGAAAACCACAGACAAAATCATCTGCGTACCGGCAGATAAATACATCGCCGTCGCATCGGGGCTTTACTTCTTCTTCAAACCACTCATCGATTACGTTGTGAAGATAGATGTTGGCGAGTATCGGTGAGATACTTCCCCCTTGCGGTGTTCCCTCTTCAGGCACCACCACTTCACCATCTTCTTCTAATATACCGGCTTTCAGCCACTTGGATATCAAACGTAAAAATCGTTTGTCATCCACGCGTTTTGCAATAAATTCAAGTAAGATATCATGATCAATATGATTGAAAAATCCTTTTATATCCGCCTCTACGATATATTTAATACGTCCAAACTGGAGTCTGACGGCTAGGTCATCAGCCGCTCGACGTGCATCGCGGTTGGGTCGATAGCCATAACTAAAGTCATAGAAGTCTTGCTCGTATATTGCTCCCAATAAATAACTCCCTGCGGTCTGAAGAAGCTTGTCCTCCAACACAGGAAGCCCTAAGGGCCTCGTTTTTCCAGGTGCTTTAGGTATGTGTTTCCTTTTCACCAGCCTCGCTTTGTAGCTCTGTCTTTTTAATCGCTCAATTAAGTCGTCAGTGTTGCTATCAAAATGTTTCTGATAGTCCTGGTAGGTGACTTTATCCACTCCAGGGGCTGCCTTCTTGTTCATGCGACCAAATGCGTGCGCTAGATGTTCTTTATCTAAGCAGCGCGACAAATCTCGAAAGCGATACTCTGGTTCTTGCTTTGCTTTCTTGGCTATTCCTCGCAGTGAGGGAAGCTCATAGTATTCCCAATCTTCAGCGTCGGGTATGAGTGACCTTTGCAAGCTACGTACTCCCGTCAAATCCTTCCCCATGTAGTTGGCTCTCCCAACCTCAGAGTACTATGGTTGATCCGACTTCCACTTAACCATCGGTCGCTATTCCTTTTACAGAACTCGCAACTTTCCTTACGCAGTTTAATTAATTCCAAGCACCAGCGTAGCCCTATTTCCACAGCGCTTCGTGTCTCTAGCAATTCAGTTATCGGAATTAATGTCATAAGGGGAATAAATGGATCTCTCAAGTTCTCAAATGCATCTCTATGTACATGCCACAACCTTTTGACTCCGGAGGCCCTCCACATCCTTACCCGTTACGGATGCTTCTGTGTAGACTTCGGCGGGCGTTAAACCCCTCGCCGACCCCAACTTTCATTTCGAAGCTGTCTGCTATGCCAGTTCTAAGGGTCTGCGTGACCCCTACGGCCTATACATTTCTCTGTGTACGCTTCACCTGTTTTGTTCAAGCTCTTGAGAAAAAAAATACATTTTTCTTCCCGCCTTCCGCCACAGGCGCAACACTCGATACGGGTGACTGGTTAGGTCTTGCCCGACAGGGACTTGCACCCTGCAAGATGCATCAAGATTAAACTTGACGCTCTAACGCCCGCAACAGCGGAAATTTAGGAGCGCCAGCGAGTAAGTTTTCCGACTGCTTGCGCTTGTTATAAGCCAACACTCGCTGGCGCTAGACTTTATTTTGGTCATACGGTATTTCGACAACAACTGGCCTTTCTGATTTAACTACCTTACCAAAAACAACTGCTTGAAGTTTCTTTAAGTTTGGAACCATCTCAGCACAACTGGAACCAAACATATTTTTTAGAAAGCTAATGCTTGTATCGTCATAGCAAGCAAAGCTAACTATAGAGTTGCACTGTGTTAGCACTGTCTTACTCACATTTGCAGTTCTTTGAGCTAGAACTAAGAGTCCGACATTATATTTCCTTCCCTGTAGCGCAATTTGTGCAATTTTAGCCACTAAGCCTTTAGAGGCGAAGTCCGATACACCCATTGTTGCCGATTCAGGCATGATCGTATGAGCCTCTTCAACTGCAACAAGTACTCTTTTAGAATCATCACCAAAACTTTCTTTGGCAATATTGAGCAAACAAGACATGTATATCTCTGTGATGAAAATGGATGCCTGCGAGTTGGATATCTCTGGCAATTGTATTAACCCTAATCTACTTTTCTCGTTTGCCATAAAAGTTCTGAGTTCAGTATCAACATCGGCTCTAAGTTTGTTACTAAACGCTTGCAGGGCTTTCTTTTCATTTGGCGCGCCATAGGTTCCAGTTTCGACATCAAATAGTTTTTGACTTAATTCTATTGATGTTTGTTCTTGGATTGAAAGGTCAGTGGGGTTTAAGTCGGCCAACCTGCCTTTATATTGTGAGGTAAGGTCAATACAGATTACTTTGATGCCGCTGGAGACCGAATGCCTAATTAAGTCAAATGCGAATTCAGTTTTACCTGAGCCTGTTACACCAAGAACTGCGGTATGAAAATTGAAGTTCCCAACAAAATCACCAACCACAGGAATGTTTGATTTTGGAAGCTTTCCAAACTGGAAATCGTTAGGATTTGGAGCTTCTCCGATAATATCAACCGTATCATCAATCAAAGAAAAGACTGGTGCATTCATATTTGGAAGCCAGTCAAATTTCTTAAATTCACCGTTTTCTAAAGTCCCTAACTGAGCTGCATAGGCTATTTGATAACCATGCTTATCGCCGTCTAAGTTTTCTTCAATCGTTGTTCCAGCAGAGATTTGATAATAAATCTTCACTCCACCAACTTTGCACCAGATAAGCATTCCATCTGCACAAGGACTGTCTGATTTGACCTCCAGCCTGATTCGTCCAATTGATGAGTCCTCTGCAACAAAGCCAATCAGCCTAGATTGAGTCGTTTCACCCAGAAGACTCATTACGCCATCATGATCTAACTCTTGCTCAAATTCATAGATATGACCGTCCGTTAGGCCAGTCTTAATTTCTTCAACCGCACCTAAAAGCATTGCTGTTCCAATTCTTCGCTCATCATTAAGGTGTGAATATAATGGTAATACCCATTGCTGGCTTTTATCTACGCGCTGATAGATTAACGGTTTCCCTTTCTCCCAGTCAGTGCTTTGACTTATAGCAAATCTTAAAACTCCGGGATTATCCATTCTGAGTAGCTTGCCTATTGGCAAGACTGTCTCTTGAGAATTGAAACTAATCGAAGATAGCAGCTGAGGTAGTTTAAGTGGCCATATGGCCATGAAAACACCCCAAAATACGATGAGGTACACCGCAATTTCAGATTGAATTGAATAGAACGAATAAACGCCAAACAAAAAAACTATGGAAAAAATCAGCCTGGATCGGCCAAGAACAATTGCAGGCCTATAAAGACGGCTATTTACTACTGAAGCAATATCACCAGAAACCCTGCCTCCAGATGTAGCAACACAAACTGTTGAAATTAAAAAAACAAAAAGGCAATAAGAAAATACTACCCACCATGCTAGTGCAGGTGATACATGGTATACACCAAACATTGTTATCCCGGCCATTAGCGAATTGATCATCGAGTCAGCCGGTTTAGTAAAAAAGTGCTCTAATATGGCAGAGCCAAGAACAATTAGCAGCAAGGCATTCTGAAAAATAAGTGCGTATTTAGAGTCTTGCGGAAGAGGTGAACCAGTAAATTTCCATGAGATAAGAAGAGCACACAGCAACCCGATTAACATGATAAAAACACGAACCATCGGTTTTGTGTGATTATCACTAATTTTCAAATCCATCTTTTTTCTTCCTTCTGTGTGATGCTTACAGGACTAGCTATTGGCTTATAACGCCAGTAGCAGGCGCATTTTTTGTGTTGTGGAGTTTGTGCTATAAAGGGCGTAGCCCTGCACAAATGGAGCGACGCAAAAAATGTCGCTTGACTACTCTTGTTAGGCATTTCAGCTTCCTACTCTTTTTTTCGAATAAGATATTCATAATAAAAAAGGCACTTTATTAAATGGTGTAAATTATGCACTTCTCTAAACAGGACAAGTATCATACGCATAAAATCCAAGAAATAAATTATCTCCCCCGCTACAGGTTGAATATTTCCGCCTCCAGGGTAATAGTCAATTTCTTGTGTAACTTCATTGTATTCAACATTATTATGAGCAATTGCATTTCTAACTCCTGCATCTACGACTTCCTTTTCCAATAGGTACCAGCAATCATCCAAGTATTTAAATTTTTCAGTAAGTGGTTTTGACCCGAATTTATCAAGGGAGCTTAGAGCTTTTCCACTCAAAGGAAGGAAGGAATCGCTACACCCACGGTGAAAGATATTATTAATTCCTGCCACCAATATTAATTGCTTGGAAAAAACTTCAACCATATCCTTATATAAATCCTTATATGTTTGAAAATCTTTCGTTGAAATACGTGCTGCCATCTTTGCCTTTTCGTATCCATCAATTAAATCAAGATACAGCACAGGTCGCATAGGCATTTCAGCGCTGTATATCTCCGGGTATAGTTTCAAGCAACTTCCTTGTAAGGTATAAAGAAAACCAGTGGATATTATGTTTTCCATAAATCTGTTTAAAGGCTCCTGGGGTAACTTTGCAGTTAATCTCGAAAACAAATTAACAACATCCTTTATCTCTTCATAATGAACAAAAGGAGCAAAAACAAAACTAACAAATTGGTAAAGACTTGCATTGACATCTTGAGGTTTCAATGAACTACCCTGATCACTACGAAGGAAATCTCCCACTCGCTTTTTAAATAGTTGTTTATTTTTACCCCCATACAATCGGATTATTGTTTTTATTTCATCAGTTCTATCATAAAAATAATTTAGCTGGCCCAACCTCATATTATTAAAATCAATTTTCTTTCCTATATTATCCGAATTCCCATCTTTAGAGGAGTCACGTAGCCCCTTGATCGCCATCATATACGGAGTGTGCCCCATTACATATTTCCCAAATCTCACTGGAAAATCCAAATGAAGGTCCACAAAAGGATTAGTTCCGTCGAAGGTCGCTTCAGGTTGGCTTTTCGAAGGCCTGCATCCTTTATATTCGAACTTGGATGCAGGGGCATCCTTTATATTGAGCGTTATTTGCATTAGAGACGCGCAATGGGGGCAAGCGAAGCTCAAAGGTTGAATTTCTCGGTTTGAATAGCCAATCCTGCAATCAGTGTCTTGCTCACATACATCACACGTAAAAGTTAAATTACTATTCATTTTAAAAATCTTAATTTTGTGGCAGTGAATCTATTGCTGGTCTTACCCACAAAAAGTAGACACCATATTAGGCGCACTCTTGGTAATAAATTTCTTCAAACTCTGCAGGGCTTATATAGTCATTCGCAGAGTGGCGTCGTACGCGATTGTAAAACAATTCAATATATTCGAACACACTTGAATACGCGTCATTTAAGCCTATGTACGATTGACCAAACACTTCCTCTACTTTCAGACGTGAGAAGAAGGATTCCATTGCCGCATTATCCCAACAGTTACCCTTTCGGCTCATGCTGGGAGTTATATCAGCATCGTGCATCGCTAGGACATATTCTCCGGATCGATACTGCACTCCCTGATCTGAGTGAAGCAACAACCCTTGCTCGCATCCCCGACTTGAGGTGGCCATGTTAAGTGCATCTAAAATCAAATCCGTGGTCATTGTTTTATCCAATGACCAGCCAATGATCTTGCGGGAGAACAAGTCCATGATCACCGCCAAGTAAACGTGACCGTTCTTAACCGGTATATAGGTAATGTCCGACACCCACTTTTCATTTGGCTTAGTGGCCTCAAAGTCGCGATCCAATACGTTTTCAGCGAAGTTATTATCCCCTGAACCTTGATGACCATACTTGAAGCGTTTGCCGTTACGGGCCTTTAGACCCTCTTCCTGCATAATTTTAGCAACATGATTAACTGAGCAAGCGAAGCCTTTTTCATGCAGCTCATAGATTAATCTAGGCGCACCGTATCGTGCCTTAAACTCCTCAAAAGTCTCACTGATAGCCTTGCGCAGCATTTCTCGATACTCATACTCGAAACTAGGCTCTCGTTCGCGCCATTTGTAATAACCTGATCTGCTGACAGCTAACCACCCCGCCATCTTGATTATTGGGAATTGACCACGAAGCGACTCCATGTAGGCATACCTCACCAGCTTGGCTTGCTGAAGTATGCCGTCGCTTTTTTTAGGAATTCGTTCTCTTCTTTCAGGTCGCTTATTGTCCGCTGCAGCTCGCGTACAGTCTCGCTTTCAGGCTTTGAGTAATCCACACCATTCACACCATTAAATTGTTTTTCGGATAGTCGCTTATATTGACGTCGCCAATTATAGATTTGACCGGGGTGAATACCCAACTCTCTCGCCACTTCAGCAGCTGAGGTGTCAGGCCCTTCTGAGCGTCGAACGGCCTCCCTACGAAAATCTTCGGTGTAATGGTTGTATTTGTTCTTAGTTTTTTTAGTCATAATTAATACCTCATTAGGTGGGAATGAGGTGTCTACTTTTCGTGGGTAGCTCTAGCATGTAACGCCGAGCTCACCGGCGCATATTGCGGAGAGCGTTTTTATGTAAAATGGAGCACCGCGACATACATAAAAACGAGCGTAGCAATATGCGTCCGTGTGCAGCGATTTGTTACTTGTGCCGAATTCGCAAAGTAAGTGCAACGCGCCTGCATCTTCCTTTATATAGGGTGAACTGGGATACTCATGGTTTTTCTCGACCGGCAAGAAGAGGGACCTCATGATGTACCACCAGCTCACCACTGATGAAAGATATACTATAGCGGCCTATTTAAAGCAACGTAAATCTCAAGCCTATATTGCACGGGCCTTAGGCCGCGATCCTTGCACGATCTCCAGAGAGTTAAAACGAAATCGTCGCCCAGACGGTAAATACTGCGCAGCGCGAGCAGTAAAACGTACCTCTCGAATACGGAGGGAGTCTCGTCGTAAATGGCAATTCAATGATACCGAGCTTCAGATGGTCATCGCCTTAATACGCCTCGATTGGAGTCCAGAACAAGTTTCCTTGTGGCTTAAGAAGTGCAATATATTATCAATCAGCCATTCGACCATTTATCGCTATATTTGGTACAACATGTTTTATTCAGGGGATCTCTATAAGCACTTACGTCAATCAAGCAAGAAACGCCGAAAAAGATATAGAAGCCCTGACTCTAGAGGCGTTTTAGCCAATAAGGCCCATATCTCTGAGCGACCTCTAGGGGCAGAAAATAAGAGCCGAATCGGTCATTTCGAAATTGATACCGTTCATGGTTCACGCGATCAACATTCAATTGTCACGTTAGTTGATCGAAAAAGTAAATACACGATCATTGGCAAAATTAGGAACCGTACGACTGACGAGTTAAATCGAAAAGTTATTCAGCTAATCAAAAAACAGGTTAATCAGGTAAAAACAATTACCGCTGATAACGGTACCGAGTTTCATCAATACAAAAAAATTGAAGACGTCACTAACTCAACATTTTACTTTGCCAACCCCTACCACTCATGGGAAAGAGGGTTAAACGAAAATACCAACGGTCTCATACGACAATATTTACCTAAAGGAGAATCAATGAAGAGCATAACTCAAAAGGATTGCGATAAAATTGCAATGAAACTTAACCGACGACCTAGAAAATGTTTAAATATGGAAACACCGGAGGCAGTCTATGTTCGTTAATCACTTTCATTGCACTTCAGTTGATAACCTGGGTGTACCAAACACCTACTCACTTTTAACTACGCTGCTACGCCAATTGCTGTATTTTTTTAAAAAGCCTGAAGCTTTGGTTAGACCCAACTATAACCGTGGGATAGCCAAAACAGAAGGCATAAAATTGACCCAAAACAACAAGTGATTATGGCAACCAACAGAAAGGAACAAACGGGAGGAATAAGCCGCAAACTCCCTTTGCTAGGTAAAGCTTGGTTGCGCTTTTTGCAACGAAGCTTTACCGGATTACCAAATCTACCTTTTACGAAGCACGTTGTAAGCGACCAAAGGTGGCTTACCTAAACTTGATGGAGGGTAACGAATTTAGGAACACCCTACTGAAACTTAACTACACACCAAACTTTTTTTAATAGACAAGTAACGCCGTTAGCAACGGCCGTAGTGGAGGTGTTTTAGTTGTGTTAGCGTAGCGTTAAACACAACTAAAACACCGGAACGGAGGTCCAGACCGCTTGCGGGCGAAGTTGGCTAACTTTGTTAAGCTTACTCCTCAACACTTTGCCGTAACCCCCAATAATTATCTCGCAACGCTTTTTTCTCTTCGTCAGACATGTTGGATATTGCCAGCCCTCGGTCACAACGCTGCTCAACAACATACTCGTGCCAGGTAGGAAAATCCGAGTATCGCTGGACAGGCTTAGGGGTTGTCATGTTTTTGGAAATCTGCCAAAAGTATGCTTCTTTTGGCAGAGCGCCTTTTTCGATCTGAAGAAATTGCCAAAAATGAAAAAAGCCAAACATGAGAAATAAAACTGTACCTGCAGATAGTGCTGAGACAACTTTTACATACACTCCCGTCTTAAGGCAAACACCAATCCATAGCTCAACTAGCGACCAAACAAGAAATAGGCATAAGCACGTTACATAAAGAGAAAACGGGCTAAAATAATATGGCTCATGCTCCCAGATCTCATGAAGATCCCAACACTCGAAAGGAATTATGGTGATAAATATATGCAACCTAAAAAAGAATATTAGGGCGAATAAAGTTACCACTAAAACGGTTACGCGATCCCCTTGATTGTAACTGGTACTAATCTTCATGCGATTTAGAGCTTAACGTTGCAATAAAAGGCGAGCGTTAGCGAGTCCAGCCGCGCCTTTTGCGGCGATTTTTAATTGCCTTGTTAGGGTTTTACTCATTGCGTAGAGCCAAATACCATTTCCCAGATATTACGAATTTTGGAAACGTATATAGCTGTTCCAAGAAAATACGTATGAGGGCATCTTTTGCCCCCGTAAACGACTCTGCTGGTAACTTTTCTTTGCTGTGACCGAAACCTTGAATTCCAATTGACGTAGTCATAATAATGACTGAGAAAAATAACGAAAACACATTAAAATTAAAAACCGAAATTAACAAAGTAAATGTACCAAGAATGAATACTGGTACTGTAAAGATATGAACCCATAAATTTATGTGGGAGTTATGATATTTACTGTACCCATTCCACTGCCACTCTAAAATATCACTAATATTCATTTAGTCTCCATGAACCCTAACGCTGCCATAAATTGCCGCTTGAAGCGCAGCGTAAAGCGGTCAATTTGATGGCCTTGTTATAAGCCAGGTGTTAATTGATGGCGCAGTGTACCGGATACTTTTTAATACTTTTGTACCTTTGCATAGATAGTCAATAAACACGCCCATTTCATGCGATTTATTCGTGTAGTATCCAATTGCTTCTGGCTTTGAATTAGATACTGGTAGCTCGGTAATATATACAAATAATTCCTCACCATTTGAATCAAGAAGGAATGTACCGCTTCTTTTGGCAGGGCAACCTGAAGGACTCTCCATTGGCCCCTGCATTTCAATCATGATTGCAGGGCCTTCAGAGTTCACCTTAATAGAGAAGCCCATATCCTCTGCCAATGCAGGGGTTAATGTTACTTCTTTCGGACCGCCACTCGCGAGCGAAAAAGAAGAAAACAAAATTAGTATTATTCCAATGAATTTCATCGCTAGTGGCTCATAACGCCGAGCTCACCGGCGCATATTGCGGAGAGCGTTTTTATGTAAAATGGAGCACCGCGACATACATAAAAACGAGCGTAGCAATATGCGTCCGAGTGCAGCGATTTGTTACATTTTTAGCTCGATATTGTACTCCGCATAGCAGCCAACAAACGAGAAACTATTACTTTCCTTATTGTAGCTACCAAGTTTCTTGTAATTTACCGACAAATTAGCTGCATTAAAGAATTCTTTGCTTCCAATAACTGTTGTCGATACCCAACCAATATAATCTATTCTGGTGAAGCTCAAGGCAACTTGTATTTTACCACTTGTAAGTGTGCCACTTACATATTTATGCTCTTTGTAATACTCAGGAACCGATATAAACAATTCGATCTTTTCATTATTTGAAGACCACTCCATTCGTTGTGGGATCTCCAAATCATCACATGACAATGAGCAATTTGAAAAGAGCAGTATTAACAGTGAAATATGTTTTTTCATGGGTAAATGTAACGTTGCCAGCAAGGGCTGGAGTGAAGGCGCGAAGCGCCGTAACGGAAGTCCAAGCCACGAAGTGGCTGAACTTGGCTGGCCTTGTTAGCTTTTCCCTCGATTTTTGTTAGCAACCTCTTCGTGCGCCTGCTTCAACCACTCATCAATAGGGTTTTTACCATCTTGCTTGTAATGTTTTAGCATCCACGAAAGAAATCGAGATTTTCTATCTATGTAAAATTTTGTTTTGTTTAGCTCATCACTAACCTTCTGGGATTTAGCGACAAATGCAAACCCTTCTTTCTCTTTTCCAAGAGGAAAGTCATGACTTCCAGAGCAGTTCTTTTTATAGTCGTCTGATAACATAGCGTATCGCCTAATCTCAGACCGCAAATTATCATTAAGCACATAAACAGAAACAAGCTTCCAAATGACGTAATCCCTGAGCACAAGCACTGCGGGCAACAAGACATATGTAGCAAGTGCCGCTACCATCACTTTTCCTATTGAAGCCCAAGTAATATCCATTATTGATTCCAAAAGCTAACGCCGCCATAATTTGCCGCCTGAAGCGCAGCGTAAGGCGGTCAAATTGATGGCTTTGTTAAAACTTTTCAAAGCTAGACTGAATAAGCTTTGGTGCTTCAATTATTTCATGAATACTTTCAAGATGGTAACTAATTGAAAGCATCTCCAAATCATGGCCATACGATATAACCCGCAGCAAAGACCCTTTAATAGAATCTCCGGGAAGGAGTGCTATTTCTTTATTCTGAAATTTCTCCAACCATTCGGCATCAGATATAGCTACATCCACATTGTGGCCTTGAAATTTCATAAGCCATTTTGACCTGCCAAGATAGTCTGGTTTTTTTACTTTTAGAATAGAAGTTGTCCTTTCTTCTACTACCTCGCGAGTTAGCACCTCTCGAACTATCGCCTCAGATATTTCAATGCCATTACTTACTTTAGAATTTCCTTCAAGTGAAGAAAAAAATACCGCGTCGTTTTGCCCTAAATACTTGGTCGACTTCTGAATTTCCGTAATGCTTGTTAATAACTTAACTCTATTTGGAGGAGAATATGCCGGAATTTGGTTAATATGAGATTCCTCTGCAATTTTTAATAGCTCACCTTCCAATGCTTTTACCTGATCTGGAGAATCCAATTTTGGCGTCTCTTGACACCACCTTAAAATTGTATACTTTGATTTAATGAGGTAGTGACCAATCAATCGCTTCACGTTAAATTCCCTTAAATCTTTATCTGGCAGATCTTCAATAAGGTTTCTTATAATGGTTTTCAGAGAACCGTTTTCTATACCCTCTAAAGAAAGAGAATCAGTTATTTCGATGCCTAGCATTTCGGTAAGCGTTCCATCCAATCCCCGAAATGAATCCAACAGACTGACCATTGTCTTATAGATGCGATTGGGGTCACCGCCAACCTCAAAATCTATTGTGATTTCAAATACATCTTGTTCTTTCTCTATAACTTCCATTGATTCCATAGAGATATCCGATTAAGTGAGTTTTAACGCCGCCATAAATTGCGGCTTTGTAGTTGATTGTTTTGTGGCAGCGTAGCGTTAAGCCACAAAAAAAGCGACGGAAAAGCCGTCAATTTGATGGCCTTGTTACAAGCTGCCGTACTATGAGCCAAAAGACTAAGCCTGAAACTGCACCACAAAAGCCAAAACCCAGCAGAAACTTTAATTGGTACAAAAGGCCTGCTGTAGTGTAGCTGCCATTTTCAATGATTATTGTTTGCCCCACAACACTACGAGTCGTGCCGCCCGGAAAACTAAATAGTAGCCAAGGAGCGGCTGAAATTAATGCACCGCCTAAAGTTAAAGAACGAAAGTTAATACAACCTTTAGCTTTAAGAAGTAAATATATAGGTATACCAACAATTGCGGAAATAACCCAACTTACAATAACTGCCCAAGCAGATATCCCACCAAAAATTTCACCAATACCGCCATATAGCACAACCCATATTAGTGCACCTATAGGCGGGGCTATTAAAAACCCACTGATTGGATACAACGATGCTCGATTCATTTTGCCTTGTAACGCTTCTGTATGGGGCATTTACTACGTAATGGAGTTTTGGGGTACAGTGGCGAAGCCACCCCAAAACGGAAAGAAGCAGTAAATGTCCCTATGACAGACTTGTTAGAAATAGCTGCACATTTCACATTAAATTACCGACGAGACTTAAAACCGCAATAAGGCCCCAAAGTACCCATACGTAAATATTTAGACCAGGCATACGTTTACGTTTAAACATCCAATAAATGCCAGCCGGAATAAATGCAAGTAAAACTGCGATTCCAACGGTTCCAGCGGCCATTCCAACTACAAAGCCAATGCCCGCAGCACCTGATATATTCTGCCCCAAAATAATGGCTGATACAGCTGACACCACTAGAGCTGCAACGAGTAGGAATATTATATTTTTTGACATACAGAACTTTCCATATTGATTTCTAACGCCCCAAGCAGAGGCTTATTTTGCGTTTTGGAGCGAAGCGACAGCAAAATAAGTCCTGCTGGCTTGGCTTGTTATGTGATTACAACGCCTCAACATTTGGCTTTAGCTCCAGATGAAAACCTTGCAAGCAATGATTACCGTAAGCCACCCACAAACTCATACCCTTCATAGCATTCTCGTTTAGGTAAAAATGCGCTGAAACTATGCCTTTTTCGTTTTCAGTTTGGAGCGGAATCGCCATTCCTTCACCTTCTTTATTAATCTGTATTTTCGCGAATCGATATTTTCCAATTTTGTCCGGTGCATTTATTTTTACCAGCCAAGTATCTACATCCCACTTATATTCGAGTTTCGCTTCAGATACATATTTTTTGAACTCTTCATCTACAGGGCAAGAAACACTAAGCGAAAAACAAGAAGATGAAATAAACATGCAAATAACGGTAGTAATTAGTTTACTCATAGCTTCACATAACAGTTTATTCAACGTCGTTAAGACGCATTCCCACAACACTTACACTTATATACCTAAATCTAGGCATATAGCAATAGTATTTATACAGCGTGGATATATGTCAGTACGACGTCAAAGTTCGTGAATTGAGGGCGCGTTTAAGCCTAATACCACGTTGTGCTCTAAACCAAGTGTACGCACCACCTTATGTGGCAAATACCACGATTTTTGACTGCGATCCCATTGCCCGTTATGTTCTTTTATTAGGCGTCTTAGTTTTAACTCGGCGTTAACATGGGTGTCCGATTATTTTGATGCTGAAAATGATTTTAACCCTAACTACAACAGGCGGTAAAAACCACTCCACTACCACCTTGAATATTAACCCCATTAGACCTTCCGGCACTCACTCCAATCTTGATATTTATCAAATGCACCACGCCCAACTTAAGTTGTAGCGCGCCAATAGGTTGTTCGAGGTGTTATGGCATTCACGACAGTTCGCAAACCCGCGTCGAATGACAATAAAGTATTATGGCTAAATGAGCGACAGCCTCTCGACATTCATACGCCTGCGCGATTGCTCTGTCAACTAAGTGGCTATTGCTGTAGTGCATAGGGAGTGTGGTGGAGGTGCGAAAAACGTGGGGGAATTTTGAGTGCTTGAGGGAAGAGCGGGTGTGAGTACTGCCTAGTCTGCTTGCGGTGCTTGTGAATATTAGCGCGCGGCCAGCACCCTAGGTTTTTCGCTAGCATAACGAAAAATAACGTGTGAGAAACACTACTTATTTACCGTTGGGCTTTTCCATATTGCAACTATAAACAATATAGCCATTCCAAGATGAATTGATATGGCTATTAATGGCCGCGTTTCAAATGAACTACCCGTAAGTACTCTTATAGTATTACTTAATTCTTCTGCATTTTTAAACATAATGCCCAACAGATCTTGTCTCAGTGCTTCTGCAGTGCGATATGACCCAATCAAAGCGGCTAGGTTCATACCCGAAAGCGATAGGTAACCGGCAGTAATTAAAACTCTAAATTGAAGGGTAAATTTGACAGATGTTGATGCTAGCCAGCCTCCTAACACCAATATTGAGACAACGTAGAAGTTCCAGTAGAATTCGATTCTCTCGATTGAGAACAGAAAAATATCGGCTACGTCTTTAGTATTCATTCTTACTCCTGAATCGTATAAGAGTTCATTCAACATGGTTAATACCTTTTTTCATAGCGACGAACATTACATGCCCGCACCCAGCTAAAACCCTCTACACACTCGGCGTAGAGGGCGGGCTTATGTTAGGCGGAATTAACGCTGCTGAACACCCGAAAAAAATGTTACTTCCTCTGTTACGTAGTTTTTCCGAACGTTTCTGGTATAAATCCATACTATGGTCGCCTATTCCGTAGGTGTTACATTAAAAACATCATCCTATCTACCTTCGAGACGACCCCAAAACCGAGCCCACCAAAATAAGTTCCCGTCACTATAAATTTTGCCTTGCGTATCAACATGCATTAATTTTCCAACATGGCTATAACCAAATATTTGTGGCGGAACTCTTGTTACAACATCATTATTATTAACACACCTAAACGTACGCAGTTTAAGAATTTTAGTGTGATTTCTTGAAAACTTGTGATTGGCAACCCCAGGTTGGCCAAACGTGTAGACCCCGCTTAGCGTTAACGGCCAACGGGCATACTAACGACTGGCTGGCGCTATGCCTCCCCTCACCTGTCGAGTTCTATTTATAGAAACAGCGTATCGTTATCACTCTTCGTTTCACCATGCCGAGCACCATCTATTGTTAGACGAATTTGCGCCGTTTAGATTACACTGCCTGCTTTGTGGTGACGGGGATTTTTTTGTTTTCGACGAAAACGTGCCATCTCACCACCAGTGCTAAATTTTTTACCATAAGTGCTAAATTTTAGCGCTAGCCTAACAAAAACAGCCAAAAACACCCGAAAATGCCACTAGAACACGACATACAAAAAACCACGCAAACACGCCTAAAGCCACTAACCACGGGGCCTGCGGGCTATCACCGATTTAGCGTTGCGCCGATGATGGATTGGAGTGATAGGCACTGCCGTTTTTTTTGGCGCTTACTCACCAAAGAAGCGCTTCTGTATACCGAGATGGTGACTACGGGCGCGTTGCTCAAGGGGGATTTTCGTCGTTTTTTAACCTATAACGCAGAAGAGCACCCTTTAGCGCTACAACTCGGCGGCAGTAACCCCAAGGCTCTCGCAGAATGCGCCAAAATGGCTGAAGACTGGGGTTATGATGAGGTAAACCTTAATTGCGGTTGCCCGAGTGATCGTGTTCAGGAGGGGAAGATAGGCGCTATTTTGATGGCTGAGCCTGGGTTAGTCGCTGAGTGCGTGACGGCAATGCGCAATGCCTGCAGTATTCCAATTACGGTTAAGCACCGCATTGGTATAGACGAGCAAGACGATTACCCCTCTATGCGTTCGTTTGTTAATACGGTTGCCAATGCGGGCTGCTCAACGTTTATCGTTCATGCGCGCAAGGCGTGGCTGAAGGGGTTAAGCCCCAAGCAAAATCGTGAGGTGCCGCCGCTTAACTACGCGCATGTTAGCCAGCTTAAGCGCGAGTTTCCGGCGCTGACGGTGGTGGTTAACGGGGGCATTACAACGCTAGAACAGACCGAGCAGCTGTTAAGCGACGTAGACGGCGTTATGATCGGCCGAGAAGCCTATAACAACCCGTGGTTCCTTGCGGAGGTCGATGAAAAGCTGTTTAGTAGGCCTACTGTGGCGCACAGCCGAGCGCAAGTCATTGAAGAGTATGTAAGATATTGTCAAAATGAAATTGATAAGGGCAATCGCTTACATCATATGTCCCGACATATTTTAGGGCTTTTTCTTGGCGAATACGGCGCGCGCATATTTAGGCGATATATTACTGAACATGCCAATCTACCCGATGCAAGCGCTCAAATACTGCTTGAAGCCGTAAAAAGCATGAAAAGGGTTAGCTAATTGTCCTTTTTACTATAACTATTCAAACTACGGGTTGTGTCCAACCTGAACACGCACGATAATGTGCGCCTCAAAAATACACCTAGGCTTACGGAACGTAATATGACAAACAAACTCGAGCAACTGAAGCAATATTCAGACGTAGTCGCCGATACCGGTGACATCGAAGCCATCAAGCGCTATCAGCCGCTAGACGCTACTACCAACCCCTCTTTGCTGTATAAAGCGGCCCAGATGGAACAGTATGCGCCGCTCGTGCAGGACGCTCTTTCTACCACGGATTCTATCGAAGCCGCTTCGGATAAGTTAGGCGTTGCTATTGGTTGCGAGATTCTCAAAATTGTTCCCGGGCGTGTTTCTACAGAAGTTGATGCACGCTTGTCTTACGATACTAAAGCCAGCATTGCGAAGGCTCACCAGCTTATTGCTCTTTACGAGCAGGCCGGTATCCCTAAAGAGCGTGTGTTAATTAAGTTGGCTTCTACTTGGGAAGGCATTCGCGCTGCGGAAGTTCTGGAAAAAGAAGGTATTAACTGCAACTTAACGTTGCTCTTTAGCTTTAGCCAAGCAGCAGCTTGTGCCGATGCCGGTGCGTTTTTAATTTCGCCGTTCGTTGGCCGTATTTTGGATTGGTACAAAGCCAATACCGATAAAAAAGAATACTCTCCTTTTGAAGATCCAGGTGTTGTTTCTGTTACTCAAATCTACAACTACTACAAGCAGCATGGCTACAATACTGTTGTTATGGGTGCTAGCTTCCGAAATACAGGCGAGCTAGAGGCTTTGGCGGGTTGTGATCGTTTAACCATTAGCCCACAATTACTGGGCGAGCTAGAGGCCGATAACGGTGTTTTGGAACGCGCACTTTCACCTGAAAAAGCAGATGATTCTATTGCCAAGTCCATTGAAAGTGAAGCCCAGTTCCGCTTCACCAATAGCCAAGATGCTATGGCCACTCAGAAGTTGGCCGAAGGTATTCGTGGTTTTGTTGCGGACCAAATTAACCTTGAGAACTTTCTTAAGTCTCAAGCCAAGTAATTAATAGAGCGAGCCCCTTACTGTGCTGACATCGATTAAATCTTTCTTCAGTAACGAACTGTTTAATACAGAGAAGGGCTCTACAGCCGACTCAAGCGAGCACCAGCTGCAGCTCGCTTGTGCGGCTCTTCTAATAGAAGTGGCCGTTATCGACCAAGAGTTTGATACACGCGAGCTTCAGGCTCTTATTACCATACTGCAAACTAAGTTCAATCTCTCTGCGGAGGAATGCGAAACCTTACGCACGCTGGCGCAGTCTGAAAGTGAAGATTCCACCTCTATGTATCAGTTTACACAACTGGTTAATAGCGCCTGTTCCCCCGAGCAAAAATTTGAGCTTATTAAAGGCATGTGGACCATCGCTTACGCGGATGGCGACCTCGATAAGTACGAAGAGTATATCGTTCGTAAAGTTTCTGAGCTTATTTATGTAAGCCACAGTGAGTTTATTCGAGCAAAATTAGCCGCCCGGCCCTAAGGGCCTGCACAATAAAAAAATCTACGCCCCAACCTATTCCAGCAAGTGTGCTATACCTTTAAGGAAACACTCACGAGAATAGGTCGTTGGAACCCCACATCACTACCCCTTCAGTTACCCCCGCCCTACGCTACCGATTGGAGCTTGAAGATAAAACTCGTCAACTCGTTGGTGTAGTAGAGCCGCCAAGGCCCGTTCAAAACCATAGCGAAGTGCCCATACCCGGCTCCGATACAGCTGTTCGCCCTCCTCAACCAATTACCCTTCGCACACTCCAAGAACATATCAATAAGGAAGGCTACAGCGGTTATTATTTTATGGCGGATAGCATTGCCCTGTTCCTGAAAAAAATACAGCGCTTCGAAACTGGCCGCTATATTCTCGCCGAGCAACGCGACGCCAAAATTCACATATCAATTGCTTTCGATAAGTTAAGCGCGCGGGTACAAACCGAGCAAGCATGGGGCGGCGAGCCATTAACAGAAGAAAAAGTACTTGCCGAAATTAAAAAAGCCAAAATTGCGACAGAAACAATTAGTGTCGAAAAGCTCGCCATCGTCTCTACATCAGCCGAATCGGTAGATATTATTCTCGCAAACGCTATCGAACCTGTGCAAGGTGTAAATGCCGAGCTAAAACCTCTAATCGACAGCAAAAACATTAGTGAAAAGGATACTGACACCACCACCGCCATCGATCAATTAGATGTTTTTCAATTTGCCGTTGTTAATGAAGGCGACCCTCTGCTACGTAAAATACCGGCAACTAAGGGTGAGCATGGCATTGATGTACGCGGAAAAAAAATAAAAGCAAATGCGGGAAAAGATTTAAAATTTCAAAAGCCGTTCGAAGGTGTTGCTTTAGCCGAAGATGATGAAAACCTGCTCGTTGCCACACAAAAAGGCCACCCTGTTTTTTCGCCAATGGGCGTTAAGGTTGACCCTTTAATGCAGGTTAAAAATGTCGATATACACAGCGGCCATATCGACTACGATGGTTCTCTTTTTGTAAAAGAGAATATAGAGCCGGGCTTAAATGTAACCGTAACCGGAGATGTTTTTGTAAAGGGTTCAATTACAAAAGCGACCGTTAAAGCGAGCGGCAGCATTATCGTCACTGGCGGTGTTAATGCTGATGACATAGATGATGATCACAGCTGCCATCTCGAAGCTGGTGGAGACGTAACGGCGAAGTTTTTTCACCACGCGAGCGTTCATTGCCGTGGTGATTTAATTGCGCATGAATATATTATGCAATCTAGAATAATTGCTGACGGGTATATCAATGTTGGGCAAGAACGCGGCCGGGGCTGCCTTATCGGCGGGCACTGTACAACCCATTCAGGTGTGAGCGCTAAAATTATTGGCAGCGAGGCCTATGTTACAACGGTTATTTCAATTGGAGAAGATAGCGAACGCGAACGCGAAATCGCATCGCTTAAGAAAAAAATCAAAAGGCGTGAATTTGAAAAAGAGCAGCTATCGCTTATTTTGAGCAAAATTCAATCGCAATCAAAACCGACAAAGCTTGGCAGAACCACATTAGATAAAGCACGAAAAATCGATAATACTATAAAGGCTATTGAAGATAATATTTTGCATATGCAATACCAGGTGGATGAGTATGCATCACACGCCATACAGCCCTCTGATTTAGCTGTTAAAATTACTGACCGTATTTTTCCCAACGTTATGATTAATATTTTAGGGCACGCATGGTCCTGCGAGGAAACACGTAGGCGGTGTCAGATACTCCTCCAGCGTGAGCGCATTCAAATCGAAAATCTTTAGGAAATATTATGATTGTCTCAGATATTATGAGCAAAAGGGTTCACAGTATTTCGCCCGACGAAAACCTTGACCAACTACGCTCTATTTTTAAGGAGGTTCACTACCGCCACCTGTTGGTACAAGACGGTAACGCATTGGTAGGTGTTATTTCGGACAGAGATGTAATGGCTCACCTGAGCCCCTTTTTGGGTACCGCTGCCGAGAGAGACGATGACCGCACCCAACTATCTTTAAAAGTGCGAGATATTATGACTCCAAACCCTATTGTGGTAGATCCCGACACGACAATCGATTGCGCTTCTATACTGCTTATTGAGAACCCTATTTCATGCTTACCCGTTGTTTATGAAGATAACAGCATAGCAGGAATTTTAAGCTGGAAAGATATTCTACAATTTCACGTTTACGGTATTGATAAGACATTTCAAGAATAAGCTCACCGCAGCAGGACATAACCGGCCCTTAATTTAACTGGCAATCATTATCGCACTTGAACCTTAGGAGAAAAACGAGGGATGTCGTTACTTAAACATGTTTTTACCAAACAAAAACCCGATACCTCGAACACGCACTCCTGGCTTGTCATCGAACCCTCACTCTACACCATAAAAGATGCGCAGAATGCTTATCTGTCGCACCTTTTCCCTCGGTCGACCGAGTCTGTACTAACAATTCCTCAAAAGCTCGTTATCGACATGGTGAAATCATCATTGCAGAAAAAAGAGGTTCGCGACAAGGCTGTGCCGCGCTTGCCGTCAGTTATTCCCCGCCTTTTACGCAGTTTGCGCGACCCAGAAAGCTCTGCGCGACATTATGTCGAGATTATTGATAAAGACCCCGTTATGAGTGCCGCCGTGCTAAAACTTGCCAACAGTGTTTATTTTAATCCCATTGGGGCGCGTATAAATGATATTGAACGGGCGGTCGTTAAGCTGGGTATTGATGGCCTGCGTTCAGTGTTATCGGCAGCCGTTATGCAGCCAATCGTTCAGCGGGAGTCTGCCTATTTTTCACATACGGGGCAAAAAATGTGGCATCACTCGCTCTCCTGCGCTGTTGCATGTGAGCTTATCGCAGAACACCGAGAGCAAGAAAAATTTAAAGTATATGTGATGGGCCTTGTGCACGATATTGGCAAAATTACCGTTTTTAGCGAATTGTGCAAGCAATTTAAGTTAAACGGTGAAGATGTAAAGCCTGGTTACAATGCATTTACACCCGCTTTAAACATGCTGGCCCCCGCCGTTAGTTATTGGGTAGCAAAAGACTGGGAGTTACCTAAAGATATTTGCAAAGCCATTGCCGAGCAAGTGAATTTGGATGTAGGCAATAAGCTAAGCCCATTTGGCCATATTTTGTATCAAGCAAATATGATTGCGGAATGCCATGCAACCGTACGAGGCAAAAATGATAATATTGCAGAAATGGTACTGAAGGAATTAGAGCTGCCCAGCGATATTTACGATAAGTTAGACCAACTTTCTCGAGAGTATTAAAAAGGCTACCGCTCAAACGGCAGCCTTTTAGCGTATTAACCGGTTTAAATTTTACAGCGAATATTATTCTCTATGTGCTCTAGATAAAATGCATATAAATCGTCATGCAACGCCGCGGGTAACGGCGCTAATGCACTCACCGCTACATTTTTCGCCACTTGGCTGGGCGAGCTAGCACCAGGAATAATGGTTGTTACCGCGGGTTGGTCCAAAATCCAACGCATTGCAAATTGAGCCATCGTGTAGGCATCTGGTTTAATTTTTTGTAGCTCGTCAACAATGGACAAGCCTTTACTAAATTCAATACCCGAAAACGTTTCCCCAACACTAAACGCGTCGCCATCTTTATTGTAGTTTCGATGATCACTGTCATCAAAAGTAGTGGCCGCTGAATATTTTCCACTGAGTAAACCACTCGCCAAAGGTAAGCGCACGATAATGCCTATGTCTCGCTCAACGGCTGTCGCCAACAAGTCTTTAACCGGGCGCTGACGCAATAAATTAAATATTATTTGCAGTGATGCTAAATCGCCCTGCTCTGCACAGATAAGCGCTTCGTCTATACGTTCTACGCTAGCACCAAAATGAGCGATATGCCCTTCCTGCTGAATTTCGCGGAGAAATTCAAAAATTTCGCCTCTTTGCATGACCTCTGTTGGAATACAGTGCAATTGCAGCAGGTCGATACGGTCTCTTTTTAAACGGTCCTGTGCGCGCTTAACTGAATCACGCATATCGACCAAGGTATAGCCGTCTGGGTAGGTTCCTGGCCCTCGGCCATATTTAGTAGCAATTTTAATCTCGGGCCCTGCTTTCGCCAGCGCCTCACCCAAGTACGCTTCACTTTTCCCTGCGCCATAAACATCTGCAGTATCAAAAAAGTTTACGCCCTGCTCTAACGCCGCCTGGATAATGGCGTGCGCGTTATCATCCGATAATGGACCAAAATCACCACCCAACTGCCAACAGCCTAAACCAATCTCACTTATCTCAATTTTAGCGCTACCGAGAACACGATTTTTCATATTGCCTTACCTTTTTAATTTTGCGACTCAACACACCAGACTTTGGGGCCTGCTTAACTCTCTATTAGACACCATTACGCGTGAAGACTAGGCCTTTTTTGAGGGAAAATCACCACACTTTAGCTGTGTTTCGCCTACAGTTAAGTAACACTGACTTATCAACAACCTCTGAGGCCTCTGCTGTGCCCACAAGGATAATAATATGTCTGCGCTTTATTGTTTTATTCGCAGTATCTTCACCGGCCCACAGCCTCGATTTACGCGTAAATCAAACCGCTCACCCGCTAGACGCCTACGCCGTTGGCGCGTTAAAAATTGCGCTGCGTAACAGCCCGAGCGCGCATAAGGTTATCATTAACACGGCGGATATTAATCAAACTCGCGCGATAGAAATGTTGAAATCGGGCGATATGGAGGTTATGTGGCTGGCGTCCAACCAAGACGTTGAAAGCGACTTACGCCCCATTCGCTTCCCGCTGTTAAAGGGGCTTTTAGGGCATCGTATTTGTATTATTAACCCAAAATCTCAGGCCAAATTTTCGAGCATACAGTCTTTCAGCGACTTACAAGCCTTCAGCTTTGGCCAAGGACAAGGCTGGCCCGATGTCGAGATACTGCGTAATAATAATATGACGGTGGTTACCACGAGTAAATACGACAACCTTTTTTACATGGTGGAGGGCAATCGTTTCGATGGGTTTCCTCGAGGCGTACTAGAGCCTTGGGTTGAAATCGAGGCGCATCCTAATTTACGTTTGGCCGTAGAGAAACATGTAGTAATCGTTTATAAGCTACCCTTTTACCTTTTTGTACACCCCAATAATGCGACGCTTGCGGCAGAAATAAAGCTGGGTTTAGACACGGCATTGGCTAACGGCGATTTTGACGAGTACTTTTATAATAACCCCTTAGTTAAAGACGCTCTCACCCGCTCTCAACTTAAAGAGCGGCTGGCATTCCCGCTTAACAATCCTTTTCTTAGCCCCCAAACACCACCCGCCGATTCGCATTATTGGTTAAAACTAGAAGACCTTTAGTGCTTATACGCTAACCATGAGCCGCTGTACCCTTGCTCTGCCTTGCCGACACTCGGCCTCTGTTTACCGCTATTATTACCCATAAAAAAAGCCAGCAATTGCTGGCTTTTTTTATGGGTTTAAGAAGAACCTAATCTACAAACACACGTGCGTTTCTAAACATGCGCATCCAGCCGCTGTCTTCTTGCCATTCATCTGGATGCCAAGAATTACACACCGCTCTAAAGATACGTTCTGGATGTGGCATCATGATAGTCGCACGGCCATCGGTTGAAGTTAAGCCGGTAATACCCGCAGGCGAACCATTCGGGTTGGCGGGGTACGCCTGTGTTGAATTTACGGCGTTATCGACAAAGCGAATAGCCACAGAACCGCTAGCATCACACTGATTAAACGCGTTTTCGCTTGCAAACTCGGCACGACCTTCACCGTGGGCCACTGCAACAGGCATATGAGTTCCTGCCATTGCACTCAGGAGAATAGAAGGAGACTCTTCAATTTTTACCAAGCTAAACCGCGCTTCAAACTGTTCTGATTCATTACGAACAAAGTGCGGCCACAGCTCTGCGCCAGGAATAAGATCTTTTAAATTGGACATCATCTGACAACCGTTGCACACCCCTAAACTAAAGGTGTCGTCACGATGAAAAAACGATTGAAATTGCTCGCGCGCTTGCGCATTAAATAAAATCGTTTTAGCCCAACCTTCACCGGCACCAAGTACGTCGCCGTAGGAAAACCCACCGCAGGCTGCTAGGCCTTTAAATTCACTGAGCGAAACGTTGCCCGCTAGAATATCGCTCATGTGAACATCAACCGCCGAAAAGCCCGCACGATTGAACGATGCGGCCATTTCGAGATGGCTGTTCACCCCTTGCTCGCGCAAGATGGCGACTTTCGGTTTAACGCCTTTGGCAATAAAAGGTGCCGCAATATCATGGCTGGGATCGAAACTGAGCTTAGCTGAAAGCCCCGCATTTTCTCCAGTAATTAATGAAAATTCTTGGTCAGCGCAGCCTGGATTATCGCGTAGCTTCTGCATGTGATAGCTGGTTTTACTCCATAACTCTTGCAGTGCGCCACGACTATTCTGATACACAATGTTATCGCCTTGGGTAAAGACGAGCTGCTCATCTGTACGTAACGTACCCAGCGATTTGACTAGTGCTCCGAGGCCTGCTTTTTCAAACCGTGCTGTTACTTCAGCAACATTTGCGGCAGCGACTTGCACCACGGCACCTAGCTCTTCGTTAAACAGAATGGCGTGAGCATCTGAACCCGCAACCGATAGGTCGATATCCAACCCGCAACGCCCAGCAAAAGACATTTCGGTTAATGTCGCCAGCAAACCACCGTCTGATCGATCGTGATAGGCCAGTAACAGTTCATCGTGTAAACAGCTTTGGACAGTATCGAAAAAGGCTTTCAGCTGAGCCGCGCTATCGGCGTCTGCAGGTGTTTGCCCCATTTCGTTGTATACCTGCGCAAATATAGAGGCACCCAAACGATTTTGGCCCGCCCCCAAGTCAATAAGCAGTAACTGGCTGTTATCGGAGGCTTTCAATTCTGGCGTAAGCGTTTTGCGAACATCAACCACCGGCGTAAAGGCTGTAATAATTACCGACAGTGGCGAAGTTACGGCTTTGTCTTCGCCATTATCTTGCCAAGCGGTACGCATGGACATGGAATCTTTACCTACCGGTATGGTGATACCTAGTGCCGGGCAAAAATCCATTCCAATCGTTTCGACAGTTCGATAAAGTTTTTCATCTTCCCCTGGGTGGCCCGCTGCGCACATCCAGTTGGCCGACAAACGAATATCACTGATTTTGCCGATACTCGTGGCACATATATTGGTAATGGATTCTGCAACGGCCATACGCCCAGAGGCCGGGGCATCCAGCAATGCGGTTGGAGTCCGCTCCCCCAAGCTCATGGCTTCACCGGCATAACTATCAAAAGAGACGGTTGTTACGGCACAATCAGCTACCGGTACCTGCCAAGGGCCAACCATTTGGTCGCGTACCACCTGACCGGTGACCGATCGGTCGCCAATAGTAATCAGAAACTGTTTACTCGCAACTGAGGGGTGCTGAATAACACGTTCGATCGCTTCACCTAGCGCAATATTGCTGTAATCAAATACTGTGGTATTAGCGGCTTTTTTCTCACCCGTACGATGCATTTTCGGTGCTTTGCCGAACAAGACATTCATCGGTAATTCGACAGGCTTTGCTTCGAAGTGAGTGTCGTTCACGATCAACACTTCTTCATCTAACGCCTCACCCACAACAGCGTAAGGGCAGCGCTCGCGTACGCATATAGCTTCAAATGTCGCCAAGTTTTCAGGGGATACCGCCATTACATAGCGTTCCTGAGACTCGTTACACCAAATTTCGAGTGGTGACATGCCTGGCTCATCACAATGAATGTTGCGTAACTCGAAGTGAGCGCCACAGCCACCATCTTTCGCTAACTCTGGAAAGGCATTGGAAAGCCCACCTGCACCAACATCATGTATAAAAGCAATAGGGTTCTCTTTACCCAACTGCCAACACTGATCGATAACCTCTTGGCATCGACGCTCCATTTCTGGGTTTTGACGCTGCACGGAAGCAAAATCTAAATTTTCAGATGAAGAGCCCGAAGTCATAGACGACGCAGCGCCACCCCCTAAACCAATCAACATCGCGGGGCCACCCAGCGCGATCAATTTTGAACCCGCAGCGAAAGCGTGCTGTTCAATATGCTCTTCTTTTATATTGCCGTAGCCGCCCGCCAGCATAATAGGCTTATGATAGCCGCGGCGTTCGCCATCGAAGTTGTCCTCGTAGGTACGGAAATAACCGCAGATATTGGGGCGACCAAATTCATTATTGAACGCTGCACCACCAAGTGGGCCTTCGTTCATAATATCCAATGCCGTCACAATGCGGCCGGGTTTCCCGTAATCTTCTTCCCACGGCAGGTTGTACCCAGGAATTTGCAAATTTGAGACCGTAAAACCCGTTAAACCTACCTTCGGCTTGGAGCCCTTGCCCACAGCCCCTTCATCTCTAATTTCACCGCCCGAACCTGTGCCTGCACCGGGAAAAGGAGCAATGGCCGTAGGGTGGTTGTGTGTCTCGACCTTCATTAACAAATGAATAGGCTCTTGATGGTAGCCGTATTCTCGAGTCTCAGGGTTTGGGTAAAAACGGCCTGCGACTTGCCCTTCTATTACAGAAGCATTATCCGCATAAGCAGATAACACGCCCTCACCGCCTTCTTCATAGGTGTTTTTAATCATCTTGAATAATGACCGGGTCTGATCTTCACCGTCAATTGTCCAGCTGGCATTAAAGATTTTGTGGCGACAGTGCTCAGAATTTGCCTGCGCAAACATCATTAACTCAACATCGGTTGGGTTACGCTCCAATTCAGTAAACGACTGGGCAAGGTAGTCAATTTCATCTTCCGCTAGCGCCAAGCCAAGCTCTATATTCGCTGCCACTAAGGCTTCACGCCCTACGCCCATCACATCCACATGTGCGAGCTCACGCGGAGATTCAGTTTCAAACAGTACCTCTGCCGCCTCGAGGTTCGGCAAAACCTGCTCCACCATTCGGTCTGAAATCAGTGCTGCAATAGCCTCTACCGAAACATTACCGCTAACAGAATAGAGCACGCCGCGTTCAATTCGGCTGATATTGGTGAGCCCTGCATTGTGGGCAATATCCGTTGCTTTTGAAGACCAAGGTGATATGGTGCCGGCGCGCGGTACCACCACTAACGTAAGTTCTTCCAATTCTGGCTCGTTTTGTGCTGCACATTCAGCCGATGGCCCATATTCCAGTAATCGAGCAAGCACATTCTGCTCTTGCTGAGATAACTCAGCTTTCGCATGGGCAAAATGAACAAAATTTGCACGAATGCCAGTAACACTTGGCTGAGATTGCTGTATTACCGCCAGCAGTTTATTTAAGCGAAAGTCAGATAGAGCGGGAGCGCCACGCAGAGTCAACATCTTTGGCTTGGGCCTCATAGTTGTGTTGAATTAGAAAAAGATAGGTGTCAAAAAACGGAGGCATTGTACTTTATATGCCATTCCATAGGGAGGCCTTAAGAACACTCAACAGGAGTTTCTAGCCTCTTTATGGTCAGAATAGACGCTTAAATAAGGTGAACCCATAATAAATACGAACCGTACGCGCAACGCTTAAACGCGAAAGTGAAACGGTCGACTGAAAAAGTGGAAAATTAACCGACACTAATGCGTGAATTTTAACGTAAAACATCATTGGCATTTCCAATGAAGGAAAGATGCCTGATGAAATTTCACGCTAATGTTCATTCGAAAGACGATCATCGACTAAACTATTCGAACAATAGCTACACGAAAAACAAAACGTGCACAAGCTAGTAGCGCACACGTCTAGCGTGTAAAATCGACTGAATATTAATCACAAGCATGCCCGCTTATAACAAAAAACCAACTATGGGCATTTTATAACGCGTTTGGGGATACCCTACAACGGAGTTTTTAACAATTTATGTCAAAACTACACGCCGTATCCCTGTACAAGCTAATTGAACGTGGCCTACGTTCAATGCTGCTGCTTGCTGTGACTGTAAGCCTTTGCTCGAGCCTCGTAAGTAGCCGAATCCCAACAACGTTAGAAAAAATTAAAGCGACAGGTAAACTCGTTGTTATTTCCCGCAATGGCCCCACAACGTATTACGAAGGCCCCAACGGTTTTACCGGTTTTGAATATAATATTGCAAAAAAATTCGCCCAACACTTAGGCGTAACATTAGAAATTCGAGAAACCGAAAATTTGGGCGTAATGCTTAACACCATTGGTACAGAAGCCGGCGCGTTCGCTGCTGCAGGCTTAACCGTTACAGAAAAACGCAAACAGAAAGTTAAATTTAGCGAGCCATATTTACAAATTACCCAACAAGTTGTTTATCACCAAGGTGAAAGTCGCCCAGCAACTATTGCTGACCTGGAAAATAAAAACATTCTCGTAATAGCAAACAGCTCGCACGCCGAAAAATTACGAGAACTGAAAAAAGAATACCCTAGCTTACAATGGAACGAACGACACGACGTTGAAATGCTCGATCTTATGGAGATGGTGCATGACGGTAGTATCGACTTCACTATTGTTGATTCTAATGCATTTAAAATTAACACTAACCTCTACCCTGATGCCCAAATCGCTTTTAATTTAAGCGAATCTCAAGATCTAGCATGGGCTTTCCCCTCACATAAAGACGACAGCCTTTTTC
Organism: Teredinibacter purpureus; assembly: GCF_014217335.1. NCBI lineage: Bacteria > Pseudomonadati > Pseudomonadota > Gammaproteobacteria > Cellvibrionales > Cellvibrionaceae > Teredinibacter > Teredinibacter purpureus. The sequence goes on along the minus strand of NZ_CP060092.1, from coordinate 2,934,780 downwards.
TAGAAGCACAAAAGTTTTTTAGAAGCATTAAACAAAACGGTGCCATTGATGATGCTCTAGAAACCTACTACGGTCATTTAGGCGAGATCAATTACGGCGGTGCCGTTTTGTTTGCGAACCGAATGGAAACACGGCTACCTAAATGGGAAAAACTGTTGCGCGAAGCTGCAGACAAGTACGAGCTAGATTGGCAGCTTCTAGCAGCGGTAAGTTATCAAGAATCCCACTGGAACCCCAAAGCCAAGTCACCAACGGGTGTTCGTGGTTTTATGATGCTTACGCGGGATACAGCAGATTTTGTGGGTATCAAAAACAGAACCGACCCCAAACAAAGTATTTTTGGCGGAGCCAAATATTTCAAAAGCATTTACAACAGAATTCCCGAGCGCATAACTAATCCCGATAGAAGTTGGCTCACAATGGCCGCCTACAATGTTGGCTTGGGCCACTTAGAAGACGCAAGAATTCTAACCGCACAACGAGGTGGCGACCCAGACAAATGGACTGATGTGCGAGAAGCATTGCCGTTGTTGGCCAAACGTAAATTCTATAAGCAAACCAAGCACGGTTATGCCCGTGGCTGGGAACCCGTCGATTACGTTCGCAACATTCGTAACTTCCAAACAATTATTGCTTGGAATGAAGTACAAAAAGAACGCGGGCAACAATTAGCCTTAAACGAAACAACGGTTCCTGAGTTCGCCAGTTTTAGCCCCGTTGTGAGTGATGCGGTACGGGCGATAGCCGGCACCAAAAATGATACGTCTTCTCTGTAAGGAAAAGCTAAGTGTCTATTCGGCGATCACCCCGAATAGACGCTATGGTAACGCTTATTCTCCATCATCTAAGCACTTTTTTAAGGCCTTTTTATAGTCGCGCCGACGGGAAAAAAAACCTCGCATAATCTCGGCGCACTCAACCTCACATACACCCCCTTCCCATGTAAAAATGTGATTAAAAAATTCAGCCTCTAACAAAACCGGATTACTCTGAAGAACTCCCGCTTTTGGTTCAAGTGCTCCAAACACTACACGAGAAACACGGCTGTGAATTAATGCTCCTAAACACATTGTACAAGGCTCTATCGTCACATAGAGCGTGGTATTGGGAAGCCTATAATTTTTTTCGTTAGATGCACTATTACGTAACGCCTGTATTTCGGCATGGGCGGTAGGATCACAACAACCAATGGGGCGATTCCAACCTTCTCCTATCACCACTCCATCTCTAACCAATACCGCCCCAACCGGCACTTCATTTTCGCTCGCCGCTTTCTTGGCTAACGTAATTGCGTGTTGCATCCAGATAATATCGGTGGGGGTTGGCATAGTGCGGGCTCGAAGTAAGGGCAATAAATTTTAATGGAGAGGCTAGCTACAATACCCATTCGGTAGGAGCGGCTGCGGTTAACACTTGAACATCGAAAGCCGCTTGTAAGCTTAGCGTTCCCTTTTCAATTAACGCTTGCTTTGCTTCCCGTTCTCCATGCCAATGTAAAGGCGTCATGGCAAGCAGGTCGGCGATAGCTTCGGCAGTAGGCAAATCTATTGCGAACGAGCAGTGTTTTCGCTCCAGCAAGGCAAATTCAGGTTCTATCTCATGTAATGTGTGCAGCTTTGCTTCACCATATATTGCCTGTTTTAAGGCATCTAGGTGATGCTCTGCAGGCTGGACCCGAATAAAAATGCCTTTGTCCGCTAATACCCGTATTACCTCGTTTACCGCTACAGGGGCGAATACGTTTAATGCTATATCGACGGCACTGTCGATAACAGGTAAATGATAAGTACTCGCCACCGTATAATCAAAAACCCAAGGCCGGTCCAATGCCTTTTGATTGTGTAGAAGTTGCTTGGCGCTCGAGGCCGCCTTCTTTACAGCATCTTTGGATACATCCACACCAAAACACTGCAACGAGGAATGCGGCACATTCGTAGCAATATACTGACCAACCTCTTCTAGGTAATAACCTTCGCCACAGCCTAGGTCGAGTGCCGTAAGCCGCTTATCTACCGCGCTGTGACTATACGTTTTTACGATACTTAATAAATCATCAACTAATGGCTGATAATAACCCGCTCGAAGAAAACGCCGTCGCGCCTGTATCATCTCGTCGTTGTCACCAGGGTTACGGCTATTTTTCTGATTCGCCAGCAGTAAATAGGTGTAGCCTTGTTTGGCTCGATCATAACGATGGTTGTTATCACAACAGACACTGCGTTCGGCATCGTATAACGGTAATTCACACTTCGGACAACGCCAGATCATGCTAGCTCGTCTCCAGCCCAATCCCCTATATACTCAAACCGTAACATCTCTTTCGCGCCGTTTTCGGTTTGCACCGTAACCGTTTCATAGAACATGCCGAGCGGCCTTACCCATAAACCTTTTTCACCATACAGTGGCCGATAGACAACCATTGGTTCTAGCGTTTCGGAGTGCTTAGCAACCTCGATTACCACATAGTCACCCCCCTTGTAATGCCTATAGTGACCAGATTTAATCGTTGACGACACGTTGACCTCCAATTGAGTTTAAGCGACCAAACGACTACCATACGGGCCGTTAAGAGCCGGCAGTTTGCCGCGCTTTACCTAGATTTGCAAAGTGATTTCCCGCGAGCCCATTACCCCCTTATGACTGATTCTCTTCGTGCCCCTATTGCGCTGTTTTATGGCAGCTCCACTTGTTACACCGAAATGGCGGGTGAAAAGATTCGCCAACACATAGGTGACAATCGTGTTGATATTTTTAATATCGCTATCGAACCCATCGCTACGGCTCTCTACTACGACCGAATTATTATGGGTATTCCCACTTGGGATTACGGCGAATTACAAGAAGATTGGGAAGAGATCTGGGATGAGTTAGACGATCTAAACTTTGACGGTAAACGCATTGCACTCTATGGCCTTGGAGACCAAGTGGGTTACCCCGAATGGTTTTTGGATGCTATGGGCTTCCTCTACCACAAGTTGCAGAAACAAGGCGCTACGTTAGTCGGTTTGTGGCCCAACCAAGGGTACGAATTCGAAGCCAGTAAAGCGCTCACCGACGACGAACAATACTTCGTGGGCTTGGCCCTCGATGAAGAAAACGAATTCGGATTAACCGACGACCGTATAAATACATGGTGTGGGCAGGTTCTTCTGGCATTTGGGCTCTAGTATGAGCAGCTCCGTTACCCACCAACCTTCGGTCGCAAAACTTCACTGGGATGCCAACGGACAACCTAAATCCACGCAGTTTGATGATTTCTATTTTTCGTCCGACGACGGCATCGCCGAAACCCAGTACGTATTTATCGACAACAATCAACTCATGGAACGTTGGCAGCGCCCTCACCCTAAGCCCTCGTTTACCCTTGCAGAAACCGGGTTTGGAAGTGGTTTAAGTTTTTTAATCGCATGGCAACACTGGCGCAACATCAAACCCTGTACAACTAGCGACAACCGCGTAAAACTTCATTTTATCTCTGTTGAAAAACACCCCCTTAGCTTTCCCGATATAAGGCGGGCGCTCGCACTATGGCCCACGCTAAGCCCCTTAAGCGAAGCGCTACTCAACCAATACCCTCCACAACCCATAAAGGGCTGTTGCCGGCTTAGTTTTGATCAAGGTAACGTCGTACTCACGTTGTACTTTGGTGATGCCACCGAAGGTCTCTCGCAATTCCTACCGTGCTCAACACTTGGTAAGCCGCATACAGGTAAGTGTCAATTTGGTGCACTGGGTTCCGAGCAGCCATTTACCGTAGATGCATGGTTTTTAGATGGGTTCTCTCCGTCGAAAAACCCAGACATGTGGACACCACAACTATTCGCTGCCATCGCACGCTTAAGTGCGCAAGGGACTACTTTCTCGACCTTTACATCGGCGAGATGCGTCCAAGACGGTTTAAAAGCGGAAGGGTTTTCATTTCGTAAGATGTCTGGCTTCGGCATGAAACGACAAATGCTAGCGGGAGAATTTGTCGCAGCCTCACAACTACAAACCGATACACAGCTTGAACAGCCAAAGCCCAAACACACGGAAGAAGGACACACTGAATTCAAACACGCTAAACCGAACCAACGAGGCAATGCCGCTCATCATTTTTGGCATCTTGTAGGCCCCGCTGCCAATGATTTTTCATCATCGAAAACAGTCTTAATAATAGGCGGTGGGCTCGCCGGCTGCCAAGCTGCAGCGGCACTTGCCAACAAAGGTTTTCATGTCACATTAGTAGAACAAAATACTCGTTTGGCTCAGGAAGCATCAGGCAACAGACAGGGTGTTGTCTATACCCGCCTTTCTCCACACCAAGACCCATTAAGTGAGTTCAACCTCGCCGCCCAAGTATTCGCGAACCAGTTTTATGCGGGAACATCACCCTCTCAAAAAGCATCGTACTTCCGGCAATGCGGTGAACAATCTGGCGTTGTACACTTGGCTATGTCTGACAAGCAACGGCGGTATTACCAACAGCTTTCAGCTACCTTTGCTGACAGCCCTGATTTTTGCCGTTGGTGTTCAGAAGACGACATTTCGTCATTCTCTGGCGTGAAAGTAAAACACCCCGGATTATTAGTACCTAAAGCTGGCTGGCTAGCGCCTACACCATTATGTGAAGCGTTGGTGAAATCACCTAAAATCCGGATTGTAACGAACAGCTCTGTCGCGAAACTGGAGCGCCTACACAATCACTGGCAGGCTTTTGACAAGAACGGCACGCTCTTAGCTTCTGCAGCCAACGCCGTTATCGCCAATGCTAAGGCTGCAAACCGCCTAACACAAACCGCGCATCTACCGCTTAAACCTATACGCGGGCAGGTGACTCATATTAAACATGCACCCGCGTCGCTCTGCGCACTTAACACGGTACTGTGTGGAGAAGGCTATATATCACCCGCAGACGCCGGTATTCATTGTATTGGCGCCAGCTTCAATTTAAACGATGACAATACCGCACTCACCGCACAAGACCATACCACCAACCTTTATAACTTAAACCAGATGGTGTCTTCTAACCTATCGGAAGACAACACTATGGTGCTTGACGGGCGCGTTGGCTTTCGAACCACAACACCCGATTACTTTCCTATAGTGGGCCCAGCTCCACGCTATGATGGCATGCGGGAACGTTTTGCTGCACTGAGCCATAACGCTAACGCGAGCACTCAAGACCCTGGCGATTACTACCCCCAACTCTATACATTATTGGGTTTAGGCTCACGGGGCTTGGCCTACAGCCCCCTTGCAGCAGAATTGCTCGCCAGCATACTTGCAGGGGAAGCATTACCGATACGCCAAGCCCTTTACCTAAAACTACACCCTGCCCGCTTCTTAATTCGAGATCTGATCCGTAATAAAACGTCTACACTTAACCCATAATACGGGTTGATTACGAGGGCAGTTAAATGCTGTTAGGCGCCGGCAGACACCGCGGAGACATAATTTCCGCACAAGACAGCGTACATAATTACTATGAGCATCTAGTTATAGAGCAATTACTGCGCGCCAACGATAGAGCCGGTCGTGACCCAGAGTTTATGGCTGATGTGTCCTGCGTTGCTCTTAATAGACTACCCCCCCGCTACGTACGCCACGATGTCGACATGACCTTTTTCCTCTCACCCACAGAACTAGAGGAGATGAATGACAAGGTCGCTAAGGCCGTAAACGACGCAGTAGATTACGTGCTTAGCCGCGAACAATCGCCGACAACTTCCACAGACCCCGAAATACCACAAGAAACAGCGGGCTGACCTTCAATTGGGTAGAATGGCGCTTTCATATCACATGAGCCACGCTATTCCCCATGTTTCCCTTTGCTTGTTTGACCCTTCAGAATAGTCTGCGATGTCTCGCGAACACTTTGTTAGGTACGCTTTTTCTCATGTGCATCGCCCAAAACGGTTATGCCACGGTTATTACGCCCCTCTCTTTTGAGCTACTCGATACGAAAGCCCACGACACTCAGCTGTTTACACAAGGGCTAGAGATTAATGGCGACCACATTTTGGAAAGCAGCGGCCTCTACAACCGCTCCCTTGTCCGTATTTACCACAAAGACTCTGGAGCATTGCTTCGCGAAAAACCTCTGCCCAAACAAGTTTTCGCCGAAGGTCTTACACTGTTCAACCAACAAGTTTTCGTCCTCACATGGCGAGCGGGGCTGCTGTTCATTCTGGACCCTGCAACACTCAACGTTAAAAAAACACTGCCCTACAAAGGCCAAGGCTGGGGCCTTACACACAACGACACACACCTATTTATGAGCGACGGCAGTCACTCTATCCAACTTCGCAACCCTGAAACGTTCGAGCAATTCAAAACACTCTCTATCATTCACCCCGTCACACAAAAGCCCATCCGTAAGCTCAATGAATTAGAGTTTGCTCAGGGCGTTCTCTGGGCCAACCAATGGCAAACCAATCTCATATATGCCCTATCGCCCATCAATGGTGAGATATTGGGCATACTCGATTTAACCGAACTTGTACCACCAGCATTACGTGGCGATAAGGAGAAAGTCTTGAACGGCATTGCTTACGACCCACAGAAAGGCGCGTTTTGGATTACGGGAAAAAATTGGCCAACGCGCTACTTAATCCGCATCAAGCTAACGTCTTTTAATACGCCCCTATAAAAGCCAAGGCACACCCGACACTGAAATAGTCACTTGTATCCTGTGGTTTACACTTTACAATGCGCGCAATTGATATTTGAGGACACTTTATGAGCACCGAATTACTGTCCCCCGCTGGTACGTTAAAAAGCATGCGCTACGCCTTCGCTTATGGTGCCGATGCAGTTTATGCCGGCCAACCTCGTTACAGCTTGCGTGTGCGCAATAATGAATTTAATAAGATCGAAAATATTGCCTCTGCCATTGAAGAAGCCCACCAACAAGGAAAAGAGTTTTATCTGGCCAGCAATCTATCGCCGCACAACGATAAAGTTCGAACCTATTTGCGTGATCTAGAGCCCGTCATTGCAATGAAGCCCGACGCATTAATTATGTCGGACCCAGGCTTAATTATGATGGTGCGTGAAACTTGGCCAGACCAACCCATACACCTTAGCGTTCAAGCCAACGCTGTTAACTATGCCACTGTGCGGTTTTGGGCCAATCAAGGAATAGAACGCGTTATTTTGTCCCGCGAACTCTCGATTGATGAAATTGAAGAAATTCGCCAACAGTGCCCGGATGTAGAGCTAGAAGTATTTGTGCACGGCTCTTTGTGTATTGCGTATTCAGGACGCTGCTTACTTTCCGGGTACATGACGCACCGAGACCCCAATCAAGGCGCCTGCACAAATTCGTGTCGCTGGGAATACAACGCTCACGAGGCAAAAGAAACCGAGACAGGTGACCTTATTGCCGTCGACTCTGCCCCTGCCGCTTGGACCCCAGATGAAGTCCAACCGGTACTATTGCAGGAAAAAAACCGACCCGGTGAATACATGCCCGCTTACGAAGACGAGCACGGCACCTACATTATGAACTCTAAAGATCTTCGCGCCGTTCAGCACGTAGACCGGCTCGTTAAGATGGGCGTACGCTCACTTAAAATTGAAGGTCGAACCAAATCTCATTACTACGCAGCTCGCACCGCTCAAATCTATCGTCGAGCGATTGATGCGGCTGAGTCGGGCGAAACCTTTGACATGTCTCTAATGACAGAGCTAGAACACCTCGCTAACCGGGGCTACACGGAAGGCTTCTATCGCCGTCACGTACCAAGCGAATATCAAAATTATGGAAAAGGGGTTTCTGATAATAGCGCACAGCAATTTGTTGCTGAAGCCTCGCACTACGACGCCTCTTCTGGCTGGCTAACCCTTGATGTAAAAAATCGCTTTGGTATTGGTGACAGCGTTGAGCTGATTACCCCACAAGGTAACCTCGCGTTTAATATTAATACGCTCGAAAAAATAAACGGCACGGCCATTGAGGTAGCGCCAGGTTCTGGACATACCGTACGTATCCAGGCACCCGACTTATCGCTCAACGATGATGGCGGTTATGCCATGCTGATGCGACACTTATAATTCTGCCCATCCTTTTCCCACACTAAGGTCTAATCACCCATGACTGACACACCGCATATTATTCGCAGAGGCGCTCTCGATATTATTCAGGTCGACAATGCCTCCTGTAGCGCTGAAGTCGCCTTGTTTGGAGGGCACGTTCTGCACTGGCAGCCATCTGGACATAAGCCGGTTTTATGGATGAGTGATACCGCTAATTACGACGGGAAAACGGCATTACGTGGCGGCATTCCTATTTGCTGGCCGTGGTTTGGCCCTATAGAGGGTAAAGGTCGTCATGGGCTTGCCCGAGACCGCGTATGGCAACTAGATCAATACAAAGAGGACAATGGTACTACGGCTCTAACACTTAGCCTCACACTGTCCAACCACGATAATCCGTGGCCGCATCCGAACCGAATCGTAATGTCATTAACATTCGGGCGCACCTTAGAGCAAACGTTAGCCATTCACAACGATAGCGAAGCCCCACTTTGTTTTGCCTATGCCTTCCATAATTATTTCCATGTTAGCGACCCTCGTAATATAAAAATTCCGTCTATTACAAACGCCATATACACCGATCAAATTACCGGCGACCAACACCTGATAGATTCTGGCGATAAACCATACGTTGGCCCTATCGACCGCATCTATCATAACGACCGGCATACGACGCTAACCGACACTCAGCTAGAGCGCTCGATCACCATCGAAAAATCACACTCGCAACACTGGGTACTCTGGAATCCAGGCCCAGAAGCCCGCAATACCGCCGATATTCACCCCGGCGGCGAGCACGAATTCCTATGCTTTGAGGCGGCTAGTACCACCGATATTATGCTGGCGCCGAACGAGCATATTGTACTGAGCCAAACCCTTAGCGTTCAATAATCTCAAAACGGCCGAACGACGAACCTATCTGGCAGCATTGAGAACGCTTTGCATTCACTACCGTTGATTTCCATCAATACGCCAACAGAAGCAAGAACTAGACTGTTTTCATGCAAAACAATCTACCAACATCCAATATCGCTGAGCACCCGACGCTGCAACGCCGCAAAACGAAAGTGACGCAACTCGAAGCGAGTCAATTGCTGGAGAACTTCCGGCGATCACCCATCAAGCCTATTAGCATCTGCGTTAACGGGGAAACGTGCCTACCGCTGAGCCAGCTCGGCAGCCCTGACACTGCGGGACACATACTCAGCAAGGAGATCAATCTATGGTCCGAAGCTATTGGTCACAGATCCGTTGAAACTCTTCTTATGTGCTTCCCCTTTAAATACATGCAGCCTTACGAACTTACTGAAATCATGCACGCATTGGCCTCGCATTTTTCACTGGCTGAATCCAATAACCGCTGCCATCGCGTAGCTACGCTCATTGACGAAATTGACAGCGACCATGTGGCGCTACTGAAAGGTCTCGGCTTTAACCACTACCAAATAGTTCTAAGCCAAAAAGACTTAGAAGACTTACCTCGGTTAAAAGTCGCGACAAAACTCATACGCCAGTACGCTTTCTCAGGAATCGGCATACAAATTCATGATGCAGACTGCCTCGACGACCTACGTGATCACGTACTCGACGTACGCAAGCAAGTAACACCCGATTATATATTTGTAGGTCACCAACCCAAGTTACTCAGCAAAGAGCTGGAGACAGGGGGCACTATAATTTTTGATGGAGAAAACGAACTGGAAGATAACTGTATTTACGTAGGTCCCGAAGGAAAAGCCCATCTACAAAAGCTGGTACTGCAAAATTTCTGTAACCCGCAGCGCTATTTAAGCGCGCTTAAAGCAGGACAGCTCCCCGTCAACCCCGGCCCTCTCAACTTGTAACCCTATTTAAGTTCTATACCGCAAGGCAAGCGACCAAATTTCCGATATAATACCGGTCATACCCTCTAATACTTGGATCCTGATATGCCTCCGCAATCTGTTGCTACCCCCCAGTGCCATCATAATCCTCAAGTTAACTGCGCCGATTGCCGCCTAGCGGCAATATGCCTACCCATCAGCTTACATGTCGACGACATCAGTAAACTCGATGACATCATTCAAAGAGGGCGGCCCGTCCAAAAAGCAGACCACGTCTACCATGCGGGCGAAGTATTTAAGTCAGTTTACGCCTTGCGGTCCGGCGCAATTAAAACCGTAAGAGTGACGCATGATGGACAGGAGCAGGTGACCGGTTTTTATCTGCCCGGCGAAATGATTGGCATGGATGGCCTTGCCTCCAACCACCACACCAATTCCGCCATAGCACTCGAAACCTCTGCCGTGTGCGAAATACCCTTCTCTCGACTAGAAGAACTCAGCGCCCAAATACCTAATTTGCAACGCCGGTTTTTTCAGTTAATGAGCAAAGAAATCACTCAAGAACAACAGCTCATAACCTTATTGAGCAAAAATAGCGCTGACGAACGAATTGCTTCCTTGCTATTAAGTATCTCTACTCGAAACAACAACAGAGGTCTTTCAGCAAAAGAATTCTATTTACCGATGTCCCGATCAGATATTGGTAATTATCTTGGCCTTACCATCGAAACTGTAAGCCGAGTTCTTAGCCGACTACACAAACAAGAAGTCATTACGCTCGATAAGAAGCACGTGATCATTTCAGATATGGACGCCTTAAAAAATATCGCATCTATTTCAATCGACTAAACATCTAGACGCCTCCTTATGACAGACCAACATGCCCGCCTAAGCCTCGTCTTATCACTTATTGACGAGGCTAACCAGCACGACCCCAACATAGAGTTCGATCTTCAGTCTGGCAAAAACGAGGCGAAAGAATGGCTCTACGGCAAACGCATGTCAGAACGGCTAGCGCTATTTTCACCAAATGCACCTGAACTACTACAAATAGCGGCCAGGGCTCAGCATATTGAACGATGGAAATCTCCCCGCAGCGATTACCCCGAAGGACGAGCGGGTTATAAAAAATGGCGAGCCGAGCTTTCCTTGTTCCATGCCGTTCGAGCAGCAGAATTAATGGCGGGAAATGGCTACTCTGAAGAAGAACGTGAACGCGTTAAATTTTTGGTACAAAAACGACAACTAAGGCGCGACCCTGACACCCAGGCTCTAGAAGACATTATTTGCTTGGTATTTTTGGAACATTATCTAGCACCTTTCGCAGCCAAGCATGCAGAAGAAAAGCTCATTGATATTATCCAAAAAACATGGAAAAAGATGTCTGAGGCCGGTCATTCCGCAGCGCTCCAACTCTCCTACCCACCTCATTTACTCGCTATCATCCAAAAAGCGCTAGGGGCATAGCCAGGAGCTTTAATCGTGTTAACGCTCATAAAGCACCTTCATATAGGGTTCGCATGCCTCACGATAATCGGGCTTATAGTACGTGTTTATTGGCTACTTTATTACCCTCAAAAACTCACCCACCGTCTCGTTAAAATACTCCCCCACATTAATGATACAGGCTTGTTTCTTAGCGGTTTAACGATGGCTATTGGCTTTGGATACCCTATTTTCGCTGTCTACTGGCTGCCACTAAAGTTAATACTTATCCTCTTTTACATTGGAATAGGCTTTATTATCTTCAAAACCCCAATGGCCAGCATATACCGTTTTATACTTTTGGTGGCGTCGCTTATCACTTACGCTTCTATACTGTGGCTAGCAATCAATAAGCCTTCAATTTAAAGAAAAGATTAAGCTGAAAAACCATCAAAACGACTATTTTTCACCCGTATTGGCACTACCAACTTCCTTCGTTCATGTTTATACTCTTTTCATCAAGGAACTATGTCGCAAACACTTGACAATTGTTATATAGGACCTTTTAATGAAGGTGAATGCCATACAAATCTATTAAATAAAACTTGGCTCAAACGGTGGAATCAAATGAAAAATCTGGTAATGATCTGTACCCTCTTCTTGTCGGTATTAGCGTCCGCCGCCGACAAATGTGACGAGCAGTGCTTGAAAGCAAAAGCAGAGACAGACAATAACGTCACCTTTCCCGCCTACTTATCTTGGAAACATTGCGACGATACACGCATGGATTTTATGACCTCATCCATGAGTAGCCTAGACAACTACAAGACTCACCACTTCAACACTCGCTATAAAGGCGGAATGAGAAATATCCAAAACTTCGTGATACAACGCAAAGAATGGATGGTGGAATGTGATCAGTATTTTCAGCTCACAGGTAAAAAACGGATTTTTGAAGACACCAAAACCACAAAAGAAATATTTTCAGCAATGGATGCCCTAACAAAAGAATTGGGTGACTTAATTGCTGGTGCTACCTATACGAATGAGCTTGGGCAAGATGATTCCCAATCTGTTATTAACGAGCGATTCGATTATTTACTACAGCGCGTTGATGAGCACAAAACCTTGATGCATTTGAAAGGTCGTTATGTAAACCGGTAATAGTTTAGAGCGTACTACTTCTGCCAATTAACCCATTTACTTTATCGGCAGAACTAAAAAAGGCCACCTCCAATAAGAGGTGGCCTTTTTATATGTAGCATTACAGCAACATAAAACATTTTTGCCGCAAACTCGTCGAGCAAAAAACGCCCGACTGACAGGGTTCTACTCTAGTGGTTCTGGGGGACATATCGAATAACATAAAAATACCGTAATAATACTGACCATAAAACCGGTAAATTTAGTGTGATTTAACTATGCGCGAAGGCATTGTTCTTATTGCCTAGGGCTGATTTGGCTGCAACCTTTATGGCTCTCATTCCACATCTTAGCAATCTTGCTTGATCAACGGCCGACATCCCTTCAGGGAAATGGCTAGGGGATACACCGAGCGGCTGCAAAGGGCTACCCTCGATTGAGATCCGAAATCCAGTTATATGGAAAGCGGACAAATTGTCTAAATCTACGTTCCAAGCATCAAAATCCATTTGCGAACCCTCAAAACTCCCAGTAATTGTTTAATAATCAAAGCCTACTTGTATCCAAAAGTACTCCATTACCCTTGGAACAATTTAACGGCCTTACACTAATACTAACCGTTAGCGGCTAAATTCTTTCAAATACATCTAGCGTTTCTAGGCGCTGACTGTATAGAAACACACGCTAAATCGCCAGCCCCTTTTTAACCAAAGGTACTATTTAGAGGCTGTTTGCAATGAAAAAAGAAATAACGTATTTATTCATTACAGCAATAATAATTATTCCCATTCAATGGTCGCCGGCGGCTTGCTCGATACATCATAAGTCACTCGAGAAACCCCAGATATTTCATTGATAATTCTGCCCGATACCTTTTCCAATAACTCATAGGGGAGATGAGCCCAGCGTGCAGTCATAAAATCTACCGTCTCTACTGCACGAAGCGCTATCACCCACTCATAACGACGACCATCGCCAACCACACCCACTGATTTAACCGGTAAAAATACCGCAAAGGCTTGACTAGTTTTATGGTACCAACCTGACTCATGTAGCTCTTCGATAAAAATGGCATCGGCTTCACGAAGAATATCAGCGTAACTCTTATGGACTTCGCCCAAAATACGTACGCCCAATCCAGGCCCAGGAAAAGGATGGCGATAGACCATGTCATAAGGTAACCCAAGCTCGAGGCCAATTTTTCTGACTTCGTCTTTAAATAACTCGCGTAGCGGCTCGACAAGCTCCATCTTCATATCATCGGGCAAGCCCCCCACGTTATGGTGGCTTTTAATTACATGCGCTTTCCCTGTTTTTGACGCGGCCGACTCAATAACATCAGGATAAATTGTTCCCTGAGCTAACCAACGCACATCCTTAAGTTTTGTAGCCTCTTCATCAAAAACCTCGATAAAGGTATTACCTATAATCTTTCGTTTTTGCTCAGGGTCTGAAGCGCCTACTAGCTTTCCGAGAAACAATTCTTCTGATTGTGTTCGAATGACTTTTACACCCATGTTTTTGGCGAACATATCCATCACTTGATCGCCCTCGTTTTTGCGTAACAAACCATTATCGACAAAAACACAGGTCAACTGATCGCCAATAGCGCGATGTAAAAGCGCAGCAACGACCGAAGAGTCGACGCCGCCAGACAACCCCAAAAGCACTTTGTCCGAGCCCACTTGCGCCTTTACACGTGCAATTGCGTCTTCAACTATATTGGCGGGCGTCCACAATGGCTCACATCCTGCAATTTTTAATACAAAATGCTCAAATATACGTTCGCCTTGCAGCGTATGGGTTACTTCTGGATGGAACTGAATACCGTAAAAACCTTTAGATTCATTCGACATACCGGCTATTGCACAGCTGTCCGTCGAGGCCATCAAAGCAAACCCTTCTGGCATCCGATTCACTTTATCGCCATGGCTCATCCAAACATCAATTAGCGCACTTCCGTCCGAACCTACATGGTCTTTAATATCGTGAAACAATCCATTTTCACTTTCAATTTTAACCTGCGCGTAGCCAAATTCCCGTACATCAGACGCCTCAACCTCGCCTCCCAGCTGAGCAGCCATTGTTTGCATGCCATAGCAAATACCCAGTACAGGAACACCCAATGTAAACACTATAGCGGGCGCTCGTGGTGATTCCGTTTCCGTAACAGATTCTGGACCGCCGGCAAGGATTATCGCCTTAGGAGCAAACTCAAGAATCTCTGCCTCACTCATATCAAAGGCACGTATTTCTGAAAAGACACCAATCTCTCGCACTCGGCGTGCAATCAATTGGGTGTACTGTGAACCGAAATCTAAAATTAGGACTCGTTGGGAATGAATATCATGGGTCATGGAGAGCTCAACACCTGAACGGGGAAATGAAAATAATACAGCCCATGAGCGACACTCATAGGCTGTAGGGTATATAGCATAATGTTTTCTAGGGCAACGCAGTGAAAATGAAGCTTAGCGACCGGACACAGGGTAATTAGGTGCTTCCTTTGTAATGCTCACGTCGTGCACATGACTTTCACCCATTCCCGCGGAAGTTACGCGCACGAATTGGGGCCTAGTACGCATCTCTAGCATATCAATTGAACCGGTATACCCCATCGCTGCGCGGACTCCGCCCATCAACTGATGGACAATAGCGCTGAGAGGCCCTTTGTATGGAACTCGCCCTTCAATACCCTCTGGCACTAACTTTTCCATACCTTGGCTAGAATCTTGAAAATAACGGTCTGAGGAGCCTTGAGTTTTAGACATCGCCCCAAGTGAACCCATTCCACGATACGATTTATAGGTCCGCCCCTGATACAATTCTACTTCTCCCGGCGCTTCTTCCGTGCCAGCAAACATAGAACCCATCATAATGCAGTGAGCACCCGCGACTATTGCCTTCGATACATCTCCAGAGAACCGGATACCACCATCGGCAATAACGGGAATATCAGTATCTTTAAGTGCTTCGGCAACATTGGCTATCGCTGAAATTTGCGGAACACCTACGCCGGTCACAATACGTGTAGTACAAATAGACCCGGGGCCTATCCCCACTTTCACACCGTCCGCACCGGCTTCAACCAATGCTAAAGCCGCTTCTGGCGTAGCAATATTACCGCCGATAACCTGTACTTGCGGGTAGGTTTTCTTAATTAAGCGAACACGATCAAGCACGTTTTTCGAATGTCCATGAGCCGTATCGACAACCAAAACATCGACGCCAGCCTCAACCAACGCGGCTACGCGGTCATCTGTGTCTGGGCTAGTGCCTACCGAGGCTCCCACGCGCAAACTTCCATCAACGTCTTTACACGCGCTGGGGTATGTCTCCGCCTTGTTCATATCTTTAACTGTGATCAACCCGCACAGGTCAAAATCGTTATTTACAACGAGTATTTTCTCAATGCGATGCTTATGTAAAAGAGCTTGCACTTCGGCGTGATCAGCCCCCTCTTTTACCGTCACTAACTGGGAGCGGGGAGTCATAATACTCGCCACTGTCGCGTCCAAGTTAGTTTCAAATCGCACATCACGGCCAGTTACGATACCGACGAGATCTCCGTCCTGAAGAACAGGAACACCCGAGATGTTGTTCTTTCGCGTTAAAGTAATTAGCTCGCTAATGGTCGCGGTCGAATCGATAGTAATCGGGTCACGTACCACACCCGCCTCAAATTTCTTAACCGCCCGCACTTCACGTGCCTGCTGTTTAATGCTCATACTTTTATGGATAATACCAATTCCACCTTCCTGAGCCAGCGCGATTGCCAACCCTGACTCCGTCACGGTATCCATAGCGGCCGAAAGCAACGGTATATTCAACGCAATACCTCGCGTTAATTGCGTTTTCAGGCTGACATCTTTAGCTGTAACCGCCGAGTACCCCGGAACCAGTAAAACATCATCAAAAGTCAGCGCTTCTTGAGCAATCCTTAACATAGAAAAACAACCTCAGGAGATAAAAATGGCGCCATGTAGAGCGATTAGGGCTTCAGGCGCGCGATAAAGTAAACCCGACATTATAGAGTTCAAGTCTCTATTGGTAAACCAAAGTCTCGTCGAAAACCGGTGTATTTAGCCAGTATCGGCCCGGGGGCTTTACTTCGTTGCTTTTCGTGGACATTATGTCCCCGACTGATCACTCGCTGGCCCTATCTCGACCTATGACCTCTTCTACCGATTCCAACACCGATTCCTCCGCACTGCATAGTGGCCGACATGTCCTCTCTGTAAGTGAACTCAACAGGAAAGCCAAGCAACTGCTCGAAATTCACCTCCCCCTCATGTGGGTAGAAGGTGAGATATCTAACTTTAGCAAACCTAGTTCCGGCCACTGGTATTTCACACTGAAGGACCAAAATGCCCAAGTTCGATGCGCCATGTTTCGAGGCCGCAACGGTCTCATTAAGTTCACCCCTAAAGCCGGTGACCAAGTACAAGTACGCGCGCGCGTTAGCCTATACGAAGGCCGTGGCGATTATCAGCTTATCGCGGAACATATGGAGGAGGCAGGTTTCGGAATACTGCAAAAACGCTATCAAGAACTAAAGCAAAAACTCGAGGATGAAGGGCTTTTCTCTGAAACGCATAAAAAAGCACTGCCCTGCGCACCCAACCACCTTGCCGTTATAACATCTGCGACCGGCGCTGCTTTACATGATGTTCTTTCGGTACTAAAACGACGCTTTCCGTCCCTACCCGTGACGCTTTTACCCTGCATTGTTCAGGGGGATGGCTCATCACAGCAACTCATAGAAGCCGTTAAGTTAGCCGATGCCGATAAACGTTTTGATGTCATCATAGTATGCCGAGGCGGTGGACCCATAGAGGATCTATGGTCTTTCAATAGCGAAGGTCTTGCACGCTCGATTCATGCAGCAAAAACACCTATCGTAAGCGCAGTTGGTCACGAGATTGATTTTACAATTGCCGATTTCGCCGCTGACGTTCGCGCTCCAACGCCTTCTGCTGCAGCCGAACTTATCAGCCCGAACGCTCCGGAACTACTCCAGGCGTTGAAAGAAATGGAGCGGCAACTTGAATCTCGAATTAATTCCTTTTTGGTACAGAGCCAACAACAACTCCACCATACTAGACAACGATTACGCAACCCCAAACAACAGCTGCAGAACTGGGCCCAGCGACTGGATATACTGGAGATAAAACTCTCTGCCACCCAGCAATCTGGTCACGCGTTACGATCAAGCCTTATCGATAAACTTCGATCAAGGCTTGCCGCTCAAAACCCAGAAATCGCGGTCAAACGAAACCAACAGACTATCGCAGATATCAATCATAGATTGGCAATCGCCATGCAACACAAGCTCGACGCCCAGTATTTCGCTTTATCAAAGGCTGGCGGCATGCTTAATATAATGAGCCCACTTAATACTTTAAAGCGTGGATACGCTATCGCCAAAGATTCTAACGGGGCAATACTGAGGGAAGCGAAGGACACCCAGAAAGGGGACTCATTGCAAATACTATTAGGAAAAGGTGAAATATCCGTAATCGTGGCGTCTACTAAAGCTTAACTCAACGATAGAATATCTTGACTCGCGGCCAATACCGCATCTTGAATTGACCATCCCTTAAACCGACTTCGGTCAAACGCTTTGTCAGCCATTAAAAGGTCTGTAATAGTTTCTGGTAAACCAGCGTCAGATAAAACCGCATGCATACCCGCCATAAACATTTCGACTGGGTGATCGGCGATCAAATCACTGTCATGCGATGAAGTGGTCTTAAATGCAGCAGACACTACATCCCTCATCTTTTTGCTATAGGCAATTTGCCGCATACCACCAACACAAACTACCCCCATAGAAAACATCAGCATCGTAAACACTAACGTCATTCCCGGAATAATAGCTCCATCCTTCAATGCGGCAATAAGTGCTTCGGGGCTCCACTCGATCGCACACTGGCTGTTCGATAAAACGGTTCCATCGCAAGCGGTAAAAGCTTTCATTTTTTGATTGTCGATTTGCCAAAACAGCAACGAGCCTTGCCCTTTATTTCGGTTCCAACAGCCCGGCACACCATCCAACCCGCTAAGAACCCTTTCACGAATAGTCTCGTCAAATAAGAGCCTAAACATAATAGAGCCCTGATCCTCTAATTGACCCACCAAAAGGTCGACCGCTATTTCGCTAACATTCAAAAAAACAAATTTTTGATCGGGAAAAACTGCTTCGCACATTCTAGCGTTAATTAATGAACATTGAGCAGAATAGCCGTGCTCTGACAGCACATTAAAATCGCAATAATAGCCTTCAACAACAGACTCAAACCCATGAAACTGGGTTGCTGAAAGCTTGCCCTCTCTAACAAGCCTCATTGCTGATACCTTCGCGCGTTCGACATCTTCAATAGAAAACGAAGGCACAGACGACACTATATTTTTCTTGGTTCTTTTCGAGAATAAATGGACCGATTGAAGAGCCTCTCTACCCGGCAACAAAAACCCTCTGGGGTTAAATAAATTATCCATAGGTACCCAATCCGTTGAAAGCACAGGCACAACTTTAGGAGGGTTTCTTCCGGAGCAGGCTGCTATCACCGTATGCAATGCAATAGGATGAAACAGCGGAGCGGTATGAAGCGCAGTTAATACCACCGGTGACCGAGACAATTGCATCGCAACATCATGCGAATGGCCAAAACGGCGATCACATCGTTCAGAAAACACCTGAATAAATCCCGAACTGATCAACCTTGACTTGCAAAAACCACTCACCCCAAACCGATGCCACAAAAAATCAGCGTAATCGGAAAGACTAGCATTTTGCCACTCGGTCAAATGCTCAGAAAGTATCGGGTTTTGGACATTAAGGTGTTCTAAAAATTGTTGCCAGTAACTCACATCCCTTTGAGTTTTTAATTTCATTAAGCACACGCCCCTACTTCAATACTCCCCGAAAACCACGTTAACGCTTTGCCAAATATACGGACTGAGCTGTTATTCACTAAACAGGGTATTGGCCCGCCCCTTTCCGAAACGGAATAGCCCATAAGGTTACCTTTTTTAAGTTTATGCGACCACAAAGGGCCCAAAGCTCCATTGGCCGAGCCACAAAAATAGTCCTCATCAACACCAATTGAGGGTGCAAAAACACGATAACAATAATCGGAATTCATCCCTGGGGCCGTTACAAGAAGTGCGCGAATAGAATCCACTAACGGCATAGAAAAATCTGGGCGCAAGGAACGCACGATTTCTTCAGACGGGAACTCTGCGATAACGTCATAGAAACTTTTATACATTTGCCGAGGTTTTTTCTCTAAAAAACGAGTCACACAAGGTACATCGGCTATGGGTTTACAGAAAAATTTTGGCATTTCCAACTCAAACCCATCACTATGAATACCAACTTTCACTTTAATTCTACCTAAACAAAAATCAATATCTTCACCAACATGCCCCAAGTACTCGCGAACCACATGAGACGCCGCAACCGTTCCATGACCACAAATTTCCACTTGATTTTTCGGGCCAAAATGCCGTAAAAGATACCCGCCACTACCATCGGGCACTACAAATGACGTTATCGGTTGATTTAATTCTGCGGCAATTTGCTGGAGGCTATAATCAGGCAGTAGCTCATTTAGAACGCACACTGCCGCTGGGTTTCCAGTAAAGAGTTCACTCGCAAAAGCTTTAACTATAAAAAGATTATTTACTTCATTCACATCAATACTACTTAATACAATTAATTTTATAAACCGGAGTGATTGCGAAAACTCACACTAAAAGCTTAGCACAGCCCTTTTATCAGCAAGCTCTCATATAGCGTTATAACTAAAACATTTTCTCTGGTTATCTCATTAATCGATAGCGTCATGGAATGAAAAAAAACCATTTGGCACGTAATATTCCGTGCGCTAACCTAATCGTATTAACAGAAATTTTTTATTGGAAATCATGACGCCAACTAACCAACCAATTATTGAATTAAACAAGTGCACGGTTTTACGTAATGGCCGTAGCATATTATCGGATGTAACAATCACGTTTGAATCCGGTATGCACACCGCCATTTTAGGGCCAAATGGGGCAGGGAAATCAACATTATTGAAATTACTCACGCGCGAATTTATGCCTCTTGTGAGCGACGAAAGCTATTGCCATCACTTCGGCGAACCACGTATACCCATCGGGATTTTACGTAAAAAATTTGGCGTTATTTCTAATGACTTCCAAAATGAATATCGCACCCTTGCGACAGGAAGGGAGGTTGTTTTATCTGCTTTTTTTGGGTCAATTGGACTGCACACTCATCATCACATCACACCTAACATGCGTCGTCTGGCATCAAAAGCCCTTTCTAACTTAGGCATTACTCATTTGGCTGAACGGCAATATCTACAACTTTCGACAGGAGAGCAACGACGCCTGCTGCTCGCACGAGCAACAGTGCACACACCAGAGGTTCTGATTCTTGACGAACCGACCAACGGGCTTGATTTGAACGCTAGCAGCCAAGTTCTTCGTGATATGCGTACACTAGCCCAAACAGGCATTACCTTAATTTTAGTAACGCACCATTTACACGAAATTATTCCCGAGATTGAGCAACTTATATTTTTAAAAACAGGAAAGATTATCGCCAAAGGAGATACCAAAACATTACTTACTAGCGACAAAATTAGTGAGCTGTATGGCATTGGATTGGACGTTATTGAGAAAAACGGCTTCTATCAGGCCTACCCACGTTAACCCGATTGGAGCGTCTGGTGCTCCAGAACAATTACAAGCATTCGCTCTGGCCCACAACATAGCGAAGCCACGTTAAACGTAGAAAAGAAGAAAATTAATGGCGGGCTTCCGGCAAGGGTAATACACTTTACCCCAACGTTAACCAAGAAAGGATTTTTACCTCATGCACACGTCACTCACGCACAAACGTTTCCTCCTCTGCATTACAGCGGGCTTATTGCTAAATGCGGGCTCATCTGTAGCTGAGCATCACGCTGAGGCCGAAACACCCGCAACAGAAAGTGCACCAGTAACGGAACAGTCGTCAGATACTGCTACAGTAACTCTTGACCAGTACAACTGCTCACTACAAGGGCTAGTGCGCCGGGTAGAGATCAGCTATGCCGATGAAGGCACAAAAGTACCCTGTGACGTTAACTATTACAAAGACAGCGAGGCACCGGAAGAAATGAGCACTCTGTGGAGCGCTCAAAATTTAGAAGGTTATTGCGAGCAAAAGGCCGAGGAGTTTGTGGCAAAGCTTCAATCTTGGGGCTGGTCTTGTACAACTAAATAATAACTGCAGCTTACCTATTTTTTTTCGAAGAAGCAGAAGGCGCTAATCGGCGCTTTCCTGTTTTTTGTCTAACGGCTAACTTGTTTTTTCGCCCAGCAAATGGGTTGTCACCGGAACGAAACTCTATCTTAACGGGCGTTCCTTGTAGGTCCAACGCCTTACGAAACGCTTTTTCTAAATAGCGCACATAATGGGTAGGCACTTCGTTGGTTTGGTTTCCATGGATAACAATAACAGGTGGATTATGGCCTCCGGCATGCGCATAACGCAGTTTAATACGGCGCCCACGCACAAGCGGTGGCTGATGTGTACTCACAGCAAACTCCAATACACGCGTTAAGAAATTGGTGGAGTATTTCTCGGTGGCAGCCTTGTATGCACGTTCCACAGATTTATAAAGATTCCCAACACCTGTACCATGTAAGGCAGAAATAAAATGCAAATCAGCAAAGTCGACAAAACGTAACCGACGCTCTAGCTCCGTCTTCACATATTGCTTATGGTCTTCTTCTAAGCCATCCCACTTGTTAAGCGCGACAACTATGGCGCGACCGCTTTCAATAGCGTGCCCCATAAGATGTAGATCCTGATCGACGACACCTTCACTTGCATCTAAAACTAATATCGCCACATGCGCATCACCCATTGCTTGTAGCGCTTTTACAATAGAAAACTTTTCTACTGTCAACTTTACATTTTTACGTCGACGAACACCGGCAGTATCGATAATGGTGTAAGGTTTACCGTCTCGCTCATAATCGATATAAATACTATCGCGTGTCGTTCCTGGCATATCAAATACCACCACGCGGTCTTCGCCGAGCATGCGATTCACTAAGGTTGATTTGCCAACATTGGGCCTACCTACAATGGCCATTTTAATGCCGCGACTCTCGTCTTCAGCTTCGGGCTCATAAACAGGAAAATCGGCAAGAACCTCCTCCATCAACGGACGAATACCACGCCCGTGTGCAGCGGCAATAGGCGTAATTTCGCCTAGACCAATCTCATAAAAAGGTGCGGCAGCAACATCAGGATTTAAACCATCAACCTTATTAGCGACCAAATAAGTTGTTTTCCCTAAGCTACGGATATGCTCCGCTATTTGCTGATCTGCCGCCGTAAGGCCGTCGCGACAGTCCACCATAAAAAATACGATATCAGACTCTTCTATTGCCAAAAGCGACTGCTCGGCCATAGCGGTATCAATCCCTGCCTCGTTTCCGCTGATACCACCTGTGTCTACCACGATAAACCGCTTACCTTCAAATTCGGCATCACCAAATTTTCGGTCTCGCGTTAAACCAGCGAAATTGGCCACAATGGCATCGCGTGTTTTGGTAAGACGATTGAAAAGGGTGGATTTACCCACATTAGGTCGGCCGACCAGGGCAATGGTTGGGATCATGAAATATCTCTGATATAAAAAACTATCCCCCGAAAGCACGACGGCCGTCAGGGGAAACGAAGTGAGAGGCTAGGCTAGCCTAGAAATGACGACTTAACCTGACACTATAAATAGAAAATGGGAATTAATCGGCGTCTTTAACAGTATAGGCACTCAATTTTCCGCTATTGGCATAAGTGAAAAGGTAGGTCCCGTCGCTATGCAAAGGTGCCCGCACATCGGTACGGCTTCTACTACCACCACCAGCCAGTTTGAATCGATCAGCAAACGCCCCATCAGCTTGACTCAGTACGTGCACATAACCAAAACCATCAACAACCGCAACGTAATCATCGAAAACAACGGGTGCGCTGGTGTTACGACGCTTTAATTCGAAATTTTCCCACTCTAACTCACCGGTAATCCCGTTGAGCGCCATAATGCGCGATTCTTCCGTACTCACAAATACCTTTCCACCGTAGACAGCAACGGAATGATTAGTAGACGCTTCTTTTGTCCACATCACACGACCAGGGCCACGGCTAACGCCAGCCACATTGCCTTGATAACTACCGGCATACAAATAGCCACCATCAACAACAGGTGTACCATCGATATCAACAATACGGTCGAGCTCAGTCCGCCCTTTAGGGCGACTTACACGAAACTGCCACTGAGTGGAGCCATCACTGGCTGACAAACTCAGTATTTGCCCATTATCAAACGCCACAATAACCTGACTTGACGTTAATACCGGTGAAGCTGTGCCCCGCAACGTTAATACAGGCAACGTATGGTCGTATGACCATAAGAGCTCACCCGTCTCGGCGGCAAAAGCAAAAACACGCCCATCAATAGTGTTCGCCACAACGATCTCGCCATTGCTGGCGGGAGCTGACGCAATTTCACTACTCACACTGGCTTCCCAACGCTGCTGACCCGTCTCGCTATCTAATACATGTACCGTTCCATCGAATGTACCGAAGAAAACACTATTATTGTTAGCACCTGCGCCACCAGAAATTCGCTGTTTGGTGTCCACGCTCCAAATCTTTTTACCGGTTGCTACTGCAAACGCATTAACATCACCTTTGTAACCAACGGTATAAATATTACCTTTACCGTCAAGCGCTGGGGTGAAACGAGAAAAAGGCTTATCTTGACCGGAACCGCCAGAGCGGCTCCATAGCTTATCCATTTCAATTGTTTTTTCGAAATCGATAAGATCAACCGCTTCAAGATCTATTTCTTTAGCGTCTTTACTGCCACAAGCAACAAGGCCAGCAACAGTAACAAGCAACAGTAAAAACCGCAGCATTAAGCATCTCCCTCAGCATCAACAACTTCTGGCTCGCTTTCAGGCAAAGCCGCTGCATCACGCTTTAATTGAATGAGGCTTGATCGGTTGTATTCAGTTGGAGGTAATGTTTCTAACGCTACACCATACGCTGTATGCGCTTCTTGATACTTGCCTTGAGACTGATAGATATCGCCGCGAATTTCCGCAAACAATGCAGTGTAGGCTTCACTGGATGTTTGAGCGACGAACTGCAGAGCTTGTTCTGGCTCGCCTTTTGCCGCTAAAACACGCGCCAAACGAGCCGTCGCTAACAGGCTAATAGACTCATTAGAGCCCCCATCAACAACAGATTGTAAACGCGCCGCTGCGGCCTCTAACTGGTTATCTTCTACATGGAGACGCGCCAACATTAAGCTGGCCATGTCAGCATAAAGAGTACCTTCATGCTCAGCTACGAGAGCTTCAGCGGATTGGCTAATACCAACTTTTTGCTCGGCCGACATATCCATTCCTGGCGCAACTTCAGCTTGTTCAGTAAGCGCCTGAAATTGGTCCGACGCCGATTGAGCTTCAGCCAGCTGCTGATTATTCCAGAAATTCCAGCCAAAATAGCCAACAAGTACCAATATAATTGGCAGTACGATGGACACCCAATTTTCGTTCCACCAGCGCTTTAGCGCTTCTATCTGTTCTTCTTCTGATAAGTGATCTGCCACTTTATTCGCTCCTAAAAGATGATATCTGTTATTTGTTGTTGTTTTATTGTTTGCTGCGCTTCATCGCTTCGCAGGTACTTCAGTGTAATTTCACCGTTGTTCGCTTCGTCTTCGCCCAAGATGAGTGCTATTTCCGCACCACTACGATCGGCTTTTTTCATTTGGCTCTTAAAGCTGCCGCCCCCGCAATTTAATTGCACACGCAAATAAGACGCATGCTCCCGTAAATATTCGGCCAACTGAAAAGCCTGAGGCATTACATCTCCAACCGCCACCAAATAGACATCGACCGTGCGAGATATATCCTCAGGGAATGCATTCAATTCTTGAAGCAACAAAACCAACCGCTCCAAGCCCATGGCAAAACCGACCGCAGGGGTTGGCTTGCCCCCCAACTGGGTTACAAGACTGTCATATCGCCCACCGGCACACACGGTACCCTGTGCACCGAGTTTATCGGTTACCCATTCAAAAACTGTGCGGCTGTAATAATCCAACCCTCGCACCAATCGAGTATTCACCACAAAGGGTACATCGGCCGCTGTTAAATAACGTTGCAGCTGAGCAAAGTGCTCTTTAGATTCGTCATCGAGAAAATCGGCTAAATCGGGTGCGCCAATCAGTAGCGCCTGCGTGGTTTCTACTTTACTGTCCAAAATACGCAAAGGGTTAGACTCTAAGCGCCGCACACTATCTTCATCTAACTGGTCTCTGCGAGCTTCCAAGTAGGTAACAAGTGCCGCTCTATAGTCCGCTCGAGACTCCGACGTACCCAAGCTGTTAATCTGCAACGTAACCGCCGACTCCATTCCGAGCGCCCGCCAAAGGCGAGCCGTCAGCATCAATATTTCTGCATCAGCGTCTGGAGTTTCGATTCCATAGGCTTCGACACCCACTTGATGGAACTGCCGTAACCGCCCTTTCTGCGGTTTTTCGTAACGAAACATCGGCCCTGCGTACCATATTTTTTGCACTAACGTAGCGCGATTAAACAACAACTGATGCTGCTCGGCCGCTCGCACGCAACTTGCCGTGCCTTCTGGTCGCAAGGTTACACTTTCACCGTTACGATCATCGAAGGTATACATTTCTTTTTCAACGATATCGGTCACCTCACCGATAGAACGTTTAAAGAGTTCAGTACTTTCCAATAATGGAAAACGAATCTCTTGGTAACCGTAATTTTGCACAACTTCAGTTACAACGGATTCCAGATATTGCCAGTAAGGTGTTTCGCTGGGCAGAATATCGTTCATACCCTTAATTGCTTGTAGCTTTTTCAACGTAATTCGTATTCCTAATGCTGTATCAATTGTTTATCGCCAGTTCTCTACGCTTTAGCAATAATATCTTTTTCTTCTTCAATTTTTTCTGCGGCGCGTTTTCGAATTAAACGCTCTAAATTATCAACAAGATTTTCTTGTTCTAGCTTTTCACTTGGCTCGCCGCGCACATAAATTAAATTTTTAGGCGTTCCGCCTGCCAATCCTATATCGGCTTCTTTCGCTTCACCGGGGCCGTTTACGACACACCCAATAACAGCAACGTCCAAAGGCGTTTTAATATCTTCTAGACGCATTTCCAGTTCATTCAATGTTTTAATAACATCAAAGTTTTGCCTAGAACAGCTCGGACACGCGATAAAATTAATGCCCTTATTGCGTAATTTAAGGCTTTTGAGCATATCCCAGCCCACTTTCACTTCTTCTACTGGATCCGCCGCTAAGGAAACACGAATTGTATCGCCAATACCGTCCATTAATAGCATGCCCAAGCCTACCGAAGACTTCACCGTACCTGCACGCAATCCTCCGGCCTCCGTTATACCCAAATGAAGAGGCTGTTCAATCTGAGTCGCCAGCTTTCTGTATGCGGCGACAGCCATAAATACATCGGAGGCTTTAACACTGACTTTAAAATTTTGAAAATCAAACTTATCGAGAAATGCTACATGACGCAAGGCAGACTCCACCAACGCGTCTGGCGTGGGCTCACCATATTTTTTCTGTAGATCTTTTTCTAAAGAACCTGCGTTTACGCCAATACGGATTGGAATATTAAGATCACGCGCCTTCTCAACTACAGCCTGAATACGATGCTCACGCCCAATATTGCCTGGGTTAATACGCAAACAATCTACACCCAAGTCCGCTACTCGCAATGCAATACGGTAATCAAAATGAATATCAGCCACCAGCGGGACACTTACTTGCTTTCGTATTGCGCCAAATGCTTCTGCTGCATCCATTGACGGTACCGATACACGTACAATATCGGCGCCAGCCTCTTGAATGCGATTAATTTGCGCAACTGTCGCCTCCACATCTGTGGTTTCAGTATTAGTCATACTTTGCACGCTAATCGGCGCATCGCCGCCAACGGGGACATTGCCAACCATAATCTGACGCGACTTACGACGCTTTATTGGCGACTCATAAAACATGGGGGTAAACCTACTTTAATACGGTATGTGAGGCCTAAGGCCAAAATAACAACGTGCGTGCAGCGGGAACTGAACAAGAGCGAACTTGCTACCGATGCACAGTAACCCGAAGGGTTTTGCGGCTAGGAGAAGGGTGAATCGCAAATGGCTGGCCATTTAACGTAACGTCTACTGCCCGCGCATTGCCCAACATCACTTCAAACGGGGCCTCGCCAAAAAGCTGCAGATTATCCCCTTTCAGCTTCGCTTCCGCAAACAATACCTTGCCTGTAGTATCCGAGACTTTGACCCAGCATTCATCTATGAACGTTAAGACGAGTAAATCGGTAGTTTCTGAGCCCCCGATGACACTGCTGGTAGAACTATCGAGTAGCGCTTGATCTGAAGGCGCTTCAGGCAAAACTACTGACGAATCCGCTAAAGGTGGTATAGCGTGATCAAACTCAGCGGCTTCACTATCTACACTATCAACGGTTACCTCTGCCTTCTCTACTGGTAGATCGACCAGCGGCTCTTGAGTATTAGCGCCACTCGATAACGGCAAAGATTCTGATGTTGCTACAGGGCTAGGTAAAAAGAGTGTGGCCCCAACCCATACAAGCAGCAATGCCGCCACCGCAATAAAACCCGGCAGCTTGTTTAATTTACCAAGCAAACTTGTTTCTACACTTACCGCTTGCTGGACAGGCCCACTACCATGAGGCCTGCTGGCAACGGATTTGGCTACACAGCTTACGCCGTCCTCCGCTCCTATTTCAGCTCGTAGGTTGAATGCTATAACTAGATCATCCGATTCAATATCGAGAATCTTCGCTATTTTACGGATGTAGCCGGTCACAAAGGTGTCCCCACCCAACCCTTCATAACAATCATTTTCTAAATCAGACAGCTTCCACGCGGGAATAAGCGTGTCGGTTGCGATATCCGCTAGTTCAACTGATTTGCTCTCACGCATCAATTTGAGCGCTGCGCCCGGCTTAGCCTGCTCTAGAAGCTGATGATACTCAGCCGATAATTCAATTTCGGAGTCGATGCCTATCATGTTTGAAGTCTTATTTATCTCTAGCCATACACTCGGCTCTAGTTTTGCTCAACAAAGCGCTTGTAATCCAAATATTCTTGCGAGTAAGGGTACAGGTTTTTAAGCGCCAATGCATAGCTTGCTTCTTTATCTTTATTACCAAAAATACGCTCTATACGTATTCCCAACCATAAGCTACGAGGCACTTGCCGCGTAAGGCTGGCAAACTGATCCAAATAGCGTTTAGAGCTCGCATAATCTCGTTCCGAAAACGCCACGTCGGCCAGTTCGAGGGACGCCTGCGATAAACGGTCGTTTAAATTCAAGCTATGCTCAAAAGCGGCTTTTGCTCGTACTGCATCACCTAATTTTAACGCACACAGCCCCGCATTCAGCAAGGCCTCTGCTCGGCCCGGATACGCATAATCAGAGCCTGCCGATTCAAACATTTTTTTTGCTTCTTTTAACCGTTTTTGGTCATAAAGCAATCGTCCGTAACTAAATTCTATGCTCGCCCGAGAAAAATCGGCACGATTGCGCAAGGCCTTCTTAAAGTTGGCTTCGGCTTCTTCTAGCTCGCCGTTCATTTGGTGCAACAACCCCAAACCAAGATAAGCCTCCGCTGATTTCTTATCCAACGCCAAGGCCTTACTAAAGGATCTCATTGCGCCTTCGCGCTTATCTTGTTGGAGGTAGGTCATCCCCAACTTAATATTGGCCTCCAAGGCCTCATGCTTATCGCGCTTAGGCTTTGGGTTTTCAATAGTTGTGACGCAGCCACTCAAGCCGCAAACAAAAATAAAGCCTAGCAATACTGCTTTGCCCGAAAACTCCCAGCATTTCGTCACGCACTACTCCCTTATAATTTCTCAGCTATTGTTTAGTCATCGATCATTTTAACGGGAATCACCCCGTCTTCAGCTTTCATTAGCGCGGCATGATCTAACCTATAACGCTGACTGCGTTTTGTTCTATCCTGAACCTGCCCAGCCAATTGACCGCATGCTGCGTCAATATCTTCACCACGCGTGGTACGCACTGTTGTGGTATACCCAGCTTCAATCAAAATAGTTTGAAAGCGGCGAATAGCGTTATTACTGGCGCGCTTATAATTAGACAGTGAAAAAGGGTTGAAAGGAATCAAATTGATCTTAACAGGCACGTCTTTTAGTAATTCTGCTAGCTCGTACGCATGTTCTGGCCGATCGTTGAGCTGATCAATGAGAGTATATTCGATCGTGATTTTACGTCGAGTATCCGGCACGCCCTCGATATACCGCTTTGCAGAGTCAAGCAACTGGGCAATAGGGTATTTTTTATTCAGTGGCACCAGCTGGTTACGCAGCTCATCATTAGGGGCATGTAACGAGATTGCTAAACACGCATCAGTATACTGACCCAGGCGGTCTAGAGCAGGCACAACACCCGAGGTACTCAAGGTAACGCGACGCTTTGAAATACAGTATGCGTTGTCATCCATCATTAGCTGCATTGAATCTACAACATTATCAAAATTCAATAATGGCTCGCCCATTCCCATCATGACGACATTCGTCACTCGCCGATCGCCACGTACAGGCTCTTCTTGTAACTGCCCAAACGATTTAGCCGCAATCCATACTTGGCCTATAATCTCGGCGGCAGTAAGGTCTCTATTGAAGCCTTGCTTGCCGGTTGCACAAAAACTGCAATCTAACGAGCAGCCAACCTGAGAAGACACACACAGCGTGCCACGGTCTCCTTCGGGAATAAAGACAGCCTCAATTGCATTGCCACCGCCAACTCTCACCAAAAATTTACGCGTGCCGTCGGCGGAGTCGAGTTGCTGAATAACCTCAGGAACACTTATGACCGCTATAGACGCTAGCTTTTCACGGAGCACTTTACTGATATTGCTCATTTGCTGGAAGTCTGTGACTCCGAGCTGATGAACCCACTTTAATATTTGGGTCGCGCGAAATTTCTTTTCGCCCAAAGACTCAAAAAACGCCTCGAGGCGCCCTTGTGTCATTCCCATCAGATTAATTTTATCGGGTGTTTCGGCTGTACTTTGTACAACAGGAACTGAAGATTGCTCACTACTCACTAATGGATATACCTCAGATTACACCCGCTTTATCGCGGGCATATTTCGTCTTCTTTAAAGAAGTAATTAATTTCACGCACTGCCGATGTTGAACTATCGGAGCCATGCACAGCATTTTCGCCCTTCAAAGTAGCGAAATCTTTACGAATGGTACCCTCCGCCGCCTCTGAAGGGTCGGTAGCTCCCATAATCTCGCGGTTTAATGCAATCGCGCTTTCGCCTTCTAAGACTTGTACAAACGTCGGTCCAGACGTCATAAATTCTACCAATTCGCCGAAAAATGGCTTTTCTTTATGCTCTGCATAAAAACCGCCGGCAATCTCATCGTCCATATGGATTAATCTTGCAGCAACAATTTTTAAGCCTGCCGCCTCAAATCGCATATAAATCTGGCCAATTACATTATTTTTTACTGCATTTGGCTTGATCATGGATAAAGTTCTTTCTATCGCCATCCTTAATTCTCCTTAATATACTCTCTACTCAATACTCCCTGCACCAATATCGAAGGGAGCGTTAAAGCCTCTAGACAGTGAAATTATACGCAGATCACACCCAAAATAGTATGTATCGCATCAAATCGAACACGTCAGCGCAGCGTTACAGCCTATCGCCAAGATCACTCGCCGCTCGAGAATCAGTTGACTCACCCATCCGTAAGCGTATGGTCTGCGTATAAATACTACCATCTCAAAATGGTTATGAAATTCTACTTAGCAGCTTTTTGCAGGGAAATACCTTACATGACAAGATTACAACGTCTCTTTTTCGCGCTAACACTGAGCATAGCACCCAGCGTTAGCGCGGCCGATGCCCCCCAAGCTGAGCAAAGCTGCCCTGCTCTTTTCGACCACGCCTTTAAAAAACTACACAGCAATGACACCTTAAACCTATGCGATCTCTATACCGGCAAGCCCATGATATTAATCAATACAGCGAGCCACTGCGGCTACACCCGCCAGTTTAAAGGCCTAGAAGCTCTCTACCAAAAATACAAAAAGGAAGGTGTCGAATTAGTCGGTTTTGCATCAGACGACTTTAAGCAAGCAGCAAAAAGCGAAATGGAAGCCGCTTCTATTTGCTATAAAAACTATGGGGTGACATTCAGTATGATTGCCCCTACACACGTTCGAGGCGACGATGCTAACGAGGTTTTCACACGGTTAAATCGTCAGGCTGGCAAGCCCAGCTGGAATTTCAACAAATATCTAGTGTCAGCCGACGGCTCACAGATACAACGCTTTGGTAGCAATACCGAACCTACAGATTCAGCTTTAGAAAAAGCACTGATTAAAGCACTTTAAACCACAACAGAGTGCTTTATAACCGCCAAAACCTCTCCGCAAATGGGCAGAGGTTTTTAAGGTAAACCGTATTAATTAGCGGCTTCGAAACGAATACGCTCTACCATCGATTTAAGCCCGTTCCCTCGCGTTGGGCTTAAATGTTTAAGCAAGCCGAGCTGCTCAAAATACGCATTAATATCAAACGCCAAAATATCCTCAACGCTTTTACCGTTATAGGCGGCCATAACCAAGCCAAGTAAGCCCTTTACGATAAACGCATCACTATCGGCTTGAAACCACATACAGCCATCAATGATTTCGGAATCGATCCACACCTGACTTTGACACCCTTTCACCAAATGCGCATCGTCTTTCTTAGCGTCTTCCATAGCCGGCAATTCTTTACCTAAATCGATAATATATTTATAGCGATCCTCCCAACCATCAAAAAAGCTAAGGGTATCTACAATATCTTCGACCGTTATAGCGCTACCAAAAGGATTTTTCTGCAAGAGTGTCATCAAAAAAACATTCCCGTTTCAAGTTGCGCTTCCTCAGACATCATATCCCTATGCCATGGAGGGTCGAAAATAAGGGATACTCTAACGTCGGTAACGTTCGGCACCATACCCACTCGATATTTCACATCGCCTACAAGCACTGGCCCCATACCACAGGCGGGCGCCGTTAATGTCATATCGATAGAAACACTCTTTGTCTCTTTATCAATTGAAACATTATAAATTAAACCCAAACTGCGTAAATTAACGGGAATTTCAGGGTCGTACACAGTTTCCAAAGCTTCCCACACTTGAGCCTCATCAATGGCATCGCTTTGTGGTGGTGCAAAAGTGAGCTCGTATTTTTCGAGCCCCAAGGCATCGGCATCAGTACCATCAACACGCAACATATTACCTTGGTATACCACGGTATAATTGCCACCCAGAGACTGAGTTATGGTAATGAATTGATGGGCCGGAATCGTAACGGAATCACCTACCGGCACTAAGCGGGCAGGACAATCTCGTACCGTTGTTACCATGCGCTGTTCAGACATACATTTTCCTGAAAACAATTAATCTAAATAATTTTTCTACAGCAAAGCCACTATTCAAACGCTAAAACTTTCACCGCAGCCACAGGCATTTTTAACATTCGGGTTATTGAGTTCTAAATTGCGATTTAGCCCCTGCTTAACGTAATCGACTACAGTACCCTGAATCGCCGCCATATGGGTGGGATCAACAAATACTTGCACACCATTTTTAAGCGTAATTTCTAGATCGCTCGTTTCACCAGAGTCCACCTCATCGATGACATACATAAACCCGGTACAACCACTTTCTTTCAAGCTAATACGAATCGCTTGCGCGCCCTTTTTTTTAAGCTGCGCTTGAAAATGCTCGGCAGCCGCCGGTGTAACGGTCACCGTATCATTCAGACTAAAAGTTTCAACGCTCATTTTGGATTCGCCCTTTAAATAAACTGTTTAACTTTTTCCAGTGCTGCAAAAAAGCGTTCGACGTCTTCACGCGTATTGTACATAGAAAATGAGGCCCGTACGGTGCCAGGAACATTCAATGCCTCCATCAAAGGCTGTGCACAATGATGCCCCGTACGCACCGCCACGCCCTGCTGATCTAACAACATTCCAACATCTGAAGGATGAGCGCCATCTAACAAAAAACTGAATACACCAGCAATATTTTCGGCTTCACCAACTCGCTTTAACCCTGAACACTTCTCTGCCAGCTGGTGACAATAAGTGAGCAGATCACGTTCATGGGCGATAATGGCATTACGGTCTAATGTATTCAAATAATCAATCGCTGCAGCCAAGCCAATTACGCCAGCAATATCCGGCGTGCCGGCCTCAAATTTATAAGGCAATACGTTAAACGTTGTTCCGCTAAAGCTACAACTCTCGATCATCTCTCCACCACCATGGTAAGGAGGCATTTCATTAAGTAACGCTTCGCGCCCCCAAAGCACGCCGATACCCGTAGGGCCAAACAATTTATGGCCTGAAAAACCATAAAAATCACAACCCAGGGCTTGGACATCAACGGGAAAATGTGCGACGGCTTGAGCACCATCGATAAAAACTTTAGCCCCCACAGCGTGGGCAGCCGAGATAATGTTTTTTAACGGGTTAACCGTACCTAGAGCATTTGACACATGGCCAACTGACACCATTTTCACTCGTTCATCTAGCAGAGCTGAGAACGCAGGTATATCGATATCGCCTGTAGTTAAAATTGGAATAGGGATGAGCTGCGCACCCATCTCTTCGGCCAATATTTGCCAAGGCACAATGTTAGAATGATGCTCTAGCGTGGACACTAATATCTTATCGCCTGCGCCAATATTATTTCGCCCCCAGCTATGAGCAACTAGGTTTATGGCTTCTGTTGTACCTCGTGTCCATATCACCTGTTCTTTTTTGGGGCTACACACAAACTTCGCAACAGTGTCTCGCGCATGCTCAAACGCAACTGTGGCTCTATCACTTAAACTGTGTGCGCCACGATGTACATTGGAGTTGTACCCTCGGTAGTAATCGCTAATAGCCTCAATAACAGCATTGGGCTTTTGCGTTGTTGCAGCATTGTCTAAATACACCAAGGGATGACCATTAATCTCTTGATCTAAAATAGGAAATTCATCACGCACTTTTTGTACGTTAAAAACATCGTTAGACATACTTTTAGTCACGGTGGCTATCATCCAAGGTGTCTCGCGAGTGATTCGTCACGCGCAAACATTCTAGCCAACATTGGGCGAATATAATTCGCTATAGATTCTTCACGCATATTGTTAATCAATTCGTTAATAAAACCAAAACTCAACATAACTTTGGCTTCTTCTGCACCCACGCCACGCGTCAACAAATAATGCAGGGTATTATTATCCAACTGAGCGACTGTTGCACCATGCGCACATTGAACATCATCGGCGTATATTTCCAACTCTGGTTTGGTATCCACTTCAGCCTTATTGCTGGTCAAAAGATTTTTATTGCTTAGTTGCGCCAGTGTTTTTTGCGCCTGCGGGTGAATATGAATTCGACCATTAAAAACCGCGCGCGAGCTATCGGAGATAATACCGCGAAACGACTCATTCGACGTACAACGCGGTACAGCATGCTCTATACATGTGTGGTAATCGATATGCTGACTGTTACGTGTTAAATAAACGCCATTTAATTCGGAGTGAGCGCCTTCGCCTTGATGATTTACCACTACGTCAATACGCTTTATTTTTCCACCTAACCCTAAATAGAAGCTGTCGATATTCGCGTTACGCTGCAAGCCAACATTCACACTACCCACATGAATGGCAGATTCATGTTCTAGCTGTAGGCGGTAATGTTGTAAACGTGCATTTTCACCCACATTCAACTCGGTGACGCCGTTCGTAAAACCCAAGCTCGTCGATGATGACTCATTTTCAAGCGATGTAAACTGTTCAATTACGGTTGCTTCGCTACCTTGCTCCATAACAACGAGCAAACGTTGATTGACCGTATAAGGCTGCGACTGAGGGGTATTAAGGTAAACAATTTGTACAGGCCTATCGAGCTGTACATTTTTACCAACCTTAAGAAACACCCCTTCGCTCAACTGAGTCGTATTAAGCGCTGTAAAAAGATGCTTATCCGCAGTAGTTAATGCATCTAGCTCTGATGCTATCTGAGCTTGTTGCGCTGTATCTGCTGTAGAGAAACAACTAAGTTCAACACCTACAGGCATCTCAGATAGGTCGCATGAAAGGGTGCTACTGAAGATTCCGTTAACAAAAACCAACGGGTAGGCATTCAGCCCATTAATCGTATAGTGAGATGCCCAATCAGGGTTTTCAGAAACGAGTGCGGGAGCACAATGGTACTCTCCCTGCTCCAATGCTCTTAAATTTGTATACTTCCAATCCTCTGTTTTACGCCCAGGAAAACGATGTTTTAACCACTGCGCAGCACCTCGTTGACGATAGGACTGAAGCCAATCAGGCGTCTCTGTGGCCAGCGGTGTTGCCGCTTGCTGAATATAATCCATCGTTACGCCACTCCATTCAACGATGGATCTAACCAACCGTAACCCTTTTCTTCTAGCTCTAACGCTAAACTTTTATCGCCCGACTTAATGATTCGGCCATCCACCAACACATGTACAAAATCAGGCTCGATATAGTCAAGCAGGCGCTGATAGTGTGTCACAATAATAAAGGAACGATCTGGGCTGCGAAGCGCATTCACGCCATTGGCGACCACTTGTAAAGCATCAATATCCAGACCTGAGTCGGTCTCATCTAAAATGCACAGCTTCGGTTCCAACAGCATCATTTGCATTATTTCGTTGCGTTTTTTCTCGCCACCCGAAAAACCTTCATTTACACCGCGCTTCAAGAAGCTCTGGTCTAGATTTACGGCTTTACAATGCTCACGTGCTTTCTTTAGAAAACTAACAGCATCGTAGGCGCTCTCACCTCGATGCTCTCGTACCGCATCAACTGCAGCCTTCATAAATTCCATATTACTAACACCAGGAATTTCAACGGGGTACTGAAAAGCCAAAAACAACCCTTCTCGAGCACGCTCTTCAGTATCCATATCCAGTAAGTCTTTCCCACCGAAAGAAACCTGGCCTTTCGTAACACCATAACCCTCTCGGCCAGATAATACGTGCCCTGTTGTACTTTTACCGGAACCATTAGGCCCCATTATTGCGTGAACCTCACCCGCCTTAACGTCTAAATTAAGGCCTTTAAGAATTTCTTTATCTTCAACATTTGCATGAAGATTAGTAATAGACAACATTCAGGATTACTCCAGTTACATTAAGCAATAACGATAATATTAAATTTTGGTCAAAACGCATTAAGACCATTTTATGTCCGTATCGATTCAGCTTCGAATAAACGCCAAAAATCGATCAACAGCATTAACCAACAGAACCTTCTAAGCTCACTTCAAGCAACTTGCCGGCTTCTACAGCGAATTCCATAGGTAGCTCTTTAAACACTTCTTTACAAAAACCATTCACAATCATCGACACCGCTTTTTCCGTATCAATGCCGCGCTGTAAACATAAATATAATTGATCATCACTTACCTTCGACGTTGTGGCTTCGTGCTCAATAACCGCCGAGGGATGCTTGCTTTCAATATAAGGGAAGGTATGTGCGGCGCATTTGTCGCCAATTAACAGTGAATCACATTGCGTGTAGTTTCTCGCACCTTCGGCCCCTGGATTCATGCGAACCAACCCACGGTAGGCGTTAGAACTTTTACCTGCCGATATACCTTTGGAAATAATGGTTGAGCGCGTATTTTTGCCTAAATGAATCATTTTAGTGCCGGTATCGGCCTGCTGAAAATTATTGGTTAACGCAACAGAATAAAACTCCCCAACACTGTTGTCGCCTTTTAATATACAGCTAGGGTATTTCCACGTGATAGCCGAACCCGTTTCTACTTGGGTCCACGATATTCGTGCATTCGTGTGAGCGACACCGCGCTTTGTCACGAAGTTATATATACCGCCTTTACCTTCTTTATCTCCGGGATACCAGTTCTGTACTGTCGAGTACTTTATATTCGCATCGTCAAGCGCAACCAATTCCACTACTGCTGCATGCAATTGATTTTCATCTCGCATTGGCGCCGTACAACCCTCCAGATAGCTCACATTACTGCCTTCATCGGCAATAATTAAAGTACGCTCGAACTGGCCCGTTTTAGCTTCATTAATTCGAAAATAGGTTGAAAGTTCCATAGGACAACGAACACCCTTGGGAATATAAACAAAAGAACCATCGCTAAATACGGCACTGTTTAGCGCCGCATAAAAATTATCTTTCTGGGGCACAACACTACCGAGGTAGCGCTTAACTAGATCCGGGTACTCTTTTACTGCTTCGGAGATTGGGCAAAATATAACGCCTACCTCTTTCAGCTTCGAGCGAAAAGTGGTGGCAACCGAAACTGAATCAAACACCGCATCTACGGCAACACCGGCCAGCGCTTCTTGCTCATGCAAGGGAATGCCCAATTTTTTATAGGTTTCCAATAATTCAGGGTCCACTTCATCCAAGCTCTGAGGCCTATCAGCCATGCTCTTGGGTGCCGAATAATACGAAACTTCATCAAAATCTATTTTTGGATAGTTCACGTGCGCCCAATCGGGCTCCGTCATTTCTCGCCACGCGTGATAAGCCTTTAATCTCCAATCGAGCATCCATTGCGGCTCATCTTTTTTAGCCGAGATAAAGCGAATAACATTTTCATCCAATCCAGGTGGTAACGTTTCGGATTCAACATCCGTTACAAAGCCCGCTGAATAGTCTTGTTCAATTAGCTGATCGATGTGTTCTTGGGACATAGGGTTCACAACTCAATTGGCCGATAAACGGCCGTAAAACTTTAAATCCGTCAGACCTTTGCTTTATTGGCCTGCCATAAGGGAGGGTCTTTCCGTAACTTGAGGACTACTTCTGCTACCGTTTTCGCAGCAAAATCAACTTCCTCTTCCGTGGTATAACGACCAAAACTAAAACGAATTGAGCTATGCGCTAATTCGTCAGTTAAACCAAGGGCCTTCAACACATAGGACGGCTCAACACTCAATGACGTGCAAGCCGAGCCCGTAGAAACGGCAAGCTCACGTAACGCCAATAAGAGCGTCTCACCATCAACACCCGCTATGCTGATATTGGCATTGCCAGCAACACGATGTTCGAGGCTTCCGTTTAACTGCCACCCCGTAAGGGATTCTAGATGTTGTAAAAAGCGATTTCTCAACGCGAGTATGCGCGCACTCTCGCCAACCAAAAGGTCGCTAGCCATTTTAGCGGCTAACCCAATACCGACCAACTGATGCGTAGGTAATGTACCTGAGCGCATACCACGTTCATGACCACCACCGTGAATTTGCGCTGCTATTGGCACGTGTGATTGACGCTTTATAAAGAGTGCGCCAACCCCTTTAGGGCCATAAAATTTATGCGCAGACATAGATAACAAGTCTACTGGCAGTTCGGCTGTATCGACGGCGACCTTCCCCACGGCTTGAGCAGCATCCACATGAAAGTAGACTCCTTTGCGCCGACAGACCGCCCCTATCGCCGCAATATCATTAATAACCCCAACTTCATTGTTGACCGCCATAATAGACACTAACGAGGTTTCTGGGGTTATGGCCATTTCTATCGCTTTAGCACAGATGCGGCCAGCAGCGTCAGGCTTTAGATACGTTACCGTGAAGCCTTCACCTTCCAAGTATTTAAAGGTGTCTAATACGGCTTTATGCTCAGTGAGGGACGTTATTAAATGAGTTCCGTTTGCCTTGTTTGCGGTGGCAACGCCCTTTATCGCTAGATTATTTGCTTCGGTGGCGCCGCTTGTCCACACAATCTCGCGAGGGTCTGCATTGAGCAAGTCGGCCACTTGCCCACGCGCTATCTCGACCGCTTCCTCGGCTTTCCATCCGTATATGTGAGACCGTGACGCAGGATTACCAAAAATACCATTTTGCGTTAAGCAAGCACACATCGCTTCGGCTACGCTCGGGTCTACCGGCGTAGTTGCTGCGTAATCAAGGTAAACTGGTATTTGCATGATGGACTTCAACAGACTAATAAATCGCGATTAAAACACCGGCAGCAGCCCTAGGGCCGCTGCCTTCTATTCAGAGGATATCTGAAGCAGAAATAGCGCTGGTTTGGCTTTCGTCACCATTAGCCGCATTACCGGCCTCATCTTGGCGGCGTGCTACTTTCTGTACATCTTGCCGATCAACTAAACTTTGCAAGCTGATACTGCTCAAAAAACTATGGATTTGCTCGCTTAAATCGCACCACAAATAGTGTGTGAGGCAAACATCCCCACCTTGACAATTACCCGCACCGCCGCAATTGGTAGCATCAATTGATTCGTTAACCGCATCGATGATTTGCGCCACAAATATCTCCGCAGCAACACGGCTTAGCTTGTAGCCGCCACCAGGGCCACGCACACTCGAGACAAGGGTGTTCTGCCTCAATTTTGCGAACAACTGCTCTAAATAGGACAGTGATATCCCCTGTCGCTTGGAGATATCAGCCAAGCTGACGGGGCCGCGCTGCGCATGGAGCGCCAAGTCCAACATCGCGGTGACCGCGTAGCGGCCTTTGGTCGTTAATCGCATAGTGCCGGTCTCTGGGTTTAAGAGTGCACATTATCGAATAACCTACTAATTCAATCAAGTATTTAACCTACTAATTTAGTAGGTTATTAATCTGGCTTATTTTCGAGCGCTTTAATCTTTTTATCCGTATGAAAAATATGGTTTTGAATAGACGTTAGCATGCCACGTAATATGCTCAACTCCATTTTATCCATACGTATGCGACCAAATAAGCGCCTTAGGCGTGTTACCGTCTGACGAGGATGATCAGGATCAATAAACTTGAGCTGCTCCAACGTCTCTTGTAAATGCTCATAATAATTTTCCAACGACGCACTATTTGCCGGGGGCTGATCCCAGTCATTAAAATGCAACTCTTTACCTTCTTTGGCTGCAAAGTAGGCCATACGAATCTCGTAGCAAATCACCTGTAAAGCCGCGCCTATATTCAACGAGCTGTATTCGGGATTCGCGGGAATATGCACATGAAAATTACACTTATGCAGCTCTTCATTCGTCAAGCCACGGTCTTCGCGCCCAAATACAATCGCTACGGGGTGAGTACCCGCCTCTGCCCAGCAACGCTCACCGCACTCACGAGGCGTCACTAACGGCCACGGAATACGACGCTCCCTAGCACTTGTACCGACCACTAAACCACAATCAGCAATTGCTTCATCAAGTGTGGACACCACCTTGGCATTTTCCAGCACATCTACCGCTCCAGCTGCTCGCCAAACGGCTTTTTCGGCAGGGTAATCCTTAGGGTCGACGATATAAAGCTCCGACAAACACATATTCTTCATCGCGCGCGCAGCAGCGCCGATATTACCGGGATGAGTAGTGTTCACCATTACCATTCGAATTTGCTGAAATCGTTGTTCATTCATGGGCTAGTCTTTGAAGTGTCCAGAGTAGTGCCAAGCGGCCAGAAAAGGCGCGCAGTGTACCAGAGGGGCCCTGTGGAGCATAGCAACCCAACGCGTGATCATAGTTATCCTGTATCGCTACTGTTATAATCCTTGCACTGCGACCATGGCTCGCAGCTGTTCTTTTAAAATTGCTATCTTACATTCATACCTGTCCAGAGATTTAACTATGGAACCCATGCTTACCCTTGCGCTTAAGGCTGCCCGAAAAGCCGGCGATGTTATAGAACACTCCTTCGAACGGCTCGACCTTATTAACATTGAAGAAAAAGGCCGCAACGACTTTGTTAGCGAAGTAGACCGCAAAGCTGAACAAGAGGTAATTTACCATTTAAGTAAATCCTACCCCGACCATAAGTTTATCGGTGAAGAATCGGGCGTTTCAGGTGCGAAAGATAGCGAATATGAGTGGATCATCGATCCTCTCGATGGCACAACCAACTTCATTCACGGTATTCCTCAGTTTTCCGTATCTATTGCCTGCAAATATAGAGGCCAGTTAGAACACGCTGTTGTTCTCGACCCCATCAAAAGAGAAGAGTTTACCGCTAGCCGTGGACGTGGCGCTATGCTGAATGGTCGCCGCCTGCGTGTAAGCAACCGCAAAAGCTTAGACGGCGCCCTAATTGGCACTGGCATCCCTTTCAACGGTTATGCTTTTGACCGCATCGACCCTTACCTAAACTGCTTGCGAGAAGTGGCCGGTCAAACTGCCGGCATTCGTCGTGCAGGCTCTGCCGCTTTAGATTTAGCCTATGTTGCGGCAGGTCGATTTGATGGTTTCTGGGAGATGAACCTACAATCATGGGATATGGCAGCAGGCGTATTACTTGTGCGCGAAGCTGGAGGGTTGTTGAGCGGCTTTAAAGGGGATAGCGACTACCTAGAAACCGGTCACATTGTATGTGGAGCGCCTAAGGTTTTTAAACCACTGCTGCAAATAGTCGGTAAACACATGGGTAATGTTTACTAAACCTACCGGAAATATATGCCGTAAAGAAACCCGCTACAGGCGCTGCCCATAGCGGGCTCAATTGCTAACAACAATAACTAATTAACCATTACCACAGAAAACGTAGTAAGAATCACTGTACGAGCCAGGTCTTACAGAAATACCGCAATCTGAGCAGTAACCCGCTAGCGCGGTCGTAATTGTTGATGACATTTGAGAACCAGGAACATTAGTTGCGTACAACGCGTTAGGATGAGCACAACTAGTAACGCCCGGATCCACTACAACTACAGGTATCTTACGATACACGCTTGGGCTCAAACAAGAACCCGACACACGGTAACCTGTTTTTGCCGTAAGGCTAGAGCACTCGCCATTATAGTACTGGCCCCACGTGCGCTGACGTGTTGCCGCAACAATACTGCCATCTTTACAAGATTGTGTAATTCGAACGCCATTATAAATAGAGGTTTGTGAGGTATTCACCCACGAACAACTAATCAATACATCCGCAAAAACATTCTGAGCACCCAAGCCTAATACCAATGTCGCTGCAAGCGCAAAATAGTGTACTAATTTCATAATATTTCCTTTATCAATCAATTTAACTGTGCATTTAACACGTCCATTTTCCTTTTTTTACACAACGCCAAAAATAGTTAGCGCTATTACCTTCCATGATAATTTCAATTAGCAACCCTACAACGAACAACACAATACTGAGCTACTGAAAACCAAAGCCTTCCGCATTTCTAGCGAGATAAATAATCACACTGCCACTCTCTGGATCAATATCAGATACTGACATGAGATATCCATCACTATCTGCCATGACCACTGAAAAATTTTCTATAATTTCATTTGCCTGACTTACATCATAAGCATTTAGCGACAACCGACACTGCGTTGCCTTACACTCCGTAGACTC
Source organism: Teredinibacter purpureus (assembly GCF_014217335.1). NCBI lineage: Bacteria > Pseudomonadati > Pseudomonadota > Gammaproteobacteria > Cellvibrionales > Cellvibrionaceae > Teredinibacter > Teredinibacter purpureus. The sequence continues at coordinate 2,891,880 of NZ_CP060092.1, read as the reverse complement.
AATAGCGTATTGATCTAAGCGTTTATCACTTTCAAAAAAAGCATATAGTTCCTGCTCCCGACTTATCGCCCACGCAGAGTCAACCGCCTCCACCTCAAACTGACCCGCCATAAAGGTTCCCAATACAAAACCAGGGTCCGACGCCGTAGAAGCTTCAACCCACTCATCAAAACTTTCAGCAACCTCTGTTTGCATAGAGCCTGCCTGACCAACAGCGCTAGCATCACTCTCTACGCGTATCGCGGCAACAGTATCCCCTTTCTCGCAAACACTAAGGGTAGCTTCAGCTCGAGCGCCTGATGACGCATCCCCCGTAGACCTCATGACTTCATCCAAGCGCTCATTAAGTTCGGCATTTTCCCTTAACAAGAGAACCAAGTCGTCAGGCACAACAGACACCTTCCGCGCTTGACACGAGAAACTTCCACAAAGGCTAAACTCGCTAACGACAAAGCCTAGCAAAAAGGACATTAGCGCTATCACGACATATCGATTTTTTACGCGGCCCACTTACAGACTCTCATCCATTGAACTAGCCTTTTAAAAATTATACTGCCCACAGAAAAACTATTTAATGAGCAATTAATCATTCGTTTTAAACAGCATACTATCTCACTCGTTTATTTATTTTTCGCACCCACTTCACAGTAATCGATTACATCGACGTTAAAGGTATTTAATCTCAAACGAAAAACGGTAACACCCGCCAATATTAGCGTCACACACACCATCATGCATACGACAACGTATAAGCAGGCAGCCAAACACAAAACACAGGTGCGCGAACACTAAAGCAATAGCGTAATTACAGTTATGACCGAATAAATTTATTACCGAAAGAAAAAATAAGATCGATAAAATGCAGAGGGTAAAAATAACACCATGCCATTTCAGCTTTTACACTAATAGAAAACGTGGCCAAACTGGAGGGAATATGAAGAAAACCAAAGAAGGAAAAGAGATTTCCTCCTTTGAAGAAATTAAGTCAGTAATTCATTAAATACCTGAATAAGCTGCTTCAAATCGAGCGGTTTCGTTAAATAGTAGTCAAAGGCGCTAGCATTCCCTTTTTCAATATCATGAACCATCGCATTTGCGGTAAGCGCTATGACCGGGATATCTTGCGTAGACTTATCTTGCTTCAGTACTTCCAGCGCCTCAAACCCATCCATACCTGGCAAGTTAATATCCATAATCACTAAATCAGGTTTGGTTGTGCGTGCCATATAAATGCCTTTAAGCGGCTCGCCAGTAATGTCGAGGTCAAGATTCGGGTAACGCACTAGTAATTGCTTCATTAAACGCTGGTTTGGTGGGTTATCTTCTACGTATAAAATACGCTTTCGCTCTTCGACTAAAAGATCTGGGACCTCACCACCCAATTCTGACGAAATGCGGCTGTACTGATCAACCAACTGCTCTATTGTTTGGCCTTTATACAACGGAAACTCAATCCAAAAAGAACTCCCAACGTCTTCAACACTTTTGAAGCCAATAGAGCCTTTCATTTGCTCCACAAGTTGCTTGGTGATAACCAAACCAACCCCACTACCCACTATGGTAGACGCTTCGGCGCCCAGCCGATTAAACGGCTGAAACATTTGTTTTTGCATCGCGTCGGAAATGCCTTTGCCCGTATCTCGAACAGTAATACGCATAGTTTCGCTTTCACTTAAGGAACAGCTAATCACAACACTCCCACCCACGCGATTGTATTTAACCGCATTGCTCACAAGGTTAAGCAAGATCTGCTTGAGCCGAACCGCATCTGCAATTACTGTGCGCTCCTCTAGATCGTTCGATTCTAGCGCAACGGATATATTATGGAATTCGGCTTGAGCCTGAATTAGCATTTCGACTTCTTTCAATAGGCGAATAGGTGCTACGGGTTCTAAAGAGAACCCCATTCGCCCAGCTTCAATCTTGGCCAGATCGAGAACATCTCCAACTAACTGTAAAAGATGTTCGCCTGCCTGTTTAATTTCAGAAACATTCGTCTGCTGGTCCGGTGTTAACGATTTATCTAAATCAAATAATTGTGCAAAACCTAAAATAGCGTTCAACGGTGTTCGCAATTCATGACTCATACTGGATAAGAAATCTGATTTCGCTCGATTGGCAAGTTCCGCCGCCTCCTTGGCCTTAAGAACGCGCTCTTCAGCACGCTTAATTTCGGTAATATCCATATTAGTACCCGACATTCGGGTAGCCTTACCGCTTTCATCGTAAGCCATCTGGCCACGCGCTCTTATCCAATGCCATTCATCATCTTTTCCTCGAATGCGGTATTCGATATCAAACGCTTCTTTACGATGAATATGATCTTTTAGCGCTTGGTCAAACTGGGCAATGTCTTCTTCGTGGATGCGTTTACGCCACGCCTGAACGCGATCAATGCCCTGATTAACATGATCGTCTTGCTCGTCGTAGCCCAAATGTTCCCAACAACGGCTCGAAAAATGAAACCCTCCGTGCTCGGCATACCACTCCCAAATACCATCATTGGAGGACTGTATAATACGAGCATGACGCGCTTCACTAATCACTAGCGCTTGCTCGGTTTGTTTGAGCTTTGTAATGTCGTACACACCGCCGGAAATATAACTTACCCAGTCGTGGCCATCCCGAATAGCATCTACGCGAACTTCTGTCCAAATATGACCACCGCGTTTTTTTCGTAATCTAAAGGTGGCCTCACCCAAACCAAGCCCACGAAGCAACGCATGAATAGCGGTAGTCAGCTTTTTTCTGTCGTCTGGATGAACGTATTCCATAAATGAATCGGCATCAGAAATATGCACCATATCCGCCTCACCGTAGCCTAAGTGAGTCCAGAAGTTGCCGTCCCACTCTAACCGACCACGTTTTACGTCCCAATCGAGAAACCCGTAACCTTGGCTACTTCCGCGAAATACGCGCTCATAGCGCGACACTGAGCGCTCCAATTCTTTTAATTGTCGCTTAGACTCGCCGACACTAGGTTCGCGGGGCTCTTCACTCGAAGTAGTAGACTTTTTAAACCAACTCATCTTTTGATTCTTCTATGTAAGTGTCTATCAACAGGATTTAGGGCAATAGCAGCGCTGCTTAGGTCTCAACGCGTCGTTTTGTTGTTCAGTTTAGATCAAATATCTCTATATACCGCTAAGTCGCCGACGGAGCACTATAATTTAGTGACACCTGAATGAGCGACGCACATGTTCTCAGATTTTGAAGCACTTGCCGGTAAAGCGAAAGACAATATTACCGAACTATTCTTATTGTTAGGTGATGCAGGCACGCTTGAGCGCAGTCACCGCATTAGGCTAACGCATTCAACCGATGCAATAAGTCAACTTACCACACCGCTAGCTGCGACCAAGACTCCCACGATAACTATCCCTCCTCCCAGTGATTAAACCCATCGCCCGTACACCTATACCCACCACCGTAACACTCACTCAATCACTCTCCCTATGAAGCGAGCACGGGAACCCAGAAGAGAAAACAAAAAAAGACCCAACAATTTAATAATTGCTGGGTCTTTTCGGTGTAACACTAACGCACTAGTACAGGTTCACATTAATGTGAGCGCACTATAGTCAACAGGCTAAGGCTGCAGCATTTCCTGATCTTCGCCTTCTTTCTCTATAACGATTAGATCTTCTTTGGAGATACCCATCAGCAATAAGACATTTGCCGCCACATATATTGACGAGTATGTACCAACCACAACACCAAGAATTAGCGCTAATGCGAAATTATGGATAAGTTCACCGCCTACAAAAAATAAGGCTAACAGTACCAACAAAGTGGTCAACGACGTAATTAACGTTCGACCCAAGGTTTGAGTCAACGAAATATTAATAATATCAAATGACTCCGTTTTACGTACTCGACGGAAATTTTCACGTATCCGATCAGACACAACAATAGTATCGTTAAGCGAATACCCGATGACCGCCAAGACAGCCGCCAAAACCGTTAAGTCGAAATCCATCTCGGTAATGGCGAAAAACCCAAGCACTATAAGTACATCGTGCGCTAAAGCGGCTACTGCCCCCACCGAAAATTTAAACTGAAATCGCAACGCTACGTAAATCATAACCACGGCAAGGGCAAATAACATTCCCAGGCCGCCATCGTTCATAAACTCTTCACCCACCTGAGAGCCCACATATTCAATTCGCTTGCGCACAACAGTGCCATCGCCTTGATAAGCTCCCTTCAGTGATTCCACAATGGTATCACCAACTTTTTCACCGTCGGATTGAATTCGAATAACTACATCTTGATCGCTACCAAAATTCGCCACTACAGCGCTTGGGTAACCCTGATTTTTAAGATCCGCACGGATACCATTTAAATCGGCTGTTTGTGGGTAATGCAGCTCGATTAGAGTACCGCCTGTAAAATCCAACCCAAAACTTAAACCTTTAACGGCCAAGGCAGTAACGGACGCTACCAGTAGAATGGTTGAAAAAATGGCAGCAAGTTTTCGCCGCCCCATAAAATTAATAACTTTACTATCGCTCATGAGAATTCTCTTTTAATTAGGGCCCGTTATATCCACAATTTCTCAACGCGACGATTACCGTAAATAAGATTTACGATAGCGCGTGTACCCACAATGGCGGTAAACATGGACGTGACAATACCAATCGCCAAAGTAACAGCAAAACCTTTCACTGAACCGGAGCCAATAGCGTATAAAATAATCGCAACAATAAAGGTGGTTACGTTCGCATCTAAAATGGTTTCAAATGCACGTTCAAACCCAGCTTTAATGGCTGACTGTGGCGGCACGCCATTGGCGAGCTCCTCTTTAATTCGAGAAAAGATTAGGACGTTAGCATCTACGGCCATCCCCACCGTTAATACGATACCAGCAATACCTGGAAGCGTTAACGTAGCACCAAACAAAGACATAATAGCGATTAACAAAACAAGGTTTAGCGAAAGCGCTATGTTGGCTGCAAAACCAAATACTCGGTAATAAACCAACATAAAGATCAGCACCATAATTAAGCCTAACTGAACAGACTTAACACCCAGCGCAATGTTCTCGGCTCCTAATGATGGGCCGATAGTACGCTCTTCAACAAAACCCATAGGTGCAGCTAACGCACCAGCACGCAATAACAACGCTAGCTCAGACGCCGATTGCGGGTTTTCCAAGCCTGTAATACGGAAGCTTTTACCCAACGCACTTTGTATGGTGGCCAAGCTAATAATGCTAGATTCTGGAATTTGGCTGTAAATAATTTTTTCATCGCCATTTTCGTCAAGTGTGCGCTTAGTATGCGTTTTATATTCAATAAACAACACGGCCATTCGACGCCCCACGTTATCGCGGGTTTTACGGTGCATAGCACTGCCACCTTGGCTATCCATCGTAATATTGACTTGCGGCAAACTCGTATCCGGGTCATAACCCACTTGCGCATTCGTAACATTTTGGCCCGTCACTATTGGGCGCTTCTCAACGCTCGCATCACCATAGAGACGTTGCTTTTGCTCATCACGCTGAGGATACTTTTCTCGCTGAGAGGCCAGAGTAGAAGCATTGGCTTCTAACCTAAATTCCAAATTAGCGGTTTTACCAATAATCGCTTTTGCACGGGCAGTATCTTGAATGCCAGGCAGCTCTACCACTATTCGATTTCGACCTTGACGCTGCACCAAAGGCTCTGCAACACCAATTTCGTTTACACGGTTTCGCAATGTAGTTAAGTTTTGCGTTACGGCGTAATCTTCTTTTTCGCGGATATATGCTTCGCTAAATTGCGCACGAATCAAATATTTACCGGCTTCGTCAACACGCTCATATTGCAGCTCGGGCAAATCTTTTCGGAACATGCCCGTTATTTGAGTGCGAAGCTCGTCGGTTTCCGTGGTTACCGTAATTACGCCCGCTTTCGCGCGTACAGCTACACCCCGTAAACGCTCTTTTCGAATATGTTTATTAATGAACTCTTCGGTATTTTCAATTTCTTCAGCCAATACTTTTGGAGTATCAACTTCCATCAAAAAATGCACACCACCGGCTAAATCCAAGCCTAATTTCATTGGGCTTGCACCGAGGTTCAACAACCAGTCGGGCGTTGTTGGCGCTAGGTTAACCGCAACCACAAAATCCCCACCGAGGGCTTCTTGAATTTTTCGTTGGGCAGCGAGCTGATCGTCGCGTTCACGCAAGCGCAATAAGCCATTGCTCTTGTCAAACTCAACACCAAAATAGTCGATGCCAAGCTCTTTTAAAACAGCTTCGGCTTTATCGATATCACGTTGAGTAATCTCTAAAGCGGCGGATGAGCCTGAAATTTGAACAGCTGGGTCAGGTGAGTAGATATTCGGTAGCGCGTAGAGAAAACCTACAACGACGGTAACCAGAATAAGACAATACTTCCAGAAGGGGTAACGGTTCATGTTGGGGTCCAGTAAAGCTTGGTCATTTCCCCTTTGAAAGAGTGAAATGCCGCTAGCGTTCTTGTCATTTTAATTTTAAGGAGGCGGGATTATACCTACATTTGCGCTTAAGAGGTGGAATGCCGTCATGCGCGGGCACACTCTTAAGCTGAGCCCGCTCCATTACAGTACCTTATTGTGCAACCTCAACATGGGCGCACACGCCTTGCTATTCAAGGGTAAAGCGAGTTTTACCCTGCCGTTCGTAAAATTCTTCTACATATTGCGCGAGCTGCCCATGCGCAATGGCATCGCGTAATTCCTGCATGATGGTTTGATAGTGCTGTAAATTATGGATAGTATTCAGCTGAGAGCCTAAAATTTCGCCACACTTATCGAGGTGATGCAAATAAGCACGACTAAAATTTGAGCAGGTGTAACAATCGCAACTGCTATCTAACGCACTGGTATCGTGACGATGTTTCGCGTTACGTATTTTCACCACGCCTTCACGGGTAAACAAATGCCCATTACGCGCATTACGCGTAGGCATAACACAATCGAACATATCGACGCCTCGACAAACGGCTTCCACGATATCTTCTGGCTTACCAACACCCATCAAATAGCGCGGCTTGTCGGCTGGCATGGTATCGGCAAGATGATCAAGAATACGTACCATATCCGTTTTGGGTTCGCCAACAGACAAACCACCAATCGCATAACCGTCAAACCCTATAGCTTCCAAACCTGCCAAAGATTCTGCACGCAAATCTTCGTACATACCACCCTGTACAATACCAAAAAGTGCCGAAGGATTACCTTCATGCGCGTCTTTACTACGCTTAGCCCAGCGTAACGAGAGCATCATAGAATCGCGCGCTTCCGTCTCTGTTGCAGGGTATGGCGTGCATTCATCAAAGATCATGACAATATCCGAGCCAAGATCGCGCTGCACGTGAATCGCTTTTTCGGGATCGAGAAACACTTCACTGCCATCAATAGGCGAACGAAATTTCACTCCCGCTTCAGTGATTTTACGAATATCACCAAGACTAAACACCTGAAAACCACCAGAATCGGTAAGAATAGGGCCATCCCACTGCATAAAATCATGCAGGTCGCCATGGGCTTTAACAACCTCTGTGCCTGGCCTTAGCATCAGATGAAAGGTGTTACCTAAAATTATCTGCGCGCCCGTGTCTTTAATATCACGAGGCAGCATGCCTTTCACCGTACCGTATGTGCCCACAGGCATAAATGCCGGAGTCTCAACCACGCCACGCGGAAACCGTAAACGACCACGTCGGGCTTTGCCGTCGGTGGTATCTAATTCAAATTGCATCAAAGTATCGGTCATAACAGTACTATTCTAGTGCGGTGCCAACAGTCTCATCGACAGCGGCAGGGTTGTGAGTAATGAACATGGCATCGCCATAGCTAAAAAAGCGGTACTGCTCGGCTACCGCTTGTTGGTATGCGTTCATGGTGTTGCGATAACCCGCAAACGCCGACACCAGCATTAATAAGGTTGATTCAGGCAGATGGAAGTTTGTGACTAACGCATCCACCACCTGAAAACGGTAACTCGGATAGATAAAAATAGCCGTGTCGCCTTGATACGGCGCTATCTCACCATTCGCAGCGGCGGTCTCGAGGCAGCGCACACTGGTAGTACCGACGGCAATAACGCGCTTACCAGCTTTTTGAGTTTGCGCCACCATTTCGCACACCTCAGCCGAAAGATCCATTACTTCGGAATGCATTTCGTGCTGATAGATGTCATCTACACGTACCGGCTGGAAAGTGCCCGCGCCCACGTGCAGCGTAACAAACGCAATACGCACACCCTTGGCCTTCAACTGCTCCATCAATTCGTCATCAAAATGCAGGCCTGCGGTAGGTGCCGCTACGGCCCCTTTGTGCTTACCGTATACCGTTTGATACCGCTCTTTATCGGCATCGTCATCAGGGCGGTCAATATACGGCGGTAAAGGCATATGCCCTAAGCGCTCCAACACCTCCAAAACCGGCTGGCTTACAGGGAAAACAAGTTCAAACAACGCGCCCTGACGCCCCGCCACAGTCAGCGTCGTATTATCTTCTAGTACAATCTCAGAACCCGCTTTGGGCGACTTGCTCGAACGAACATGTGCCAACACACGATCGCGATCAATCACGCGCTCCACAAGTATCTCCAATTTTCCACCCGAAGCCTTCCTACCAAATAAACGAGCGGGAATAACACGCGTATCGTTAAATACCATAAGATCACCCTCGCTGACCTGAGACAACAAATCGGCAAAGTGACCATGGGTTAGCACACCGCTATCGCCCTCCAGCGTTAACAATCGACTTCCTCGTCGTTGAGTGGTGGGTTCACGGGCTATAAGGGTGTCGGGCAATGAATAATAAAAGTCTTGACGGCGCATAAAAATTCAATATTGAGAGTAAAAGTACTGCGGGCCGCAAGGGTAATGGAAAAACTACGCTATTTCCATGCTTTAGATGGATAGAAAGTGTTGACCCCGCAAAAAGCGCTGTTATAATCTCGCGCCTCTGCAATGCCAAAGAAGCTGTTGATCAACAGATGCAGAACGAATTAATGCCAGAGTGGTGAAATTGGTATACACAGGGGATTCAAAATCCCCCGCCCTTAAAAGCGTGCCGGTTCGAGTCCGGCCTCTGGTACCACATACAAAAGCCTCGCACCTGCGAGGCTTTTTTGTTTCTGCAGACGCATACCCCACCCGACCCACAACCTTCCAACTCATTGTTTTACACCTTTTTAAGCTTGTCCCTCTGTTATCGTCCACTTATTGTTCTCAAACACTCTAACCATCACTACAAATCGGCCTATGGACATACAAACTACCCTCACTAAAAAAGCGAATTAAAGACCTAGAAGCCAATAGTGAATTTGAAATAGGGCGTTTCGCCAAAAAAACAGGGCACCAAATTCACTTCAAAAAATCAGCCAAAGACCTTTATCTAAAATTTGGACAATCGGAACAAGCGTTATGGTCAGCAAACTTTCGCTACCTAAACGCCAGTATTGCACGAATAGGAACGCTTGCAGACGGCGGTCGAATCAGCACCACTTAAGTCAGTGATGAAATCAAACGCTTAAAAGTGAAATGGGTAGCACTCAACAGCGATACCTACGCTCAGGTAAAATCGCCACTCCTCCCCAAAAAGATTGAAGCGTTAGATAATTACGACCTAGGAGTGCTATCGATAATTATTGAAATATGCTTAAAGCCCACGTCTATGGCCGATGCAGGAAGGAAAATCTTCACGTTAGCAGGAAAGAAAAAACATCGTTAAAAAACCCTCTGCGAATCAAACAACTATTAAATAACTATGGTTTGACATTTGCGAATCAAACAACTACTAAATAACTATGGTTTGACATTCAAAAAACAAAGAATATATTTAGTTGAAGGGAATAAAATTACACCACAAACCCCTGATCAACGAAAGCCTTAAAACGAGCTTTACCGTGTAGTAAGAACCCTCTTCAGCAGTACCGCATCCGCACCCGCACCCGCCTCCACAATCCACTATTTGTGACGGCCTCTTTGTCGCTAAACTTTAGATGCAAGTATTTCATTCGATACGCGATCAAAAAACGGGCTAAGCAGTGCTGGTATTCTTTCGCAAACATCAACATTCGCGAGCGTATTCTTGATCTCTAAACCAAGATCTGTGTCCCCGGTTATCTTTATCTTTCTCTGAAAAAACAACATGTCAGGGTCAACTTTGTCGGTCATCAACAACATAAAACAATAACTCTCGCCTGAAAAATACAAATCGCATTCACGATAATGATGGACAACTCTAAATCCATTTTCATCGCTCGTAATACAAAACGAAAAACCCAAGTCGGTCACACATACATTCAACAATTTTCCATTAAAAAAATCTAGATCGCCGTTTGCTATAGACGGACGAAACATTGCATTTAGCGATTTAGACATTATTCCCTCCACGACAAACAGCGGAGAAAACTTTAGCAATTTGGATACCACCAATGGAAAACCGTCAACAACAGTAGTTTCTATTTTGGCTTTACATGACATAACTCAAACCTCCTTACCGCTAGATAGATAAAATACTTCTCACACCTTCATTATGAAGCATTACCAATACGATACTATAACGGTTTATTACAATATGGAGCTTCTATGCCCCGCTGGCAATATTCCCGCGCTTAAGTCGGCCATTAACAATGGCGCCGATGCCGTCTATATTGGTTTAAAAGACAAAACCAATGCGCGGAATTTCTCGGGATTAAATTTTACTCCAGAAAAACTAGACATCGCGTGTAACCTTGCACACCAGAACAAACGTAAACTTTATGTTGCTATCAATACATTTGCGCACCCCAACAGCCAGCACCACTGGACCACCGCGGCTGATATTGCTATCGACGCCGGCGCAGACGCTTTAATTGTTGCCGACCTGGGCTTGCTTGATTACATAAGCACACGACACCCCTCCACGTCGCTGCATCTATCCGTACAGGCCTCAGCCACCAATGCCGCGGCCATCAATTTTTACGAGAAAAATTTTACTATCGAGCGCGTCATTTTACCGAGAGTATTGTCCTTACAGCAGGTTACGCATTTAGCCGAGAATTGCACTATTCCTATAGAGGTATTTGCTTTTGGTAGCCTATGCATAATGTCGGAAGGTCGATGCTATTTAAGTTCGTATTTAACTGGTGAATCGCCCAACACGGCTGGCGCTTGTTCACCGGCACCTTATGTGCGTTGGATTGAAAAAGGCGACGTATTGGAATCTAGGCTTAATAATGTACTGATTGATTCGTACAGTGAAAACGAAAACGCCGGCTACCCCACCCTCTGCAAAGGCCGTTTCGATATCGACGGAACTATTAGTCACGCATTAGAAGAACCCACCAGTTTAAACACGCTGAACTTACTGCCCCAACTTAAGCGTATAGGTATAGTCTCGCTGAAGATCGAGGGGCGACAGAGGAGCCCTGCTTATGTCGGCCAAGTCACTAAGGTTTGGCGAGAGGCCATTGATATGCTTAATGTATCGCCCGATAACTTTAGTGTAGACACGAGCTGGAAAACCAAACTAAAAGGATTGTCTGAAGGCTGCCAAACGACGCTCGGCGCGTATGAACGTGAGTGGCAATAAAAACTTAATTCGCATAAAACTTTAGGATAAACCCAATGAAGTTCTCCCTCGGCCCAATTTTATACTATTGGCCAAAAGCAACCGTAGTTACGTTCTACGAGAACGCTGCCAGCTCTTCGGCCGATCTAATTTATTTGGGGGAAACCGTGTGCGCGAAGCGAAAAGAACTTCTATTAGACGATTATTTGAATATTGCCCACATGTTGCGGGAAGCAGGAAAACAGGTGGTACTTTCCACCATGACGTTGCTTGAGTCACCTGCGGATATACGCCAATTAAAACGCTACTGCGATAATGGTGATTTTTTAGTAGAAGCTAATGACATCGGTGCCGTAGGATTATTAGCCGAAAACCGCCTGCCTTTTGTCGGTGGTTCAGCACTTAACTGTTATAACGCTCAGAGTTTAAAATTCTTACTCGACCAAGGAATGAAGCGCTGGGTTCCCACCGCTGAAATAGGGGAACGCTGGATTAAGAAATTAACACAACATCCGCACATTTCATCTGTGCGCAATAATTACGAAATTGAATTATTTGCCTTTGGCCAACTTCCCCTTGCGTGGTCAGCTCGCTGCTTTACTGCGCGATCTGAACAAAAGCCAAAAGATCAATGTAAGGCATGCTGTATTAATTACCCAGACGGGCGAAAGGTCAACAGCCAAGAAGGTGAGACAATTTTCGTCCTTAATGGTATTCAAACGCTATCAGGTAATCGTTATAATCTTATAAATGAAATAGTTAACTTACACGATTTTATCGATATCATTCGCATTAGCCCACAAAGCCATGACACCCTCCAGTGGTTAGATTTATTCAAAAAAAATCAACACGGTCTTGCGCCACAAACCCTGCCCAATAACGACTGCAATGGCTATTGGCATGGCGAGGCAGGCAAAGACACATCCACGGTTGGCACTGCACTCCTACCATAAGGTGTCTGTTCAATAATCTACTGCACCTCATTAACCGCGCCACAACCACGTGGCGCCGGTTCGGCCTTCTACTTATGCACATCGCGCACTGCGTTTTTTAATGTATTCGCTTAACTAGCGCAGTAAAATAGTTGTCGTCAATAGCCCTCCACATTTCAGGCTTTATTCGACCATAGTCGACTACGAATCATATTTTTCAACTGTTAGACTCAGTCCCGATTTTCTATCGTTCATACACATTTCTGTCGTTATAAAACCTTACCCCTAGCGCTCACCACTTTACCGTACGAGCAACAATAAATGCGTTGAACGATTTTTATGCCGAATAAATGTAACCGGTTACCCTGCTTGGTTGCCAATGGCATAAGTAAGAAAATTATCGATAACAAGGTTTTAGATGGTCATCACACCAACTCATTGGAGAACAATAATGATAAAAAAAATTATCCTCAAAGTAATAGCTGCCAGTGCCGTTTTACCGCTGCTAGCCGTTATGGTTTTAGCCTCGAGTAACGCCCATGCAGTGAAAATAATGCCGCTGGGCGATTCTATAACAGGTTCACCGGGCTGTTGGCGGGCAACACTGTGGAATCGCCTACAAAATAACGGGTATTCCGATGTTGATTTTGTTGGCACTCAATACGCCCAAAGCTGCGGCCAAAATCATGACGCCGATAACGAAGGTCACGGCGGCTATTTGGTAACCGATATTGCTAACGGCAATCAGTTACCCGGATGGTTATCCTCTACCAACCCTGATGTTGTAATGATGCACCTAGGTACAAATGACGTTTGGAACGGTATCTCAACCAGCAATATTCTAAGCGCATACAGTAAGCTTGTGGACCAAATGCGTTCAAATAATGCCAATGTAAAAATTCTAGTCGCCCAGATTATTCCAATGGATTCTGCTCAGTCATGCTCTCAGTGTGCAGACCGAGTAACCAATTTAAACAACAGCATTCCCAGCTGGGCATCGGGCAAAAGCACTTCGCAGTCACCCATTACAGTGGTCGATCAATGGAATGGGTTCAGCGCTAACTCCGACACCAGTGACGGCGTCCATCCCAACGATTCAGGCAATCAGAAAATCTCAGACAAATGGTATTCAGCCCTAACCTCCGTTTTGTCCACTAACAACGGTGGTAACGGCAATACAGGCTGCGGTACCTGCGGAAGCTACCCCTATTGCTGCAACAGCACCAGTGATGATTGGGGCTGGGAAAATAGCGAAAGCTGTATCGCCCAAGGTTCTAACGCTGCACAGAGTATGTGCGGTGGCGGTGGAAATAACTCTAGTAGCTCTAGCAGCTCTAGCAGCTCGACAGGTTCTGGCGGCACCCCTATTTGTAACAATGCCTCTTCCGATCCTGACGGTGATGGCTGGGGATGGGAAAACAATCAAAGCTGTATAGTGAGCAGTTCAAGCTCTAGTTCAAGCTCTAGTTCAAGTTCAAGTTCTAGTAACGGTGGATCCGGCGGTACCTGTAATTGGTATGGCACTGACTACCCTATGTGTAACACCACAAGCAGTGGTTGGGGCTGGGAAGACAATCAAAGTTGTATCTCTCAAAGCACCTGTAGCTCTCAATAAACCTTCGATTAGAGGAGGCCTTAAGGTCTCCTCTCTCTTTAGAGCCTTCTGACAAAACAATCGTGGTTTTGTCGACATAAGGGGGTTTGGCCGACTTAAAACCACCTTACAGCCATAAGTAACTACGTTCGAAAATCCGAGACAATGCGCAATAGTGGTTGCCCTCTTGTACGGCGTGTAATCATTCGAACATTAAATTTGAGTGTTGCCAGTGCCTTTCCACTCACTTTTCTCTTTTTTACTTTCCCGCTGCGGGTGAAGGTGAACCCCAAAAAAGTTCCTGCACCTTAATGTCAAACAACCTGGCAGTAGTTGCACCCCTTACCAATAATTTACCTTAGAGGCCACACTCCTCTGTCAGAACACGTCGCGATAGGCGCTCCGTGCCGGTCCTCGCGGCCTAGATGCATTAACTAAAAACCAATTTAGTCGTGCCTTCCATTTTGATAAGATTGGGGAAGATAACCACTAAATCTCTACACAAAAAAATACCCGCTTTCGCGGGCATTCAATAATCCTATGTAGCCCATCAAGATTAAATTGCTATTACTCCGCTTCCACTTCTAGCGGGGCTTCTCTTTGTCGCTTTCGTGTAAACAAGCCTACTATACGTATTTTTATTCGCGCCCCACCGAAGTAACTGACAGGCACTAAAAATAATGTCACAACCGATGAAAACGCCACTCCAAACGACAACGATAACACCATTGGTATTAAAAACTGTGCTTGATTACTTCGTTCAAACAATATCGGTAGTAAACCGATAAATGTTGTAAGTGAGGTAAGCACGATAGGGCGAAATCGATCAACACCAGCATGGAGAACAGCATCGAGCGTATTACTTCCACGTTCTTTTAACGTATTGATTCGTTCAAGCAACACTAAGTTATCGTTTACAACCACGCCGGAGCACGCGAGTATGCCGAAGAAAGAGAAAATACTGATGTCGGCTTGAAAGACTATATGCCCGATAACAGCACCCACAAAACCAAACGGTACGGCGAGCATTACCAGGAAAGGCTGGAAGAGTGAGCGAAATGCGATTGCAAATATAGCGAGTACCACTACGATCACTTTCAGAAAGTTCATAGCAAAATTATCGCCAAACTCAGCTTGAGATTTAAGGTTGCCGTCCGGTGATAAATTAAACCCTAAATATTTTTGCTTCCAGCCAAGTTGATTATCCGCCATCAGCGCATCTACGATGGCATTCGCATCATGACCTTCTTCAACTTCAGCCGTGAGCGAGATGTTTCTTTTGCGATCCACACGGTTAATACTACTAGATCCGGGTACAAGCTCTACGGTAGCAACTGCGCTTAACGGGATTTCACGCCCGTCAGCCGTACGAACGCGCATGTGATCGAGGGTATCTAACGTTTGACGCTCTTCTGCATGGTAGCGAAGCATAACGCGTACGTCTTCTTTCGCTCGAGGAATGCGTTGGATTTCGTCGCCGTAGAAACCCTGCCTGACTTGCTGGGCAATATCGCCAAGCGAAATACCCAACGTTTCAGCATAGGGCTTTAAATCGATTTCAATTTCTGTTCGTTCCGAATCTAAGTTACTACGAACATTAAATACGCCGGGGTACGATTCCAATGCTGCTGTAATATCGTCAATAGCAGCCTTCTGAACACCCTGCCTATTTTCCAACAGGTTTAAATTTAACGATATATCGGGCGCGCCTCCACTAAGGGAACCAACGAGCGAAAAACGCTTCGCTTCAGGCATTGGGCCAACTAATTTGCGTAAGGCGTCGGCCACATCGCCAGTTGTAACGGTTCGCTCTTCAAGTTCTGTCAGGCCAACAAAGATACTGAACGATGTCCCATTCAACGTTCGGTTCACTTCTCTAAGGAAAGGTTTCCCACCATTTTTTTCTAACAACTCTTTATCGGTTGCCAATACATCTACTTGATCTCGCACGAACTGCGCCGCGTCTCGAGTAGTGGCAAAAGGTGTCCCGTCGGCATAGGCGGCTTCTACCATTACAAACGGGCGCGGCACATTAGGGAAGAAACCGGTGTTAATCCACCCCGCCGCTACAATGGCTAACGCGATGATAAATACCGTTGTGAAACCAAAAAAAGTACTCACTTTATGTTCTATCATTATTTTTAAAGCGGGTAGATAGCGTTTTTCTGCAAAACCATCCATGTGATCGGAAAACCAGTGTCTTATGGCTTCCATCTTTTGCAACACTATGAATTTGCTCGGCTTCTCAGGTTTCATATGCGAAAGGTGTGATGGCAATACCAGCAGGGCCTCTACTAATGAGAATACTAAACACAAGAATACAACGAAGAAAATAGAGCGTGTGTACACGAGCATTTCTGACGGGACATCGATCATTGGCAAGAAGAATATAATCGTACTCATGACTGCTAGAAAAACAGGTTTCAATACCGATAATGACCCTGTAAAAGACGCATGGGAGCCTCTTTCTCCACGCTGTTGATGCCTATAAATACTCTCTCCAACAATAATGGCATCATCTACTACGATGCCAAGCACCATTAGAAAAGCGAACATCGATAGCATATTGATTGATACATTAAAGAACGGCAACAACCAAATTGCGCCAGCAAAGGTAGTCGCAATTCCTGCAACAACCCAGAAAGCCAAAATTGGACGCAAAAACAACATCAGTACAATAAAAACAAGAATCAAGCCACTTATTGCGTTATCTTTCAGTAAGTTAAACCGGCTATCGAATATACTTTTGGTTTCAAAATTAATTTTCAGTGTTACCCCTTCTGGGAGGTATTGCCGAAAATCGTCTATATAGGCACGGGCGTTTTCGGTGCCTTCGAACAACATGGGGTCGTCACTCATTTTAATTTCAAAATTTAGACCGCGCTTACCGCTAATGGTAAATTCTACATTTTGTTCAGAAAAGCCATCATTGATAACGGCAACATCACCCAACAATAATTGCCCGCCACCACGTTCGCTACGCAGGACGATTTTAGAAAAGTCGTCATAGCCGTAGGCTTGCGCACGCGTTTGTATTTGGATGTCACCGTCTTTAGTGCGAATCATACCCGCGGGTACATTTAATGATGATTGACGAATTGCGCTCGCAACTTCACTAAAACTTAAATTGTATTGTCGTAACGCGGACTCAGAAACCTCAATACTCACCTCATCGCTTTTAAGACCGGTAATGACGACTTCTGAAACACCTTCTAGCAAGCTCATCTCATCACGAATTTGATACGCTAGATTTTTCAAAACTCGAGGTTCGACATTCCCGTATATGGCCGCCCACATAAGGAACTGTCGTTGAGTTTGTTGCTTTATGATGGGTCGCTCGGCCGTTACGGGAAACGTATTAATTGCATCGACACGCCCTTTTATGTCGTTGAGCAGAACACGAACGTCAAAGCCTTCAACCACACTAACATTCACCATTCCAAACCCTTCCCAAGAGTCTGACGTAATTTGGTAGATGCCGGGCAAATCGGAAATAGCTTCTTCTACCCTAACGACAATTTGTTGTTCTACCTCGCTTGGTGCAGCGCCGGGATATGCCATTGATACTTCGATACGATTACCAACAAAAGCAGGAAACGTTTCTTTTTTAACTTCCCCTGCACCGTATATGCCGCCAACGACCATCGCTAACATTAATAAATTAGCTGCGATAGCGTTGTCGATAAACCACTGGATTAAACTTTTCATGCTTACTCCTGCTCCGTTATTTCGGCATGACTTGCGTCAGGAGTTGCTTTTACGGGTTCTCTTGTAGCCACCGGCAAGGTGTTGATGTCGCTTTCCAGTAGAGGCTCCACGGTGGTGCCGGTTGGCGTGACCGACTGCTTTTCTATCGCCACGAGGGTGTTAGCGTCAAGCTCCCCTTGCACCCATATTGTGTCGTCTGAGCGCCTAAGAACTTTTACTTTCTGCATAACAACCGTGTTATCTGAATCTAAATACACGATTTTATCGCGTTGATAGAGTGCGCTACGTGGAAGCTCCATCACCCCATCGATGAGTTTGCCTTCTATCTCTGCTTCAACAAAGAGGCCTGGCAATAAGGGCGCTTCGTTTTGCCCCACGAGTTGAAACGGATTCTCAACCTCTACTACGGCGTAATACATACGAGAATTTGAATCGACGAATGCATCGGTACGTGCTAATTCGCCTTGCCACTGATGCACCTTACCAGCCACACTGCCTCTAATCTGTACCCCTGGGAGCTTTTGTTCTTCCAGGGTTTTTGATTGCGCCATAAAAGGTAAGTTTACCAAGGACGCTTGATGCTCTGTTAACGCTAATCGCACTTCTACGGTAGTAGAATCGTATACGGTTGCCAAAGAACTGCCTACGGTAATGTACTGCCCCAAATCAACAAAAGTTTCTTTTACTCTGCCGGTGAAAGGCACAGAAATGGACGTGCGTTGCACATTTAATTGCGCAATAGTTACAGCGCCTTTAGCCGATTCTAGATTGGCCTTTGCAGCGGCCAATTGGGGCTTACGCATAAAAAGGTCGTTTGCATTTTGATTGCCTAGATCACGCCACTCGCGTTTTGCTTGACGACTTAACCCCTGCTCTTCTGCAAGGCGATATTCAGCTTCAGCAACCCTTGCTTTTGCAACCAATAATGCTGCTTGATATTCTCTATCATCGATTTTAATTAACACTTGGTGCGGTTCAAAAAAACCTCCGTCGTCAAAGGCTGGCTCAACATTCACAATTAAACCTGACACCTGCGCGACTAAATTGATTTCCCGTTTGGGTGTTACCGTACCTTGCGCTAAAACGGCTAAACGCAAACGTTGCTGCTTAGCTTCCGTTACCATCACTTTAATAAGCGCTGGGCTATCATTCTCGGCTACCGGCTCAGGCTTTGGCTTACCAACAAAAAGTAGGGCAACGATTATGCCGCCGACCGCCAATATGCCTAACGGGAATACAATTTTTTTATTCATTTACGCTTTCCTTTATAAAATAAACTTTCCATCTATCACATCTCATCGCTCGGCCATTGAATCAATTCGATTCTACGCGCCGCCATGACGCTCGTTATAGCGATTATTAATATCTACCACCTCATTATCGCAACTGTATGAATACATTGATAGCGTTGCCATGAACAAACATAGGTTATCGCGGGCATCACTATGATCAAGGCAAGTGTAGTTTGGCTATTGTGAAGAAACGGTTGAGAGGTTTGTATTAGAAAAAGCCGCAGAATTGCGGGGGAGAGAAAACATTAACGTTATCGAGTAAATTTCGAAAAACCCCCTTCCCACTAAAGGAAAGGGGGTTTAATACAAAGTAAGCGCTTAGTTAACGATATTATCGCCACACGCGTCACGTGATATACACGTTTGATTATTTTCGTTACCCCAACCTGAGCTGGTATTCGTACACAAGGCTACCTGCCATCCGTACCAATCACACATACCACCAGACGGCGTACTTGTGGGTGCAGGCGTTGGCGTCGCAGTAGGTGAAGGTGTTGGTGTTGCAGTAGGCGAAGGTGTTGGTGTTGCAGTAGGCGAAGGTGTTGGCGTCGCAGTAGGTGTTGGTGTTGGCGTCGCAGTAGGTGTTGCTGTAGGTGTTGGTGTTGGTGTTGGTGTTGGTGTTGAACCGTCACACACTTGAATTACACCGCCACCGCCACTCTGGCCATTACAGGTTTCAACGCCAATACAGCTTTGACCATTTTCCCATCCCCAACCACTGGTTTGGTTTACACAGACTGCGCGAGGATCATCTTGATACCACTGACACATCTCGGAACACTGGCCACCGGTAGACGAGCTAGAGCTGCTACTGGATGAGCTGGAACTACTGCTAGACGAACTAGAGCTACTTGATGAACTAGAACTGCTGCTTGAAGAGCTCGTGTTGCCATCTAATACAGATGACAAAGCATTAAACCATACGTTCGCCATTTTACGATCGCCACCATCATTAGGGTGAACACCATCGTTTGTATCTGCAACCGCATCAAAGCCACTCCACTGATCCACTACCGTTATCGGCGAAGACTGACTGCTCAAATTGCTCGCCCAATTGGGTAGCGCATTATTTAATGCGATTACACGTGTATCACATTCTGCACACGAACCAGCCGGGTCCATTGGGATGATCTGCGCCACAAGAATCTTAACGCTGGAATTGTTGGCTCGCATATCGGCAACCAAATCGGTAAAGGCTTGCAAGATTAGGCTGGTAGAGCGGTTACTCCATACATCGTTTGTACCCAAATGCATAAGCACAATTTCTGGATTCGTTTGATTTAACCAACCAACCAACTGATTTTCATTTGCCATATTAGTAGCGAGAATTCCGCCATGGCCTTCATTATCGCCGTCGTGCTGCACGGAGCAGCCTTGCGGGCCTAGTGAACCAACAAAATCTAAACCGGTGTAACCCGCGTTTTGTAGCTGATCCCACAAGTAGGCTCTCCAGCAACCAGGGCTGCCAGTGATAGAATCACCCAGCGGCATTACCCGCTGAGCATGGGCTGAATTAAAAGAAAAAATGGTGAGCGCGGCGATCACAAAGGAACACCACATTGATTTGTTTATACGCATTTCTACACCCTTATTATGCCCGGGCCCATCTGTTATATAACAGCGATACAACTCGTTAACATTGCGATGAGAGCATTCCGGTCTTATTAGTATGAATTTATAGGAAGCTTTAGATAGCGGCCATAATGTAACCCATTACAACCGCTGCGACGTTTTATCATTTTTTGCGCAACATTGAAAATAATCTGACGTTTTTTTATCTAAAACTTTAGTCGCATACCCAATGCGGCAATAATACCCGGCGAAACATTTTCCTCTGTTTTTAAGGGGTCGTTCACCGAATCGACTTTTTCGTAATCTAAACCAACGCCAGTCACATTTTCTTGGTTTAGCGCATTTAAAATATCAACAATGTATTCAGTATCCATTCCCCACAATTGCCCCAGCCATTTAAAACGAACGTCTAAACGAGACGTGAGGGGTAATCGGTCTGAATAAGGGTCTCCATACTCGGGCAACACGCTATCGTCGAACCAAGGATTTTCTTGTATACCCACAATTGGCGTATACGCTGTCCCGCTGCGAATGGTCCAGCGCCAGCCAACATTAAACGTTTCACTTCGAGAATAATTCACCACCCAATTTAATATCATTGGTGTGTCCAAATAGTAATTAACCGTTTCGCCGCTTCGATCATTTGTTCTTTCACTTAGCGAATAGCTCAACGCCAACCAAGAATACCAATTGGTCGTCATTTCTTTATTAATGAAAACGTCAACTCCTGTTGCCTCGCCGCTCACATCATTACTGTAGAGCAGCGCACTATTGTCCTCACCACCGGCTAATGCTAACGGCAAATTATCCATTAGTTTGTAGTAGGCTTCTAACGACCAACTCCAACCATCGTTTAACTCCCTATCTACGCCTAATGTGTAATGCGTTGCAGTGGGTGATTGTAAATTTTCGTTCCCAATTTCAGGCAATACATATTCAAGTTCAGGAAACCGGTTATATTGTCCTGCGCTGGAGGCAATAGCCCACTGGCTATTAAGTTGGTACCGCAACCCCGCCCGCGGATTTACAAATCGTTCGTTCGTGTAATCGTTCTCCTGTAGCTGTAGGCCGATATCAAGAACCAGAGATGGTGTTGCCTGCCAGCTATCATTAACATACAAATGAGTTTCTACTTGATCTATTGATTGTTCGTTTTCATAACGAGCGTCACGATTAAGCGTACAATCCACATCAAATTCAGTGCACACAAATAAAACTTGGTCGTATCCCACTAAAAATGAATTTTGTTGATACATTCCCCCAACGGTTAACAAATGGCTATTGCCCACAGGTTGAGAATACTGCGCTTTTAACGTATCACTTTTTGTACTTTCGTCGTAGTAATATTGATTGCCCCAACTAACGTTACGCTCGTTATTAAGATGACCTCCACCCACCTTTAAGCGGCCACCATTTTCTCGCTGATGATCCCAAATGACTTTTTGCCCGTTAAAACGAGAAAGAATTTCTGCGTCGCCCTCGAAATCGGGGTTGCTTCTCACAAAGTCCATCTCTCTTGATAATACCGCTTCCGCTAAATCGCCCGCGCCACTCGCGCTAAACGTTAACGTATTATTAGCATCTAGATCCCATGCATACTTCAATTGATAATCATTATCTCGAGGTACGCGGGTTAGTACAACACCCTCATTCTCCTCTCCTTCAGGTATAAATAAGTGCAGCATGCTGTGCCGACCCGATAAATAAAAGGCCGAACTCTCCGTTACTTGCCCCTCCAAAAAAACGCCTGAACGGAGCATGGAAAGATCGAGTACCGTTTGCAGGGGTTGTTTCCTCGGCTGGCGTAAATTTATATCGAACACCGCGCCGGTTACGTTCCCGTACTCCGGGCCAAAACCCGCAGAATAAAGTTGGAAATCATGCATGATGTATTCGTGAAAAATAGAGGTATTAAAGTCATGAAAAATGTATCCCGCAGGTAGAAAGTCAACAAGAAAAAGATTATCGTCAGGAGACGAACCCCTTACGGCGGGCTCACCGCCATCACCGTAGACAACCCCAGGCAAACTAAACACGGCGCCCAACGGGTCACCAAGCGCTCCAGGCATATCGACAAGCTTTTCTGTTTCTTGTGTTATTTCGGTAAAATTACCTCGTCGCTGCCCCAATACGTAGGTCTCTTCAATGCCCTGCCCGGCAGAGTCGCTTTCGCCATCAACCTCTTCGAGCGATAACTCCTCTCGGTTATTGGTACGCTCTTCAGGCTGAGCAAACGTTAAAGACGAAACGGCGCATAACAGGACACCCCCCAACGTTAATTTTCCAATCCTGTAGTTCATTAATCACTCCTTAAATAAAAGACGACCATATTCCCAGTTAGGCACGCGCTAAACGTTGTTTGCCCTACTATTGCTTCATTATGTCAGCAATCGTAGCAACCCCTGACTTAGACGCAGTATACGTGGCATGCAAATCATTGGATCAATCACTATTATGAATGCCTATTCGCAAGCACCTCCACTCGAAACATCTATACTGTGATTTTACCTGCCTATATCGACAGGTAACGTTACTCTTTTGTGAAACGAGGTTACTTATGAGTCTGATAAAGCGCATCCCCATGGAAAAAGTAGAGCTGGGCATGTATGTATCGGATCAGACTCCCGGTTTAGAGGATGGGGAGCTGAGGCCGCAAGGCTTCATTCGACGCTGGGAAACCGTGGACAAGCTTACGGGCATGGGCCTGGATGAAATCTACATCGACGCTCATCGCGGGTTAGACTCGCCCTTCTCCTCCCCTATACAGCCTGATGGGTCTGCACTAACCCCTAAAGTAGGACTCGAAAAGGAACGGCAGCAAGCTCAAAAAATCTATGCAGAAGCCAAGGGCCTGGTTACCGATATTCTCAATAATGTCAAAGTAGGTAAAGCTATTGATGTGGGTCCTGTGGAAGAGCTGGCGGATGAGATTAATAGCTCTGTGCTCAATAATCACAACGCTTTACTGTGTCTCGCAGCCATACGCGAGAAAGATCAATATCTATTAGAGCATTCCATTAATGTCGGTATTTTAATGGGCATCTTCACGCGTTTCCTAGGCTACGAACAAGAAATGATCCATCAACTCGTTACGGGGGCCCTACTACACGACATTGGAAAGATTCGTGTGCCATCACGTATCTTAAATAAGCCCGGTAAGCTAAGTGACGACGAATGGGGCGAAATGAAGCGGCATGTTGCTTATGGACAAGAAGTGTTACTAAAATCGGAAGGTATTACAGAAGTCGCACTCTCTATTTGCGGAATGCATCATGAGCGCCTTGATGGCAGCGGCTACCCTCTAGCGCTAGAAGAATTTAAGATTAATAACTACGGGCGACTCGCCGCCATAGTCGACATCTATGACGCAATGACAGCTGACCGCGTTTACCATAAAGGTAAAACGCCGGCAGAAGCGATGACTTTTTTACACGAACTCGCGGGACATCATCTAGATCGAAAGCTCGTGACACAATTTTCTCGCTGTATGAGCGTCTACCCCGTCGGCACTTTTGTACAACTCAACAATGGTAAAGCTGGTGTTGTGGTAAGCACTGTCTCCGACACCCCCGATACACCAATCGTAAATGTATTTTACGATGTTAAAACAAGACTTATTGAGAAGGCAGTATCATTCGACCTTTCGCTCGAAAAGAATGAATTCACTATTGTCGAGGCGCTTGATCCTGAAGAGTTTGGCGTAAACACTAACGACTTTCTTTAACCAATAGATTACTGGAAAGCCCTGCAATAATTCGTGTAGTCTTGCCTTATTCACTTAAAAGGTAAATTGCTTCATGAATATACTCGCACCGGTTTTTCGCCGTCTGGTTATCATCAGCCTAATTAGCATCATATTTACAGCGTGTAATTTAAACACCTTCGCTCCTTCCCCCTCTGTCGCCAAAGCCGCTGAAACGACCTGCTCAGAATCCATTGTTATTTGTGAAAACTTTGAACATAGCGATGTACCACCCTCACCGTGGCAATTTAACGAAAGCAGTAATCTCAGCATCTCGACGACACAGACCTACAGTGGTAGCCAAGCACTTGAAGTGCACGCTACTGGCGGTGGCTATAACGCACACTATTTACGTTTAGACTTGCAAGCTTACCCAAACATTCAAACGGAATTATTCGGCCGTATGATGGTGCATTTAAGTGATGAAAACGCACTGGGTGGCGACTTCACTTTTATTGAGGCACGAGGCAAAGCTAAGACGAGCAGTGGCGCACCGCCGAACACTCCCGTTGTGTATCGCGGCCGACTAGACGGAAGACACGACCATTTTATGGCGAACTATGACACATGGGTGGACAATAATAACGATGGTGCTACAGACTGGCTCACAGACTGCTGGAAACACCCAAACGCCAACGGTGCAATAGCACCACCCGCCGAATATCAACTACCCAAAAACCAATGGGCCTGCGTGCAATGGCACTACAGCGCACCCAACAATGAAATGGCATTTTGGCTAGACGGAAAAGAACTCACCGACTTGCACGTACGTAATACCGGTGACGGCTGTTTAGGTAACGCTCAACAGAACCAATGGACCGGCCCTGAATCATTCGAGGTTATACAAGTGGGTATTGAGCAATACCACAACGGGGCAAAGCCTCGTACACTCTTTATTGACGACATTGCACTTGATGATTCAATGATAGCTTGCCCATAGCATGTTACTTAACGCAAAAAAGCACTTGCCATTATGGAAAAAAATAGCGCTAATTTCGATTGGGTGGGTTGCGGTATTGCTAGGCTTAGCCGGTATTTTCTTACCAATATTACCCACTACTCCCTTTCTTATTTTAGCCGCTAGCTGTTTTGCCAACAGTTCTGAACGCTTTCATCGATGGCTATTAAACAGCCCTCTATTCGGCCCCATTATCAGTGACTGGCAACAAAAACGGGCTATTCAAGCAAAGACAAAGCGCTGGGCGATACTCGTTGTATTGCTTACCTTTGGTAGCTCTATTTTTATTGTGCCATCGTTTAGCCTAAAACTAATGCTGCTCGTAATGCTTTGTATCTGCCTATTTTTTATTATTCGGCTGAAAGAAACGGTGTAGCGCCCACGCAATAAACTCCGAATGAATAAAGCCCCAATTTAACGTTTCCTCACAAACCTGCATTACAAGACATAAAAAAAGCGAACAGCCAGGCTGTTCGCTTTTTAGGTACTGCACTTTAAGATTAACAATCAATTCTTAAAATGAAGATATCACTCGCAATTAAGCTTGTGACTCCATGTATTCCATAAGGTCTACAACCTTATTGGAGTATCCCCACTCGTTATCGTACCAAGAGACAACTTTAACGAATTTTTCACTAAGCTGAATACCAGCATCGGCATCGAAGATAGACGTACGTGGATCACCAATGAAGTCGTTAGAAACAACAGCGTCTTCGGTGTAACCCAAAACACCCGCCATTTCACCTTCAGAAGCGGCTTTCATAGCGGCTTTAATCTCGTCATAAGTAGTAGGCTTCTCAAGACGAACAGTCAAATCCACAACAGAAACGTCTGGAGTTGGTACGCGGAACGCCATACCGGTCAATTTTCCATTCAATTCAGGAATCACTTTACCAACAGCTTTTGCCGCGCCAGTAGATGATGGGATGATGTTCTGGCCAGCGCCACGACCACCGCGCCAATCTTTAACAGATGGACCATCAACAGTCTTCTGAGTAGCGGTTGTTGCGTGAACAGTTGTCATTAACGCTTCGTCAATACCCCAGTTATCGTTCAATACTTTAGCGATAGGTGCCAAGCAGTTAGTGGTACAAGACGCGTTTGATACGATGTTTACATCGTTGGTGTACTTGGTGTTATTCACGCCCATAACAAACATTGGGGTGTCATCTTTAGATGGGCCAGTCAATACAACTTTCTTGGCGCCAGCTTTCAAGTGAGCGTCAGCAGTGTCTTTAGTCAAGAAGATACCAGTGGCTTCAGCAACGTAATCTACGCCAATTTCATCCCACTTAAGGTCTGCTGGGTTACGCTCAGCAGTCACACGTACTTCTTTGCCATTTACGATCAATTTTCCGTCTACAACTTCAACGGTACCGTTGAACTGACCGTGAGTGGAATCATACTTCAGCATATATGCTAGGTAATCGACGTCTACTAGGTCGTTAATACCAACAACTTCTACATTATCGCGCTCGCAAGCAGCACGAAAAACGAGGCGGCCGATACGTCCAAAGCCATTGATTCCGACTTTAATGGTGCTCATAGTTTTCTCCTAGAGTGTGAATATTTAAGCCCGCAGAAAACGGCTTAAGTGTTGCGTGGGTCTGTAATAAATAGGTTACGCAGAGTGTGTTGCAACATTTGTTGCTACACAGGCAGCCATACAGCATTAGGCGCCTGCTCCCTAAACTGTCCAGAGTCTGACACCAGTACCGCTGGCACTGTCTCTGCTGCATTTGACGCCCCCAGAGGGCCTGCCAAAACGGTCGCCATTCTAGCGGTTTTCATCGTGATCCTCTACACGCAGTTTATAGACAGGATCAAAAAACCACTGTTTATACAATGAAATATCAGCCCAACCCTCTTTATGCCCCAGAACAGAACACGCCAAAGAGTATGAGCTGTCAAAATTTAGCCAATTTTAGCCATGGTCGCAGCCGCGATATCAGTAATGGCTTGCCAATTTCGCTCTGCAACGAGTGTTTGCGGCACCAACCAAGAGCCTCCTACACACGCGACATTCGGCAACGCTAGAAAATCAGTGAAGTTATCAACGGTTAAACCACCGGTAGGGCAAAAACTAATCTGCGGTAATGGCCCTGCGATAGACTTCAGCAATGGGATTCCACCGACAGCAACAGCAGGAAACAACTTAAAACAACTTAAACCACATTCCATGCCCATCATCACCTCAGAAAGTGTAGCAACACCTGGAAGCATTTCGACACCAACGCTTTGCGCATGCTGTATTAATCTGGGCGTAAAACCCGGCGAGATAGCGAAATCGACGCCAATCTCGGCAATGTCATCTAACTGCTGCCGATTCACAACCGTACCAACACCCACCTCTATGCCTTGGCATTCAGCCTTAATCGTTCTAATTGCCGCCAACGCAGCTGGGGTACGCAACGTCACTTCGATAGCTTTTATCCCGCCGGCCTTCAACGCATGGGTAATGGCGACAGCGTCTGCTGCGTTTTCAATCACCACAACCGGCATAACGCCCAACGGTTGTAGATACTCTTTGGTAATACTCATGCTACATCCTTCTCTGCGCTAATCGAGCGCGCACCAGAGTTCAAAATCTTCATTTAGCCATTTGGCTCCATCACGGCTAACCAGTTCATCCGCACCATCTGGCCCCAAACTGCCCGATTGGTATTCTTCGACCTGCATATCGGTAGCCTTCCAGCCTGCAAAAATTTGATCTACCCATTTCCACGCAGCCTCAACCTCTGCCGCACTCACAAATAAAGTAGGATCATTCCGTAATACATCAAAGAAAAGACGCGAATACGCATCGTGCGTCACTTTTTTCTCTCTTTCATCAAAAGAAAAATTAAGTACGCCATCTTCAACGGGAATACCCGCATCCAAACCCGGTACTTTGTGCATTAATCTCAAGGCTATACCAGCATCAGGTTGAAGCTGAATAATCAATTGGTTAGCTTTGTGCTTTGAATGATTTTCTTCAAATATTTGGTGTTTACTCTGCTTAAATTGAATCACGATTTCAGAGTGGCGCTTACTTAAGCGCTTGCCTGTCCGCAGGTAGACAGGAACACCAGACCAACGCCAATTTTCGATTTCAGCTTTTATCGCTACAAAGGTTTCAGTCTGGCTATTGGGGTCAATCTCATACTTATCGGACTCTTCCTCTCGATAACCAGGTACATCGGCACCATCCACAAAGCCTCGACCATACTGCCCTCGAACAGTTAACTCTCCCACCTCTTCATGAGGGATCAACCGCAAAGCATTAAGCACCTTTAATTTTTCAGCTCTCACCGACTCTGCATTCAAACAAGCGGGTGGCTCCATGGCCACCAAACAAAGTACTTGCAGAAGATGGTTTTGAACCATGTCGCGTGTCGCGCCAGTCTGATCATAAAACGCCCAACGATTACCAACACCTACTGATTCTGTTACCGTTATTTGTATATGATCGATATAGCGTGAGTTCCACAAAGGCTCAAACATATCATTGGCAAAGCGAAGAGCCATTAAATTTTGGACGGACTCTTTACCCAGATAGTGGTCGATTCGGAAGATTTGATCTTCCGAGAAAGTGCGAGCCAACTCATCATTGATAGCAATGAACGATTCTCGACTGTCACCCAATGGTTTTTCTACGACCAGTCGCGTCGTAGGGCGATTCAAACCACACACATCAATCGAGCTACAGACCTTCCCAAATATCATGGGCGGTATTGCAAGATAAATGACAAGATGGTGGTCGTTTTCAAAAAAATCTTTTTTTACAGCACCAAGCGCTTCCGGATTGGTTGCATCACCTTGGCCAAACCAAATTTTATCGGCGAACCGCAACCACTTCTCTTCCGAATACAGCTCATCTTTAATACTCTTTTTTAACCACGTATGAATCTTTGCTCGAAATTCATCACGGGTTTGGCCTGTTCGCGCCATTCCAATAATGCGG
The DNA here is from genome assembly GCF_014217335.1 of Teredinibacter purpureus. Lineage (NCBI taxonomy): Bacteria > Pseudomonadati > Pseudomonadota > Gammaproteobacteria > Cellvibrionales > Cellvibrionaceae > Teredinibacter > Teredinibacter purpureus. The sequence goes on along the minus strand of NZ_CP060092.1, from coordinate 2,862,601 downwards.
GTATTGTCTGGCATACAATTGTTCAGCTCTAAAAAATAGAGCGACGGATATAGCTTTCTTAGAGCCAAATCACCATCACCACCAACAATCAACAGGTCTGTATTCATACCTTCGGATACCTTCATTAGAAAACTACAAGTCAGTTCTTTACGTGTTATCACGCTCGATTAACTTCTTTTATGTACTGCAAACCCTCGCCGCATGGCGCATAACGTTCAAAAATAGATCGTTCTGCGAAGTAGATGTGTCGGGAAGGTAATATGGGCCGTGCTAACTAAACCCTAAAACGGCATTCTATGCTCGCCGGACCGCGCTCTAGACAACGCCCAGCTAGCACTGTTCTAGTGCACACTATAAAAAGCGCCGCCATTTTAGACTGTGAAGGGAACTCATTCAACTCCGACTATTCATAGTATGGCGCTATAATATCATCCAAAATCAAGAGTTTACCCCAGCAAGGTTGTTATCTTAGCGTTAAGATCAGAAATTAAAGGCAAAATAGGCGTTCAGGTAGTATTCAACCTTGCGCCCTTACACTCGATACAATCCTTACAAAACGGCCCATTAGTACCACTATGATTCTTCTTAAACTAATAATGTTTCCAGCAAAAACCGCTTACCTCAAATATTCATCAAGCGTTCCTCTCTCGAGTGTTGCCTTAACACTCTTTTTTCTATCTATTGTCGCCACCCCCCTCGCTAATGCAGACGAAGTGCTCTTTAACGCTAAATACAAAGGCAAGTATGCCGGCATGACAATAGCTTCAACACGCACACTGACAACTAATGGTCATGGTGAGTATCAGATCGTCTCTAAAATGAAAAATATTTTCGGTTCCATTTCCGAGACCAGTCAATTTACTTTGGTTGACGGCGTTATTACGCCCAGCCTCTATCACTACAAACGAAGCTTGATGGGGTTTAAATCTGACGAGACAATTGAATTTGACTGGGCTGCTGCTAGCGCCCACTACAGGCGACAAGACAAACCCTCTAAAAATAAAGATCACACCCTAGAAATAGGCACCCTCGACCCCGTTCTGTATCAACTGCAAATCCAACGTAATGTTCACGCCGGTCTAGAAGCATTTAAAGTATCGTTTGCGAAACCCAATAAGATTAAAACGCTGCTATTTCATAAAACCGAAGAAGACACTCTTAATGTAGGCGGTAAAACCTACCCTGCTATAAAGTTAGAGCGCATCAATATTGATGACACAAAAAAAACACATATATGGGTGATACCCGCGCTCAACCACCAAATTGGGCGCATTGAACATATTGAAGAAGACGGCGATTCCTACAACTTCTATTTGAGCGAATATGAAGCGTCTGCTAACCTCGTTACGGAGCTTTATCCTGCGGCTACGCGCAAATGATGCCTCCTATACGTTGCGAGCAGCTCTCATTCCTAGGTGAGATAAAGCGATAAACGACTATGCTTGAGATGCTCTGATTAAAAACGTGTAGAATTCGCGTTCTACACAGGACGCGTAAATGACTGGCCCCAGCCCCACAATTGACCCCGATATTCCTATTGTCGAGAAAAACGGCTATCACGCCGTACTTTTTGCCGACATTGTGGGGAGTTCTGCCATTTACCAAGAATTAGGCAACAACTTAGCTCAGCGCGAAATTGATCGTCTGATGACCTTAATGATTCAAGTTGTGCATGCCCACGGAGGGCAACTCGTCAAAACTATTGGCGATGAAATAATGGTGGTATTTGACGACCCCGAATGCGCGGGAGAATCATCGATTGCGCTCAACCTTAAAATGCAGGATGAAAAACGCGCCATACGAACAGGCTTAGCATTTGGAGATCTCGTGTTTGATGGCCCCGATGTTTTCGGCAATACAGTGAACAGAGCGGCTAGCTTGGTTAGCGCAGCGCAGCGCAAACAAATTTTGATGGATCAAACCATGTACGAGGAAATGCCCTATTGGCTGCTGAATTACTGCGAACTGTACGACCGTCTAGTACTAAAAGGCAGCGAAACTAAGGCTCTGGTATATCGGCTAAACTGGCAACAAGAAAGTCACGCCGACCTCAGTATTACGCAAGTTACCGGCACTCACATTAACAGCCGCACACGTTTTGCCAATGAAATTGAAATAACCATTAATAACGAAAGCTTCTTCTTTACCTCGGCCGATAACCCTCTCACCATTGGTCGTGATCCCGCTGTCGCCCAGTGCGTAATTCGCAACCCTAAAGTTTCTCGGTTACACGGTATAATTTCGTTTCATCGCGGTAAGTTCATTTATGAGGACCGCAGTACCAACGGCAGCTATTTAGGCGAGAAACAACACCCTCAGGTCTATCTCCGTCGAGAATCGGCACCGCTCGTACGAAAAGGCGAAATTACGCTCGGCCAGCCCGACGCGGACGACAACAACGTCATAACCTTCAACCATAGCTAAATCACCCATCCCCCTCCCAACAAATACCCAACGTCGAAAAAAGGTCAAAAACTCAACAACCAACACTTTGTTACTATATTTTATTCGTATAATGTCGCCTAAATACAAATAAAATCATAATAAAGAATGGGTTTTTGGGCGTAAGCAAACACCAGAAAGTTAGTAGCTACCAACCCCTCGATTCTAGTCTTGAAACACCCTCACCCTACCAGCGTCCAAAACGTGACCAATTTCACCTAATACTGGAATGTTGGATTGCTAATTGTTCTAACTGGACACCTTTTTTATTTCCTCCAAACCAGTAATCTGGACACATCAACTCATACACGAAGGCGTTCAAATATGATCTCAACTTTTCTAAAAGGCTTAAAATTGTGCTGTACAAAGCTTGCACTAGCTTTATGCGGACTGGGCATTTGTTGCCCTTGCCTTGCCGATTTTTGGGATGATGATAAAGACAACGTTCATAGCGAAAATCAACGGACACAAATTGAAATTCTATCGGTCCACATGATGGATGATGAGGCCCTATTCGCCTCCGCTCAAGTACGCCGTGATAGCAGCATGAATCGCGAAATGCGTATCCTAAACAGCCAATGGCTCGTTCAAAGTGAATTCAATACTTGGTCTGGCAACAAAGCCGTCACCAAAATATTAAAAACAGGCTTTACGCACTTTTTAACACGACGCGCACAAATGCAAAGTAACCTGATGGAGCAGCCTCTAACCGGAGATATCACTAATGTATGGCAAGACTACACGCTTGAACTTTCTGGAGAACGCATCCGCCTTGGTATGACCTTCAAGTTTTAATGTTAATCCAAGGTAACTTGGCCCCAAATACAGACGCGCCCCCAAAACGTCTGTTACCTCTAGCCCCGCCTTAGTGCGGGGCTTTTTTATGGACAGGAAACCGCGCACGGTTACTGTCTACAAAAGTGTTTTTAACCATTCCAGTGTGATCCCCTACCGCACAACACCAATTATCCGTAAAATGCCGCCATCCAATTACGAGCATGGCCATATGACCCAAGAATTCACTCTAGCCCCCAACAAAGGAGCCCCTCTCTGGAGACGCTTCGCTTCAATGGTGTATGACAGCTTCCTTTTGCTTGCCTTAAGCATGGGTTACGGTGGCCTTATAACCTTAGTGATAACACTCATTAAGGGCGATGCCAGTGCTGGAGAGTATCAACCAATGGTCACCTCAACACTGGGAAATATCGCATTGTTTCTCGGTTGGTTAACGACTCTAATGGGGTTCTATGTGTTTTTCTGGAGAAAGGCAGGGCAAACCGCAGGAATGAGAGCTTGGCGACTACAAGTCATTAGCCTTGAACTTGACGACGCGATAAAAAAACCAACGCTTAAGGAAAGTTTTTTGCGAGCCCCCCTATCAATACTGTCGCTAATGATGGTGGGTGCCGGTTACTGGTGGCACATTCTTGATAAGAACGGAGACTGCCTTCACGATAAATTCAGTAATACACGTGTCATTGTGACACCACCACGTAAAAAGAAGCGGTAAAGATTAACTAGACCGCTTAACCAGCCCCCAGCCAACAAGAAAACACACAAGAATGGGAATCATCACGGCAAACATGGGCGAAAAACCCGATATTATCGAAATGGGCCCCAGTAATTTTTGACTTGTTTGAAAAGCAAGCCCCACAATCACACCAATAAATACTCTGAATCCCATGGTGGTTTGCCGCAACGGGCCAAAAATAAACGAGATAGCGATCATAACCAAACTGAGGGTAGCCAAAGGCTGCAACGCTTTTTGCCAAAAGGCTAAGCGGTATTCGCTGGAATCAATGTTTTGTTTTTCTTGGTAATTGGCATACGTAAGCAGCCGCTGCATGGGTAGCTCGTCAGGCTCCAATACCAGCACATTCAGTAAATCTGGCGACACCTCCGTATACCAGTGGCGGGTTAAAAATTCCTCTCGACGAATACTCTCTTTCTCGAAGTACGTCACCTCACCTTCTTGCTCAGACCAATAATCACCCTGATAAATGGCTGATCGAATAAAGCTAGCCTGCACCAACAGACCCTGATCATCAAATAGGTAACGTGTAATACCGTATAGCTTACCGTTCGGTAGCACCGCATTAAAATGCATGTACTCGTTGCCTTCCCTAAACCAAAGCCCACGCTCACTTTGTAGCGCTTTCTCGTGCCCTTGCAATAAGTCTCGGCGACTATCAGCAAACTGATCGGTATAAGGGGCAACGAACTCACCCAAAAAAGCACCGCTAAAAATAAAGATAAATACTGGACGCATTACTGCCCATATAATTTGTCGGATAGACACGCCCGCCGCACGCATAACAACGAGTTCACTTGAATTAGCCAAAACGCCCAAGCCAATAAGACATCCAACTAACGCCGCCAATGGTAGGAAATCATAAATACTTGATGGAACATACAACAAAACATAAATGAAGGCTTCGGCAAAATTATAGTCGCCCTTTAACTGACTCAATTGATCAACTAAATCGGCAATGGCATCCAAAGAAACAATAACCAACAGCACGCCCCATACTGAGCCCCACACCTGTTGCGCGATATACCGTTTGAGCTTTCTCATTTCCCGCACCCCACAACCTTAGCGCTACGGCGAAAAATAAAGCGTTTCTCTGCCAGCAATATAAGCCCAAAAGTAAAAAACACACCATGAACCAACCAAAGAATACCTGGAAACGGCTGTTCTCCTTCTTCAATGACACCACGCGCGGCATTGACGCACACAAGATAAATCATATACAACACAACGGCGGGCAGCATTTTCGCGTAACGCCCTTGCCTAGGCTGAGTGCGGCTTAAGGGAACCGCGAGAAAACCAACAACCATCACTAACACCGGCATCGAAAACCGCCATTGCAGAGCCGCCCACGCCTCAGGGCTAGATTCATCCAACAGCTTTCGCGTTGTTAGGCCATCGGTAAAACGCTTAGGCTTTACGGCATAATCAGGTTCGGGTAAAAGTTGGGAGTAATTCGAAAAAGCAACTATACGATAGTCAACATCGCCCGGCGTACCGATATAACGGCGACCCTCTTTCAATAAAAGGTACTTACGCCCAGATTCCGGATCAATCACCGTTTCACCTGAGGCCGCTGTAACGACCGCCAAATCCACTTCACTTTGACGTGCGGAGGTTAAATCCAGTGACGGTTCGATAGGTGATACCTTTGCCATAAATACATGACGCAATTGCTTTTTATCGTCACTTATAGACTCGGCATAGCTCGTCCCTGTTCCATTATCCAAATTGTGAAATCTCGCTGGTTTTAGTGTCTCAAAATCCGTTCGGCTCCGTTGCTCGGCCAACAATGACTCCGAGGCTCTAACGCCTTCAGGGCCTAAATACAAACTAAACAAACCCACCACCAAGGCCACGACGAATGACGAAGCCGTTGTAAATGCCACTAGGCGTCGCTGGCTCATACCACACGCATGCAATACCGTCATTTCACTGTCGAGATATAACCGGCCATAGGCAAACAGAATACCAATAAACAGACCAAGCGGAAGAATCAGTTCCAGATAGGCAGGCAATCGATAGGCCATTAGCGTGAGCAATACACCTGCATCCAACTTTCCAGCTGCCGCTTCCGCCAAATAATTTACAAATCGCGCACTAATAATAATCATCAACAACACAAGACTGACAGCAAACATGCTAGCCAATACTTCGCGCGCTAAATAACGGAAAATAATCATCGATAATCAAAGCCCAGAACGGTAAGGATTAAAGGCGGAATTCTAGCAGATTTGCCGCAATGAAAACGAACGCTTACACTTCGCCCATCTTGAACTCATTTTTGGACATCCGCGATATGCAATTCTCTACCAAAAAAACTGATGTACTCTCACAAAAAACCGGCTGTGCCGTGGTTTTCGCGTTTGCGAACACTCTACTGCCGAGTGCCAAAATCCTTGATGAACAGCATGGCGGCGCACTTTCTGCTCTAATCGACCAAAAAGACCTCAAATTGAGCGCAGGCCACAAACGCTGGATAACGCTTCCTCTCGGCAACACGCCCTATCAGCGCGTAATGTTGGTTCAATTAGGAAAGCCCGTAAGCAATAAACAACACGCCATCAAATCTGACAACCTAATAAACGCGTTTACGTCATTGGCTACAGGCCTTAAACAATCACCGGTGAAAGACGCTACTGTCTACATAGACGACATTTTCACGCAAAATATCGACATTAACCACGCTGATGAATGCGTTGACACTAGCTGGGTTACAGAGCAACTCGCCATAGCACTAGAGAAGTCTTTTTATACCTACAGCCAAACCAAAAGCAAACCTGCGCCAAAACCCGCATTAACTAAAATTGTGTACGCCTCTATCGATAGTGCCCGAACGAAGTCTGCTAAAACTGCCCTCGCCCGCGGCGCGGCACTGGGTGCAGGGATTAACTTGGCTCGAGAACTGGGTAATTTACCGCCCAATATTTGTACGCCCACGTATTTGGCCAATCTAGCAAAAACACTGGCGAGCAACTCCAATAAAAAGCTTACAGCCCGAGATCTCAATCAAAAACAAATGGAGAAACTCGGCATGGGGGCTTTTCTTTCCGTCGCCAAAGGAAGTTCCGAAGAGGGTCGCATGATCATCATGGAGTATAAAGGCACTAGCGCAGCCAACTCCAAGCCTCATGTACTTGTGGGTAAAGGTGTAACGTTCGATACCGGCGGCATTAGCTTAAAACCTGGATCAGGCATGGATGAAATGAAATTCGATATGTGTGGTGCGGCAAGTGTTTTTGGCAGTATCAAAGCCTTAGTCGACATGAAAGCGAAAGTGCATGTTGTAGCAATTGTGGCCGCTGCCGAAAATATGCCCGCAGGCAATGCCTCTAAACCAGGTGATGTTGTTACCTCAATGTCTGGGCAAACTATTGAAATACTAAACACCGATGCCGAAGGCCGACTCGTACTATGTGACGCTCTCACCTACGCCGAACGTTTCAAACCCAAATCAGTTGTCGATATCGCGACACTCACGGGCGCTTGCGTTGTTGCATTGGGTAACCACGCCTCGGCCCTCTATACCAACCACCAGCCTCTTGCCGAAAAACTACTCTCTGCCGGTATAGCCGCCAACGATAAAGCTTGGCAAATGCCGCTATGGGATGAATACCAAAAACAGCTCGATAGCAATTTTGCCGACATGGCCAATATAGGCGGCATGCCCGGCGGCAGTATTACAGCTGCGTGCTTCCTTTCACGCTACGCAAAAAAATACCACTGGGCACATTTGGATATTGCCGGTACTGCGTGGCACTCTGGCGCAAGAAAAGGGGCTACCGGTCGACCAGTAGCCCTACTGGTTAATTATTTGTTGAATACCTAAAATGACGCGTATTGACTTTTATATTCTCAAACAGCTGTTAGTTTCTGATCGACACATGTTTGCTTGCCGCTTAATTGATAAAGCCGTAACAAAAGGCAACAGGGTAATGGTGGCAACAAACAGTGAAGAAGAAACACGCACCCTGGATGCAATGCTATGGAACTTTCGCCCTGAATCGTTTATCCCGCACTACATTCTCGGAGAAGAGTATGCTGAACAATCTCCCGTTGTGATTAGTCACGCGGGAGACACCCCAAATCACCACGATTTGCTGGTCAATTTACGGGAGGCAATTCCCCCAGAATTCAGTCGTTACCAACGATTAGCTGAAATTGTTGTGCAAGAAACCGCCATACTCACGGTCACACGACAACATTATGGCTTTTATAAAGCTCGAGGGTACCAACTCAATAGTCACACGCTCTAACGAAAAAGCCCTGCTTAAAAGCAGGGCTTACATTACACGTTAACCGCCATTAATCCTTAGTGAATGGGAAGTTCAATTAAACCCGTTACAATTTCACTATCTGCGGTTTCATAAACATACTCGTAAAGAATCGTATTTTTAGACGTCGCCTTGTTATCTTGCCGATAAGACGCACCCGCATATGCAGAATACCGAAGTTCCCCTTCCGGCAAAGCTGTACCTGTTCTTACGATCGGGTAGATACTTCCCGAGAGAGATTCTTCATAGGCCAACGTTACTGGATAGACCATTCGACCAATTTGAACCACGCCGTTCTCCACAACCGTAAGAATATAACTTTGGTCACTCACAGTACCATTAGAGGTAATTTGCCGCATCGAAAGCGTTAAACTCTTCAACCCCTCAATCGACTGGGGGAAATAAAGGTAGGCAGTTTCTGAGCGCTCATACCTCGTTGACGCAACACCCGCCGTTGTCTCAGCCGTAATCCTGTTACCGTTAGTCCAATAATTATTGTTATCTAGCATCACGTCCGCAAAACTAAAAGGCTCTACGCTTGCAACGTAAAATGACAAGTTGTCGGATGCCACATCAACCACAGCATCAGACGCTTCATCCACAAGATTCCCTACTTGATAAGAATAAACGTTACCCGCTGTTAACGAATTTACCGCATCTACGGTGAGCAACGTATTACCTAAACTTACACTGCTCGCGACCTCTTCCTCAACATTAGCAGCGCTAATACTCGTTCTTCCCCCTAGAATAAAGTCGTCCTCACTATCACTCCCACGTACAACCGACACCACATCATTCCGGTAAAGCTTAACAGAATCATCTAACAGCTCTATTCCACTGGAGTAATACACTTTACCGGTATAAGTAGGGCTACTAGCATTTAACGTGCTATAGACTTTCGTTAAATCTGAATCTTCTTGGATAGTGAACAGTTCCATAACCAAGTTAAGCGAGCCATCGACCGCGGTAACATAATAACTAGGAATGCCACTACCATAACCGTTCACACGGTAATAATTTTCGGTATCAGTATCGTAGATAGCTAGATAGGAACTACCATAATGTGTGCCCTCAGAAGTAAACGATGGAATAAAAATCGATAATGAATCGTATAATCGCACAGTCAGGGAATATTGTTCGGTGGACTCACTATAAATCCCTTCGACATTCCGATTTAAATCATCATCTACACTTACAGGGGCACCCGATACAACACTACCCTGAAGGCCAAAGACTGAAACATTTAAAGTCAGTGTTTCAATGCCTGTGCCATCTATTTGCTCAAGCGACAAATAATATTCTTCTCCAACCAACTGACCTACTGAAAAATGATGGATCACAGCACCGCTATAGCCATTGCGGGGTAAATAGTTCGCGAAACCATCGCCATTTAAATCGAGGCTTACGCTAATAGAGCCAAAGGGCATTTGCGGCACAGTAATCGAATACAGGCCTGTTTCACTATCAAACTCTGACCGGTGGGCATAAAATTCTGCCTCTGATCCACCGCCAACGTGAGAATAGGCTTTAAATTCCAACCCTTGAACAGGTTCATGCGTTTCGCTGTCCATCGCTGCAATAACCTGTACTACACCTGGCGCAACAGCAATGACGCCCAAATTTTGGTACGCCTCTGTAGCTCCCGCTTCACGGGTAGAACCGATTACAACCCTATCGAGAAAAGCCCCGCTCGGGCTTTTAATCATCAATTCATAATCCGACGATGGCTCCAAGCCCGCCAACTCAAATGAACCACCCTCAAAAGAAATAGGCTCTTGCCAATTGGGCCCAACTTTAATCTGCACCGTAACGCCATCGACAGAATCACTAGAAGCGCTGTTAACAACTGTGCCGTAAAGCATTATTGTTGCCGTCTCGTCAGTTGCTGGCTGTTGCTCCGCAAGCAAACGATTCTGCTCTTTCATTTCAGCAACAAGCTCAGCATTATCTTCTTCGATCTCAAAGCAACCGGTAAGCGCGATTGACACCAGTACAACAGCAGCCGATCTCACCGCCCATTTAATTCCTACAATACACATACCTACATCCCTCTCCATATATCTTTTTTCCGGCCAAATTAGCCGCAACGTAATAGTAACGGTTAGGTGGTGGCGTGTTCTATTAGAAATATCACTGTACCCTACAGTGAATGTTTGCGGACAACACGCCAGTAAAAGGCTTAACTGCACGCTTTACCTGCTTTATTTTTAAACAAAAATGTGTAGGTATAGTGTTCTCAAAAACGGTATAAACGGTTAATTAGGCTTAACAGCCACGCCCTTAACCGCTACCATAGGCGGGCACAAAAGATATCGGACGGACTTCTACTTGAGCGCTGAAACGCCAAAGAAAAATCCACTTACACGAAATTCCCTTCTGCGCGCGCTAGAAGAGGTTAGATCGTCGCTATTAGGAACTGACGCAGAAAAAATGCCATCTGAAATAAACGAGCAAATGCAAGCCCTCCCTATAAGTATCGACTCTGCAGCTCCCACCAAACGCCTCAACAAACAGCCTGCGAAAACCATCGCAGCTTATTTGCGAGCGCCACACGTATTGCCAGGCCAGCAGTCTCTATTTGACGAGCAGCTAAACGATCCAACATCACTAACGCAAATTTCCCGTAAAAAACCCTCTGACCCACTCCTTGCGTTACACACAGCAGAAAAAACCGCTACGCGCAAAACCAGATCGCGCGCTCGCGATCGAAACGTGACGAACACAAAAGAATCCCCTTTAGCGCAAACAATGGATCCTTTTGATTCGACCACCGATACTGCCCTAATGGATGAACTCGTTGCTAAATACCTACCTCAAATTGAAAAAGAATTGCGTGAAAAGTTACGTCTACTGCTAGCACAGCAATCGCCCGAATAACGATAGAAAAACACCTACACAACGCTGCAACTTCGTTGCGAGCAGGGTATAATCTCGCCTCATTTCGTTCTCACAATAGTTCACCTTGGCACAAGCCCGCACGGCATCGCTTAAAAGCGGTCATTACAGGTTTATTGGTCAATCGTAATCATCATGTGAGTTACCTCTAGATCCCTGTAACACAAGGTGCAATAAGCTAGCCCCATGGAAAAAACGTATCAGCCTTCGGCAATCGAAACAAAGTGGTATCAAAATTGGGAATCCAAGGGTTATTTCGCCCCTAGCGGCGAAGGAGAACCCTACAGCATCATGATTCCACCACCGAATGTCACCGGTAGCCTGCATATGGGGCACGGGTTCCAAGAAAGCATCATGGATGCACTCATTCGCTACCATCGAATGAAAGGCCGTAACACCCTCTGGCAAGTGGGCACCGATCATGCGGGGATTGCAACACAGATGGTCGTTGAGCGCTTACTCGATGCCGAAGGCAAAACGCGACACGACCTAGGCCGCGAAAAATTTATAGACAAAGTATGGGAATGGAAAGAGGAATCTGGCGGTAACATTACTCGCCAGCTACGCCGGCTCGGGGCCTCCCCCGACTGGAGCCGTGAACGCTTCACCATGGACGAAGGCTTTAATAAAGCCGTACAAGAAGTGTTCGTTCGCCTCTACGACGACAAACTCATCTACCGAGGCAAGCGACTCGTTAACTGGGACCCTAAGCTGCACACCGCTATTTCAGATTTAGAAGTTATTAGCAAAGAAAAGCAAGGCCATATGTGGCACTTCCGCTACCCACTCTCTGATGGAAGCGGGCATCTTACTGTCGCCACTACACGCCCAGAAACCATGCTTGGCGATACCGCCGTGGCCGTAAGCCCAAATGATGAACGCTACAAACACCTCATAGGCAAAACCCTAACTTTGCCACTTGTAGACCGTAAGATCCCGATCATTGCTGATGACTACGTAGACCAAGATTTTGGCACGGGCTGCGTAAAAATCACCCCAGCTCACGACTTTAACGATTACGAAATGGGATTAAGGCACAACCTGGAGATGATCAATATCTTCAACGACGATGCCGAAATCAACAGCAATGCGCCGCAATGCTACCAAGGCATGGATCGTTTTGCTGCACGAAAGCAAATCATTGCTGACCTAGAAGCCCTCGGCCTACTCGAAAAAATTGACGATCACACCTTAAAAATTCCTTATGGCGATCGCAGTGGCGTGGTTATCGAACCTTACCTTACCAATCAATGGTATGTTAAAACTCAGCCGCTTGCCGACGAAGCCATTAAATGTGTTGAAGATGGTGACGTAAACTTTGTACCTAAGCAGTACGAAAACATGTACTTCTCCTGGATGCGAGATATTCAAGACTGGTGTATTTCTCGACAGCTCTGGTGGGGACACCGCATACCAGCATGGTACGACGACGCAGGTAATGTTTATGTGGGGCGCAGCGAAGAAGAAGTGCGAACAAAACACTCACTTGCTGATGACCTTACCTTAAAACAAGATGATGACGTACTAGATACTTGGTTTAGCTCCGGGTTATGGACATTCGGTACACTTGGTTGGCCAGAAGACACCGAGCTCCTTAAAACCTTCCACCCATCGTCCGTATTAGTAACAGGCTTCGATATTATTTTCTTCTGGGTAGCGCGTATGATTATGCTTACGCTCTATTTCAAAAAAGAAATACCATTTAATACCGTTTACGTTCATGGTTTAGTGCGCGACAGCCACGGCCAAAAAATGAGCAAATCCAAAGGGAACGTACTCGACCCCATTGACTTAATCGACGGAATCGACTTAGAAACGCTGGTAGCAAAACGCACGGCCGGTATGCAAGTCCCCCAGCTCAAGCAAAAAATAGACAAAATGACCCGCAAAGAATTCCCGGAAGGTATTGCGCCCTACGGAACTGATGCTTTGCGATTCACCTATTATTCTCTTGCTTCAACAGGCCGCGATATTAATTTCGATGTTGGCCGAATTGAAGGGTTTCGTAATTTTTGTAACAAATTATGGAACGCCTCAAATTATGTACTAATGAATACCGAAAGCGAAGATTGTGGCCAAGACAACGGTACCGACTACCAACTAACACTCGCCGATCGCTGGATTGTCTCTCGCTTACAAGAGACCGAAAAAGCCGTAGCAGACGGCATGGAAATCTATCGTCTCGATCTCGTTAGCCAAGCCCTGTACGATTTCATTTGGAAAGACTACTGTGATTGGTATCTAGAATTAACCAAGCCTGTATTATGGGACGACAATGCGAACCCCCTCGTTAAAAAAGGCACACGACGCACCCTTATTCGCGTGCTCGAAACCATTTTGCGCCTAGCGCACCCGCTCATGCCATTCATTACCGAAGAAATTTGGCAGCGAGTCAACGTATTAGCCGGCGTTAGCGGAGATACCATAATGCATGCCCGCTATCCTGAAGCCGACGACAGCAAAATAGATGCTCAATCAGTAGCCGACATCGAATGGTTAAAAAGTGTGATCTTGGGTGTGCGTACCATTCGAGGCGAAATGAATATCGCACCGGCCAAGCAATTGCCCGTGTACTTCAAAAATGGTAACGACAACGATAAACGTTGCCTAGAAAGCAACGCTCCCTTCTTGAAGAAATTAGCATCCCTAGAAAGTATCGAATGGCTAAGCGAGGCCGACGAATCACCACTTTGCGCCACCTCCCTAGTGGGTAAACTGGAAATCCTGGTCCCTATGGCTGGGTTAATCGATAAAAACGCCGAACTCGCTCGGCTAGAAAAAGAAAGCGACAAAATAGAAAAAGAAGTTGCCCGTCTGAGCGGAAAACTGTCTAACGCCAAATTTGTCGACAAAGCGCCTGCTGACGTCGTTCAAAAAGAAAAAGATAGGCTCGCCGCATTTAAAGAGGCACTCCTTACATTAGCGGAACAAAAAAGTAAAATCGCCGCCCTCTAACGTAGCGTAAACCGTTAACAGCTAAACAATAACGGTAAGATCACTTCAGGTGGTCTTACCGTTATTTTATCTCTCGAATAGACCATAAAACCTATCAGCCTCGTCTATCAAAATTAAACCTTCCGCAAATACCTCTCCCCTTTAAACTCCACCAATAAATGCATACAACTCTCACTCACTCTTTATGTGAAGTAGTATTGTCTAAAAATACACGTTTTGGCACCAATAGTAGCCTGTAAAGAAATCATCATTTATTAAGCTACATTCTTCAGAAATTATGTTGTTATCATGCTGCCGCGTAATGACTGTCACTTAAGTTGAGGCGATTGTTATGTCCTTTTATCTACACGCTTAGATAAAACGGCTTCAATATTTTTTAGCTGTGTATTGGCTACAACAATATTTAACGTAATAACTAATACACTAAATTATTAATGTGGGCGATATTATGATAAGAATTATTTTTTCCATTCTTTTTTTAACCTTTAGTCTAAATGCTGCATCGAATACAGGTGTTGCATTTGTACACGGAACAGGGAACCAAACTGACGCTTTAAATGACTACTGGAAATCCGAATTTGTAAATTCAGTAAAAATTGGTTTACCCGATCAAAGTAAGTATGCAGTCATCAATTGCAGCTTTGAAGAATATATGTGGACAAGCCCAGCGGCAGGCTGTCTAGCCGGACAGTTAACCAGCTTTATATCGAGTGAGGGCATCACTGATTTGGTCGTTATAACCCATTCAAATGGCGGTAATGTTATACGTTGGATTATGTCAAACCCAACATGGGATTCTCGTTACCCCGACATTATCAATAAAATTCGCTGGGTTAATGCCATAGCGCCTTCTAGTGCAGGAACACCATTGGCAGAAGCCGTAATCTCAGGAAATGTTTTCGAAAACTCTTTGGGCTGGTTGCTAGGCTACGCAAACAACGGGGTTCGAATGCAGCAACCATCATGGATGGCATCCTACAATAGCTCTTGGTTGCTCGGCACCAGCGGCAGACCGTCTCTTCCAAAAAGTTTTCGATCAATTGTTGGCACAGATGTAGAAACAGCCATTTGGGATTCCGATAGCTATTGCGGTGGTTACACCGAAAATTTGGGATTAGAAATAACCCAAGCGTGGTTATCTAGCTGCTCAGATGGATTTTTAGACTGTTCAAGCCAAGAAGCTGCAGGAACTGTTTGGTTTAGAGATAAATCAAAAACAAAAGGCCGAGAACCGCTTAGTCATAATCAAAGCCGGCGTAAATGTTTTAATCTCGACACTATCTTAAGAAATGACATATAAGGACTTGAAAATGACTATAAAGCTAAATGTAATTTTTAATAGCATACTTGTAACGTCCCTAACAGTGATTGTTGCTACTTTCTCCAGTGTGTCGTATAGCGCAGACATTGCGCGTGAATCGAAGACTACCTACAAAGCCAAAATACTTCCGCTTAAGGCAAGCGACCTAGGAAGCACAACCATTGAAAGCCGCTTACAAACGGTAGAAATGCCGTCTATTAATATGAACAAAGAAACCGTCACATTTGTTCAAGTACTCGGCAACGGGTCGGCAATAGAATCAGCCATAAAGCCAAGTTATACCAGCTCTAGTCGCAGTTTTAAAATGCACGTTAAGGGCAATAAATTGGCTAGCGGTATTATCATTCCTGCATCCTCTCAATCGCCTATTGTTCGTGTGGTGTCGCAATCCAACGCCAAAAGCTTTAGAGCCGACCAATTGGAATTGAAGGAAAATGGGCGATGGATAAGCGGTAGCAAAGCCTTCGATATCGTTGCTGACAGAAACGAATTGAACGCGGCCGGTATGCCAAGTGCAAGAGATGTTTTTGCAATGCGATTAAAATCTAGAGGTGCAGCCACACCTATCGAACTTCGTGTCAATAAGCTAGCCAATCTCGACGGAGATTTCGCAATACATGTGTTCGAAACCAATAGTAAAACCGTTCTCGATCTAACTGTTGCGAATACCAACCTACTACAGGGTGACAAGTTAAAAGCGGATGTAAAGTTACACAAAGGTGCCGCTCACCTAGACATTGTCTCTGCAAATGGGTATCTCGTCTCTCCTAGAGCCGCTACTAAAATCCCGGTGAAAATTAATATCATTGACGGTCAAGTATCGTCAGTTATCGATACCAAAGGTTTGTCTTCAAACGCTGCGGGACTTTGGGAATTACATATCACCTCAGAGCATAAAGGTGGCGATGTTGTAGTATTACGTGATGCAGCCGTAGCCTTTTCGCTTTCAGCAAAGACCGCACGCTTCTCCGGCGACGTCCACATTCGTAAACCACTACGCAAAACCGAAGGACTGACGCTGGAGTTCGACATAGAGACAGCATTAGCAGGTCGTTATGCGGTTAGTGCCGTTATTTATGGCAATGACAGCAACGGCAACAAAAAAGCAGGCGTCATGGTCTCGGCGGCAAAATGGTTAGATGCTAACGGTGAAATTGAACTTGATATCTCGCCACAAAAATTAGCCGAAGCTGATATTACAGCACCATTTGAAGTTCGTTACCTTGAGCTGAAAGACCAAACCCGAATGGCCTCACTTTGGTCCCAAACAAATGCTCTAAACATTCCCTAAACGATTAACTTTCACGGCCGAAAACTGCATTTTCTCTACGGCATGTACAAACCTGCAGCAGCGCCGCCACAACAGTTTGATCACCAAGGGTAGATAACCCGTTAGCCGGTTGCGCAAAAATCTAGCAACCGGCTGCTACCAACCAACAAAAAGTCTTATACATTAATTGCTCCCGCACAACTCCCCCCACTAATAATTGGTTTAGCGCCTCCTCTCACGACTGGCTCCACTATTCGCGTCATCACCACAAACCCTACTGACGCAACGCCACCCATAGATACCAGTCAATCCTCCTCAACATGCCAAATGCGTGACAATGGCACCAAAATCAACCCCCCTCATGCGTTCGTATACACACACAATCAGTGTGAAAAAAGCAAAAATAAGCTATAACTTGAACATACCTTTCTTACGATCAGCATCGCCATTCGCCCTATGAGGGACACACTTCATGTCAGAAACCCATGCGCTGAAAATTGGTGTTTTCTCTCCTCAATTTCAGGGGCCGTTTCATGGAGAAATTACAAACCAAATACGTCAACTTTGCGCCCTGAAAAACCACGAATTTGTTGGCATCGCTACCGGAGGGTTCGCCCACTACAATTCTCGTATTAATATAGACAAACTTGATGGTGCTATCCTTCTCCGAAATTCAGTAAGTCCAGAGTTCGCTTCGCATCTGCTCGAAGAAAATATCCCCACGGTATCGATTGCATACGACTATTTCCCCCTTACCATTCCGCTCGTATGTTCAGATCATGCAGAAGGCAGCAAACTTGCGTACGAACACCTGAAATCTCTTGGTCATACAACAATTGCTTTTGTAGGAGACCTTTCCAACTATGACATCCGAAAACGATACGAAGCCATTGGAGACCTATTAGAGGCTGACGGGCTAGAAGCCACGGAGGAATTACTCTATACCGTTAACTCTGTAGACATAGAAAGTGGAAAAGACGCCTGTAAAGAATTTATACAGCGCTCGTGTAATTCAACCGGCATTATTTGTGGGTCAGGGTTAACCGGTATTGGGTTCCACCAGTGCGTGAAGCAACATACCGAAATACAACCCGGACACCTCGATATTGTCATTTTCGACTCTATTCCTATGACCCCTGTTATATCACCAGAGATCGCCAGCATTGACCAAAATGTATTACTAATGGCCCACCAAAGCATTAACCTTATCGAACAACTCACTGCTGGCACTGCGACACCACGTCTACATCAAATAACACCCAAACTAATTACACCCATTACCGAGAACGAAAGTTCTAAAGATGCCTACCTTGCGACATGTGTTGAATTACAATCGTTATACAACGCCAACTACATGAAAAGTTTACTTTCCAATTTTTATGAATGGACAAACGATATAATCGAATCCAATTTGGATAAGATAATGACTATATCCCCTCTTTTCTCGAACTTTATCGAACTCGTAATATTCTCACGAATAAAGTCTGCCAAAGATGGTCAACACTTTCTTATTTCTAAAAAATACACGTCAGGCGAGACACGATCATTCTCTCTTCTAGACGATAAAAACCGATGCATTGACCATGAATACCCAGAAGCATTTCTTTCGGAAGACGAACGAGACACTTTAAAAATATCATTTCATTTCCCGATAAAAATAAATAATCGATCATGGGGAATAATGACGGTATTAGGGAAAAATGATGCTTCCACCGCTACGCCAAGCAATTTCTTTTCTTTTATCAATTACATGGAAACCATTTCTTCTAGATTAGGCGATAAATTTGAAATCCAATACAAAACAAAACAAGAGAAGACAAGAAAAAATACAACAAAAACGCCACCAGACGAAAAAGAAAAATGGCAATCCTCCACCTTTGAGTTTAATAACGAGTCGGGAATTACCACCTGGAATGAAAAAGCCCTGGAAATACTTGGTTACAGATCATCTTTCGAGAAAAATATTTACATGCATATGGATATTTCCGACATGTTCGAAGAGGAGGACTCAGATCTAATACGCCGAAAATTTCTAAACCTATTTTTACATGGAAACCACCTAAACTTTACCGGCAATATAAAGCGTAAATCAGGGTCCCACTCGGTATGCGTACTGGAGTCTCAGTCAGACTTGAGCAAAAACGGCAGTATTACATTCAAAGTACACATTAAAGATTAATCAGAATGGAAGCATTAACCAACGTAACGCTATCAGACTTCATTTACGCCGAATTTATTTTGCTAATGATAAGCCTGTCTTTTAATGCTTATCTTTTAACAAAAAAAACCTCAAAGGAACAAAACCCAGAATCCCCGATACTACAAAACAAAGACTATCTACAATTTATTAGAGACCAAATAGCTGAAACAAAGAAACACTTAAAAATATCGGACAACAAAAAAAACATTCTCGACAATAAAGTTGTCGCATTACGCACGGCTTACCTAAACATCGAGAACAAAGCGCTCGACAAAAAAATAAATTCAGACAACTACTTCTCCGTATTAAACACCGGCCTAAACAGGCTCCTTAAACTATTCTTACCACAGGTATACGGGCAAGAAAACCATGTGCACGAACTGGAAAATAGAATATCCCTACTAAGTGATCGCATTCAGAAACTAAAATCAAAATCCACCAATCCCGCCGTCATCGAAAAGACCGTTAAAGACATCAAGAACATAATCCCCAGCATTGGAGATAACTATAAAAGTCAGGCCATTGTTGGCCAATACATGGAAAAAATGGAAAACGTTATAAATTCCTATGAAAACAGCCACGAGAACCCAGAAAAACCCAACACTGAAAAATGCTTAAAAAACTCTATAACCTCAATGGAACAACTCCACTCCTCCATCAATCTTCAGAACGAAGAAGCCAATAACGCCGAAATTGTTATTTCACAACTAATCAAACAAAGCGAATCTGGAACCACAGAAGAGGACATTGAAAACACATTACGATTAAAGGAAGCTCAATATGAAATACGGGAGTTTAAAAATAAAAACTTATACTTGGAAAAAATGGTTTCAAAACTTAAAGATCGCCTATCGAAACTGGAAGACAATGAAAGACACGACAAAATAAAACCGCTAATCACCTTCAAGAACATTGAGGATGACAGCAATGACAGCAATGAAATCGACGATCTTGCCAACCAGGTAAAAGATATATCTGAACGCGAAATAACACGGTTAAGGGATTTACTTAAGGATCAAGACGGCTCTATCCACACGCTCAATACAGAACTCGGTAAGCTAAGGCAAAAAAACCACAAAAGTGAAAAAATAGAAGAATTCCAAGAGCAGACTATCACAAAACTAAAATCTCACGTGAGGGAATCTGATGGCTGCATTGAAACACTAGAAAAAGAAATCGAGGAATTACACTCAAAACTAAAATCAACAAAGGACAAAAAAGAACAAGACGCCGATATTTACGCTAAAAATGACATAGACAAACTACAAAATAATTTACAAGATCTTCAAATGGAGTTGGACGACTCCCTTGATCGAGCAAAAGAACACAACCGCCTCCTAACTTATTACAACGAATCTATACAAGCTAATTCAGCAGAAGACCTTGCCGTTGTAGTATTTCAGAATATCGAAGATATGGGTTGCAAACCCAACATGTGGTTAAGTACGCCCGAGAGAGAAATCCACCTATCTGATAGCGGTGCAATGAGTACTCGCGAAAAGGTGATAATCAATAATATGGTCATCGGTGAAACCAATCTCGGAGGAGAGGGGAAAACACTTAAATTCAGGCTCAAAAATGTGAAAGGGCAACTGCTTAGCGCAACCAAAGAAAACATAAAGAGTGAGTTTCGTGACGTTATCGATTTTTTGAAATTTATAGACCAACTATCAGAAAAAATGTTTTCCAATCAGTCGAACAACAAAAACGCGAAAAAACTTAGCTCATACTCACGTTATTTAAGGCTAATTGCAAACGATGTTGATCAGGGTATTGAGACGCAGATAAAAAACTCAAAAGATTTACTGGAAACCAGTTTCGCCCAAATTGGTGAGCTAATTGACTCAGGAATTGAAAAGAAGTCACTTAAGAAAAGCTTGTCCGCCATGCAAAAAAACACATCAGAACGCCTAGAGGCAGAAGACATATTGAAATTAAAACTGAGAAAACAGTTTTTAGAAATTATTCGCTCAATGGAAAAATAGAGCAACCTCAGTATTTACCGATAGCGGGAAAATACTGGGGTTAAGTTGGCCTAAAATTATTATTAGGCCATTCAACGCCTTAATTCACGATACGATCGCCGCAAGCATCTCTTGATATACACGTCTGATTATTTTCGTTACCCCAACCAGTCGTAGTATTTTCACACAACGCTAACATCCAGCCATACCAATCACACTGTCCACCAGCCACTGAGCTAGAGCTGCTTGAACTCACACTACTCGAACTTGAGCTCACAGAAGAGCTAGAGCTACTGACAGAAGAGCTAGAACTACTGGAGGATACGCTACTCGATGACGATACAGAGCTACTTGACACGGAGCTACTAGACGAAGAGCTACTAGACGTAGTCGTGGACACTATTTTATGTAAACCACCTTGATAGTAATCAACAACATAAAGCTCGCCATCATTGGCTTCTGCAAAATGTGAAATCCACACATCGCTGTCCAGTAGCTCATTCATTTCATAATCGCCACCATTATTCTGAACAAGATTCCAAATAATACCCTTCGTGTAGTCGCCAAATACATATTGCCCATATAGGCCGTCGATAGCAGAACCACGATAAACATAGCCTCCTGTTACCGTTTCACCGACCGAACGGCCGTAAGAAACAACAGGTTCAACATAAGGCCCGCCAGTAGAACAATCATTGCTTGAGATCTCAGGGCCTTCCATGCAACGCCAACCGTAGTTTCCGCCGCTAACAATAATATCGATTTCTTCAAAACGACCTTCCCCTACATCTCCAGCCCATAACTCGCCAGTTTCGGAATCGAAACTCCAACGCCACGGGTTACGCATGCCGTAAGCAAAAACCTCAGGCGCACCACCTTCAGTGGCGAAGGGGTTATCCGAAGGAATTGAATAAGGAGAGCCGTTATCAACATCTATACGTAAAAACTTACCGAACCATTCTTGAGTGTCTTGAGAGTTGTCGAATGGATCGTTACCTGAACCGCCGTCGCCGAACCCAATATAAAGGTAGCCATCCGGACCAAACGCTATATGCCCACCATTATGGTTGTTAAATGGCTGGCCCAACGTGAGAATATCGAGTCGTGAATTAACATCCAATACGCCTGCAGAAGATTCTGTAAAACGCGTCACATAGGATATTTGTGAAAAGTCGTTAGAATCGTCTGCACCAGTATAAGAGATATAGACATAACCGTTATTTTGGTAATCAGGGTGGAACGCCATACCTAGCAAACCACCTTCATTATTACTATCGGTTTCGTCCTGCAAATCAATATAGATATTCGCTGCACCCGCGTTAGTATTGCTCGCATCTAACCAATAAAGTGAGCCGGCTTTTTCTAGTACATACCAACGACTATTGTCGCCAGGCGCCTGAAACAAACCCGTCGGATCGGAAAATAACAAATTAGGGTATATTCGCTCTAAATCAATCGAAACTTCAGCATCGCTAGACGAAGAAGAGCTACTAGAAGATACACTACTGCTAGACGAGCTTGAGCTGCTAACAGAAGATGAACTACTTACAGAAGAGCTTGAGCTACTTACAGAAGACGAACTCGAAACGCTAGATGAAGAAGAACTGCTAGAAGATGACACGCTAGACGAAGAACTCACACTTGAAGAGCTGCTGCTTGCTCCACACACACTACCTGTAATCACAGGTATCTCAGCCGTTGAGCCGTTAGTTTGAGTACCTTGAAACCCAAACTCTACCGATTGCCCGACAGCGATATTACTATTCCAACTCAACGGACTAGCACTATAGGGGTTAGAACCACTTAAAGTTGCATTCCATAAGCTAGTAACAGCAGAGCCATTACCATACTCCCAAGAAACATCCCAACCATTCACCGCGGCAGAACCATCATTTGAAATACGAATGGCGCCTGTAAAACCACCCTCCCACTGATTGCTAATCAAATATTCGCACGTCGCCGCATGAGCTTGCGACGTACTCCCAAATACTGCACCTAACAACACCCAAAACAATAAATATCTTGAAGTAGCTTGTTTCATGAATTTTTTCTCATAGTTATAAAGACGAATCCGACACAACTGACACAACTGACACAACTGACGGAATTGAACCTGGTTTTTACGTTTTATTCTTAATTAACCCACTGATTACTTACCCGCTAAGCGGTTTATCACGCACCCACGTAAAACCATTGTGTTTAAGTAATTTAAAGCAAAACTGCGCGGGAAATTATGCAAACGAGCATATTATATCTATGCGTAACGTATTTATTATTGTTACCCCAAAAAATGAAGTATTTCTTGTTGGATACACAAAGAGAAGGCGAACCCTAAGGTTCTCTCAAATATTTCAGCATTGAATCAAACGGAAGACACTCATTATTAATTGAATTTTACGTGTCACAACACCAAGAATTATAGAAGTCATTTCGCTTAAAGGAATACAAATCTTCTACGCAGTATTAGGCCAACGAAAGGATTACAAGTAAACCTTTAACACGCCAAATTACTGAAAGAATTGGCTTTTACCTGTATATCATCCAATCCTTATTCCAAATTCAACCGGACGAATGACAATAACTATATCCGAACTGAATAACTTAACCCTATTTTCCTTAGGGTATAGCGCATACAATATCTCTTTAAGGAAGCATCTGCTCGCGGATTCCAACGGCTAACACTGTTGAGCTGCGACTATACGAGTACTACATACAGGTACTACAAATAGACCCACCTACATTCGTCATCAATGAACAACTTTAACCTACCGCCTTATAAGGATAGCCGCCCCACCCAAAACCAGACTTGTGAGGCAAACAGCAATACCCTTACTCATTGCATGCCCTTAGCTAGTCGTCACAGTAAAATATTCACGACGTGATGATAATAAACGGTACTTTTATTGGAACGAAAAAACAAACCGAAGACTGTAGTTCAGGAACATGAACGACTGAACCTTTAGCGCTTCGAATTTTGTGCTCTCAGCCGTTAAACAAGGGGAATACACTTTCCTACGCACCGTCTACAATAAGAACTTATCGGTTAAGTTGTTTTGGTGATTGGCCATTTCCTGGAGATTTTCACTTGAGACCTGCATTTTTACCGCTTGCCGCTGGATACCTTCGGCCATAGTTGAAATTTCTATTACTGTTTCTGCAAGGTCGCTGGTGACACGGCTTTGCTGTTCGGAAGCCGTGGCAATCGATGAAGTCATCGTATTTATTTTATTCAAACCCGACAAGATATCACTAAGAGAGTCAGAGGTTAAATCCGATTGCTCTACGCAGGCTTTAGCGGTAGATCTATTTTTTTCCATAATCGCATTGGCCTCCGCCGACTTATTCTGGAGACTATCAATTATCCCAATAATTTCTGACGTTGAGGATTGTGTTTTATTCGCAAGCGCGCGCACCTCGTCGGCAACCACGGAAAAACCTCGCCCTTGCTCACCAGCACGCGCCGCTTCAATAGCGGCGTTTAACGCGAGCAAATTAGTTTGTTCAGCAATACCAATAATAACGGATACAATAGAGCCAATATTGTCTGATTCTTCGCGCAACAGATCAACAACATGCGCCGCTTTATTCAGTTCAGTTTCAAGCGAGTTGATAAGCTTTTTATTACCGCCAACAATGTTTTGCCCGTTCTGGGCCGTAAGCACAAGGTCCCCCACGACCTCATAAGTTTTACTCGCGTCACTGGCAACATCTTTCGCGGAATATTCCATTTCTGTAGCGGCCGACGCCAGAGTGCTCATTTGCTCTCTCTGGCTATCCACTTCTTTACGAGATTCAGCGCTTTGTTCGAAGGTTTGGTCTGCCAATTGCGACAAGTCTTTACTCTGATTTTTTATTTCTCGAATTATCGTCGATAAGTTTCGTGTTAAAGCGTCAAGTGACTTTGCGATAGTGTCAAACTCACCGTTCGCTTGATGCGTACTAATATCCGATAAGTCATTTTCAGCCAATCGCTCTAAACGTTTCACCAACTCGAGTAACGGCTTACGCACACCATTTACCACCATTAACGCTACAAAAATACCGATTGCAATGGCCAGTACTAAAGAGCCAATCATAATGCGTTGGGTTTTATTCAAAATACTACGGGTATCATTAGAGGACTCGTCCGCGAGTTTACTCAACGCAGTATTGAGGCTATTTAGCTTTTCAATGGTAACGTCTAATTCCTCACTTAATTGTGCCAATAATAACGCGTTATTCTCCGCTATATTCAAGCGTATACCCTGTTGTTTCATTACACCATCATCACTAATAATGTGGCGATTAAGAAGCGCGACGTATCGTTCTAACCCTTTCGCCATAATGGGAAAACGCTCGACCATTAAGGTATGCTTAGCTTTTACATTCTTCCAGTAATAAATAAGCTGCTTGGCAGCTTGATCCATTTTGTCTTTTTCCCGCAGCGATGGAATACGGGTCAATAGCCCAGCCGCTTCGTTTGCATCCTGCTCGAGAGATTCCAATAACCATCTAGCAGGCAGCTCGCCATCAGGCAGCACGAATCGTGTATCCTTTAAGTCTGCAGTGAAGTACTGCCATGTTTTCTCAAAGTCATCTAACGCTCGGTATTCTAATTCGGTTGTAACCGTATATTGGCTATGCCCGTTTAAATGTTGCTGCCCGGTTTTAAACGCTTTATTCGAACTGTATATAGCTGATTCAATCGCTTCTATAAATTCCGGTTGATCTTTGGCTATGCGTCGAATCTCATCAGCCTCTATACTGTACCGTTCTATCGCAGCTTCATATGCCGCCCTTAAGGGTTTTAACGCCGATTCTTGAGTTTGGGCCGCATGCATACTGACCGCTTGGGCCGCACGCTGTGCTTGCAGTGTTAGTAAAGAGCTCTTTTGAAGCATAGGGAAAATAGTATTTGTGGTAGTTGCATACTGCGCCTGAACGCGCGACTGACCATAAATACCAAAACTGGTGACAAGAAACTGCAGGCATATGACGGTGGAGAAACCAAGAACCACCTTTGATACTAAACTCACATTCATATGGGTAAAAACCTAGAAATAAACTTATTGAAAGTTTGCGAGCGCTTGACTCCACCGCTTGTTCCAGTAGGCCATGCTGCCATCGAAGTCTGGACTGAGTAATATATTCCTCACGTAACTCCCTCCCATAAAGTCCATTCCGGCCTTATTCGCTAGACGTAGAAAGCCAGGATTATAGGATGCAGTCTGAATAACCTTGGGCTTATAACCCATGTATTCAGAGAGCTGCGCCAACCCTGGTTGACGAGATTTTACGGTGGGAATAAAACCTGAAACATCGGCAAAATCTGACTGTTCTAAAAAAAACTTAAGCCAAGCCTTCGCCGTTTGTGGGTTTTTACTGAACCGACTAATGGCTATACCCCAATCAAAATTCAATATCCCTTTTGCTTGTTCAGTGTTGTCCACAGGGAAGGGTACGAACCCTATGTCTCGAGATGCAATTCCAGCCTCAATAAGTTGAGGGATTGCCCAACTACCCAAGAAAAATAAACCTCCTTCATTCGCAGCAAAAGCCACTTTCGAAGACTGCCACTGATCGTGAATGAAATCCGGTTCACTGTAACCGGATTTGAATAGCTTATTGACAATACCAAGCGATGTCTCATACGGCTGGCCTGCGGAAAACGGGGCAGCCTGAGTGAGCATGGATTCATAATAGTTGCCGTTTTCTGATAGCTGCATCACCGCTTTATCCCATTGTTGTAGCGGCCATCCTGCACCAACATTCAAAAAAATAGGCGTTTTACCGTTCGCCTTTATTTTTTCACAAAGCGTATATAACTGGTCGACGGTTAATGGGGGTTCCGTCTCCCCAGCCAAACCCAATACACGCTTATTGTAGATTAGCCCTTCTGCGCTCACCCCCTGTGTATAGGCATATTCTTGTTCTTTGTAGGCCCAACTGTTAGCAAAATACACTTTGCTCGACAAGCCTGTATCATTGAGCGGTAGAAAAAATTTGGGGTATGCCTCTTTTGGCATATCGGTGGGAACCAATATCACGTCACCATAGCTACGCTTTTCAAAACGCTCAGCCATTTCTTCGCCATACCGCTCGACCAATGTTACTCGTACACTTGTACCGGGGTAAATTGCCTCGAACTCGCGAACCCAGCGCTTAAAGTTGCCATTTCGCACCAAATCGCCTCGGTTGGTGTACACACTAATGGTCCCAGCAATTTGGCCCATCGCAGGTGTCGCCAAAAGCGCCACCACTAATACAGCGAATTTCCACATAACATTACCTACTCTGACCCCCTTAACCCTTCCTGTTTACCAACACTACAACACCATAATAGTGTAGACACTTATTGAAGGTATGCATTGTTTAAGCGACAAAATATTGACCTGTAAGCTATACCACCCCATCACTTTACATGCCTTATAAGCACGACAACAAAAGTATGGAATAACATGAACAATTGAGGATAGTGAATGGTTTTTTGCGATGTTCGATCTACCTATAATCGGCAGCATAGTAATGTTCTTCACGCACTTCAGTGCTCTTAATTCTAAATTAAGCGAAACTAACTAAATAGCCGTTGAAAACTTAATAAATTTAAAGAGTATGACGGAAGAGCACGCATTAAAAATATTCACCAAAAATGATACGAAAAATTTAGATAGTTGGTTGCGATACATACCGGCAAATACAAAATAATAAGTTTCTGGTTTCTAACAGAAATTGACTCAATTATTCGATTTACACTCATACGTTACCGTGCTGGCATACACGAGAGTGAAACACATCAATTCGCAACCAGCATTATTGAGTAGAACAAGGAAACCACAACAAAAAAGAGTGACGAGAACCTAGTGCGCTCGCAGGCTTATTAAACAATAAGTGGGGTAAAGAAACGAATAGAGCGCGGTAAAACAAACCGTTGATAAGGGGCAAAACACCCCTCCAACACTTAGATAGCCATCCAGTATACTAGCCTAACTCTGCAGCCATACGTCTCGCACCCACTGCCAAACATCATCGGAAATCGCTAATAAATCGTCGTTACCTTCCCAAAGAAATACTTCGCCCTCCTCGGCAACGCAATACACACTTTCGCCATCAACGCACAACGGCAATAGTTCGCGTGGCATTCCCTTATCCCACGCCTCGGCAGCCATTTCGGGTAAATAGGTATGGCTATTCGGGTCTGCTAGCGTCGCAGGTTCCAAGTGACCGTAAATAACGTTGCTGGAATGCAACAAATAATCCCGCATTTCGACAGGAACTGATATCAACATCGCTTCCTGCGCTTCAACCAATTGATCCATAGTTGGGAGTTCAAGGGGGAATGCTGTTTCTTGAGCATGCTCAGCAAGCATTTCAGCTATTTCGTTTATCACTTCATTTCCTATTATTTGACCACCCCACTATGGGTGATCACGATCTGTTTCACTATCATGCGCGCGGCGACTAACCGCCAACGCCAGAATGCGTGTATTATATCGTCCCCCAATGGCTCACGGAAACGTAAACTTTCTATTTGAGTTCTCCGGTAAATATCAACTGGCCGTAAAAAGCCTAACTGCTAGGTATTGTATGTTAATCAACTGGTATCCGGGCCACATGAACAAGGCCCGCAAGAAAATTAAAGAAGTTATGCCAGCTGTAGATGTCGTTATCGAGGTGCTCGATGCTCGGCTTCCTTATTCAAGTAGCAACCCCATGATTGAATCCCTACGGGGGAGCAAGCCATACCTAAAAGTACTCAGTAAATCCGACCTAGCAGACCCCGCCATCACCAAACAGTGGCAGGCCTACTTTCGCGAACAACGCGATACCGACGCTTTAGCAATTACCACCGAAAACCGGTCAACGGCTAAAACCATTCCAGCACGAATTCAAAAAATGCTACCTAACCGTGGCCAATCGTTTATCAAACCAATCCGCGCGTTAATCATGGGTATTCCCAATGTTGGGAAATCCACGCTTATTAACACCTTAGTGGGGAAAAAAATAGCGTCGGTAGGTAATGAGCCCGCCGTTACCAAAGCGCAGCAAAAAATCCACATTTCAGATACGTTTTATTTGATTGACTCCCCAGGGATGACCTGGCCCGGTGCAACGAACCACATGATCAATTATAGGCTTGCTGCTAGCGGCGCAATTCGCGATACCGCATTGGAGTATGATGACGTTGGCCTGTTTGCGGTAGATTACCTCTTACAGCGTTATCCCGAACTTATAACAAAACGCTACCAGCTAAAAGCATTACCCCAATCCGCTCACGAAGTACTCGAATTACTCGGCAAAAAACAAGGCTATATGCAAAACGGGCGCCCAGACTTAAAACGTACCGGAGAAATGCTCATTCGCGAACTGCGGGCCGGTAAGCTCGGCCGCCTTAGTTTTGAAGAACCGCTACTGAGTTATCGCTTTCGCGACTAAAGCCAAACGCACAATCGGTATAGCACCTTCGTGTTATACCCCTATCACCCGCACTCGATACGCCCGCCCTTTCAATTTACCGTTACTTAATTTTTTTAACCCAGCACGAGACGCCTCACGCATTACCGCCACATAAGCGCAAAGATCGAATATATGAATTTTACCGACCTGCGTGCCGTCAATACCGCCTTCTCCTGTTAAAGCTCCAACAATATCACCAGGCCTTACCTTTTGTTTTTTCCCACCATCAATTTGAATAGTGACCATTGGTGGTTTTTGTGGCACAAAACTTTCGTCTGGCAGGGGCAAGGGCTCAGCTTCAATAGGTTGCCCCAAAAGACCTTCCAACCGCTCAATTTTATAGCGTTCTTTTTCACTGATTAAGCTCACCGCTTTACCGCTCTCTCCCGCCCGACCCGTTCGACCTATTCGATGCACGTGCACCTCTGGGTCTCGCGACAAATGATAATTAATAACCATATCCAACTTTTCAATATCTAAACCGCGCGCAGCAACGTCTGTGGCCACTAACACTGACACGCTCCTGTTCGCAAAACACACGAGTGTTCGATCTCGGTCTTTTTGCTGCATGTCGCCATGAAGCCCTAAAGCCGTAAAACCTTGGTCTTTTAAATAAACAGCCACTTCATCGGTTTCACGCTTGGTATTGCAAAATATCACAGTCGACTCTGCATTAAAGTGCTGCAACACTTGGCACACCGCCTGTAAGCGCTGGGCGTTATCATCAACACGATAAAAATGCTGTTGAATACTTAATGTAGAATGGGTTGCCGCAACCTCTACCATTAATGGGTCGCGCTGTACGCGTGCCGCTAATGACTTTATGCCACTGGGAAACGTTGCACTAAACAGTAACGTCTGCCGTCCGGCAGGCACATGCTCAATAATCGCGTCCAGCGACGCTTGGAACCCCATATCTAGCATACGATCCGCTTCATCCAGCACCAAAGTGTCCACATGCTGCAACAGTAATTTACCTTTGCGAACATGCTCCTCAACGCGCCCAGGCGTACCCACCACAATATGCGCTCCGTGCTCGAGGGACCCCACCTGAGGGCCAAAAGGCATACCACCACAAAGTGTAAGAATTTTGATGTTATGAACAGCCCGAGCAAGTTTTCGCAACTCCCGAGCCACTTGATCCGCTAGCTCTCGAGTGGGGCAAAGCACCAATGTTTGTACGCGAAACCGCTCAACTTTCAGCTTATTCAATATCCCCAAACCAAAGGCGGCCGTTTTACCCGACCCCGTTTTCGCCTTGCCGATAACATCCGCCCCCTCAATAATAGGAGGTAAAGCAGCGGCCTGAATATCGGTCATTTGTTGATAACCTAAATCCTCCAGGTTGCGCAGTAAGGCCGAATCGAGCGAAAGTTCGCCAAATGAAGATTTTGACAGCGTGGGCTTAGACAAAAGAGAACTCCGAAAAAGAGGGACAAAGAAGAGGCGTAATTCTACCGCACTACACTCTTCGATGTTGAGTTTTAAAACGTGCATTAGCATGAATAAACGGGTTCTTATACCGCTCTGACATACCGGAAAAGAATCCTCTTTACAGCTCTAGGGCTGGGCCGCTCTTGCGTTAGGGTCATTCATCAACAGCGCGATCGCTCAGTATCGAATCGAGTGATAACCAATACCGCTTCTGCTCTAACGGCGTTAGAGGTGGTAGATAGGGATTATCCAAGTGAAAAATAGTCCGTTTATGTAACTGACTGCGCGCTATTCGCTCACCAAAATACGTCATAAATAGCGCGTCGAATGAGCCATCATCCACGGCAGCTTGTAACCCCCCTTTTATAATACCGTGTAATACCGTATTTCCCTTTTGCACAAAAAAATAGTAAGCCGCGGGGTAAACCAGCGCAATGCTCTGCTCAACCGTCAACGTTGGGTTTGAATAGGCTTCCAGTTCTCCCCAGATTTCCGTAACACCCCTAGGGAAAAAATCGCCTCTTGAATAGGCCAACATTCGAGACATCGTAAAAAAATCTGTCGCTGTCACCACTTCGAACCCGTTCTTTAACAGGATGTCCGTATCCGGCCACCCTAGCCCCTGTAACCCGACCAATTGTTTTAACTCATCAATACTGTCGATTGCGGCATAGCGTTCCATATCAGCCTCTCGAATCAGTAAAACACGCCAGCCGATTAGCCCCTTGAACAACGGAATACGTATAGGCAAAAGAACATCTTCAAGCTCTTTCGTCGTATTCAGCCAATGCACATCAAATTTTCCATGATAGAGAAAACGCACGCCCCTAGGTTCTGAATGACGTAAAAGTTCTACCGGGTTCAACTTAAAAGGCACACCAGAATGTTCTAACGCTAAGGTTAGAACCGCCATAAAATACTTTTCTCGAGTAGACAAATATTGATTAAGATTAGCCACATGGTTAACGATCAACGGATTATCCGCAGTATAGCGAACCGCGACAGACGCTTCCAAAGTGGGCACAGCAGACACCGGAGAGACCACAAAAAAGCTCGCCAAACAAAAGATGAGGGCAACACTTAACCGGCAACGTCTCAACCACGCATCGACGGAAGCATACAAAGCCACACTCCTACATTTGATCAATAAAAAACGTCCTTTATAGTTCAACTGGTTACATCGCCAGGCGCAATAAGCCATTATTTTAGGTAAACACCACATCAGATGTTAGGCCCGCAGCCCTCTCAAACACTTAAGTCAGTATAGCTGAGCAATTATTTAACTGGCCCCAGACATTATTCAATATGATAGCCCCCTAACCCGATATTTACGGTACCCCTTCAACAACTTACCAAAGCATTTTTCAGGCCCTTCACATGAAGCAACCTGCTAGCGCAGCACTCAGCAATAGCCCTATTAAAAATGGGCCTACGGTCGAGTATTAGGCTTCACCCTTACACACAAAGCTCAAAAAGGTCAGCGCATATTTACGCTGACGACACCAGCCTTCACTACCCCTTTCATTTCAGCCCCCCGCCTAATACATTCAAAACATTGCGCGAAACCCCGGTATTTTTCGCCAACGAATAACCCCAGGTTACACAAACACTTTTACCCATGAAAAACTTAAGGACAATGCCCAAACAGAATAATTTGTTTACCCTGCACTTATAGCCTAGATTTAAACTGTATGTGTAAACCGCCCACCGAATACCGTCGTAGCCTAAAACTCTAAACGACTGCTCCAACAATAAAGGACTACGCGATGCAATGGCTTGAACTGTTATCCAACCCAAACTTTATGCCGCACGGCCACTGTTACCTATGGCGGCCTGATATCCTTTGGACACACGTCATCTCAGACGCCGCAATAGCCCTTTCTTATTATGCAATACCGGTTGTACTCGGCATTCTTTTATTTAAACGTAAAGACAGTATTCCTTATGCCAACATACTAGGTCTGTTTATTGCTTTTATTTTACTGTGTGGCACCACACACCTAGTCAACATTTATGTCACTTGGTACCCAGCCTATGAATACCAAGGATGGTTAAAGATGCTCACAGCCGCTGTCTCTGTCGTAACCGCCATTGTTTTGGCCCCAAAATTACCAGAGTTAATCGTCATCCCCGGTATAAAGCAAGCGTATGAGAAAAGCCAAGCGGCGCTGGCCGAGGCAGAAGAAAAACATTGTCGCTCTCAAGCTTTGCACCAACAGTCGCTCGATCGAGAGTCACGTATTTTAGAACTTAAGCGTGAAGTAAACGGCCTACTAAGAGCACAAGGTAATACACAAAAGTACCTGGCCAATGTAGATGACACCCACGGATGAAATTACTCTACATTATTATCGCCATAATGCTAAGCATGGTACTGCTGATTTTTAACCAACAGCAAGTGGCTAGGACTGCGGAAAGAAATACGCTGCTGATTCATTTGCAGTTTACCCTCAACGAACGTGGTAGAGAACGTTATCTAAGCGCAATTGAACTTACCCCAATTTTTACTGAATATAATAATTATGGGTCATCAAACATCCTTAGACTGAATAAATTTCAGCAACACCTTCGGGAATCCGCTAAAGATAATTTCTACTACAACTCAATGTCACTCGACGATTGGGGGAAGTGGCCAGCATTAATAGAGGAAAATCGTGCGCTCGAGGTGTTTAAATCTGAATTTTTGGCAAGGGATTTTTCCATCACACCGAAAGACGAATTACCCGCAAGCATTAAAGCATGGCACGAACAATTTGTTGCGCGTATAGATTCCCTTCAAACGCTCAACGTCGAGTTAGGGCAACGCCTCGGCAATCAAGTCACCACTGCTCTTGAGCGTTCACTTATTATTAGTACTGTGCTAATAGCCGCTATTTTCCTGCTTGGCCTTAGTGCCTTTACTATCCACAACCGAAAGTTCCTTCGGCAGGTTAAGGACGGTAGGGCAAAACTACTGAGGCGAAATAAGTATATTGAACACGCCCATATTTTATTACAAAGTCAAACAGAGGATCTCGTCGCCGATCGCACAGCACTAAAAGAAGCTAAGCAGCGCTACCAAAGTATTAATCACCTTTTACCCGTCGGGTTTATGCTGGTTAACAATCACGGAAAAATATGTGATATCAATAGCCAGGCGTGCACACTATTTGGTTATAACGAATCAGAACTATTATCGATGAAGGTTGAAGATCTGGTGCCCATGACGAGCCGAGCCAAACACGACAAATTGCGACAGAGTTTTGCTCACGATCAGGAGCCCCGCATTATGGCCGCCAGCAGCACTCTATTGGCAGGCCAGCACAAAGATGGCTCGTTAATACCACTAGAAATTGGACTCGCGCCTATTACGCTAGATAAAGAACCCTTTATTTCCATCTCGTTACTGAATGTAAGTGAACGCCGCCAGACAATGAAGCAATTAGAAAATAAAAACCGACAGATGGACCTTACGTTGGAAAAGCTTCGGCATTCCAACGAGCAACTAGAACGTTTCGCGTTTATTTGCTCGCATGATTTACAAGAACCTATACGAATGGTCTTAAGCTTTAGTCAATTACTCGAAAAGCACGCCGCAACAAAACTAGACGAAAAAAGCCTCGGCTATTTACAATATATTACGGATGGCGCCGCGCGCGCGAGAGAAATGGTGAGCGATATCCTCACTTTCTGCCGCCTAGATCAAAACACCGATGCATACTCTGACGTGGAATTAACAACGATTTGCGCACAAACCTACTCTACATTATCAGCAATGCTAAACGAAAAAAATGCCGAGTTTTCCTGGAGCCCATCTCTACCCTGTATTCGCGCCGTACCTTCACAATTGTTCCAGCTAGTTATGAATTTGGTGGGCAATGGCATCAAATTTAATCACTCCGAAAAACCAAAAGTAAAAATAACGGTAGAAGATAAAAATGGTAGATGGGAAATAGCTGTAACAGACAACGGTATTGGAATCGACCCCAAATACCAACCCAAATTATTCCAAATATTTACGCGCCTAAACAGTAAAAATGAATTTCCCGGCAACGGCATTGGCCTCGCGATATGCAAAAAAATAGTAGAACAGCACGGAGCGTTAATACACATTGAATCAGAGCTGGGCCAAGGTACTCGCTTCATCATCGTATGGCCAAAATTAGAGGAATTCAAAGAACCTCCCTCCGCATCACACCCATTGGAGATCTAACATGGCATTAAAACCAGCCAAAATACTACTCATTGAGGACAACCCAGGTGACATTGAGCTTGTGCGAACCGGATTTGAGGATGCTCATATCGCTAATCAATTAGACGTTATTGAGGACGGCCAAATAGCACTAGACTACATTGAAGAGGGACGTAATTTACCTGACATTATACTCTTGGATATAAATCTTCCAAAAATAGACGGGTTTGAAATTCTAGCGGCCATTCGCAATAATCCAGCCAGCCATCGCATCCCCGTTATTATGTTGACATCATCCGATGCGGGCGAGGATGTAGCAAGAAGCTATCAACACAGCGCCAATAGCTACGTCACCAAACCTATAGATTTCGATAAATTTTTATTGGCTGTCAAGTCAATTGAAGAATTCTGGTTAAGTGTCGTAAAACTACCACTCAACACTCATC
Organism: Teredinibacter purpureus; assembly: GCF_014217335.1. Lineage (NCBI taxonomy): Bacteria > Pseudomonadati > Pseudomonadota > Gammaproteobacteria > Cellvibrionales > Cellvibrionaceae > Teredinibacter > Teredinibacter purpureus. The sequence continues at coordinate 2,827,268 of NZ_CP060092.1, read as the reverse complement.
GCTAGGGATAACGGTATCATGGGTTCAATCAATATATTGCTTATAGAAGACAACCCTGGCGATGTAGAACTAACGCGCGAAGGGTTAATTAATTTCGGAAAACTCAATAACCAGCTGGATGTGGTAACTGATGGGGAAGAAGCTCTAAACTACCTATACAAACGTGGTGTCTACTTTAACATTAACAGCCCAGATATAATTCTATTGGATTTAAACCTCCCAAAAATTGACGGGCGCGAGGTACTCAAGGCCATAAAGCAAGACGATACGCTGGGTAAAATCCCCGTTGTTGTACTCTCTAGTTCAGAAGCCGCCACCGACATTCAGCACGCCTACAACCTACACGCCAATTGTTTTATCACCAAACCGGTACAGCTCGACGATTTTATCAAAGTGATACAAATGATAGAACATTTCTGGATTGAAATTGTACGCCTACCAATGAAGGGTGACTAACATGTCGGTTATCATAAACATTGAAAAAGACCAACCCCTCGAACACCCGCAACAGAATCTTCAACAGCTAATCTACGGCTTATCTCACGACATGGGAGCACCCTTGCGTGCAGTCGTACAGTTTTCACTTCTTCTATCACGTAATCTTGACGCCAAACTAAATGATAAGGAACGCTACTGGCTCCAGTTAATTCAGGAAAATGGCGAACAGGCACAAAGTATGATTGCCGCGTTACTACAGTACTCTCGACTAGAAACCCATAGAGAAACGTTAAAGCCTTTTACTATAGACGAAGCACTGCAATTGGCCCTACGCAAACTGCAACCCCAACTGCTGGAAACCAACGCAACCATAGACTATGTGCCAAGCGCCTGTGAGATAAACGGCGATGCAGAACAATGGCAATTATATTTTTACTGTGTACTGGAGAATGCTTTAAAGTTTCATTCACCCACAACAGACATACCGCCGCAGATTCGCATACGTATCGACAACACCCCAAACACCATAACCATTTGTGTGGAAGACAATGGTATAGGCGTTAACGAGAAGCATTGGATTGAGCTAAGCCGCCCGTTTAAACGGCTAAACAGGCAAGAAGAATACCCCGGTATTGGTATGGGGCTCGGCTATTGTGAACGCATTACACAACTGCACGGTGGTCACCTAGAATTTAGCTCATCCCCTTTAGGTGGTCTCTGTATAACCTGCACATTGGCGCAAGCATGAACAATCACAGAAGGGATCATCGTATGAAAACAGCACTTGCGGCTACTGCGACAGATTTCGAACGATCACACGAGAGCACCTACCAGCACGTTTTTCTGATGGTGGAAGATAACCCCGCAGACGAAGCACTGGTAAAAGAAATGCTTAGCCAAGCCTTTGATGGAAAATGTCATATTGTGTGCGTCGATCGCTTTGAGAAAATCACCGAAACGCTGGCCAATGGCTCTTTTGAAGTTTTAATACTCGACATGGATTTGCCGGATCGATCAGGAGTGGTGAATATTTCCGAGCTAGGCCTCCGGTTTCCAGACCTACCGATTGTAGTTCTTACTGGCCAAGATAATTTTGACGTAGCGGTAGAGGCCTTACATAACGGCGCTCAAGACTACCTTTCCAAAAATGATATTACGCCAGACATGCTCTCCCGCAGTCTCTATTACGCAAGAGAGCGCAAACTAATAGAACAACAGTTACGCCATGCACTGGAAGATTCCGCCTACCGAAATATGCAGTTAGAGGCACAAAGTAAACACGACCCTTTAACCGGCCTCCCTAATCGCACCTATCTTCACGAAGCAGGTAACCGTGTTATTTTTCGCGCTAAACGCCATAAAATGAGCGTGGCCCTATTGTTTTTCGATCTCAATGGTTTTAAAAAGGTCAACGACAGCTACGGCCACCTAGTAGGAGATGAACTATTAAAACAACTCGCAAACCGATTGGAACAAGAGGTGCGCGACTCAGACTTACTCGCACGGCTGGGCGGCGATGAATTTGTCGTGCTAACGGATCTTCTCCACTACGATAATGAGGTCTATCCACTATTGACACGGCTGGAACAGGCCTTTGCCTCCCCTTTTGTCATCGAAGGCAGTCAACTTATGATGCGCACAAGCATAGGCGTAGCGTTTTACCCTGAGTCAGACAGCCTAGATCTTCTTCTTAAAAATGCCGACTTTGCAATGTACGAAGCTAAGAATGCCACATCAAGTAATGTTTGTTTTTTTACCGAAAGCATGGCAGAACAGTTTTCCCGCGTACACCGCATTGAGCAGTGCTTAGGAAAAGCCACGAGCAACGCAGAGTTCGACGTAGTCTTTCAGCCTCTGCTATTTACAAACAATAATTCTCTTTCGGTAGAAGCGCTAGTACGCTGGCATTCACCGGAGTTAGGTAGCGTGCCTCCTGACGACTTCATCAACCTCGCCGAACGCTCACCAGTAATTAACGATATAACACGGTTGGTCGTTCAAAAATCGGCGACGCTCCTACATCATTTGAACACGCTCAAGAAATCAATCGGAACTATCTCTATCAATGTGTGCGCCTCACAACTGGAGCACCCACATTTTTGCGATCTATTTCTACACTGGCTACATGAATTTCGACTACCCGCAACCAAAGTGTGCCTCGAACTCACAGAACGCCAAATCATTAACAAAGCAGACGATTGTAAAGACCAGTTTGATCGGCTACGCCGTGAGGGGATCACCATTGCGCTAGATGATTACGGTACAGGCTTTTCATCCCTAACTCACCTGCTAAGCCTTGATATTGACCTATTGAAACTCGATCAATTTTTAATTCAACAAATAGACACGCAACCTCGCCATCAAGCGCTTGTATCGGGCATTGTAGAAATGGCGAAACACATGAATATAAAGGTAATTGCTGAAGGTATTGAACGAGAAGAGGACCTTAACGTTCTAACGCGAATCGGCGTAGATGGAATGCAGGGCTTTCTCATTGCCAAACCGCTTCCCTTAGAGGATATGGTTGCGTTTACTCAACCTCACACATTAAACGTTTAATCGCGCTCTTTATAAAACTGCATGCCAATCTACGCACGGAAAAATTCTATCCGTGCCTAGCACCTCTACCCTTACTAAGGCGCTTATGATAAAACACACTGAAGAGTAAGGCACGAGCCCAAATTAATACACTCGCTAGAGATTAGAAGACAAAACAACTACTGTCGGTACACGGCCCAACCAGACTGTCCCGTCCAGTAGTTACCGATAGAGGCCGCAAGAAAGCGATCACTGTTAATCGATGGGGAGGAGCAAGGCACTTCTATAATCGACAGTATTTTTTTAATATTAGGGACACGCCAATCACTGTATCCGGCAAAGCCACCGGTGCCATTTAAGGTATTCGGTACCTGCAAGGGCCTGTGCCCAGCCCTAATCACTTGCTGCCCCGCTGCAACTACCACCTTCGTAAGCCTGCCCTTCCAAGCACGGGCTCCCTATCAAACCCGTGACCGCACCCAAAACAGTACCATCACCGTTATTTTGTTGGGAAATTGAGCCATCCATGGCTCTAATAAACTGAGCGTTTTAAGTTTTCATTGCAAAACCCCGTTCAAATTCGAACGGGTAACGATTAATGTCAACCTAAGACGCTATAAACGTAATACCGCTATAACGTAAACCTATCCGTTAAACCGTCGATAGAACCACCCCCTACCATTACATCAAAGTCGCCATCTTCAAGTAAAAACTCGCCTTTGGCATTGTAAAAGCCCATCTCTTTTTCGGTTAGAACAAATTCAACTTTCTGAGATTCTCCAGCAGAGAGGAGTATTTTTTTGAAACCTTTCAATTCTTTTACTGGCCGCACCGTAGAAGCCACTCGATCACGAAGGTAAAGCTGTACAACCTCTTCACCCTCATATTTTCCCGTATTTTTAACCTTCACACTAATCTTTACGCGGTTATCCTTTAACGTTTTTACTTTTAGCTTCGAGTATTTAAAATCGGTATAACTTAACCCATGACCAAAGGGATACAACGGGTCACTTTCAATATCTGTGTAGTGCGACCAAAACACATTGTCTTTCGGCGTACTACGCCCAGTACTCAACTGACGATAGGTCGTAGGAAGTTGCCCAACATTACGAGGAAAACTCATAGGTAACTTGCCACTGGGGTTATACTCCCCAAACAACACATCGGCGATCGCATTACCGCTCTCAGTACCCAGCTGCCATGTTTGAACAATCGTTGGAATATGCGCATCTGCCCAGCTTAAATCTAACGGCCGACCACTAGCGACGAGCAATATAATATTGTTATTTGCGGCATAAACTTCTTCTAGCAACTCTTGCTGCAACCCTGGCAATTGAATGTTTGAACGACTTCGACCTTCACCGGACTGAAAACCATGCTCACCTAACATCATCACCACTACATCCGATTCTTTTGCCAGCGCCACAGCCTCGGCGATACCCGTTCGATCCGTGGTATTGGCAATAATATGCTGAGAGAATGCTTCTTCGCCAATGCTGAACTTTACGCCCTGTTCGTAGGTAAAGTGATTGGAATATTGTTTTAATCCATCCACCAAAGACACGGCTGAATGATCGTCGGAAGAAACACGCCACGTACCCAACACACTATTATTATCCGCAGCAAGCGGCCCAATAACAGCTATTTTTTGCTGGTTTTTATTCAACGGTAAAAGACGCTTTTCGTTCTTTAGCAATACTATTGAACGTTTAGCCATATCTCGCGCAGCGGCTAAATGTGATGGATGATAGAGAGCCTCTGCTTCTCGTGTTTTATCCGTATATTTATAAGGATCTTCAAACAAACCCAATTCCATTTTCACTCGCAATATTCTGCGAGCGGCATCATCGATGAGCTTTTCATCAACTTTGCCTTCTCTTACTAACGATTCCAAATGATTCACATAGGCATAACCTTCCATATCCATATCTGAACCGGCTTTAACCGCTAGCGCCGCGGCATGCTCATTATTAGTCGCAAAACTATGGTCAACCATTTCTTTAATCGATGCCCAATCCGATACAACAAAACCTTGGAAGCCCCACTTACCTTTTAATATATCACGCTGTAAATATTCAGAGCCCGATGCAGGTATACCATTTAATGTATTAAACGCATTCATGATTGTTTTAACATCCGCTTTTACGGCGGCTTCGAACGGAGGAAGAATAGTATTGTGTAACGTATACGGGCTAACGTCGACACGGTTGTAATCACGCCCACCTTCGGCAAAACCATACCCCGCAAAATGTTTTGCGCAGGCCGCTATAGTATCAACCGCCGATAAATCATCCCCCTGAAACCCATTGACTCGCGCAACGGCAATATGCTGCCCCAAGTAGGGATCTTCACCTGCGCCTTCTGCCACTCGCCCCCAACGCGCATCTTCGGAAATATCGACCATAGGCGCGAACGTCCAATTAATACCCTGCGCAGATGATTCTATTGCCGCTAATCGGGCAGAACGCTCAATCGCTTCCATATCCCAGCTTGCGGATTCGGCCAGCGGTATAGGGAAAATGGTTTTATGGCCATGAATCACATCAAGACCAAAGATTAGCGGTATACCTAAACGGCTTTCATTAACCACAAATGATTGAAGCTCGCGCACTCGCTCATAACCAGACACATTTAAAACCGAACCAACTAAGCCTTCGCGCAAATGTTCGTATTTTTTCTTCGCATCGCCCTCGTCTGGCTGCGGGCCCGTTGCGTCCCAAAAACCGTTGTATTGGTTCATTTGTCCTATTTTTTCGGCCAGCGTCATTTTAGCCAGTAACGCATCAAGTTCTGCCTCATAGCGATTGGCTTGAACAAACGAAGAAAAAACGCCTATAAGTGTGAATAACACTAAAGTATGGAGTCGGCTCGATAACATGCGAATGCCTTTTAATTGTAAGTGGTGTATCCCTAAGAAATCTGACAATGATCCGTTTCGTCATGGATCAGTTTAGCAATGAAATTGTCAGCTCAATGTCATCGCGCGAAAAACGGCATTACCATCGTGTAGAACGCTGCCTACCTCGTACATTTATTGGCCGCTATAAAGCCTCTGGCGTGCACGACCGATAGAACAACTTTAACAAGGGTAGATGAGTAACGCATACAACAAGGAAGGCACGAAAATCATCCTGATTGCGTTAGCGAGAATAGTCTTTCATTACAAAGCCAGCGTCCAAAACAGGCCCATGGCTATCGCAATAACGCATAATTAACCTTCACTCATACAGGTGCGTACTATACCCCCCGCCCTCCACGACAATTAAACCAAGAAAATGTACCCCTATCATTAGATTAACGAGCAGCAGTAATCGTAGCCCGTTTGAACACCTAAACTTACATTACGTAAAATTGGGCGCTAAGATTGAAGAAGGAAGCACGAATACCTAAAACGACGTAATATGCTTAAATACTTCTCATTTAAGCATACAAAAATTACTAACGACAGGGCAACCATACGATGAAAATTCTCGCCTTTGCTGCCAGCAGTAGCGCCAAATCCATCAACAAACAATTAATCCGCTATAGCGTTACTTTGCTCCCATTACACGAATGTGAGGTAATCGATTTGCGCGATTATGAATTGCCCATTTTTAGTGTCGATAAGGAAATGGAGGGGGGAATACCGCAACTTGCACTGCAATTATTTGAGAGAATTGGAACTTCCGACGCGCTTATTATTTCATACGCGGAACACAACGGTTCATACTCCGCTGCCTACAAAAACATCTTCGATTGGATGTCCCGTATTAACCCAAAAGTATTTCAAAACAAACCCATGGTATTACTGGCAACATCGCCAGGGCCCGGCGGCGCCAAAAATGTACTTGAAGCAGCGGGTAAGTCAGCGCCCTACTTCGGTGGACAACTTAAAGCGAGCCTTTCTGTTCCTACATTCTTCGATAATTTTAGTAGTGAGGAAAAACGCATTACCAACGACGACATTAATCAGAAACTAAAGGCCGCTTTCGATACGCTCGGAGCACCGTAATACTCCCCCTACCTTAAGACTCAATCAGCGTTACAACGTTCTGACCAAAACCTAAGTAACCCAACACATTAAAAACCCCTGAAACCTTCAAATTAAAAAGCTTTCAGGGGCTCGTCTAGCGGTTTTAGTTTAAATCGAATCTATCAGCATTCATCACTTTCACCCATGCTTTAACAAAATCTTGAACGAATTTTTCTTTTGTATCATCGCAAGCATACACTTCGGCCAGCGCTCGCAACTGTGAATTGGAACCAAACACTAAATCTACACGGCTTGCCCGCCACTTAACGTCGCCGGTAGTGCGGTCACGGCCTTCGAATTCACCGGCAACATTGGGAATGGGCTTCCATACCGTATTCATATCAGTGAGATTAACAAAGAAATCGTTGGTTAACATGTCCACGTTATGGGTAAAAACACCCTGCTGACCGTTCTCGAAGTTCGTATTGAGCACACGCATGCCACCGACTAAAACGGTCATTTCCGGTGCCGTTAAGGTGAGCAATTGTGCGCGATCCAACAATAACTCTTCGGCCGACACTCGGTAACTTTTCTTGCTGTAATTACGAAAACCATCAGCAATAGGCTCTAATACATCAAACGACTCTGCATCGGTTTGTTCATGTGAAGCATCCACACGACCTGGCATAAAAGGAACGGTTATTTCATGCCCTGCATTAAGTGCCGCCTTTTCGATTGCAACGCTGCCACCAAGAACAATGAGGTCGGCCAACGATACATTGGCGGTTTGAGTATCGTTAAAAGTTTTCTGAATACCTTCGAATATGCCCAATACTTTTTGCAGTTGCTCAGGTTGGTTCACCTGCCAATCTTTTTGCGGCGCGAGACGAATACGTGCGCCGTTTGCGCCGCCACGATAATCAGAACCGCGGTATGTTGCGGCAGATGACCATGCGGTATAAACCAGCTCGGAAACACTCAGCCCAGATTCAAGCAACTGTGCCTTTAGGTTCGCAATATCATTGCCACTGATGGCATTACCTGTGGCTGCGGGCAATGGGTCTTGCCACATTAAGGTTTCACTCGGAACCTCTTTACCTTTGTAGCGACTGACTGGCCCCATGTCACGGTGGGTAAGTTTGAACCATGCACGGGCGAACGCGTCGGCAAACTCTTCGGGATTTTTATGGAAGTGCTCGGAAATTTTGCGGTAAGCCGGGTCTTCCTTCATGGCCATATCTGCGGTGGTCATCATTAGGCCAACACGCTTACTGGCATTTTCTGCATCAGGTGCATGGTCTTTTTCAGCAAGTTTCTTTGGTGCCCACTGGTTTGCACCGGCAGGGCTTTTAACAAGTTGCCATTCATAACCAAACAAGACGTCAAAATATCCGTTATCCCATTGAATAGGGTTGGCTGTCCACGCACCTTCAATACCACTGGTTATCGTATCCCGGCCTTTGCCACTGCCATAAGTACTTGCCCAACCAAAACCCATTTCTTCCATGGGCGCAGCTTCTGGCTCAGCACCAACATGCGCCGCGTCTCCGGCACCGTGAGCTTTACCAAAGGTGTGTCCACCGGCGGTAAGAGCAACCGTTTCGTAATCGTCCATACCCATGCGCGCAAAAGTTTCGCGTATATCTCGACCAGAAGCGATGGGGTCTGGATTACCATCGGGGCCCTCTGGGTTAACGTAGATTAAGCCCATTTGCACAGCCGCAAGCGGGTTCTCTAAATCGCGCTCACCGGAATAACGCTCATTACCCAGCCAATCACTTTCTGCGCCCCAGTAAACATCTTCTTCGGGTTCCCAAATATCTTCTCGACCCCCACCAAAACCAAAGGTTTTCAAGCCCATGGATTCAATGGCTACATTGCCAGCCAAAATAAACAAATCGGCCCACGAGAGGCTATTGCCGTACCTTTTCTTAATGGGCCATAACAAACGGCGAGCTTTATCGAGATTCCCATTGTCAGGCCAGCTATTCAGTGGGGCAAAACGCTGATTACCGGTAGAAGCACCGCCACGGCCATCGCCGGTGCGATAAGTACCGGCCGCATGCCACGCCATACGCACCATAAAAGGGCCATAGTGACCATAATCTGCGGGCCACCAGTCTTTCGAATCGGTCATCACCTCTGTAAGGTTTTGCTTAACTTCGCTTAAGTCGAGCGCTTCGAAAGCCTCGGCATAATTGAAGTCATCGCCTAGAGGGCTGATTTTTTCGCTATTTTGATGAAGAATTCTAAGGTTTAGTTGGTTGGGCCACCAGTCCATATTTTGGGTGCCACCACCCATTTTTACGTTACCGCCGTGCATAACGGGACATTTGCCTGACGAGCCACTACTGTTGTCTTGCATGATAAATCTCCTGCTGAAGGGTTTTGCCTACCGGTGCAATATTGAGGGTTGAGGTTAAGCCTGAACCACTCGATGTAGGCCGTTCAATTACCCGTACAATCTACCGCCCTCAATGCGATAGATATATTAAATTAAATATATGAATCTAATAGTATTTAAGGGTTAAATCCGTGTAACGTCAGAAACCTGCCCGTGCCTAACTGGCGAGCCCTGTTTGCTATTCCACACCACCCATGAGCCCTCTATTTTCCCCACTTGCCAATCAGCCATTTCAACCGAAAACATCAGCCCGTTAAACATGCTGATCACTACGAGCCCGTAATGTCGTTAACAGTTAGAATCCAAGCGGCAGGCCAGCAATAGCCCCTTCACACTGTAGCAGCCACTTCTATCGGTAAAATCGCTCGATATTTATGTCGAAGATTAGCTATGATTCAATAACGGCTTAAAAAACATTAACGTAGAATTGATCGTCTAAAAGACGGGTAATTGCCCTAGGAACTACAATCGCTATTCTTGCCAAAATCCTGCGCGCTCTCGTCCTCTGGCCAGCCAATGGCCATAGTCTCTTAATTATGTTCGTTTTAGTGCCCGTACTCGCACACGCTGACACACACAACACTGCAGAACCCACTAACGACGTATTACTAGTGCGTCATATTGTGGTGCCCGAAGACCGAGTGTATACCCACCGGTTCGAATACTTTGTTGATCTACTGCAACTAGCTCTGACAAAATCTGGGCAGCCTTTCCTGTTAGAGGCGGTGCCCATTCCACCGGTGCCCACTACGCGTAATATCCGTTACTTAAAAGAGGGCCGCTTTCACGTCACCTGGATGCATACCGATACCGCGCGAGAAGAACAGGTACGGCCCATTCGAGTACCGATTTTCCGTGGTTTAATCGGCTGGCGATTGCTGATGATCCATCAAGACAATGCCGAACTTTTTTCCTCAATCAACAGTATTAACACATTAAAGGCACTTAAAGCCGGACAAGGTCACGACTGGCCGGATACCGCTATTCTTAAAAATCATCATTTTAACGTGCGAACCTCTTACAATTGGAAGGGCATTTATAATTTATTGCAAAACAAGCGAATTGATTACTTCCCAAGAGGTATCATCGAAATATGGGATGAAATTGAACGGCTCGAAAAACATCTGATTGAAACTAACCCGAACGACAATTTGAACACGATTATTGATAATAATATTGCCCTGAATTATCCCAGTGCCTTTTACTTTTTTGTGGCAAACGAAAATGAACTACTGGCGCAAGCGTTAGAACGCGGCTTCCTCGAAGCCTATAAAGACGGGTCATTCCAACAATTATTTATGGCCTATTTTGGTGAAGATATTCGACGTTCCAAGCTCATCAATAGAACTATCTACACACTTACCAATGATGCCCTTCCAAAAGATACCCCCTTACACGATAAAACGTTGTGGTTTTCACCCGACGAAATGTTTACCGCACCAGAATAACGTCCCCCTCATAGTATGCAAACAACAATCGTTACACGGCCGTAGGTTTAACGTGTCATTTTTTTCACAAAGACCACAACAAACAGCGCCAGCGTAAAACTGCCAACAAACGCTTCAATGGCCGCAAATGCTCGAGTAAACCCTACCGGCGACAAGTCGCCATAGCCTAATGTTGTAAACGTGACAACGCTAAAATAAAGCGATTGAAAAAACGTGATGACATTATGTTTAACCGATAGATCAGAGGAGTACTGCACTTCAACGGCACCGTCTGCAATACCTGCCAAAAAATAAATAACGGAAAAGGAAAAAATAATGGCCAATGAAAAGCTAACAACCCTAGAGGGTTCTTCACCATAACCGCAAAACAAATCTACAAGCTTAGAGAGCATTCTGCGCGCGCTGTAGCGAGGCAGTTGGTAGCGCCGCATTATCATTTCTCTTTGAAAGAATCGCCCAGCATTTTCAAATAAACCTTGTGATTCCGTTGTACGGCGTAAATTTCGGTATATTTCTTCGGCTTGCTCGAAGTAGTCGCTTTGCTGCTCTCGGTCATTCTTGGTTACATATGCCATTTTTTCTTGTCTTACGGCATTATCCCACGCGACATTATCCATTTTAGTGCCTTCTAATATTACGCCCAGTAAATTAGCATTTTTTAAAGTGGAGCAATTCAAATTCGCTTTGGTAAGATTGGCCTTCATTAAAGACGTGCCGGTTAGGTCGATATTAAAAAGGTGGGAGCTTTTTAAATCTGCGCGGTATAGATCACTATGGATCAAACAATATCCTTCAGAAGAACCGTGGCGAACAAGGTTAATACTCGTTAAATCGGTATTGCGTAGGCTAAACCCAATCATGGGTTTGCCTGTCCTAGCGCGCGCCTCTAAACGTTCAACAAGATCGGGCTCCCGTTTTTTTTTAGATTCATCGTGCCAATAGCACAAACCATCGTGCTCGGCGGTATCGTCACAACGCTCTCCATTTGGCCCTTGATAACAACACGCACGCTCCTCCGTAGACATAACGACCTCCACTCTCACTAGCATTAAGTTGACACTTAAGTGACGCAGCAACGCACTGTTGAGTAAGTCTAGCCCAAAACCGAAAGAGACCCACACATTTGAAGAAAACACTAAAAAGAAAAAAGAAGGAAAGTAATGCAACAAACAAACAAACAAACAATAGGAAAATGAATAATCTGCCAGCATTGCGCTGGCAGATTCATAAAAAAGAAACACTATTTGTGTTGGCGTTTAACCAATATAAGGGTCTAAAGTGTTGATTTTGCCATTTTCATCATAAGTAATTTCCGCCATCTTAATAGATCGAAGATGAGTAACCCCTTTTGATAAGGTTGAATCATGGTAGAACAAAAACCAACGCCCTTCATACTCACATATAGAATGGTGCGTGGTCCAACCCACTACTGGGTTTAAGATGCGTCCACCATAGGTGAATGGGCCATAAGGGCTATCACCAATGCCATAACATAAGAAATGACTATTGCCGGTGGAATACGAGAAATAGTACTTACCCTTGTATTTGTGTACCCATGATGCTTCGAAGAAACGACGCTCGTGATCACCAGCCAGAACGTGATTACCGTCTTCATCCAACATTACGATTTCACGGGGTTCTTCGGCGAACTCCAGCATGTCATCGCTCATTTTGGCAACGATGGGGCCTAAGGCTGGTTCGTCATCGGCTGGCTCTGTGGTATTAGCACCGTATTGATTATTACGATAATTCTGTAACTGACCGCCCCAGATACCACCAAAATACATATAGTATTCACCGTCGTTATCTTCGAAAACGGCGGGGTCGATGGTGTAACTGCCTTTAATGGCTTCAGGTTGAGCAACAAATGGGCCGGTAGGTGAATCAGAAACGGCGGCACCTATTTGAAAAATACCGTCTGCCTTTTTCGCAGGGAAGTATAAGTAGTACTTTCCAGCTTTGTGCGCAGCATCAGGCGCCCACATTTGGCGCTCTGCCCACGGCACATCTTTAACATGTAACGCTACGCCATTATCAACCGCTTCGCTTTCAGGGGAATCCATGGAGATTACGTGATAATCCTCCATCCCGAAATGGTCGCCGTTATCATTGAACGGAATCCCTGCATCAATATCGTGTGAGGGGTATATATAGAGTGTTCCGTTAAAGACATGTGCGGACGGATCAGCCGTATATATATTCTTGACCAGCGGCTGCGAAATGGCTTTCGCATTCACTTCATCAAAATCCAATTCTGAGTATTCTTCATCAGCCATGAGTTTAATAACCTTTTAAATCTTAAAAATTGGGCGCTATCTAAGCGCCCTGTTCATTGAATGTATTTACACTGTAGCAGGTCGTCTCGCTGCCAAATCAGTTTCAATTTGCGTTTCCATTTTTTTGTTAATTTGATAGAAAAACATGCTGGCTGCTGCAACAAAGAAAGGGATTGCAGCAAAGACACTTACGGCTAACTTAATGCCCTCTTTCGTTTCTAAGCTTTGAGACTCCAGGTTGGCGTCGTAACCATAAGAAGCCAACACCATAGCTGCGATAGTACTTCCCACGGTAAGGCCACCTTTTAATCCCAGTATCATGGCGGAGAAAATAACAGCCGTCGCGCGGCGATTATTCTTCCACTCCGAGTAATCGGCTACATCCGCAATCATGGCCCATAATAATGGAATAGTAATGCCGTAGAAAAATCCGTGCAGAATCTGGCTAATAAACATGGTACCTACCGACTCTGGGGGTATCGCCACAAAGGCAAGAACAAAGAGAGTAGAGATAACAAGGAAAATGCCGTAAATATTGCGTTTACCAAAACGATCAGCCAGTGGCTTGGAAAAACCGATGCCGACAATCATCATTATAATGCCGCTACCGTTAAACAGCCCAAAACCGGAAGCCACTGGGCTTTCCGGCCATTCAAAGGCAAAACCAAGGCTGCCAAAGAAGGATGTGAGCCCTGAGATAAAGCTATTGAACCCCATATTTTCTAGGAAAACGGCTAAAGCAGGCTCGCTCACATAATTATCAAAGTAGTAAATATACATACCACCTTTCAGTGCAAGCGTGACGAAGACCAGCACGACTACGCCCAGCATAATGAGCCACGGAACGTTACCGAGCAGATCTTTCAAATCATCGACAACACGTGAGTCACTTTCTTGAGGAGCAACAACCCGCTCTTTAGTGGTTAAGAAAGTTACGATAAAACAAGCGACTGCAACAAACGCAAAGACCAAGGTTATTTTTTCGAAACCTAGCGCTTGATCGCCGTCTCCGGCCATCATAATAATGGGCAGCATAAGTACCTGAATGATGAACTGAGCACCCATAACGGCAACAAACCGATAGGCCGACAGACTATTGCGCTCCGCCATATTACCGGTGAGCACGCCACTTAAGGATGCGTAAGGCAAATTATTAGCGGTGTACAGAGAAACCAGCAGCAAATAGGTTACAAAAGCGTAAACAATTTTGCCCGTTTCGCCGAAATTCGGCGTTGAAAACGTGAAGAATATAAGGACACCAAATGGGATAGCCGTAAACAGTATCCATGGGCGATACTTTCCCCATCGTGTTTTGGTACGGTCTGCGATCATGCCCATCACGGGGGCAAACAAAACCCCACCGATAATGCCACACCAAAAAATGACCGATTGAGCCGCTGAATTGCTCAACTTATACACGTCGGTATAGAAAAACACGATATACGTTACAAGCGTTTGAAAGACCAGGTTGGCTGCAAAGTCTCCAAGACTGTAACCTACTTTCTCCCTTACCGAGAGCTTTCCATTTGTTGTTGTCGTCATAAGATTTACGTCTTAGTTATTATTTGAAAACAGCAAAGTTTGAACGCATAGCGACAATCCCGCTGCTGGATTGATAATCAAACCAATTCGTTGGCGCATGCAGTTTCCACTGCCCACAAATTGGTACGGCTACCCCCCTTTTGCCCCCAAGTCTACATGAATTTACGTAACCGAAGGATAGGAGGAGCTTCTGCCACAGTTTAAGTCAATTTGACTATATTACTTTCAGCGACGTCCAAATGATAGTGCGTGTCACTTTTTTTTAAGGGTAGCGGCCGCATAGATCAAATTCTATAGAACCTACAACCTTCCATGAGCTGGCTATACTCTCCTGTATCCTTACTCGGCACCTCGAATGCATGGAGATACCATGGGCACTCCCATCGACCCCTTCCTTAAAGTTTTAGCTCAAAAAGACGGTTCAGATCTCTACCTCAGCACAGGTGCACCACCGTGTGCAAAATTCCAGGGAACCCTCAAACCCCTCTCTCAAACGCCCTACAAAGCGGGTGAAATTGAGAGTATCGCAAACTCGATAATGGATGAGGAGCAACGAGAATCATTTTTACATGAGTTAGAAATGAATCTCGCCATCTCTATTCCCAGCATTGGTCGTTTCCGCATTAATATTTTCAAACAACGCAACGAGGTCTCGATTGTTGCGCGTAATATCAACACTGATATTCCTCAATTTGATCAGTTAGGGCTCCCCGAGGTACTTAAAGACATTATCATGACAAAGCGCGGGCTAGTGCTATTTGTTGGCGGCACGGGTTCAGGTAAATCCACCTCTCTCGCCGCGCTAATAGACCACCGTAATGCCAATTCTGGTGGTCATATTATCACCATAGAAGACCCCGTTGAGTACGTGCACAAACACAAAAAGAGCGTCATTAATCAACGGGAAGTCGGTGTCGATACCCGCAGTTTCCGCAATGCATTGAAAAATACTCTGCGACAAGCACCTGATGTCATATTAATAGGAGAAATTCGTGATAGAGAGACAATGGAACATGCGCTGGAGTTCGCAGAAACTGGCCACCTCGCGATTTCCACATTACACGCCAATAATGCAAATCAGGCGCTTGAGCGGATCATCAATTTATTCCCCGAGGAGCGACGCCCACAATTACTAATGGGTTTATCCCAGAATGTGCGCGGAATAGTCTCGCAACGATTAGTCCCCACCTTGGACGGCAAGCGCTGTGCCGCGGTTGAAGTCTTGCTCGGCACCAAAACCATACAAGAACTGATTTTGAAAGCTCGCCTCACCGATATTAAAGAAATTATGGAGAAGTCTGAAAACCTCGGTATGCAAACGTTTGATGCCGCTCTCTATAAGCTGCATAAAACCGGTAAAATAACGCTCGATGATGCACTTGCGAATGCAGATTCCGCCAATAACTTACGGCTACGCATTAAACTAGGCGAAGGTAACGCAGAACCATCCACTGAAGATGCGCAATCAGTAGCAGCGCAAGTATCCGAAGACGACAATAGCTTCGGAAGTTTATCGCTCGAAAAAATGGAGCACGAAGAGGAGGACGAAGACGCCCCCATCAACCCATTTTTAAAGAATCAATAGTTCAAAACCTGTTCAATAAACCAAGGATTTAAACATGTTAGAGAATAGAGAAGGCCAAACAGTACCCAGCGTAACATTTAAAACGCGCGACGGAGATGACTGGTTGGATGTAAGCAGCGACGCTCTTTTTAAAGACAAGACCGTTGTCGTATTTGCGCTTCCCGGTGCATTTACCCCTACCTGCTCATCAACACACTTACCGCGCTACAATGAGCTTGCACCGGTTTTCTTCAAAGAAGGCGTGGATGCAATCATTTGCTTATCTGTGAATGATACCTTTGTAATGAATGCTTGGAGCGCAGACCAGCACGCTGACAATATTCGATTTATTCCCGACGGTAACGGCGATTTCAGCGAAGGCATGGGTATGCTCGTCGATAAATCAGATATCGGTTTTGGTAAGCGCTCATGGCGCTATTCCATGCTCGTTAAAAACAGTGTTATTGAAAAAATGTTTATCGAACCCAACAAGCCTGGCGACCCCTTTGAGGTGAGTGACGCAGATACAATGTTAGCCCACATTAATGCCAACGCAGAGCTTCCCAAGCGCGTCACGCTGTTTAGCAAGCCTGGGTGCCCTCATTGCACACGCGCAAAAAATACCCTGTCAAAAAATAAGTTCAAGTATGAAGAAATTGTACTGGGCGATAACGGTGTAAGTTATAGCTCGCTTACCGCGGTTTCCGGCCAAGGCACCACGCCACAGGTGTTTATTGATGGCAAGCATATTGGCACAGCTGACGACTTGGACAAATGGTTAGAAGCCAATACATAGGCCTCAGGTTGTAAAAACAACATACCGAAGCCTGATATTAATCAGGCTTTTTTTTATTTGGTAACCACGTTAAATAGCGTATTGTTACGTTCCAATTAAATTTCCGAGTATTGTTATGCCCACCACCGTATTAATTACAGGCGCGTCTTCTGGTTTTGGTGCTGCTTGCGCCCGGCTGTATGCACAAAAAGGCTACGCCCTCGTGTTACTGGCGCGTCGGCTGGATAGGCTGGAAGCTTTGAAAAGCGAGCTATCCCAACAGTGTAATGTGTTTATCCAAGCCTTAGACGTAACTGACCGCAACGCCGTTTCACACGTACTCGAAACACTGCCCGCCTCACATCAAAGTATTGATATTTTAATCAATAATGCGGGTTTAGCCCTAGGCATTGCACCCGCCCACGAAACCGACCTGAATGATTGGGATACGATGGTCAACACAAATATTACCGGCCTCATGCATATGACACGCGCTATTCTTCCCGGCATGGTGGCGCGTAATCGCGGGCATATCGTTAATATTGCATCTATCGCCGGCAGTTGGCCGTACCCAGGTGGCAACACCTACGGTGCAACAAAAGCGTTTGTGCAGCAATTCACAAAAGGTTTAAAAGCCGATTTGCTGGGCACCAACATTCGCGTAACCGAGCTTAGCCCAGGCATGGCAGAAACAGAATTCTCATTGGTACGGTTTAATCAAGACCAACAGAAAGCAGATTCGGTCTATGATAATGCAACACCTTTATCGGCGGCCGATATCGCGGACATTATTGTATGGGTAACCAGCGTTCCGGCGCACGTTAACATCAATAGCCTTGAAGTTATGCCCGTTTGCCAAGCATGGGGACCTCTTGCGGTAAGCCGAGATTAATCGTATAACGGCAACGGTTACTGATTACGGCTAGCCCGTCACCTAACGAAAATCTTTAACCGCCAGGGTAAGCCTAGAAACACAGATAAGTTCGTCTCTTTCGTCTGTTATTTGAATATCCCATACGTGCAGCGTGGAACCGATTCGAATGGGCCTTACCGTTGCGGTTACCATGCCCTCTTTAACAGAGCGTAAATGGTTAGCGTTTACCTCTACACCAAAACAGTTTTTCTCGTCGCCTACCACAAGATGGCCGGCAATACTCCCAAGGGTTTCGGCCAACACAACTGAAGCTCCACCGTGCAAGTACCCCATAGGTTGCCGCGTAAAATCTTTAACCGGCATTGTGCCTTTAATATAATCGTCACCTATCTCCGTAATTTTAATATCCAAATGACTAACGAGAGTGTTCTCACTGAAAGCATTAAATTGCGCGGGTGTGGCCTGCTTTTTCCAAATACTCATAAAAGCCTTTCCTGTTGAATGCTCAACGCTAACCGACGTAACGCTTTGCGATTAAATTTTTGGCCTTGGCTTGCGCCTTCTCCGTTTGGTAAAAGAGCATATTGTCTTGGCACTAAATAACGGGGTAACGTTAGCTTTAATTCCCTTATTATTCCTTGAATAAATGCGTCGTCAAGTTTCTCGCGCCCTCTCAGACACACTAAAGCAAATGACGCGTTCCCAAATTCAGAATGGGGAACAGGCACAACAACTGCGGTTTCTATACTGTGTAATTCTCGTAACGCATGTTCAATTTCTTCGGGTTGTATGTTTTTACCACCGCTAATATATTGGCTATCGGTACGCCCCGTAATTACCCAATGGCCCTTATTCACTACAGCGCAATCTCGCGTATGAAACCAACCATCTTCGTCTCGCCCATCATTCAAGCGACCTTCAGACCAATACCCTAAAAAAAGGTTGCTCCCGCGTACCAGTAACTCACCGCTGCCCGATAGTTTAAGGGTATTGCCGTTAATAACAGAACAACGTCCACTAGGTGAGAGGGTTATTAATTGCGATGCGGTCTCGGTCATACCATAGGTTAACCAAAGTGGGTAGCCTCGCTGCTGCGCCTGCGCAATCACTTCTGGGTCACTTGGCCCACCGCCAATGAGTACTGCTTTTAGGGAATCCACCGAGCCGTTGCACACCAACAAGCGTTGCAATTGCGTGCTAACAAGCGAGGTATGCGTAATAGCCCAGCGACGTAGATTCTCTGCATCCTCCACAACACCACTTAAGACTAATGTTGAAGAAGACAGTAACGCTCTTATCACCTGTGCAAACCCTGCAATATGATAAAACGGTAAACTCGATAACGTTCTATCACCCGCATTGAGCGGTATGAGTTGGTTACACGCGTCGGCTTGAGTTTTTAAATTACACCAACCGTGATATACCAACTTTGGCGTGCCCGTTGAACCCGAGGTAAAAATACCTAAACAAGGTTCGTTCTGATCAAAACGGTCTATCGCTCGCAGGCTGCTAGTCGCTGAAGGCCGATAAGCGTCGTTCTCTAGGTGCGTTCGAGCGTCCACGTAGTGCCTTATAGCGAACGTCGACTGTAATAACGTAACGCGTGCTTTCGGAAGATTACAATCGATAGGGATGGCAATTGCCCCTACGCGTATCACCGCAAACATCAACGCAAGGCTCTTCCATGATCTATCCACAGCGATTAACACACGGTCGCCCGGCTTTAGCGAAGAAAGCCCTTGCCCAATGAATTCAACACTATTGTCAAATTCGGCAAACGAAAAAGACACGTTATCACCCAGCAAAAAGGGCGTAAACGTCTCAGGTAAAGCACTAACACCTAACAGGTGAGCAATAAAATTAGGCATGTGGGATCAACCGTTCTATCGGGGTCACGAAGCGCATATGTGACCGAGCACTGTAAGCATCCGTAAAGTATTTTAACGTGTCGAAACCATGGTATTGCGAACAAGGCCAGTTTTCCGCTAGCTGGTAGAGATACGCCATACCCACAATCGATTCAAAACTACTACTCAATACCGTTTCACATTGATGTAGCGCAGCCCAGCCACATAACGCTTTAACACGATGCGGCCCAAGCAACATTGGTTTTAACACTAAGGCGGTTAAGCCTGTATAGAAAACGGGCGGTTGTTCTGAACGATATAAACTTTCATCATAAGCAAAACGAAGATCAGTCACTGTCCCCCACTCACGGTATTCCTGAGCCACCGTTAGCGGCTCTTCAATCCATTGAATACGAGCGGTATCGATGTTTTTACTGAGCCATTCAATATCGGCGAGTGACCATTGCTGGTTCGCATCTAATCGAATACTCCCCTTAAATGAGGTTAAGTTACATATACGATCAATTCGAGCGATATCCTCTTTAAGCGGCAGCATTCCAACTTTCATTTTCACCACAGCAGAATCTTTTAACCCTTCGTCAGACACTAATGCTTCGCCTTTACCGCAATGATTTTCATACGTCAGTAATGTACACACATTTGACGGCGGCCGAGGGCTAGACTGAAGGCTAGAATGTGATTGAAAACTTTCTACGCTGCAACCAAGCGCTACAGAGGGGTAACAAGTATCGCCCCGACTAAATTCATGCAACGCCGACAACGTATGATAATTACTCTTCGAGAAAAACGTTCTAAGCTGAACAAGACATTGGGTTAAGCTTTCTTGGCTGAACCCCGGAAGTGGCGCTATCTCACTCCAAAATTTCTCTCCGTTTACTGTCCACTCCAGTAGAATGACTTCCCGGCTAAACGCAATACCGCTGGCCAAGTGTAACGGCGCCTTGTAGGGCAAGACAGCCCGGTATAGCATGAGAGATTCAATAGGCGATTCCAAAAACGTTTCCTATGGTTGCCTTTTAAATTTAGAAAAATCGGGTGGACGTTTTTCTAAATAAGCATTGCGCCCTTCCTGACCTTCTTCCGTCATATAAAAAAGCATGGTCGCGTTTCCTGCCAGCTCTTGTATGCCTGCTTGACCATCGAAGCCTGCATTAAACGCAGACTTTAAGACTCTTATTGAAATAGGCGATTGCTGCAACATTTCTTTTGCCCACTGCACCGTCTCAATTTCCAGCTGTTCTAGTGGAACAACTGTATTTACCAAACCCATTTCCAGCGCTTCTTTAGCCCCGTATTGACGGCACATAAACCAGATTTCTTTTGCTTTTTTGGGGCCAATTAAACTCGCCATATAACTTGCACCAAAACCGCCATCGAAAGAGCCTACCTTCGGGCCAGTTTGGCCGAATCGGGCATTCTCTGCTGCAATGGTAATATCACAAACTAAATGCAGCACGTGCCCGCCGCCGATCGAAAAACCCGCAACCATTGCAATAACAGGCTTAGGTACTGAACGAATTTCCTTTTGTAAGTCGAGAACATTTAAATGGTGCGTACCCGTATCATCTTGATAACCCGAATCGCCACGCACTCGCTGGTCGCCACCAGAACAAAAAGCCATATCGCCCTGCCCCGTTAACACAATAACGCCAATAGTTTCGTCATATCGGGCATCCGATAAGGCCGTGCGTATTTCCACAATTGTTTGAGGGCGAAAGGCATTACGCACGTCTGGCCGATTAATAGTGATTTTAGCAATGCCTTCGGCTTTCTGATAAAGAATATCGGTAAAACGCGCATCAGCTTCACACCACTGCAGTGCGGGTGTTACGGAACTTGCTGCTGGATTCGTCATAGTCTTCGCTCTACTGTTTAAACATTAACGTTAATTGTTTCGCTACGCTCTTCGCGTGTGAATAATGAATATTGTGACCCGCGCCCTTAATTATTCGATGAGTACCAACCCCTAAACTGCGGCCAACGTGTGTAAATTTACGGTCGTATTCGCCCGAAAGGTACGCTAAAGGGCATGTTAACGAACGAAGAAAACTCGAGTAATTGGGTTGATTTGCCAAACTAAAATTCAAGAGTTGCTCAGCCATTTTAAGACCATTAAGGTGACTTTTTTTCTGTATAAACTGTGCAATGGTCGAGGCCGTTAAACTGGAAAATACTGGCTGGCGATACCATGACAATAAAACCTCACCCAAGGGTTCGTTTTTAAAGGCATTCGCCCATTTTTTGTCAGACGCTAAACGCTGCGTTTTTTCATGCTGGAGGCTCAAGCCTGGGTGCGCGCTTTCTATCATTAAACCACGCAATGCATCGGGCGATTGCCGGCTAAGATACTGCGCAATGGCCATCGCAAATCGCCCACCTAATGAATAACCATAGAGATAGAAGGCCGTTGGCAGCTGGCCTTGCGTACTTTTAAACCAATCAACAACACACGCGTCGAACGTTACAGATTGTTTCACGCTATCGGGAAGCGTTAACACCACCGTGCTCACATTGCTAGGCAAGTGCGCGATAACCGTGTCAAAATCGGTTTTAGCGCCTAGAAACCCAGGCAAGAAAACGAGCGTTTTGGGGGCGGTCATAAGCCTACATTCAGCGCGTTCAGGTTAGCGTGTAAATAATCGGTTGTAACCGTATCGCTCTCGAACACACACTCTAACATCATAGATGCTGTGCCATTTAGCAATGTCGTTAGTGCCGTTTTAAACGATGGCATGTCATTGGCTTGTTGATAAGCCATTCCGAATTGAAGGCAAGCGCCATCGAACGTTTTCTCAGTGGGCATCACAAAAAGTTCGGTATAAGCCGCTTCATGAACGGCGGGTAATAAACCGAATATCCGACCACCGTTATTATTAAGTACGATAATTTTTAAAGGTAAAGCACTTTTTTCGGCGAGCGCCAGGCTATTTAAATCATGTAAAAGAGCCGTATCGCCAACGATTAAAATAATTTGCTTAATGGCCATTTTAGACCAACCCAAAGCAACCGCACTGGCCACAAGGCCATCAATGCCGCTCGCCCCTCGGTTAGTGTGTATCGGTGAATTCTTGTGATTAGCCGCGCAATAAGTATCGAGCATGCGGATGCTGAGGCTATTGCCTGCAAATATAGCCGCGTTGTCCAACTCGTTGCTCAATAGCGCCCAGCACACACCCGCCTCACTCCATTGGTTGGCCAATAACGCAGGAACAGCATCACGCACCCGACGACTTGCCTGCAGCAACCCAGCCGTACCGGAATGCACCAGTGTCGACGGGGCCACATAATGGTCTATCTCGCAGAATTTAATAGGGTATTGCATAGCTTTGTGGGTAGGGTCTAGATTTTTAGCGTGTTCTGCAAATAACCAATATTCACCTTCGCGCTGCGCTAACCAACGATTAAGGCGTTTGCTCACAATACGCCCGCCAAACTGCACCACACAATCGGCCTGTAAGAGTGCAAGATTATCGGGAGAGTGCAACAACACATCGGCATATTCAACCAGTTGAGCACTACCCGAAAACCGATACTGGCTTGCCACATCCGCTACAATCGGGCATTGGAGCAATTGAAGCCACGGCGTTAAGGCCAGCGCTTGGCTCGGCGTTAACGCGCCTAATACTACGATCGTGTTGCCCGCAGCGATGTTGTCGAGACGCCGGCTCAACAGCGGATTTTCAACTTTTTCAGAAAAGTTATTACAGCGTTTAGAACTGAAATCTGTCTCACGCAATACCGATAAGAAGCCCGCTTCGCGTGTTAAATATAGTGGTTCGGCAAACTGACAATTGAGGTGGATTGGGCCCGCGGTTGTTGCCACTTCGCCCAATAACGTTTCTATGGGGCTATCCACGGTAAAGTTTGCGGCGCTTAAAACATTGAGGCCAAATACGTTTTTCTGTTGAATGGCCTGATTGGCACCACAGTTCAGTAAATCGTCGGTGCGATCTGCCGACAACACCCATAGCGGTGTAGCCGTTTCATACGCTTCAATAATTGCGGGATGCACGTTAGCAACAGCGGTACCTGAAGTTGTGATGATAATCGTAGGAGATTCCGTGACTCGCGCAAGATTAAGCGCAAAAAAACCCAAGCCTCGCTCGTCGAAATGCGTATGCAATGTAATGCCCGGCAAGGCTTTTTGTGCGTAATACGCGGCAATAGCGAGGGGCGCGCTTCGACTACCTGGGGCAATACAAATATGTCGCACGCCCCACTCATAACAACCTCGTAACAAAGTTGCCGCCCACAGTCCATTTTCACGCATTGTAATGCAAGGCCACCGTGTCGCTCTGCATCATACTCGCGGGCGCTACCGTATAACCAAGAGCCATCAGCATAGATTCGATTTTACTTTCCAATTCATTCCATTCATCTAACGCGTTCGAGCCATCGACAATACCGACGCCAGAGTATAACCAGAGGCGTTTTTTATCCCACAAAGCCGAGCGAATAGCGACGCTTAGCTCACAACTTTTTTCTTCGATAATACCAACATTACCGCTGTACCAGCCACGACTAAGCTGCTCGATTTCGTTAATAACATGTTTGGCCGCTTCGCGTGGGTAACCACAAATAGCGGGCGTAGGGTGAAGTTTTTCATACAACACACCATTATCACTCGCGGCATGAACACTCGCCGTAAGCTTTTGATAACGGTGCTGTACACATCCAAGCTTTACAACTTCAACATCACCGAGAGTGACACCGCCCTCAATCACGGCATGTAAACTTTCATTAATCGCCTGCGACACCAAATGATGTTCATGAATCAGCTTTGAATCGTGTAATAGCGTATTTTCTAAAGCCTTATCTTCAACAATAGAACGCCCTCTTTTGACCGTTCCTGCCAAGGCTTCTGTTAGCACGTTGTTGTCTTCTCTACGAAATAAACGCTCAGGGCTGCAACCAAAAAATATCTTCCCAGCCGACTCAATAGCAAAAGTATAGGTATTGGGATTATTGCGCTCCAAGGCCTGAAGTGCGATAAAAGGGTTGGCCGGCGCCGACAATTTCAACATAACTTCGCGAGCCAGCACCACCTTTTTTAACTCGTTTTTACGGATACGCCCTAAGCTTTCTTTTACCTGTTCACGCCATAGTTCACGATCAACACTGTCGCTGCGAGCCTCTACTAGGCCTACGGGCGATGACGACTCTGTCACGCCACGCAGCGCCCGAACGATACTATGAATGGCCATCAATTGTTGTTGCCATTCACCGAAGGTCGCTGCGCGAAGATTAAACGCTAAACGAAATAGCCCGTGCTGCTCTCTAACCTCGATTAATGGCAGTACAAAACGGGCACCCGGAAAACCTTGCCATTGATGCGCGCCAGGACGACCATTAAAGGCACACCCCCCCACCCAACACGCTCCACTGCCGGCAACCCATTGCGCCGCCTGGGTAAATACCGCTGAGATATCACTGGGTTTAACGGCCACTAGTTCCGCCGCCACGCCAAGGCCGGCAACGGTCGTTGTGTTCTCACGATTGGAATAATAGCAACGCGCACTAGTCTTAATTGAAGCAAGCCAATCCAGCACGTTAATAGGGTGCATAGGCATTTCAATCCGCATAAGTTGCTGGCGAGTGAAACGACATAGCTCAAGACGCTTTTGTAACGACTCAAGGGCTGCGACTAGAGAAGGGAATGGAGGCTGGTCTGGACGCTCAAATATTGTCATTTGACTCTACACAATGTGGGAATATCCTCTAAAAACCTACCGTTAGCAGGCTACCGCTTTAGCACCACACTAGTGTAGCGACCCTTTAAAAAAGCTTGCTGACATCAATCAAATCTATGGGGAATTCGATAACGTAAGCCTAACGTTATTGTAAAATAACCGTCAAGCCTAACCCCTATCAATAGGCCGTTTTAAAGCCAATAGTAAAGGCCTCCGCCATTCTGCTTACTTGCGACCGTGTTATCCAACGGGAGCAGCATGACCGACAAGCGCCGATTACCTCATTTTCCTCGATACAACTTCATGTTAAAGTCGTAATGACAATAATATAAGGAAGACTTCATCATGCCCTCGCTAAGGCCATTGCTCTCACTGTGTTTGCTATTCCCAGTCATACTAACAGGCTGCAACGCATCCGCACCCAATGCGGCAGAAAGCCCTAACGCGCTTATGACCTTAAAAGAGCGCTACGCCGATTTTTTTCTTGTAGGGGCCACGGCCGATCTTGAGTCTTACATAACTCATTCACCCCTGTTAAAAAATCATTTCAGTAGTATGACCACCGAAAATGCAATGAAGTTTGAACAACTGCAAAACATTGAAGGTGAATTCACCTTTGAAACGGCTGACAACATGATTAACTTCGCGCGGGAGAATGGTTTGTCCACGCGTGGACACGCACTCGTATGGCATCGTCAAACCCCAGATTGGCTGTTTAACAATAGCGATGGTAAGCCGGTAAGCAAAGACGAATTGCTCAGTAAAATGCGTGCGCATATTACGACAGTGGTTAGCCACTTTAAAGGCCGTATTGAGGCCTGGGATGTTGTTAACGAAGCTATAATGGATGACGGTACCATGCGCACGCACACCGAAGAAGCCGACGACCAGAAGAGCGCGTGGTACGGCATTGCCGGAGAGGAGTATATTGCTGAGGCATTCCATACCGCTCACGCAGCAGACCCAAAAGCTAAACTTTTTTACAACGATTACTACAATTACATTCCGGCTCGCCAACAGGCCATTTTTAATTTACTGCAAACATTACTGAACCAAGATGTGCCTGTACACGGCGTAGGTTTACAAGCTCATATCAACACGATTCCATCTAACGATCCAAACCATCAGTCATCACAACAAAGCGTTAAAAACCTAGAAAAAGCCATTCAATTATATGCATCGCTCGGGCTTGAGGTTCACATCACAGAAATGGATGTATCGCTTTATATTGGAGGTTTTCCGTATACAGAAAAGGACTACTATACCGAAGCAAGTATTCCTGAGAGTTTAAAACTTAAACAAGCGGAGCGTTATGCGGCGTTCTTTGAAATGTTTCGTCGTAACAGTGATATTATTGCCAGTGTTACCCTTTGGGGAATTGCTGATGATAATACGTGGCTGTCTGAATTTGATTCTGGCCGAGCCGATTTCCCGCTATTGTTCGACACGCAACATCAACCCAAAAAAGCCTTCGACGCTATTATGAATTTTTAAAAGACGTAGGAGCTTCGAATACACAAACACCTCTGCATTCGCGTTAAGAATAGTGTGCTATTGCCTATTTTTACCGCGCAGCATACCCAGAAACAAGAATAGTACTCGGTATGTGTACGCGTCGAATGCGTTAACCTTTCGGTTCATCCTCGTCCATGTCATCGTCGTCATCAAGGTCGTCGATCAAGGTTGATATGGCTTCATCTAGCTCATCTTCAGCTAAATCTAGCCCTTGCGCTTTTAACATGTCAGCGACCATATCATCATCTTCAGCTTGCTCTTGATCTTCCTCTGGCAGTTCATCAGCCATGCTATCTAAATCATCTAGCTCTTCTGTGCTTTCATCTATAGGTGCTTCCGCGACTGGATCTGGTAGCGCTTCCATCGCGGGCTCAGGATCTAAGTCGTCGTCTTCATCGGGTGTCAATTGATCCATCACGGGCTCAAGATCTTCCATTGGAGGCTCTTCCTCTGCCTCATCCTCTGCACTCGACGCCTCACTTAAAGCCTCATCTTCGCTATCGCCCTCAGCCTTATCTTCGGCAGGCGCTTGCTCAATATTTTCGTCTGAAAACTGATCGAGAACATCATCATTTTTCCCCATCATTTTTTTATAAGCGAAAATACCAAGACCCAATAGCAATAAATTACCCACGCCTAAGATTGAATAAATCATCCACATAGGCACACTTTCGCTAGGCGACGCTTCAATATTATCAGCCTCCGTGCCATCGGCCGGTTCTGGTTGTTCAATGGCCTCGGTCGGAGCCGCGGTCGGCACGGGTGTCGCGCTGACGCTTACAACAGGCTCCTCTTCAAAAAAGGGGGTTTCCTCCTCAACAAACCCTCCATCTAATGAATAATGAAAACTTATTTCATTCAACGAAGATTCAAACGCATTACCGTCGGTATATAATCCTTTTATTTTAATCTGTGCTTTATACTCGCCTTCGTAATCAGGCAATAGCGTTGCTTTCCAAGTATCGAGATCGGTTGCGGTAAGGGGCCGTATTTTCTTTCGACCTTCGGGCGAAATAATTGTTGCGACTACCTGAGTATTGGGAATGTCGATGTTTTGATTAAATGAATTGGCAATCAATACATATTCAGTTTTTCCGTCGATAAAAACGTGTTTTACCTCTGCACCGAACTCTTGCCTAACCGTAAACTGATGATTAAATTGTCGTATGAAGGTTTTCCCATCGACAACAACACTAACTTGATAAATACCGTCTTTATTGAATGCCGGCAATTCCTGATGATACCGGCCATCACTTGGAACCGATTCGTCCGAAAGCGCCTTTACCCAAAATTGCGTTAAATCGAATTCATCGTTCCCAGCTTCCATAGATGCATCAATGGTCATTAAAGAAAGAAATTCTGGCCGATCAATTATCTTTCCGTCTTCCTGTAGAAAGAAATTTAAGGCTTCAACTTGGCCATCAAATACATTAAGCGGTAATGGCTTTACTCGTAAGTTTAAATTACTCACCACCGTTATTCGGCTGTCTGGCGCCATATCGGCCTGCACACCCCACTCGCCCTCTAAGGGGCGTTTAACCGTTATTAGGTCGTACTTACCGTCCCTATACCATTTAACGTCCGATGACTTTTCACTGTCTGAATAGATAACGCCATCCGGGCCAATTAGCGCCGTCTGCTCATCCGTTTTATTACGAAATATAAGCGCCGTAAACTCTTCAACACTCGAATCGATTACAAATTGATTATCGGTAAGGGGAACTTGCTCGGAGGGCACTGCTGCATCAAAGGTTTTTAAAAAAATACGCATCAAATCATCAGCGGTATGGGCAACTTCTGCCATACCGCCAGAAGTTAGCGATAATTTATTCATCAAATTTCTATCGGCGTTATCGGACAACGCGATGGTATGAATAGTGATGCCAGCATCCGACAATTTTGGCAGAACGTCATCAACAATACGCCTCCATTCTCGCTTGTTCACCTCTGGGGATTTATCAATATCCACCATGCCATCGGTCAATAAAATTATCGACGTTTTGTATTTATTATTCGCCGACTTTACATCATATGCCGATTTTTCAAGCGCCTCACCAATATTGGTATATAAACCAACTGAATTGATATCCTGCGCTTTATCTTGTGCCGCCTCCCGCCACTGTGTTGTTACAGGTTTGTGGGGCACAAGCATATTAATCCATTTGCCAAAGGTCCAAACGCCCGCTCGGCTGTTGTCCGGAAGCAATTGGACTAAAAGCTCTATCGCTGGCTGCCGTAAATTATTCGGATCATTACGTTTCATGCTGCCGGATACATCAATCACAAGACGAATATCAGGCGGCAATGAAGGAAGCGCGGTGCTATCAGGCTCTTGCGCCACGCTGACGATTGCGAAAAACAGGCCCACTAAGCCCACTGTTATACGCGTTACAATCATCATAGTGTGATCTGCATGCCCCCACGGCGAAGAATATAAGCTTTAGTTATTTATAGCAGTAAAGTTGGGGATATGCCGGAAGTTGCTGTGTTACAGAGGGCTTAACACAGGTATATAGCAGCCGCCTGCCGTGGACAGTGCCGCACCAATTTAACGGGTGGGCGCCATTTTTCGCTGGTGTAAGTACCAACGGACAACAAAAAATAAAGTGGAAAAAGCTACCGCTACGGCTACCGCCGCAAGCATAGGAGCTCCTGCGCGCCAAAATGCGGAAGCACCTTCAAAAAAGAGCTCTAGCAAGGAAATTAATAATGCCGGAGACAAGTAATCTTGCTGGGTATTGGTATACCACGGTACAACGATTGCGACACCAACGACCAACCGCGATAAATGTCGAACCTCTGGCCAAGGAATGCGACGCGTGGCATACCACCAACAACTGATTAATAACCCTGCGCCCAACAAATAATATAGCCAAGCATAAAGATATTCGGTTTCAGTCATCATAAGGCGATTGTCCTAGTACGTTGTCCCGTCAATGTTACGTTAAAGTGCAAAATTCTGCAGCGCCCGAAAGATCCAGCCGCAAACGTAGCGACCCTCAATAGTGTGGTGGGCGCTCATCATGCAGCGCCGCAACCGTCGTTTGACCTTGCTCTAGCTGATAAACGACATCATCAACTTTTTTATAAAGCAGATGTAATTGTTTTTGGAGGTCGTGAACCTCTTTGTCCAATGTTATAACCTGCTGATTTAACGTATTAATAGTATCTTCTTGGTACGCAATACGTGACTGTAAATCGTCTATTACCTCTGTCATGCCAACCTCATTGAACTCTTTTCATTGAACGTTTAGTTATGCTTGCGCACATTAAGTTTCGTGAGTGCGTAGAAAAAACCATTTTCACGACCTTATGTGCCTTTCCCACTACACCCAATGGATGACATGATCTTCCATATCATCGGGGTGCACCGAGTTTTCTGATACAACTTTACCCTTCACGGATATACCTGCAAGCACTACACTTTCTGTTGTACCACTAATAAGTGGATGCCAACTTGGTAAGGGATTACCCTGAGACAACAAGCGATAAGCACAAGTGTCGGGCAGCCAGTCAAAAACAGCTGGCTCTTCCGGTGTTAACACTAAACATTCCGGTACTAGCGTTTTTCGATTAGGGTAATCGATACAGCGACAAGTAGACTCATTTAAATTTCGACACGCAACGCGTGTAAAGTACAGCTCATCCGTGTCTTCATCCTCGAGCTTATGTAAACAGCACCGCCCACACCCGTCACAAAGTGATTCCCATTCTTCGCGAGACATCTGCTCAAGGCTTTTATCTTGCCAGAACCTCGATACAGCCATGGGCACTAACGTTGCCCCAGTTTCGAATTGGGTATTTTTTGCATATATTCTTCCGACGTTACACTGCTAGGCGGCATCTGCAAAAAGAAGTCTTGCGTTTCGATACCCTCGATAACTTTTTGAACATCGACTCTGGCCAGCTTTTTCTCAGGTGTTAGCAATAACGTCATCGCCAGTTCTGGCTGCCCAAACTGCTTTAACAAAGCCTCCGGTAACGTCAGCAAATCAAACCCTTTGCGCACGTACAAATACATGCCTTCTTTCTTTTTAGACCTAAAAATACTGGTAATAACTGCCATAAGATTACAACTGTTTTCAATTCAAAAAAATTGAGGTTAAACCGTTAAACAACTTAGTCGTCTAGTGACTGGATAGAACCAATAACATCTGCCAAAGGTTCTGCCACAATGGCGTATCGCCAACCACCAACAGTTGACTTTAAGTGTGATGCTATTTCGGCTGTATCGAGTGGTTCTTTGTGAATAAACGCTCGAGTAATCGCTTCGTAATCACGCTTTTTTAGCAAAATTTCTGGCGCTACGTCCAATTCCTCGGCTAACGCAACAATACGCGCGCGCATGGCTTTAACCCATTTGTTTTCACTGTTGGTTAACGGTTTATCCATTGCCTTAGGGTAGTCCGCAGGGTCGACAGCCATAGCCTCTTGTACAAGTTGAATAAGGTGCTCGCCGTCGGTACGTATCATCCGCTCTGCTATCCCGTCAAAACGGCGTAGCTGGCCAACATGATTCGGCGCTGTCATAGCAATATCGAGGAGTGAATGCTCTTTAACGACCCGATTACGGGGTATATCGCGCTGTTTCGCTTGTCGCTCACGCCACACCGCAAGCTTTATTAAAACACCCAATTTTTGCGGGTTGAGCTTCCATGCCTGCTTGAAGCGAACATGACATTTGTTTTCATCTTGATTTTCGAGATACGTTTGCAGGATATGCTCGCATTCCTCCGTCAACCAAAAAAGCCTATCCACGTTTTTCAGTTTTAATACCAGTATTTTGGCCAACTGAAATAAATCTTCAACATCGATAGCCGCATATTCAATTTGCGAGGCGCTTAAGGGGCGCTGCAACCAATCCGAACGAGTTTCTGTTTTAGGTAAATCTTTATTTAAAATAGCCTTAACTAGATTGCCATACCCTACTGAGAAACCGTAACCACATAAAGCCGCTGCAATTTGTGTATCGAATAAATTCACAGGTACAACATTGAGCAACCGTTGAAACACCTCAAGATCTTCCGAGCACGAGTGCAGCACTTTAATGATAGTAGGATTGATCAGTAATGCAGCAAAAGCCGAACAATCAGCAATGGCGACAGGGTCTATCAAATAATTGGCGTTACCATCATTCACCTGGATAAGGCCCGCAATAGGGTAGTAAGTTTGGCTGCGCATAAACTCTGTATCCACAGCAAGAATGTTACTCGCTTGCCAGCGTTGACAGAGTTCGTTTAGAGATTTTTCTGTATCAACCCAATGAATTTCTTGGGTACACAATGATTGTGACATAAATTTTAAACTTCTCTTCGGCTGGAAAGCGCATGCGCAAGAGTTCCGCCATCGATATACTCTAGCTCGCCCCCAATGGGTACACCATGAGCAATACGCGACACTTTTATTCCATGTTTTTTTGCTTTTTCAGCAATATAATGAGAGGTGGCTTCACCCTCAATCGTGGGGTTGGTCGCAATAATAAGTTCGTCTATCTCTTCTGTTTGAAATCGATTATTTAAAATATCCATACCAATTTCTTTCGGCCCTATTCCGTCTATGGGAGATAATTTTCCCAACAAGACAAAATATACGCCAGAAAATATACCAGCCTGCTCTAACGCTAGTACATCCGCAGGCGTTTCCACAACACATAGTAGCTTGTGGTTTCGCTTTGTGTTGGCACAAATATTACACAGCGCTTGTTCGGTTAATGTTCGACATTGATTGCAGCGTGTGACAGACGCTATCGATTGTTGAAGTGCTACGGCTAATTGACTGGCGCCTTCTCTATTGTGTTCCAATAAATTCAACGCCATTCGTTGGGCAGATTTAGGGCCTACCCCAGGAAGAATGCGAAGCGCGTGTATAAGCTGGTCAATTAAAGGAGAAAACATAGGTTATAAGGGGCTCGCTTTCGATAAAAGTAACATTACACAGTAGCCTGTTTTGTTCGCGATTCATTTTAAATGTGTACGCCACACCGAACCGTTTTACATCTTTCGTGCCCAAGACTAAAACGGCATTTTAAATCCTGGAGGCATTTGCATGCCTCCCGCTAAATCACCCATTCTTTTTTGATTCTCAGCCTCTACACGCCGAACAGCATCATTAACGGCCGCCGCGAGCAAGTCTTCCAACATCGCTTTGTCTTCGGTCATTAAACTCGCATCAATGGCGACCGCTTTGACATCATGGCGGCCCGTCATAACTATTTTTACCAAACCGGCACCAGACTCGCCGCTTACTTCAATACCGGCAATATCGTCCTGCATTTTCTGCATTTTTGCCTGCATTTCCTGAGCCTGTTTCATTAAATCGCCCAAGCCTTTCATATTAAACCTCGTTTAGTCATATACTACAGATTGATCGTCCAATACTGCTCCAAATTCTTGTTGCAGTGTTTGTACAATGGGGTCGTTCGCTAATAAGCGTAATGCCTCTGCATAGTTTTCCGCTTTCTCTCGTTCGAAACATTGCGCAGGCGTTTCCGTCCCTTCTGGCAGCGCCTGAAGATGAATATCGACTTTTATTGATTGCTGGAAATAATCACTCAGCATCCCGCCCAATCGCTGACTATGAGAGCTATCGAATAAACTCCCTTTATTTTCATCGAGCGCAAAAAATAGGTGGGATTGTTCCGCACCTAGAAACACACAATTTGCTGCAGTACTTTGTAAAATACCGCGAATGCTAAGGTGACGAAAAACATGCACCCAACTAACAGGGTTTAAATGTTCTAGTGCAATTTTTTCTGGCCTATCGTTCTCAACGCTTTTTTTTGTAGCTGCCACGACTCCCGACTGATGTTCTGCGGACACCGGAGAGGCAGCTGTTACAGCAGCCATTGCCACAGGCTTAGGCGCAACAATACCCTCTTTTCCCGTAATAGCTTTAACCTGTGCTTTTAACTGCGCCTTGATGTCAACGCTGTTATCCCTCTCAGCTCGAGAGGGATTAACCCCCGACTTTTCATTAAGAATATTCGCGAGATTGTCTGTCGGCGATAGCTTTTTAGTGGGCGTGGCCGGTCTCTCTAATACGGGAGCTGTAGCTGCTGGCATAGCCGGTACCGACTCGAACTCAACACCCGTAATGGCAGCGTTTTCTAGTTGGCAGGCCATTAACGGCGGATTGTTGCTCTCTATCTCTGCCGAAGAAACGGGAGCATTAACTGGCGCTATAGGGCCTGAAACCGCCGCTTCGGATACCCGCATAACAGGCTCCGGCTTTATTGCGGTTTCAGTCGATGGCTTTTTTGGGCTGGCAAGACCCTCCGCGTTTGACGGCGCTAATGATGGCTGAGCTGAACCCAGCGGTTGGGAAGGCACGTCCACAACCCCTTGCGGTTTAAAAGCCAGCATGCGCAGCAATGTCATTTCGAAGCCACTGCGAGGCTCGGGTGCGAGATTAATATCTCGCCGACCAATAAGTGCCGTTTGATAAAATAACTGTACGTCTTCCGCTGGTAGCTTCGACGCGAAATCAAGAATTTGCGTGCGGTCGCCAAAACTATTATCTAAGGCTTCAGGTAAGGCTTGCGCAATTGCGATTCGATGTAACAAGGTTAACAAATCGGCTAACGCACTATTAAAGTCTGGTGCGTGTTCGGCAAACTTGGCCACGGCTTCAAGAATTTTCTTGCCGTCCGACTCAATTAAGCCTGCCATTAAATTTTGTATCAGTTGGTGGTCAATGGTGCCCAGCATGGCGGCAACATCGGTCTCACCAATTTTACCGCTACCATAAGCAATAGCTTGGTCAGTTAAACTGAGTGCATCTCGCATACTGCCATCGGCACCACGCGCCAACAACCACAATGCAGACTCTTCAAAAGGCACAGCCTCTTGCGCTAAGACGTGCTGCAAGTGGCCAACAATGCGCTCGGAACTCATATTCTTAAGGTTAAACTGTAAACAACGAGACAAAATTGTGACGGGCAATTTCTGAGGGTCTGTTGTGGCCAACAAAAATTTTACATGCTCTGGCGGCTCTTCCAACGTTTTTAACAACGCGTTAAAGCTGTGATTAGACAGCATGTGCACCTCATCGATGAGGTAAATCTTATAACGACCGCGCGTAGGTGCATATTGAACGTTGTCCAGTAGCTCGCGGGTATCCTCGACCTTGGTTCGAGACGCCGCATCAACCTCAATGAGATCGATAAAGCGGCCTTCACTAATCTCGATACACGCACTACATTCCCCGCAAGGGGTCGACGTAACACCAGCACCGCAGTTAAGGCATTTAGCCAAAATCCGCGCAATGGTTGTTTTACCGACACCTCGTGTTCCCGTAAACAAATACGCATGGTGCAGGCGATTATGATCTAAAGCGTTGATAAGAGCCTTGAGCACATGCTCCTGCCCTACCATTTCTCGGAAGTTCGCGGGCCGCCACTTACGGGCGAGTACCTGATAGCTCATTGAATTATGAGTCTCTCGTTAGCTGAAAAAAGGCGATTATACCTGCGCAGAGGGGTAATGTCCGAACCTTCTCTCTACAGCTATTATTGAACTCTGAGTAATAAAAACAGGGCCCATTGGTCTATATAAGCTTGTAATACCCTAGCCAAATGAGACCCAACGTAATAGTGATAGGTGAAAGCAATGTTGAAAGCGTGATAATTTCGGCTGACATTTGTCCGTGCGGTGTCATCTGTCTACTCATGATATAAGCCGCAGCCGCCGTTGGTGACGCCATCATCAAAAAAAGTATGCCTAGGGCTTCGCCCCTCAAACCGACTAAAATCGCAACCAATACAATTACAAGCGGCACCATAATCAGTTTCATTCCGGCGGCTATCAGCACCTCCCATTGATTCCCCCTGATACTCTTCCAGTCGAGACTCGCGCCCACACACAGCAAGGCGAGCGGCAACGTTAATTGAGCAAAATATTCGCACGACACCCATAACACTGCCGGCGGCCGAAACCCCGCAATAGATGTGAATAGAGCTGCAACAATGGCGATAACCAACGGATTTTTAAGTAAATGGAGGAAAGCACGCCAATAATGCGTGCTTAGCAAAATAACCACCACAACATTATAGAGAATGGTTAGAAAGGCTAAATAAACGCCCGCGACCGCCAACACACCTTCACCGTAAGCATTTACACACAACGACAAGCCCACAACAGCCATATTGCCCCGAAACGCACACTGCACAAATACCCCCCGCTTCGATACTGAAACCACAGCCGGTGCCAACAGCCACAGCGCAACTACACAAATAAGCGTTGCTATAACAGCAAAATAGATCAACGAAAAATCAAGGCTTTGCGATAGCGGCTGAGCCACCACACTGAGGTACAGAAGGCATGGCATAGACACATTAAACACCAATTTATTTGCCACGCTTATAAAATGGGTATCGAGTAGGTTTATACGCTTAAAGAAAACCCCCGCCAGCAACAAAACAACAATGGGGCCAGTGACATGGAAGGCCGTCAAGAAATGAGCAAATAATGACAAATGAGACTCTCAGCTGGATTGAAAGGACACCGATTAAAAACCGAACCACAACGCATAACCGAGCAAACTGAAGAAAAAGCAGGGCAAATAGTTATCGTCAATTTAACTATTATGGCGGTCGACCTGCCACATTTTACTCGCCAAGCCGGCGTAAAACTGACCTTTTTTTAAAAAAATCTCATCGAATATTAAAAGCATCAAGACTTTTTTGAGCAACCGAAACTTTACGCTATCTCCTTCGAAAAAGCCTAATACCGTCACGTATACATCAATAAAACACCAGAAACAGAATACCCTTACCCAAGGAACCCTGTATTTTACAACCCCTAATAAGCCGCCACAGTTCACACAAACGGTTTTATTTGGCGCGATTATCATTTAATATAAAAAACAGTTGTGGCCAGTGCCGCAAGCTGACGTAGTGTTTTTTGAGGCTATAGAACGCACCGCGCACCTATGCCAAACAACACTCT
Source organism: Teredinibacter purpureus (assembly GCF_014217335.1). NCBI lineage: Bacteria > Pseudomonadati > Pseudomonadota > Gammaproteobacteria > Cellvibrionales > Cellvibrionaceae > Teredinibacter > Teredinibacter purpureus. Next base: position 2,790,440 of record NZ_CP060092.1, on the reverse strand, counting down.
AAAAAAGATAATAATGAGGAATACGTTTTGCGAAATCTTAAGAGAATTTCCCTTATTGCCACTATGGTGGCTACCATTTTCACTTCATCCGCTGTTTTTGCGGGCTTTAATGTAACCGGTAACATTTTAACTGATGGCAACGGAAGTCCATTCATTATTCGCGGGATTAACTACCCACACGCTTGGTTTGCAGACAAAGGGGCCACCGCATACCCCGCCATGGCTGCCACCGGTGCCAACTCAGTTCGGGTTGTTCTTTCAAACGGCGTTAAGTGGTCTGCAACGCCCGCTTCAGAAGTAGCCAACCTCATTAGCTTGGCGAAAGCCAACAACTTAATTTCTGTTGTAGAAATACATGACACGACGGGTTACGGCGAAGAATCTGGAACATCGTCACTTGCGCAGGCTGTCGACTACTGGATATCAATCAAATCCACTCTCGTTGGCCAAGAAGATTACGTAATATTGAACATCGGTAACGAGCCTTTTGGCAACTCCTCCTCTACAAGCGACTGGGTGAACGCTCACAAAGACGCGATTGGCCGCCTACGAAACGCAGGTTTTAACCATACTTTAATGGTTGATGCGCCCAACTGGGGCCAAGACTGGACGAACGCCATGCGCGATAACGCTCAATCAGTATTCGATGGCGATTCAAAAAGCAACACCATCTTCAGCGTTCACATGTATGAAGTGTACAACACTCGCAGCGCAGTAGAGAGCTACATGAATACGTTTGCAAACAACGGTTTGCACTTAGTAGTAGGTGAATTTGCTGACAACCACTTTAACGAAGATGTTGCCGATGAAGCCATCATGGAGCTAGCGCAAAACCACGGCTTTGGTTACATGGGCTGGTCTTGGAAAGGTAACGGCAGCGACCTTGGCGCGCTAGATATTGCAAACGATTGGTCTGGCGGCAGCTACACCACCTGGGGACAAAAGCTCGTTAAGGGCACGCACGGTCTCGATGCAACAGCGTCTATCGCATCCGTTTTTGGCAATGCTCCTACTAGCTCTTCAAGCAGTTATTCATCCAGCTCATCGCAGAACTCTTCTAGCAGCTCCTCCTCTTCAAACAATAATGGTTCAGCTGCCCAACAATGCAGCTGGTACGGCACCTTAACAACCGTATGCGTAAATGACTCTAGCGGCTGGGGATGGGAAAACGATGCTAGCTGCGTGAGTGCGAACGAATGCGTCAATGCAGGCCAAACACTGGTGGGAACAACGCCTAGCTCTAGCTCCTCTAGCAGTTCCAGTAGCAGCTTCTCAAGTAGTAGCTCTTCTAGCAGCAGCTCTTCTAGCAGCAGCTCAAGTAGCTCCTCCACTGCCAGCGGTGGAACGTGCAACTGGCACGGCTCGAACTACCCGCTATGCACCTCCACTTCAAGTGGCTGGGGCTGGGAAAACAACCAAAGCTGTATCGCATCCTCTACCTGTAATACACAGTAATCTGTAACGAGTATTACACACTAATTTAAAACCTGTTTTAGATCTCTCGATTACCTCCACCACGATCCTCTTCGTGCTGGAGGTTTTTTTTGCCTGTTGCTTAATTCAGGAATCAGAAGTGCAACAGGGCACGGCAAGAACACCGATCACTAAGCCCCCTACAGGCCACACCTGCGCATTAACACATACGGCTCCATCTTCGTATGACGCGTGCGAAAACGTAGTTCACGAAGGAATAACTACACCCACACCACCGCTTGAACCAAGAAAAACAACACTGTATATTAAAGGGCCTTCCCCTATTCGGGTGGCTAGATTTCTGGCATCAGGTCCAGCCCGCCGAGATGAAATAAAATTGCAGCCTTAAAACGGGCCTTATTCCTAAAACCTTTCGCTTTTACTTTTAGCATTTTTATTCTGCTATTTATACTTTCTGCACCAGCATTATTCTTTTTATTTACGATGGCGTTTATTATCCCCCATAGATTCTTCTTTATGCTTTTAGCTACCGATTTTATAGGATTGAGGCGGCTTCTTATCGCCCAGCTGTACCATTGCTTCCAAGCTTCTTCAGCCCATATACGATCATCATAATTCCAGAGCTCCATGGCATACTCCTTTATCGCCCATGCGCGTGCAGTCTTCTTTGCTACAACGCTTAATGTTGAAATCTGTACAGAATGAATATCCTTTAGATTTTCACGTGATCTCAGCCATGCAAATTTCGATCTATGGAGCTCTAGCTTGTGTTGTTGCGCGACCATATTGGCTTCACTTTTACGAACACTATTTAGAGCCTTATTTAAGTCCATCGCAACATGGAACCTATCAAAACATATCGCTCTTTCCCAGTGAGGAATATACTCTTTGGTGGCATAAATATAGGACGGACTCATATCCATACTAATCGTTTCAACTGATTGGATTTGCTTGTCACTTAATCCTGTAAAAAATGCGTTTAAACTCGATTTTTTGCGATCTTCTTGGACATCTATTACATGCCCATGATCATTAGAAACAATGGTCACATATTCATGTCCCTTTTTGCTGCAGACCTCATCGACAGCTAGGTTTTGAATATGTAGATGAGACCGTCTTTTTAGGCCTCGCTCTACAGCCCGCTTCATTATTCCATCGGCAGCATTCCAGCTAAGCGCCAGCTTCTTACTGACGGCATTAATACTCGCCTCTTGAAGCCAGGAGATTACATAAGCCTCAAACATCAAGGTGAAACTTGATCGCTTATCAGCCCAGGGGATATCAGCTTGCAATACACCGTGCGTGCGACATTTAGAGCGAGGGATATTCGCGTGAACGAGAGTGCGAAATTGACAGCTATCGAGATGGCGCCATGTTCTTGTTCTGGTGTCATGGCGACTACATCTGGATTCACACAAAGGGCAGGTTAAATGTTTGTCGCAATCGTATTCAACGTGGACGTGAACGGTGTTGTCACGCTCATCTAGCTGAACTGATTCGACAAACCAAGGAGAAGAGATTGATAATATTTTTTCGTAAAGAGAAAGCTCGTCCATCACTGAAAACCAAGAAATAAAAGGCTGGGATTCTAGGGGAGTTTATTAGGAAAGGCTAGAAAGCCACCTGAATAGGGGAAGACCCATATTAAAAACAGCAAAAGTTAACTCAAGGAATGAGCCATGCCCCGCCCAAGGAAGCAACAAATCTCACTAGATGCCACACCCTACTATCACTGCACATCTCGCTGTGTGCGCCGCGCGTTTCTTTGCGGCCTAGATGCGTTAACCGGTAACGACTACGAACACCGCCGACAGTGGGTTGAAGACCGTATTGTATTCTTGGGGGAAGTGTTTTGCATTGATATCTGTGCTTACGCCGTAATGAGTAATCACCACCATCTGGTATTGCATATTAATGCCGCAGAGGATCACACGTTAAGCGATTTAGAGGTAGCCAAACGCTGGCACACCCTTTACAAAGGTACCCCCTTAACGCAAGCGTTTGTAAAAGGTGGGCCGTTAGATGACGCCCAGCGGCAGGCCGTGAAAGAAAAGCTGGACCAATGGCGCTTGGAACTCGCCAGCATAAGTCGTTTCATGTGGGCTTTAAACGAACCCATTGCCCGCAGGGCAAATGCAGAAGACCACTGCACAGGTCGCTTTTGGGAAAGCCGGTTTAAATCACAGGCGTTACTGGATGAAAAAGCACTCGCCGCTTGCATGGCTTATGTCGATTTAAATCCTGTTCGAGCCAAAATGGCGACAACCCCAGAAAGCTCGGAACATACCTCTATAAAACGGCGTATTGAGGCCCTTAAAGCGGCTAACACTCACCCCTCAACCCAACCTTTAAAACTGGCTGAATTTGTAGGCAACCCAAGAGAACCCATGCCCCAAGGCTTACCCTTTCACCTGAAGGATTACATTCAGCTCGTGGACATAACAGGCAGAGCGATTCGAGAAAACAAACGTGGTTTTATCGACAACAACTTGCCACCCATTCTAGAGCGATTGAATATAACCAGCCGCGAATGGCTCACACTCACCACCCAGTTCGAATCCACATTCAAAAGCTTAGTCGGCTGCAAAGCAAAACTCATGCTCGCTGCCAAAGCTCTAGGATTGAAAAGAAGACCGGCCTTCGCGAATTGCGAAGCCATTTTCCACTAACACCCCATCCTGCAATAAACCCTACCTTTCTCGAACCTAGAGAGCGGCTAGACTCGTCTGAAACTCAGAAAAATCAAATATTTCACGCCAAAAACAAACAGTAATGAAATAGCGCCTATGGCGTGATGAGTTTAATAAAAACCACAACTAAACTGATTGTTTTTCTCTTAACGTGGCTGTCCGATTATTTGCTATTATCTCTATTTTTAATTTATTAATAAATTGCACCCTCTATGGAGCACAGGGACCATAACGCCTGCAGCACCTGCACAAATTGTGACGCGCCTTTTGGTGTATTGTGAGCAACGCGAACACCAAAAGGTGCGTTGCAGTTTGTGTCAGGTGGCTGCATTTGTTAAGTTTTAGCTCCGACACTTGTAAACTTCTCCATCATCGCAGAATTTTGACCTTAGAATGAGGACACCTTTATTGATTTCTTCAAACTCTAGGCGTACTTGACAAGAAGATAAAGGTTTTGTTGGATGATATTGCAAGCTCTTCCCTTGATCGAATACGTTACTTGGCTCTCCCATTACCTTTAATACATTTGCTTTAGAGCTACCATCCTTTAGCGCCATACAATTCGCTATATTTTTTCCACCCATATAGTATTCATACGGGTTAAAAACAAAGAACAAAAACACCAGAACGATAAATGAAACTACTATTTTCATATGAAAGAACTTAACGCCGCATTCAGCGGTTTGTCCGCTGGAATGCTTTGTTATAATCTGCTTTGCTTCCAGCAATATCATTTAAAACCCACTCCAATTGACGATCATTATTTCCGATATACTCGCTTATGGAATGCTCTATTAAAACATCCGGATATAGAGCATCTTTATCGTCTTTTGTGAAGTGATACAGGCGCTTGGAATAAGTGACATCAAGCTTAGAGTTGGGCAGTTTAAACTGTCCCATATCTTGGTACCCTGATGGCATTGCACCCGTTGGCTCGCCAACTAACTTAGCATTAAGTAATTGGGAAAATTGTGCAGCATTACTCATGGCTGCAGAAAAAGTCACATTATCAATAAGAACATAAACACCTGATTTCCAATTTATAGAATCAGCCAACACTAAGAACTGGGCAAGCTTTAGCCCAACAAAAAAATTTCCTCCATAATTATCTCTAAGGTCAATTATCAAGTTTTTAGAGTTATGGGTGTTGATAAAATCAAGTAAATCTTCCGCCAAGTTTTCCATTTTTGAAATGGATGTATATCGTCGAAAATTGACATATACAGTTTTATTGTCAGCCGATGGTCCAAACCAAAGATCAGAATCTATTTTTTTGTATGGAATAAATATGTTTTTTTGTCGGTATGTTAGATTTTGACCAAATTTCGGTGATTGACTCGAGGTTAGCCTATAAGTAGCGGTTTTGTTGGAAAGTTCAAAAACAAAATCAGCCTCATGAATATTTGAAATTATTCCTAAACCGTTTAGAACCTCAGCCTTCGGTATATACTCTGCAACTCTTGTCATCGTAGAATACTCGTTTTCAGAGAATGGAGTAATTTCAGAGAACTTTTTTATTATTTCGCTTGATGAGATACCATCGATAGAGTTCAGTCGGGCACCTAGCAAATAAGCTTGATCATCGGTGCTTTTCACGCAATAGATATTTCCATTGAATACCTTTAACCCTACAGGGAAACTATTTAGTAACCGACCCCATAGAGGAAAGGAAGTATGCCCATCGTTAATTTCATTTGTTAAGCGCATCAATTCAACGACCACTTCATTTTCAGTTTTTCCTGAAAGTCCTCGCTTAACATTTTTTATTTCAGTTTCAAAATAATCTTTTGAAACTGAATGAAATGGATCAATGTGATGCAACAATATTCCCGCTGAGTAGGTATCTATATCTTTCACCCACCTCCCAGTATCGCTCTCAGTCATTGCGAATAAATCTAACGAATAGAGTAGAGTCAGAAATAATAATTTTTTCATAATTGTTCGAAGTCCAAATGTAAGCGCCAAACCAACCCCAGGTTAATCAAGCGCTACATTCCAGGGTAGCAAAGAACCCATAGTGTTATCACTACTTAGGTTTGGCAACGTTTCAAACACATGGCGCAAGTATTCATAGGGATTCAACCCGTTCGCCTTTGCCGTTTCTACCAGACTATAGATATTTGCACTGGCACGTGCGCCAGCCTGACTTTTTGCAAAGAGCCAGTTTTTCCTGCCGATCGTAAATGGGCGTATTGAACGCTCAGCTGCATTATTATCAATCGGGTACGAGCCGTCTTCAACGTAATTGGTAAGCCTATTCCATTGATTAGCGAGATACACAAGAGCTTTACCCAAAGCTGTTTTCGGCGGCACCGTTAATAAACTTTTATCCAACCATTTTCTTAGTTTTTCCAGGGTTGGTTTGGCCTCCTTTTGCCTGATTTCAAAGCGCTTATCCGGGGGATCATGTTTAGTTCTAGATTCGATTTGATAAAGTTTTTGTATATAGTTTATTGCTACGTCTGCTTTTCCTGTTTTTTTCTTCAGTTGAGCCTTTTGGGCTTCTATAAACTTTCGGCGTGCATGCGCCCAGCAACCTAAGCGTACTATGTCATAACTATTACAAGCAGGCTGATAGCCATCGTAACCGTCGACCATTATGGCTTTTGTTTGATTGGATAAAAACGCATTGGGTGTTTCTTGTGATCGCGAAGGTGAGTAATGATAAAGGAGCACCGGTTGATCTCCGAAGCTTGCCATTAGCCATAGATAACTTTTACTTTGCGCTTTCTTTCCCGGCTCATCTAAAACTTGCAGCGTGGTTTCATCCAGATGTAATAATTCTTTTTGCTGTAAGTAACTTTGCAATGAATCAATCAGTGGCTGAACAAGATCACCGACTTTAACCATCCAATTCGCCAGGTTTGTACGATCTAGTTCAATGCCGATCCGCTTAAACATCTCACTTTGGCGATAAAGTGGCAATGCATCGCAATATTTTTGCGTCGCAATGTAAGCTAGAAGCCCTGGACTTGCAATGCTCTTCTCGATCGGGAGTTTCACTGAGCGCGCGGCTGTTTTTATGTGGCCTTCGCAGCAAGGGCAAGCGTATTTGAGTCGACGATGACGAATGACTTTTATTTGAGCTGGAATAATATCTAATTGCTCAAGGTCATCGCTACCGATAACCTCAAGTTCTGTTCCGTCATGAGGGCAGACTTTATCTTCTTCGGGAAGGTCGTGAATAATATCTTCCCTAGGGAGCTCATCAGGAATGCTGACGCGCGGCTTGCATTTTCGCTCGTGCGATTTTACGGTTGTTGTTACCGATTCATCCTCAGTGGATACATCTTCGGCGAGAGATTCAGCCTCGTTAAAGAGGCCGAGTTGATCTGGTGATATTTTTTCGCTGGAAGCGGAAAATTTTTTATGAAGAAAAAGACGGATTTGTTCCTTTAACGATTCTACTTGCACATCACGCCTTGCAAGCTCTTCTCGCAATAATTCATTTTCTTTTTCTAGCTTCGCCACGTCATTCATGGCTGTGGATTATACCAAAATACCTATCCTACAGCACTATAGATGAGCTGCTTATGAGGTTTTATTTGTGTGATATCGAACCCGCGTAATAGCCAATGCCATTGCTCACTATCGATTTTTATGGTTTCGCTACTTGAGCGCTTTGGCCATTTAAACTTCTCTTTCTCTAAGCGCTTTTGCCAGAGAACGAAGCCTGTTTCATCCCAATAAAGTACTTTGAGCTGAGAGCGGCGCTTATTACAGAAAACGAAAATGGCGCGGTCAAAAGGCGATAACGCCATATCATCTGATACGATCAACGATAGACCGTTAATGGCTTTTCTGAAGTCCACAGGGTCTCGATGCAAATAAACGTTGATGGAGTTTGACCACTTAATCATGCGAGACTGTGCACTAGAGTCGTAAAAGACTGTAACTGCATGCTGGTAGGGCATTCGATTTTACATCGACCTACGACGATTATTAGGCTGGTTTTTGCGGTGGCCGTTTGCTGCGGCTCGACCTCCAACTCGATGAACTTGGTTTTATCTTGGTTGCGGTGTTTATGTAGCTGTTGATTGAAATAGCGTGAGTTTATGTCACGCTCCTTGCAAAATTGAGTTTGGGTTTTATCGCTAGCCTCAAAATCTACAATTAGCTTTGGCCAATCGTATTTACGGTATTTTCTCATGATGCCTCCTTCGGTGTTATGGGAGGCATTAGAATATCGGGTTATTGAGGTCTCGATAAGGTGTGGTTGGTTTGGCGCTTACACTTTAACGAAAGCTCTCATTTTCTACCTGTAGCCATAACGCAAAGCTAAATTGCATTTTGGGCGTAGTGGAGTTTTGTGCAAAATGGCCTTTGGCCATGCACAAAACGGAACGAAGGCCAAAATGTCAATTTGAGCGTCTTGTTAGCTTTACTATCGTTTAACAAATGATAATCTACCTTCACGGTTTGAAATAGCAATTGAATGTTCTTTTTTATCACAGAACAAAATAATCATATCCGAATCCAACCACTCCGCTCGCTGACACTTATCGGTATTCTTTATGCGAAACATATCGGCATAAACACCTTCAGCAGCAACCGCAATATATACGTCTAAAACGGCGGCATCATGGTGATTCTCATCATACATATTTACAACGTGCGCGATATATCCCTTTGTAGATTTCCCTTTAACTTCGATTTCTTTTCCCATCAACATAACATGAATTATAGATGAGTAGTTTGCTGATAAATCGCCTACTAATCCACGTGATTGGCCAAATGCAGCAGTCGAAATAAATATTAATATAATTAAGTAATTTTTCATTTTTGACTCCTTGGGAAGCTAACGCCAAGCTCAATTGCACAGCGGTTGTAGTGAGTGTTGTGTAACAATGAGCGCAGCGAATGCACATAAACGAACGAAGACCGCTGTGTCAATTGGAGCGCCTTGTTAGCTTTTTTTCTCATACTTTCTAACTGTTGCTTGCCGCTCTTCTAGCCGTTTTAAACAGTATTCTTTATCGGCTTCAGACTCAGGAAGATTACAAAGCAGCGATTCTGTTTCAGATTCGACAGGATTTAAACTACGATAACTCGCTATATTTTCAATTGATTTATCCAAGTGCTCGAGGTGGCTGGACAAAAACACCTTCGAGAACAAATGATTTCCTGACCCCTGATACCAATTATATGAGTCTATTGCCTCGCTTATGGACATTTCATACTCCCAGTAAATATGCTTTAATTCCTTCTCACTCCCACCCTTCAAGTCTTTCGCTCGAAGCACATCAATGTTAGATGACAGCACTTTCTCTAGGCGAGAATAGTTTTCTACACCGGTATGAAATCCGTAATAAACACCACCACTAAATGCAGTAGAAACCAAGATAAAACTTAGTGATATGTAAACACATTTCTTCATATTTATTCTAATTTTCGCGTGAGAAGCTAACGCCGCTATAAAAGGCGCGCGTTAGCGCGTCCAGTGGAGGCCGTTTTTTGGCCGGAACGATTTTTGATAGCTTTGTTAGGGTTACCCATAGTCCTCACCCCAATCTAGCATGAATGCATTACCCGACCAAACTACATCAGCAAGATGCCCACACTCCATACACATTACCCAAGATAATATTTCTCCTCTAACCAGAAAAGCAGAAAACCCCGGCCTGTCATATTTCGTACTTAATGAGTGAAGAAGCTTTCCAGACTTGGATGTTGCAAAGAGTATTTTGTAGTATTGACCTTGGCCAGATTTAGCTACTCCAATCCGCCATACCTCAATAATCCCATCAGAGTTAAAGTCACCTTCGACAGATAATTTTAGATTATTGCTTTCTATTTCGGCGCACTCTTCTTCCGAAAATGTAGCCGGAGGGCTGCAACTTAAGATAGAAATACTCTTAAAATCAGAATTCAATTCGGTGACAGCGATATTCTGGAAACTCTCAATTTTTGATTCTAGCTCATAGGTTACCCACCAAGCATAAGTCACCGCTCCACATTGATTAGAAACCAGAATTTGCATAATAAAAATAAGAACGATATTTCTCATAGAAACCCTAACGCCAGTAGCAATTGCCGGAGTGAGCTGGCTTGTGTTTTTGCGTATTCTCGCAAAAACCAAGACAGCTTACGGAGGTCAATTGGCTGCTTTTGTTAAGTTTATTAGTTGGCACTATCTTTAACCGCCCCATATTTTTTAAAGTATTCGCCAGCCAAGGCATCTGCAACCTCTCTACTCTTAAGCTTCAGAATGATACTGTTGACCAGTTTTTTTGCATCAGGGTGACCCTGATAGTTCGCAAGTGACGCCCATGCGTATGCCTTAGCAATATCTTCTTCTACTTTGGTACCATCACGATACTCACCAAAATAGTATGTGTATGCCACCAGCACTCTTGCGTTGGAATCCCCTGATTCAGCAGCGTTCAAAACGGCTTGAAAATCAGTTTCAGCGATGCAAGTAACTGAAAAAAGTAATAGCGAAAAAATGATACCTCGCATGGGCCTCCTAGAAACTTAACGCAGAGTGCAGCGGCAGTTTGTGGAGTGGCTTTTTGTGCTAGCGTAGCGACCAGCACAAAAAGCCACGGAACAAACTGTCCGACTGGCACGTATTGTTATGTGAGCCGAATTCGCAAAGTAAGTGCAACACGCCTGCATCTTCCTTTATATAGGGTGAACTGGGATACTCATGGTTTTTCTCGACCGGCAAGAAGAGGAACCTCATGATGTACCACCAGCTCACCACTGATGAAAGATATACTATAGCGGCCTATTTAAAGCAACGTAAATCTCAAGCCTATATTGCACGGGCCTTAGGCCGCGATCCTTGCACGATCTCCAGAGAGTTAAAACGAAATCGTCGCCCAGACGGTAAATACTGCGCAGCGCGAGCAGTAAAACGTACCTCTCGAATACGGAGGGAGTCTCGTCGTAAATGGCAATTCAATGATACCGAGCTTCAGATGGTCATCGCCTTAATACGCCTCGATTGGAGCCCAGAACAAGTTTCCTTGTGGCTTAAGAAGTGCAATATATTATCGATCAGCCATTCGACCATTTATCGCTATATTTGGTACAACATGTTTTATTCAGGGGATCTCTATAAGCACTTACGTCAATCAAGCAAGAAACGCCGAAAAAGATATAGAAGCCCTGACTCTAGAGGCGTTTTAGCCAATAAGGCCCATATCTCTGAGCGACCTCTAGGGGCAGAAAATAAGAGCCGAATCGGTCATTTCGAAATTGATACCGTTCATGGTTCACGCGATCAACATTCAATTGTCACGTTAGTTGATCGAAAAAGTAAATACACGATCATTGGCAAAATTAGGAACCGTACGACTGACGAGTTAAATCGAAAAGTTATTCAGCTATTCAAAAAACAGGTTAATCAGGTAAAAACAATTACCGCTGATAACGGTACCGAGTTTCATCAATACAAAAAAATTGAAGACGTCACTAACTCAACATTTTACTTTGCCAACCCCTACCACTCATGGGAAAGAGGGTTAAACGAAAATACCAACGGTCTCATACGACAATATTTACCTAAAGGAGAATCAATGAAGAGCATAACTCAAAAGGATTGCGATAAAATTGCAATGAAACTTAACCGACGACCTAGAAAATGTTTAAATATGGAAACACCGGAGGCAGTCTATGTTCGTTAATCACTTTCATTGCACTTCAGTTGATAACCTGGGTGATTTTTTTACAGCTAAGCCGCTCATTTACTACCTTGCATTGAAACTTCCACAACTTAGGGTATTCGCTGCCAAACACACCTATATTTTCCTCCCAATAGTAAGTATTACCACCCGCACCAACTGCGCATATTTTAATTGGCTTATACGAATCTACTGGAACAAAATAAGCCGCTTTTAGCCATCCATATTCTGGTTCGGAAACAAATCTATCTGCTACAAGGCTTAATACTTTTCCACCTTCACATGTTCCAGTCTTAGCATCTAGTGCCGAAGTAATTCTGACGATTTCGAATTCATCACCACTAATCCAAACTTCATACCTAGGTTCTGAAACATGCCTTGCCGGATAGACAACACAACCTGAAAGAAAAAGCGTAAAGATTAATAAACAAAATACCTTCAAGCTGACCTCACATAACGCCCCGCTTAGAGGCAGTTTTGGAGCTGATTGATTTATGGCAGTCTTTTCGCCATAAATTTAAGCGGCGGAAAAACTGTCCTTCTACAGCGGCTTGTTAGGATTGCACTGTTAACCATCACCAAGGCACTTAATAACACCCTCAGTTAAGGGGTGAAATACTTGCACTGGGTAATAACTACTGTGACCACCATTTTCTTTTGAAACGATATCATATCCACTTGGGCATAATTCTGCGGCTCGTTTTTCCCAATATAGCTCGACTGTTTCTGGAGAAGTAGTACCGTTTCCCTGATACGAAACTTCAATAGACCCATCATCTAACTGCTTATCTTTATAGCCACCTGAGAAACCATATTTACCATATGCAGTTGCGCATCCAGACAAACATAAAACAAAAATTGTGAAATATAAGTTTTTCATAAATCCCCTAGATTGATTGATAGAAATATCCTAACGCCTAAAGCAGCGGCCGCAGTGTAGGCGTAGACTTGCACCACTTTGACGGACACTAAACATTTATATTTTGATATGTATTTGGTGATACATAATTGAGGCTAGAGTGTAATCTATCCTCATTATAAAACTCAACGTAGTCAACAATCCTAGCGACACATTCGACCATATTATTAAACTTCCAATGATGCACCAATTCATTCTTTAATGTCTTAAAAAATGATTCTACAAAAGCATTATCTGTTGGCGTACCAGCTCGGCTCATACTACTAACCATGCCTGCGTTCGCTACGGCCTCCTGATAAATGTCCGAGCAGTACTCCGAGCCCTGATCACTATGAAACAAACACCCAGGTTTTGCCTCTTCATATTCCAACGACATCTTCAGCGCGCCGCATACCAAATCGGCATCATGGTTTCTGGAAAAACCCCAACCAACAACCTTACGAGTAAATAGGTCTAGTACAGCCGCCATATATACAGACCCCTCTCGAGTCTTAATGTATGTCATATCCCCAGCCCAATGTCGACCTACCGATGCTGCTGGTGGCGACTCAGCTAATACATTATCCACCTTTAATGAATTACTGCCTGAAGCGCGATTATGCCGATATGCGTGGTATATAGAGGTTATTGAATACGCTTTCATTAATCTGTTGATCCGCCTGCGACTACAGGGAAACCCTAGGTTTTTTAGGTATGGGTGAACTCGTATAGCGCCATAATTTCTTTCATGACCTACATGCATCTTTGTTATCTCATCAACGAGAATACTATCGTACTGCGCTCGACTGCTTTCCCCACGCTCGCGCCAATCGTAATAGCCAGTTGTTGAGACATCCAGATATTCACACATCCTAACGACCTTATGAGCCCCCCGGTTCTCCTCTATGAACGCGTATCTTTCCTGCGCTGATCCGAGAAGAACCGTTTTGCCTTTTTTAGAATAACGACCTCTTCCTCTTTGGAGGCTAGTCGTTTTTCCAATTCCTTTATTCGCGTTTCTGCGCGCTTAAGTGCGTCACTGTCTTCTCTAGACTTTTTGGGTGGAGGGGCTTTAATTTGCATGTGTTTATTCTCGGATAGACGGCCTTCTTTATATTCTTGGCGCCAACGGTAAAGCATGACGGGATGAATCCCAAGCGCCTTAGCAACATCGACCGCCCTAACGCCACGCTTCTTACTCTCTCTCACCGCCTTGACTTTAAAAGCCAACGTGTAGCTTTCGTAATGTTTCTTCTTTGTTAAACCCATTTTTTACCCCTTTAACTAAACAGTAAATAACTGTCCGCCAAAGTGGTGCAGGTCTAGCGCGAAGCGCCGAAACGGAGGTCCAGCCCCGCAGGGGCGATGCTGGCTTTACTTGTTAGGGCTGTACTTGGCAATATACTCAGCTCCTAGATCAATAGCGTGCTGCAATTGTTTTTTTGAAAGCTCAGCCTCAAGCTTTGGCTTAAGGTCTTTAATGCTTGCATATGCTGTTGGGTCGTTTGCCTCTATAACAGCAAACCATGCATATGCCTCGACAGAGTTTTTATACTCTGGTGGAGCCATTCCAAATAGCAACATTGTGTAATCCATTTGAGCTGCAGGATCTTTCTGCTTTGCTGCAGCCTCAAATAGTTCTGCTGTTTTAGCGAAATCACTTGGTACACCACTTCCTGTTGCGTACATGAGCCCTAGGCGATGCATAGCTCTTGGGTTGTTATTGGCAGATGCTTCTTTGTACCACTTGATAGCTTTGCTGAGGTTTACGGGATTGTTCTGCCCCATCTCGAAACTGTAACCCATAAGGTATTGGGCATTGGCATCACCAGATTTAGCCTGTTCCTCAAGTTCACTCATTCCCGCGATGGTGCCCGCCGAGAATAAGAGAAAAAATATAATTGATACAACTTTCATGGTTCAGATTCCTTGAGCCCTAACGCCCATGTAACCGCGCAATTTTTTGCGTAGAGATTTTGTGAAATAATGTAGCGCAGCGAAATTCACAAAAGAACGTAGCAAAAAATTGTCCGGTTGACATGTTTGTTAGAGCCTTTTTTCAAGTTCAATTAATTCGTTAGCTAAAGCAGAGAACGAATGAACTATTTTTGTTCTTGGCGTAAATCTAGTGTATTTAGTAGCTGATACTCTTGATAGGACATTTTTAGCCCATACGTCCATGCCACTTGACTGGATTGAGAATTGCCATTCATGTGCAAACTTATTACGTATAGTGTTCAGTTCAAACAAACATTCAACTAAGCTGCTTTCAAAACCCACAGTAGCAGATATTTTTTCAAGCTTCTTGACCTTACCGTAAAAAGAAAGTTTATTGATATTTTCAGATGTGTTGTTTTTAATAAAGTTATCAATAAATACTTCCAATATAAGATGTCCTTTCAGTAACACCAGTTCAGTATCCTTGTGCTTATCGAGATTAGCCCAAACCGACCACTCTAAAACCTTCCCATAATCCTCGGTCATATATAGCTTGGTCTTACCCACAAAAAGTAGACACCATATTAGGCGCACTCTTGGTAATAAATTTCTTCAAACTCTGCAGGGCTTATATAGTCATTCGCAGAGTGGCGTCGTACGCGATTGTAAAACAATTCAATATATTCGAACACACTTGAATACGCGTCATTTAAGCCTATGTACGATTGACCAAACACTTCCTCTACTTTCAGACGTGAGAAGAAGGATTCCATTGCCGCATTATCCCAACAGTTACCCTTTCGGCTCATGCTGGGAGTTATATCAGCATCGTGCATCGCTAGGACATATTCTCCGGATCGATACTGCACTCCCTGATCTGAGTGAAGCAACAACCCTTGCTCGCATCCCCGACTTGAGGTGGCCATGTTAAGTGCATCTAAAATCAAATCCGTGGTCATTGTTTTATCCAATGACCAGCCAATGATCTTGCGGGAGAACAAGTCCATGATCACCGCCAAGTAAACGTGACCGTTCTTAACCGGTATATAGGTAATGTCCGACACCCACTTTTCATTTGGCTTAGTGGCCTCAAAGTCGCGATCCAATACGTTTTCAGCGAAGTTATTATCCCCTGAACCTTGATGACCATACTTGAAGCGTTTGCCGTTACGGGCCTTTAGACCCTCTTCCTGCATAATTTTAGCAACATGATTAACTGAGCAAGCGAAGCCTTTTTCATGCAGCTCATAGATTAATCTAGGCGCACCGTATCGTGCCTTAAACTCCTCAAAAGTCTCACTGATAGCCTTGCGCAGCATTTCTCGATACTCATACTCGAAACTAGGCTCTCGTTCGCGCCATTTGTAATAACCTGATCTGCTGACAGCTAACCACCCCGCCATCTTGATTATTGGGAATTGACCACGAAGCGACTCCATGTAGGCATACCTCACCAGCTTGGCTTGCTGAAGTATGCCGTCGCTTTTTTTAGGAATTCGTTCTCTTCTTTCAGGTCGCTTATTGTCCGCTGCAGCTCGCGTACAGTCTCGCTTTCAGGCTTTGAGTAATCCACACCATTCACACCATTAAATTGTTTTTCGGATAGTCGCTTATATTGACGTCGCCAATTATAGATTTGACCGGGGTGAATACCCAACTCTCTCGCCACTTCAGCAGCTGAGGTGTCAGGCCCTTCTGAGCGTCGAACGGCCTCCCTACGAAAATCTTCGGTGTAATGGTTGTATTTGTTCTTAGTTTTTTTAGTCATAATTAATACCTCATTAGGTGGGAATGAGGTGTCTACTTTTCGTGGGTAGCTCTAAGTGCTAACGCCGCTGTAACCTGCCCAAATTATGGAGCAGTTTTGTGCGAAAATGCGCGCAGCGTATTGCACAAAATCGCGTAGTAATTTGGGTCAGGTTTACAGCCTTGTTAGGCAATTTTCACGACCGCAATAATACATGAAATAAGACCAGCCAATACAGGCGACACAAAATGTATAAATACCCAACTGAAGTACCTCGAATCTGTACCGATATTCGGTGGAACTATAGAATACCAAGGTCGGCTGTATTCTAATGAGCCTGATTCAGAAACTATTTTCCGGCGAGCCTGCTTGGCATCTCGATAATTTGGTACAGAATAAATTAAAAACGCTGACAAAAAGTATGCGGTTATAGCTAGGAGAATCGCAAAGAAAGCCGACTCTGTTAGATTTTCAAATGAAAACCCCAAGATCGACCCTTTACTCGGATTAATACCTGAAAACGCAGTGATGATAGTGATAGACGATGATAGTAAAAGATTTCTACGTTCTAGGCGTACAAAATCGTTGTAGGAACTACGAATAACTTCATCTAGCTCCTCAATCTCTCTTGGATTAAACCTTTCTTTCGTTTCGCTCATATCTTTCCCTACGAGTGCCTAACGCCTTGCTCTGCTGAATTTTTGGAGTGGATGCTTTTGTGCTATTAAGCACAAAAGAAGCAACGGAAAAAATGTCAGCAGGAGCAATTTGTTATACATTTCATTCAGTTAGTTCAAATATAAATTTTTGTGAAGATTCACAAGCGATTTGTCTAGCTTCATACTCCCACTGTTTTAGTGCTACAAGAGCTGACTGAGCGAATGGCTTTGCAAATCGCTCAGTCGGTTGAGACACAGCTTCGAGAACTTTTGGCGAGTTGACCTCTCCCTTATAGTCAATAGTAAATTCAATAATGACATATCCGCTATGTCCCACCGGCGATTCCATTGAAGGGTATGCCGGTGGCACTGACTTTAGCGGCACCTCCCCTTCACAGATCTGCCTCGCATAAACACTTTCGCAAAACATCACGAAAAGAAAACTGAAGCTAAAAATTAAATTTCTCACCGTTACTCCGTACGTGTATAACGCCTATGTCAGTTGCGTTTTGGTTGTAGTGGAGTTTTGGGGTAAGGTGGCGCAGCCACCCCAAAACGGAGCGTAGACCAAAACGTCAACTGGACATATTTGTTAAGGCCATATATACGATAATATTCCAAAAACCAAAAAATAGTATATTGGCATCGTGAAAACTACGAATGCCTACTAAAATACTTGATACCTTCGGTGAGTTTTGATTTACATAAACCCTTACTTTTGGGTAATTTGATATTGCTTCGCCATAAGCTCTGTAAACAAGCGACCTAATATTCCACGAACCAAACCCAAAAGCAATTCGCTTTCCTTTGTATGTACGACGCTTATACTCATAGACATATTCAACTTTAGCCTTATACATATAGTCGCCATCATTATCTCTACTCTCATCCATTTCATGGTGAGTGATTTCCCCTTCGACTGGAACCCAGCTACACGAGATTTTCGCCATTATACTTGTGCAAACAGAATACAAAGCACCGCCAATTCCAACTACGACAAATATTACTTTTATTATAAATTCTAGTTCTTCGGGCATGTAAGCCTTAACGCCGAGCTCACCGGCGCATATTGCGGAGAGCGTTTTTATGTAAAATGGAGCACCGCGACATACATAAAAACGAGCGTAGCAATATGCGTCCGAGTGCAGCGTTTTGTTATGGGCTGGGTGGCACTTATTCTCTACAGCGCTCGTTGTGGAGCAAACGCGGAACTTTAGCCTATTAAAAACCCAACCCGTATAAACTACTATTCTTACAATTCGCACTTTCTTGATGGAGCCTTGAAGATGCGAACCACCCATTTTCTATTTCGCAGTGGAATCCCAAACGGTGAGCCAAAGTGTAGTGGTCTAATAGCACCGGACACTTTAATGAGAGACAATATTAGTCAACAATTAAGGTGTCATTATGAGTCAGAAGCGTACTTACAAGCAGTACCCGAAAGAGTTTAAGGAGGAGGCCGTTGCGCTTGTTCGAGAACAAGGCTATTCCGTTCCTGAGGCCGCTAAATCGTTGGGTATCGCAACCAACATGCTCTACAAATGGAAAGAAAAGGTGGAGTCTAGTGAGGCAGGTGAAGTGCTGGCCGAGGATGAGAGAGTCGAGCTTAAGCGCTTGCGCAAGGAAAACAAAGAGCTGCGCATGGAGAAAGAGATTTTAAAAAAGGCCAGTGCCTTCTTTGCGAAAGAAATGAAGTAAAGTACGATTTCATTCAGACTGAATCACCTCGCTTTCCTGTAGTTATGTTGTGTCGCGTGATGGGCGTTGGGAAAACGTCCTATTACGATTGGCTTAAGCGCCCAGGCACAGTGATAACAAGCGATACCTTGCACCTACACCGTAGGATGAAGTGGCTTTTCGAGCAGAGTCGCAATAGCCTGGGTAGTCGCGAGATGATGAAGAAATTACGCGAAGAAGGCTTTCAGATTGGTCGTTATCGGGTTCGTAACTTGATGCGCAAGCTTGGCTTAAGGGTCACTCAGCGAACCGCCTATAAAGTGACAACCAAACGCAAAACCTCGGATGCCGTAGCCGACAACTTGCTGAATCAGAATTTTAACCCAGTGGGGCCGGATCAAATTTGGGCGGGCGATGTCACTTACCTGAAGACCGGCGAAGGTTGGATGTATTTGGCGATTATTATGGATTTGTACTCGCGTCGAATTGTTGGTTGGTACATTGATAAGCGCATGACAACTAATTTAGTGAGCAAGGCCCTGATAAAGGCCTACAACCTAAGACAGCCGCCTAAAGGCTTAGTTTTTCATAGCGATAGAGGCTCACAATATACCAGTAAGCGCTATCGAAAACTTCTAGCGGCTTACGATATGCGGGCGAGTATGGGAGACGTTGGTGCCTGTTGGGATAATGCGGTTGTTGAACGCTTCTTCGGAAGCCTTAAACACGATTGGATATTTAAGATTGCGCAGCCGACAAGAGCGCACATGAAGACTGACGTGGGCAAATATATGCGCTACTACAATGTACATCGTTTTCATTCGGCGAATGAAGATTTATCGCCAATAAAATACGAAGAATCCAAGTATGTGCTGCAAAATGGAAGAGTCGGTTCTGCTCGAATAGAGCAGGTTCGACACTTCCATTCTGCAGTCAACAAGTGAAGCGCGTTAGCAGGGAATTTATAAAAAATAGGTGTCCGGTTTTACTTGACCAGAACAAAGAACGAACAGTTTTAGACTCACCTTGTTCCAATACTTTTTATTGTAACCACTTCACTACATTCTTGTGCCGAGTGAAACTATTTATTCTTTCTCCACGATTGCACTTACTAAACTGCGAACTCTCAATTTAATAAAAATTCTGGAACGACAACTAAATCATTTAAACCCGCCATAACGCCGCCAGCAACTGCCGGAGTAAATTGGCTGGTTTTTTGCGTCTTTTTGCAAAAAAGAAGACAGTTTACGGAGGTCAGATTGACTGGCCTTGTTCTGTGTTACTTGGCACATATGTATGCCTTAGGATATAGAATGACTCTGTTTTGATCATGTGCAGATGTACGATAAAAACCGTTCATTTCAGAGTTATACTCTTGGCCTTCCTGTAAGTATACCCTCTCTATATTTAGTACATTTGCACCAGACAAATAGGCTTCGTGACGCCAGCCATTTAGAAGACCAAGAACAATTGCTTCACCTTCATGGGAAGACAATGAAACATTCGTTTTAGAGCCAATCATATCACCAAGAAATTTACACTCATCTACAGATTTTGAATCATACAATAGCTCTATACTCATGTACCCAATACTTTCCGCCTTGCACTCAAGTGAATTTAAACAAAGGAAAAAACATACTGCTATATATTTCAAACCAAAATCCTTGTTACACAGAACGCCGCTATAAATTGCGGCTTTGGAGTTGATTGTTTTGTGGTAGCGTAGCGTAAAACCACAAAACAATCGACGGAAAAGACGTCAATTTGATAGCCTTGTTAGGGCTTTTCATTACACGGGCCGCCGCCTTTTACCAACAAGCAAGGAGGTGATTCTATAATAGGAACAGGATTTCGATCATGCTTCATGACAATGGTTTCTTGGCCTGACTCTGTAGAGGCCCGAATTCTATATCGCGATCCTATTTTGGTGCTGTCGGGAACTAAACTAATCAATTCTATTGAAGCCCCAAATTTAACTAATAGGCTAAACTCACCATTCTCTCTAGTCGTCGCCGAGGCCATCGGCTCATATTTCGAAACAAACGAATTCCATTTATGGAAGTGATATGCCTCTATTGATATATTTGGCAAGGGTACACCACTATCTTTATCTATCACCCTCCCCGTTATTTCGATCGTACGATTACCTATCATTGAGCATGAAATCAAAAACGTAACAGTCAGAATGAGCATAAACGGTTTCATTGGCAGCTCCTTAGCCCTAACGCCTAGCTAAACGGTGCAGCTTGCTGCATCCGTTTGAGCTTTTTGTTAGCTTCATCCATATCCCGAACTATTGTAAATCCTTGGTACAGAGTGACGACATCCTCCTTCGGCTTTTCAACCACTTTACTAAGCGCCAGATAGGCTGAATACGCGGATAGACCCACACCAAAGACACCAACAGCAACGGCACTCGCATTGAGCGAACTAGCGATTGTTGGAGAACTGACTGCTAAAGCAACACTTGAGGTTACACTCATCAAACCGCCAGTTAATCCCACTCCCTCTTTCTTCATATTGTGGGAGTTACTGCGTAAATCATGGTTTTCTGCATGAATACCTTTCTGAACGGTTTCTTTGATCCCTGAAATGTAATCCGACAAATCCGCCTCGGTACTTATGTAGTCTGGAACTTTAAGTAGATTATCGAGTGCCCTCTTCCATGCAGTGTGAGATTTTACGAAATTGCTGAGTTGCCTAGTTTCGATATCTTTTAGATAGCCGAACTCCACATCCATTATTAAGTCATCAGCTGAAATTTCTTTCTTATCATTCCTTGCACCTTGTTTATCTAATAGATTGATTGCGGATTTAACGTCATATTTGTTGCCATTAATTTCTGACGTAAAATTTAACGTATAGGGATGCAAATTAAATCCCTCGTCCAATAGCGCTCTCGAATGAAGGTACCCTGAAAAAGCAGGAGACACGTCTTCAATTTCATAAACAGCTTGATAATAGTGCCTGCACCTATCTAACCATGTACCGGGGTGTGGAAGGATTACAATATGCTCATTTTCTATAGCGGGGCCCAATAGAGCGTATTCTATAGCTATAGAGCACAAGTAGCTGACTGATAATTCTCCATCATTTGGAAATAGAGCACCAAGAAGGACGGTATCCCAAAGTACAACCCGCTCACCTATTAACAAGCCGAGGTTTACGAATGTATTGAAATCTTCAGCGAGCCCTACACCCGAAGTCTGAATACTTTTAGATCTTCCATATTCTTCAAGATCTAGAATCGCTTTATCTTTTAGATCACTACTATGCAGATCATGGATTGCTTTTCTCAGAGATATGACTCCACTTTTTGTTACTTGCTCTTCTACAATAAACGGGCGTTCATTCTCCCATTGAATAGGAAGATATTGGCTAAAAGCCTCTATTATCTTTTTTGTATATTCGGTAGCACTAGACATATAAATTTATTGAGCCTTCTATAAAGTAGAGCTACCCACGAAAAGTAGACACCTCATTCCCACCTAATGAGGTATTAATTATGACTAAAAAAACTAAGAACAAATACAACCATTACACCGAAGATTTTCGTAGGGAGGCCGTTCGACGCTCAGAAGGGCCTGACACCTCAGCTGCTGAAGTGGCGAGAGAGTTGGGTATTCACCCCGGTCAAATCTATAATTGGCGACGTCAATATAAGCGACTATCCGAAAAACAATTTAATGGTGTGAATGGTGTGGATTACTCAAAGCCTGAAAGCGAGACTGTACGCGAGCTGCAGCGGACAATAAGCGACCTGAAAGAAGAGAACGAATTCCTAAAAAAAGCGACGGCATACTTCAGCAAGCCAAGCTGGTGAGGTATGCCTACATGGAGTCGCTTCGTGGTCAATTCCCAATAATCAAGATGGCGGGGTGGTTAGCTGTCAGCAGATCAGGTTATTACAAATGGCGCGAACGAGAGCCTAGTTTCGAGTATGAGTATCGAGAAATGCTGCGCAAGGCTATCAGTGAGACTTTTGAGGAGTTTAAGGCACGATACGGTGCGCCTAGATTAATCTATGAGCTGCATGAAAAAGGCTTCGCTTGCTCAGTTAATCATGTTGCTAAAATTATGCAGGAAGAGGGTCTAAAGGCCCGTAACGGCAAACGCTTCAAGTATGGTCATCAAGGTTCAGGGGATAATAACTTCGCTGAAAACGTATTGGATCGCGACTTTGAGGCCACTAAGCCAAATGAAAAGTGGGTGTCGGACATTACCTATATACCGGTTAAGAACGGTCACGTTTACTTGGCGGTGATCATGGACTTGTTCTCCCGCAAGATCATTGGCTGGTCATTGGATAAAACAATGACCACGGATTTGATTTTAGATGCACTTAACATGGCCACCTCAAGTCGGGGATGCGAGCAAGGGTTGTTGCTTCACTCAGATCAGGGAGTGCAGTATCGATCCGGAGAATATGTCCTAGCGATGCACGATGCTGATATAACTCCCAGCATGAGCCGAAAGGGTAACTGTTGGGATAATGCGGCAATGGAATCCTTCTTCTCACGTCTGAAAGTAGAGGAAGTGTTTGGTCAATCGTACATAGGCTTAAATGACGCGTATTCAAGTGTGTTCGAATATATTGAATTGTTTTACAATCGCGTACGACGCCACTCTGCGAATGACTATATAAGCCCTGCAGAGTTTGAAGAAATTTATTACCAAGAGTGCGCCTAATATGGTGTCTACTTTTTGTGGGTAAGACCAAAAGCTAACGCCGCCATATGCGGCAAATTTGGAGTTGTTTTTTTGTGCTAGCGTAGCGTTAAAGCACAAAACAAACAACGGAAAATTTGTCCAGCCAGCTTGCTGGCGCAGCATGATGGCCTTGTTAAATGGCGATACACCAAACAACACCAACACTGCGTTGCGGAACGCAAATGGAGCTTTGCTACCAAAGTGGCGAACAACGCTACATGAACACCCGTAAACGCTAAACCTGAAAACCCTAAGAAGAACGACCGGTAAACTTTACACCACTACCCCGCTCTGCTTTTTTCTTCATTAAAACTACCCGCTCGAAAATAACACTTTTTACGAGTTACTAAAATATGCTTGCAACCAGTAAAGCTTAAAATACTAAAACAGACTTTTAGAGTGGTTTGCACGGTTTAATGCTGGTAGAGCTAAACGAACTGTTTCGTTATGAAACTAGCATAATATTTAAAACCACTACACAGCTAAAAATGTAAGTTTAAAACTGAAATCTTCACGCCGTATAAATAGTATGTTGCCGAGCTATTTAACGCCTGCAGTTGCGGCTTGGGTGAACTGGCGGATTTTTTGCTGCGCAGCGCGAAAAAGGTGACAGTTTACCCAAGTCCGGCAAGCTGCACTTGTTATGCATTTTTGCTCTCATAGTGTGCTTGAAGAACATTATCTCGCTCTTCGTTTGCCACAACCATTGAAAGAATATATTCAGCTTTTTCGCGCACATGTTCATTTTCGTGTTGTTTTGCCGCTTGAATGATAGAAGAGACTTCATCACCATCACATAGCTCAGAAAAAATAAGTTGGTCGATTACACCGATACCCCAGTTTTGAATACCTTGATCTTCATGAGCAAGGAACTCTGGAACCCATTTTAACGCTCTGCGGTCTGCGACAACTCGAAGAAGTTCAACCGCGTCTCGTTTGGTTTGAACATCTTCTTCTGTTTTGAATATTCGATAACACTCTTCCATCGAACTATATGGATGAAGCTGCCAAAGAACGCCTCTTAAAAGTTCACTGCCCGCACCACCAGAGACATAGTACCTGACGGCCTCTTTGAGGAAGTCTTTACCAAGTAATATTTCTATTGCTTCGCGGGCTTTATCGCTTGATGAGCTTTCCTGTCCATGTTCATCAATACAACCAATTTCTCTGGCGATGTTTACCCAGTTATCTAAATTCATCCGATCTCTCTTGGTGCATAACGCCTATAGCACCTGCACAAATTGTGACGCGCCTTTTTGGTAAAATGTGAGTAACGCGAACACCAAAAAGGCGCGTTGCAATTTGTGTCAGGTGGCTATACTTGTTAGGCATTTATATTGAATTCCAGTAGGTTTTTGATGGAACGAAGCCCTTCTCAGTATTTAGCTTAGCCTTATAGTCAATTTTAATTAGCTTCTCAATGCCTTCGAGATTGATGTAGCTAAAACTAAAAACATAATCTTTGTTTATCTCAATATCGCTAATCCACGGTGTAATTAATATATCTCTTACTGTGTTTAAGCCCCCCATATTCTTTAGGTGGCCATAGGTTTCGTATTTATCAATATCTTTGTACCATGAGTCGCGAAGGACAAGGTTCTCTGGTTTAAGTAAAAGTAAATTAGCTTGACTCTCATCACGTAATGATACCGACGTAATCGTGAACGGAGAATCTTTGTGCTTAATATTTGCTGAGACATGAATCAATATGCGTGGTGGAAAAGCATATCCTCGACTATGCAGATTTTCGTTAGCTTCACGAGATATGAGCGTGCCCTCAGTCAATACGATAATGTTTAGGTCTCCATCCGAAAAATTTGATTGAACCGGCTGTAGCTCTTCGGATTTGAAATCAATTTTGGTGCATGCAGATACCAAGAGAATTAGCGCCACAAACCCCATTATTCGAAACACTTAACTCTCTCCTTGTGGGTTGCCTAACGCCGAGCTCACCGGCGCATATTGCGGAGAGCGTTTTTATGTAAAATGGAGCACCGCGACATACATAAAAACGAGCGTAGCAATATGCGTCCGAGTGCAGCGTTTTGTTATGGGCGCCGAATTCGCAAAGTAAGTGCAACGCGCCTGCATCTTCCTTTATATAGGGTGAACTGGGATACTCATGGTTTTTCTCGACCGGCAAGAAGAGGGACCTCATGATGTACCACCAGCTCACCACTGATGAAAGATATACTATAGCGGCCTATTTAAAGCAACGTAAATCTCAAGCCTATATTGCACGGGCCTTAGGCCGCGATCCTTGCACGATCTCCAGAGAGTTAAAACGAAATCGTCGCCCAGACGGTAAATACTGCGCAGCGCGAGCAGTAAAACGTACCTCTCGAATACGGAGGGAGTCTCGTCGTAAATGGCAATTCAATGATACCGAGCTTCAGATGGTCATCGCCTTAATACGCCTCGATTGGAGCCCAGAACAAGTTTCCTTGTGGCTTAAGAAGTGCAATATATTATCGATCAGCCATTCGACCATTTATCGCTATATTTGGTACAACATGTTTTATTCAGGGGATCTCTATAAGCACTTACGTCAATCAAGCAAGAAACGCCGAAAAAGATATAGAAGCCCTGACTCTAGAGGCGTTTTAGCCAATAAGGCCCATATCTCTGAGCGACCTCTAGGGGCAGAAAATAAGAGCCGAATCGGTCATTTCGAAATTGATACCGTTCATGGTTCACGCGATCAACATTCAATTGTCACGTTAGTTGATCGAAAAAGTAAATACACGATCATTGGCAAAATTAGGAACCGTACGACTGACGAGTTAAATCGAAAAGTTATTCAGCTAATCAAAAAACAGGTTAATCAGGTAAAAACAATTACCGCTGATAACGGTACCGAGTTTCATCAATACAAAAAAATTGAAGACGTCACTAACTCAACATTTTACTTTGCCAACCCCTACCACTCATGGGAAAGAGGGTTAAACGAAAATACCAACGGTCTCATACGACAATATTTACCTAAAGGAGAATCAATGAAGAGCATAACTCAAAAGGATTGCGATAAAATTGCAATGAAACTTAACCGACGACCTAGAAAATGTTTAAATATGGAAACACCGGAGGCAGTCTATGTTCGTTAATCACTTTCATTGCACTTCAGTTGATAACCTGGGGGCTGGGTGGCACTTATTCTCTACAGCGCTCGTTGTGGAGCAAACGCGGAACTTTAGCCTATTAAAAACCCAACCCGTATAAACTACTATTCTTACAATTCGCACTTTCTTGATGGAGCCTTGAAGATGCGAACCACCCATTTTCTATTTCGCAGTGGAATCCCAAACGGTGAGCCAAAGAACGAACAGTTTTAGACTCACCTTGTTCCAATACTTTTTATTGTAACCACTTCACTACATTCTTGTGCCGAGTGAAACTATTTATTCTTTCTCCACGATTGCACTTACTAAACTGCGAACTCTCAATTTAATAAAAATTCTGGAACGACAACTAAATCATTTAAACCCGCCATAACGCCGCCATATGCGGCAAATTTGGAGTTGTTTTTTTGTGCTAGCGTAGCGTTAAAGCACAAAACAAACAACGGAAAATTTGTCCAGCCAGCTTGCTGGCGCAGCATGATGGCCTTGTTAAATGGCGATACACCAAACAACACCAACACTGCGTTGCGGAACGCAAATGGAGCTTTGCTACCAAAGTGGCGAACAACGCTACATGAACACCCGTAAACGCTAAACCTGAAAACCCTAAGAAGAACGACCGGTAAACTTTACACCACTACCCCGCTCTGCTTTTTTCTTCATTAAAACTACCCGCTCGAAAATAACACTTTTTACGAGTTACTAAAATATGCTTGCAACCAGTAAAACTTAAAATACTAAAACAGACTTTTAGAGTGGTTTGCACGGTTTAATGCTGGTAGAGCTAAACGAACTGTTTCGTTATGAAACTAGCATTATATTTAAAACCACTACACAGCTAAAAATGTAAGTTTAAAACTGAAATCTTCACGCCGTATAAATAGTATGTTGCCGAGCTATTTAACGCCCCGCTAACCGGCCGGAGCTGTGTTGAAGGTTTTGCGGTAGCGTAGCGAAAAACCGCAAAACGAGCAATGCAGCGGAGGTCCAAGCTGCGCTAGCAGCTGATGGTTGAGCGGCTTGTTATGTGAGTTAAGCACAACTAAAGCTCGCTATGATAATGCAAATTACAATACACACCATTGATAACAAGAAACTACTAAGCACGAAAAATGATTTACTGCCTGTTGCGAATATTAGTTTATTGCCAGAGCCTAATAATTTGTAACCAAAGAAAACCGAATAAACCATTGAAGGGCAGAAAACCATAACTGAGATACACATTACATATTTAAGGTAACCACTAAAGCAGTAGATCTGCTTTCTTGTTTCAAGCACTAGCTCGTGCTGCTGGATGCCACTCACTGCCCATAGCATCGCTATTATCAAAACCAGCCCACCAAGGGTAAAGGATAAATATTTTTGACGACCTATCTTCATGACTCTCTCAAATCACATAACGCCTTTGTCAGCCGCGTTTTGGTTGTAGTGGATTTTTGTGCGAAGATGGCCGAAGGCCATGCACAAAAAGGAGCGAAGACCAAAACGTCGGCTGGACAAACTTGTTAAATGTATTTTGGTATAGACTATTTGCATTCTGGGAACGAAACATTCTCACCATCCTTTTGTAACTTTGAAATATTATTTAGTACGCCGTAACACGTTTCGGAATCGAATGTTACAAACGAAACCCTTTCATCCGTAGAAATTTCAAAGCTTCCATCATCCTTTGTTTTCGTACTTGCCACATTCTCTGGCAAGCTCATGAATGAAAACTGATTTTTCCATAGCTTAACTTCGGCCCCGCCTATCGGCACTCCCGATTCAGCGACTAATCGCCCAGATAATCTACCCGCTGCGCAACTAGAAAGCATTAAAATGATTATAAATGTGAGTGCAACTTTCATACATTTAACGCCGAGCTCACCGGCGCATATTGCGGAGAGCGTTTTTATGTAAAATGGAGCACCGCGACATACATAAAAACGAGCGTAGCAATATGCGTCCGTGTGCAGCGATTTGTTACTTGTACCAAACACCTACTCACTTTTAACTACGCTGCTACGCCAATTGCTGTATTTGTTTAAAAAGCCTGAAGCTTTGGTTAGACCCAACTATAACCGTGGGATAGCCAAAACAGAAGGCATAAAATTGACCCAAAACAACAAGTGATTATGGCAACCAACAGAAAGGAACAAACGGGAGGAATAAGCCGCAAACTCCCTTTGCTAGGTAAAGTTTGGTTGCGATTTTTTGCAACGAAGCTTTACCGGATTACCAAATCTACCTTTTACGAAGCACGTTGTAAGCGACCAAAGGTGGCTTACCTAAACTTGATGGAGGGTAACGAATTTAGGAACACCCTACTGAAACTTAACTACACACCAAACTTTTTTTAATAGACAAGTAACGCCGCCATATGCGGCAAATTTGGAGTTGTTTTTTTGTGCTAGCGTAGCGTTAAAGCACAAAACAAACAACGGAAAATTTGTCCAGCCAGCTTGCTGGCGCAGCATGATGGCCTTGTTAAATGGCGATACACCAAACAACACCAACACTGCGTTGCGGAACGCAAATGGAGCTTTGCTACCAAAGTGGCGAACAACGCTACATGAACACCCGTAAACGCTAAACCTGAAAACCCTAAGAAGAACGACCGGTAAACTTTACACCACTACCCCGCTCTGCTTTTTTCTTCATTAAAACTACCCGCTCGAAAATAACACTTTTTACGAGTTACTAAAATATGCTTGCAACCAGTAAAACTTAAAATACTAAAACAGACTTTTAGAGTGGTTTGCACGGTTTAATGCTGGTAGAGCTAAACGAACTGTTTCGTTATGAAACTAGCATTATATTTAAAACCACTACACAGCTAAAAATGTAAGTTTAAAACTGAAATCTTCACGCCGTATAAATAGTATGTTGCCGAGCTATTTAACGCCGCTATAAAAGGCGCGCGTTAGCGCGTCCAGTGGAGGCCGTTTTTTGGCCGGAACGGTTTTTGATAGCCTTGTTATATTTTTTAATCATAAACGAACGATGACTCCATAAAGAGGCAAAACTCTGAACATTTCCACCCCTTAGGTAATTCACTGCTAGCTAGGCACTCCTTTTTGCGAATGTACCCATCAATGGTTTTAAGTGCATTGGGTACATTAATCCATTCTCCGGCAGGCTTATCTTGCTTTACTACGCCATTGAGAAAATCTATTGACCTAGATGCATTCTCTTTACTGTAATGTGACTCAGAAAGCCTCATGTCATCAGGAATTTCAGTGTTAGTTGTACAAATATCCTTGGCAGTAACCATCGCTGACATGACAAGTGATATTGCTAGAAATAGATACTTCACTTTCAGCTCCATTGAAATATAACGCCGTTAGCAACGGCCGTAGTGTAGGTGTTTTTGTGCGTTAGCGTAGCGATAAACGCATAAAAATACCGGAACGGAGGTCCAGCCCGCTTGCGGGCGAGGTTGGCTAACCTTGTTAAACATGTACTCCCCCGTTTAGGACAATACCAAATGAACAAACAGCTAAGAAAGTACCGAGAACTAAAAAGATGCATGAAGCAATAATTAGGTTCTTGCAACGCTTCCCATCTTTTTCTAGGCTATCTTTCTCTGTTTTCAATTTTTCATTACCCTCAGCCTCACTAAGGCGTAGTATCCGCACATAGTGCGCTAGGCAATCAGATGAGTAAAACCTGTGCGCAAGAGCCGCCAAGGAAGAAAGTAAAAAAGCAATTGGACCCAAAAAAAGAAAAACTACCGAGCTCATATTGGCATTGAGAGCTAACAGACCGCTCTCCCCGATTTCCAGCACGATGTTAGATACTAAAAACCCATATACAGCTATTCCCAATAACGCCAATCTCAATATTTCAGTAGAAAACGCCATATATTTTTCTAGTACTATGACATCTATTTTGTATCTATCTTCGTGAACCTTACTTCCGCCAAGATATTTTTCAGAAAATGTTCTCATGACTATCTCTTGGTGTTTAACGCCCATGTAACTGGCAGTTTTTTGTGGAGGACTTTTGCGATAAAATGCAGCGAAGCGAAATTTGCAAAAGGCCGGAGCAAAAAACTGTCCAGTTGACATGTTTGTTAGTAGCTATGTCCACAGCGCCCACCTAATATTGATAAGACGTAATAACATTTTTGTTTCTTCTTCGTAGCCATCATCGTTTGGAATATCTCTTTCCTTGTATGATTGCCACCAAACATAAAGCTCTTCTATTTCGCTCTTTGCCGCACGATGTTTTTCATCTGCCTCCCAGTCAGTATGACCGCTCAACAATTCTTCTTTATTTATACAATCACTTAGTAGTTGGAAACAAGCATGTAACATAATGGAGTCTTTATCTCGCCACCCGTCATCAAGCGTTTCTATTTTCAGAATATTTCCAGGCTCCATGAGCTTCCTTTGGCTACTAACGCTCAAAGCAGAGGCGAGCCGTCAGGCGAGTCCTGCTGGCTTTGTTTGTTAAGCTTTTCTAGGTGTAACGAAAACACCCTGTATCCAAATATAGTAATTAGACATCCCAACATATATTCAATAACGCCAATAACAACTGCGAAGATAGATCCAATAGCGCCTGTTGATTCTACTACCTTTTCTAATAGCCATACTGGTATCGATGTGGCTACCGCAATCAAGAGCACCCCTACTAAAAGCAGCCATTGATAATCTCTAGTTTGATGCCAGCTAGATTCAAACGCTTCCACTGGGCTTTGCTCATAAAGCAAACAGTAGAACTCAGAAAACATTATACGTGAAAATACGATTAATCCAGGAATTATAAGAAGAAAAAACCCTCCGCACATAGCTAGAGCACCCAAGATATAAAGCCCAAACAAAGGTGCCCAATATTTAGCGCCAAGACGGTAGCAAACACCTCTCGGTAGAGCTTCTCCAGTTAATACCGAGGAGATATAAAATATCATCGCAGCTTGGATAATTGGATAAAGAAATATAACAACGCCAAGCACAACCCAAGAAACTACCCCATCAGACGGAAGGTATTCTGATAACGCTGTACTAATTATTGATACCGGAACTATTATGGGAAATAAAACTTTCCATAAGCCCCATATATTGGCCCGAAAGAATCTCCATGTATCATTTAGTAAATTCGGTAGTTCGTTCATACTCATTAGAGCTTAACGCCGCCATATGCGGCAAATTTGGAGTTGTTTTTTTGTGCTAGCGTAGCGTTAAAGCACAAAACAAACAACGGAAAATTTGTCCAGCCAGCTTGCTGGCGCAGCATGATGGCCTTGTTAAATGGCGATACACCAAACAACACCAACACTGCGTTGCGGAACGCAAATGGAGCCTTGCTACCAAAGTGGCGAACAACGCTACATGAACACCCGTAAACGCTAAACCTGAAAACCCTAAGAAGAACGACCGGTAAACTTTACATCACTACCCCGCTCTGCTTTTTTCTTCATTAAAACTACCCGCTCGAAAATAACACTTTTTACGAGTTACTAAAATATGCTTGCAACCAGTAAAACTTAAAATACTAAAACAGACTTTTAGAGTGGTTTGCACGGTTTAATGCTGGTAGAGCTAAACGAACTGTTTCGTTATGAAACTAGCATAATATTTAAAACCACTACACAGCTAAAAATGTAAGTTTAAAACTGAAATCTTCACGCCGTATAAATAGTATGTTGCCGAGCTATTTAACGCCTTACTCAGCCGCGTTTTGGTTGAAGTGGAATGTTGTGCAAAATGGCCGAAGGCCATGTACAACATGGAGCGTAGACCAAAACGTCGGGTGGAGTAACTTGTTAGGAGACATTTAGTACGCTCCAGCCTATTGTTAAGAAAAGCACAAAAAAGGAAACCAATACTACTTTCTGAGATTGCTTACTTCGCTTAGCTAGCGACAAAACTTCTTTACTCTCTATTTCCAGAAAGAGGGGTGAATTTTCTAAACCATAAAATGTCGCTCTCATAGTTATGATATTGGGTTCACCAATTTTCTTCCAAATTTCGGGCTCATGCTTCTTTACAGCAGAATAGTATCTGGCCGTCAATATTCCAGACCAACCGATAACTACGAAGCAGAGAGAAAATATGAACATCAGCAACACTCGAACTTGCCTCCTAACGCCACAATAACCGAGCGGAGCTAAGCGTGGTATTGTGAGCAAAGCGAACCACGCTTAGCGGAGTCCGGTTGATTGTTTTGTTAAATGCGCCTAACACGGTACTACCGAGAACGCTGAACCCAAGGCATTGGCTATTCCGTTTATTACCTCGGTTGTAACTCGCGCTTTATTTAGTGCGATATCTATTAGTACACCAAATATAACCGAGACATACGCCAAATAGCCAAACCCCATATAATCGTTGTACAAAATGGTATAGAACCAATCTTGGCCATATATGTAAATTGCCGAGGATATTATTGTAGCCAAAACCAGAAGTAATCCAGGTAAAAACAAATGTGCCATAGCTCGTGGCTTTGCGAAGGACACCACTAGGAGAATAAGGAACATCGTAAGATTTGACCCAAGAAATATCCGTAGATCAAATTTCAGGTTACTAACTATTTCGATGTATTTTCCTTTGATTAGATCACCCAAGGTATCTTGAGCAACTTTTATGCTCTTGAGGCGATCCAAGTATCCCGATGTAATTGACTGAGCCAATGCTTTTTTCCTTTCACAATCATAGCCACACATAGAGGCGATGACACTTGCAATCTTCTCTGGCAGGTTGTTATCTAAATCCTCTTGTATTTTTTCAGATTCCAATCCAAGGCTTTCTGCGACATTTAGAGCTTTACTCGCAACGCTAGAATCTACTATAGATTGCTGCTTTTCTCTGACTTCCTTTTCTATTTGGTATTTCACGAATCCTTTCGCTGACTCTTCAATAACCCCCGGCGATACAAAGGTTACAGAGAACAGAATTCCGAAAATTAATATTCCGAATAATCCGATTGATCTTAGTGTAATACTCATAGCTTCCTTAGCATTTAACGCCTTTGTCATTTGCGTTTTGGTTGTAGTGGAGTTTTGGGGTAAAGTGGCGAAGCCACCCCAAAACGGAGCGTAGACCAAAACGTCAAATGGACAAACTTGTTAAGGCTTTGTATACAATAATATTCCAAAAATTAAAAAACAATATGTTGGCTATATGGAAGCTTCGAATGCCAACTAAAATGCTAGATATTTTTGGTGAATTTCCATTTACGTAAACTTTCACCGCTGGATATTCAGATATAGCTTCACTATAAGCCTTAGATACAAGCGACCGAATATTCCACGACGAAAACCCGAAGGCAATTCGTTTTCCGTTATATCTGCGACCTCGATATTCATAAGCATATTCGACTTTAGCTTTATACATAGAATCACCGTCACTATCTCTACTCTCGTCCATTTCATGAGAGGTGATTTTTCCAGTAACAGGAACCCAACCACATGAGATTTTTGCCATTATGGTTGCGTAAGCTGAATATAAAGCACCGCCGATTCCAATGACGACGAATAATGCTTTAATTAGAAATTCGAATTCTTCGGGCATGTGGGCCTTAACGCCTTGCTCTGCTGCATTTTTGGAGTGGATGATTTTGTGCTATTAAGCACAAAAGAAGTAACGGAAAAAATGTCAGCAGGAGCAACTTGTTAGAGTTTTTGTACATTTTTAGAACTTAATATGATTTTTGTATAATGATGGCCCGTATGGCCATGAAAAGCATTACCGTTTACCCGATATTTGCCACCCACCTCAACTTCAACGCCTTCTGGAACCACAAGTTGAACCTTTCCAATTTTTACTTCTTCATCTGAAAGTTCACCATCCGGTGAAAAACATTCGGGTTCTACTAGCTCCAAGGCACTATAGTGCGCGATCATTTCTTGAGTTTTATATACAGCAGGTACTACTGTACCGATAATCTCCACCTCACTTCCATCGGTTGGAAAACAGGCTAAAACCAAGCTTGGAAATATTAAAATTATTAACGCGATAAATTTCATAATGAAACTCTAACGCCTGTAGCACCTGCAAAAATTGCGTAGTGCATTTTTGTGTAACATTGAGCGTAGCGAAAACACAAAAAGGCGCGTAGTAATTTTTGTCAGGTGGCTACACTTGTTATGTGTTTGTACGACTTATATACAAAAACCAATATCACTTATGTTTGTTTTTAACACAATCCCACTTCTCTTGCACTTCCCTTTCTCTTTTTTCACGAAGAGTTCTTTGGATTTCCGCCAACCGATTACTATGGGTTTTATTTGACCTCATCATTTGCCTGATGAAGATGTATAACGGGACAGCAAAAACAAGCAAAATTATCCAAGTTAACATTAGCTACCACCAACCTAACCAATACCGTAATCTATCGTAAGCCTCATCACCTTTACACACTGCAAAGAACGCGAACAGGGCACTGACGATTAGGCAAATAGAAAAATGTACAACCCCATACTCCAAAAACACAAAAAAAGTAATTACCGAGCTTACAGAAAACATTATCAGTAGGCCGAATACGAATCTTATTTTTTTCTCTAAACTATCGGGTTCTCGCATATTTACACATAACGCCATTATAATAGGCAAAGTTTGTGTAGTGGAGTTTTGGGGTAAAGTGGCGAAGCCACCCCAAAACGAAGCGAAGCAAATTTTGTCCTATTGATAATTTTGTTATGCATTTTTAAGGCGGGCTGAGAACAAGCCGCATACCAACCCTATTTATTACTTTGCCACACTCATTTGCAAGAGAAGTTATAGTTTTATCTAACGCAGGATCCGTAGATACATGCTGTAAAAATTCTAACTCCTCCAGAAGTGACTCGCATTGTTCAGGTCCCAAAACTGTGTCAATTACAGGCTCTATAACTTGAGAGAAATGCAGTTCGTAAGCTTGGCCTAGGAACAAAACCCTATTCCACAACCGCTCGGACAAATGCACCCAATTATCTTCAGAGATTGGCCCTGGCAATAGTTCAGATGATATAGCTGCGACCTCAACAGTGACATCATCTTCAAACTCTAAAGGGCTGAGTAAATTTTCGTACTTCATATTCACCGTGCATAACGCCGTTGTAAATTGCAGTTTTGGAGGAACCCGTTTGTGCTATTAAGCACAAAAAGGAGTGACGGAAAAACTGTCAATTTGACAACTTTGTTAGAGCTTTTTCTCTTCAATGATTTCTCCGGTAGAAATATCGAACGTATACAACCTATTTTCTATAGTTTTTAGTAAAAACTTATTTTTATACTCCATTTTTGGAAACTCTTGATCATCTGACCTCCAAAAATAGTGACTTACTGTTCTTTGAACACTACGCTTTATTTTTATAAGGTCAGCTGTAGAATATTCTTTAAGCAATACGCCTTTGTGATAAAAGGCGACTGCAAGATCTTCTTTGGACGGTTTCTTGCCGCTCGCCCAATTGCCCATTCTAACAAGGTATTCAGCTTCATTGGATAGATATACTTGAAAAGCATACCAGCCTTGAACTTCCCATAACTCTCTACTGTCACCATTTTCCAAAAGTTCATAGGCAACACCATACGCAGGGGACTTTATTTCGTATTCGCCATTTTCGTATGACCCTACTTCCGGAATCATTTTGAAATAAAAACTTCCATACGATGACGGTTCCACATAGGGAATTGGCATTGCGGGACTATCTGCCCACATTTCATATGGAATAATAGCTATAAAAATTAAAAGAATTACTTTTTTCATGTGTAGCTCTAACGCCGCCATAAATTGCGGCTTTGTAGTTGATTGTTTTGTGGCAGCGTAGCGTTAAGCCACAAAAAAAGCGACGGAAAAGCCGTCAATTTGATGGCCTTGTTACAAGCTGCCGTACTATGAGCCAAAAGACTAAGCCTGAAACTGCACCACAAAAGCCAAAACCCAGCAGAAACTTTAATTGGTACAAAAGGCCTGCTGTAGTGTAGCTGCCATTTTCAATGATTATTGTTTGCCCCACAACACTACGAGTCGTGCCGCCCGGAAAACTAAATAGTAGCCAAGGAGCGGCTGAAATTAATGCACCGCCTAAAGTTAAAGAACGAAAGTTAATACAACCTTTAGCTTTAAGAAGTAAATATATAGGTATACCAACAATTGCGGAAATAACCCAACTTACAATAACTGCCCAAGCAGATATCCCACCAAAAATTTCACCAATACCGCCATATAGCACAACCCATATTAGTGCACCTATAGGCGGGGCTATTAAAAACCCACTGATTGGATACAACGATGCTCGATTCATTTTGCCTTGTAACGCTGAATGCAGCTGCATTTTGGTTGTTGTGGAGTTTTGTGTAAAATGGCGAAGCCATACACAAGACGAAGCAACGACCAAAATGTCAGCTGGCATGACTTGTTATAAGCTAATTGATTTACCACGCTGCCTTTCATATTCGTGTTCCATTATCTCTTTAACGCTGAGCATAGATTGGTATTCCTGGCTCAATTTATTTGGGTAGCGCGGCCCATTCAATGCTCGAATTACACCTTGATACATACAAATAAATCCGTGTTCCGTAAGATGTATCTTGGGCTCCCCAAAGTTAATGGAGCCAAACTTTAATAGTTGCTCGCAAAGCCCACTACACTCATCGAACTCACCAGCATTGCCTACTAAAGCATATAAATTATCGCCGCTAAACTTCAACACTAATTTCGATAGTTTCTTGGGCATACGATTTACTTATAACGTCGCCAGCAAGGGCTGGAGTGAAGGCGCGAAGCGCCGTAACGGAAGTCCAAGCCACGCAGTGGCTGAGCTTGGCTGGATTTGTTATATTTAACTCTTAAAATATTGCTAACTATGACTTCCATTTTTCATTCTTGATTTGACCACATTTATTGCACTTTAATTTGACTAATTTATCATGTGGGAACCCCAGCGAAATCCCAATTGTAGTCGTCTTTGTAATATTCTTACCTAGCGGATCTTTTACGCCAACAACTTTCATCTTCCCGCCACACTTCTCACATGGCTTATTACGCCTAAAATATTCGAAGGCACCTCCTACAAGGAAGAACACCAAACCAAATATAATAAATTTTATGTCTTCCAAGTATTCGCCACTCCCGAAATATAACGCCGCCAGCAACTGCCGGAGTGAACTGGCTGCTTTTTTGCGTTTTTTTGCAAAAAAGAAGACAGTTTATGGAGGTCAGATTGACTGGCCTTGTTAAATTCTACCCATGAGTATTCCATGGCAACTGTGCTTTATTCTTGGAAATTATCGTTTCTTCAACATATAGCCTCAGCGATTCAGGTTGAACCTGAATAAAGGAAATAGCCATTTCCCTTCCGTCAGAGATCGCAGTTTTTACCGCTTCTAGCATAGAACCCGTACGAACATCTTTATTTATCAGATGCTGAGTTATTCTCTCACGCAGTCCTGTGCTTTTTCTTTGACCCACATAAACTGCCGACCAGCTCTCACCTACTCGCCTCGTGTAGATTGCATAAACATTTCCAGCTCCCCTTAAGCTCTTGAGAGTCTCATCGTTCAATTGCTTAATTTCGTCGATAGGCCAGTTTGTAAAATTGCAATCATCCGGATAAAAAAACTTAGTAGGCGAATCAACAATAAGTGCTGACGCACATTCGTCTGCAAACTCATCTAGCCCTTCGGGTCCTATCATTGGCATAAAGCCTCCGAGAATTTAACAGTTTATTCAACGTCGTTAAGACGCATTTCCACAACATTTATACTTATATACCTAAATCTAGGCATATAGCAATAGTATTTATACAGCGTGGATATATGTCAGTACGACGTCAAAGTTCGTGAATTGAGGGCGCGTTTAAGTCTAATACCACTTTGTGCTCTAAACCAAGTTTACGCACCACTTTGTGTGGTAAATACCACACTTTTTGACTGCGATCACATTGCCCGTTATGTTCTTTTATTAGGCGTCTTAGTTTTAACTCGGCGTGTAGTGGCACACTGAATCTGGCCACCTAATTAGAGGTGATATTATAATCGCCCTTAACGAAGGTAGCATCATGCCAAAACATTTTAAACCCGCATTCAGACAGGAAGTTGCAGAACTGGTTCTTCATCAAGGATATTCCATCCGAGAAGCCGCTGAGGCGATGGGTGTTGGTAAGTCCACCGTTGATAAGTGGTCACGTTCATTAAACAACGAACGCCAAGGAGAACCGCCAGAGAGTACCCCAATATCTGAAGAGCAAGTCAAAATTAAAGCGTTGGAGCGAGAAATCCAGCGGCTTAAAACAGAGAAAGAAATTTTAAAAAAGGCTACCGCTCTCTTGATGTCGGACTCAATTGTTAACGCCAATGTAAAAATGACCCACTAACGCCAAACGAAAATTGACCCACCTGAGGCACTATAGCCGCCGGATTAATAGCTAGGCGGTGACATGATTACTCAGGAGATATTAGTGGATATTCACGTATTACATAGGCAAGGGCTTGGCATTCGCGCGATTGCAAAAAAGCTCAACCTTTCCAGAAATACCGTGCGAAGCTACCTTCGTGCACCAGCTAAAACACCAACATATTCGGAGCGAGAGCAGCGCCCTTCGATCCTAGATCCTTACAAGCCGTATTTGCTCGAACGTATTGAGGCAGTAAGCCGCACTGGATACCTGCGACTGTTTTGCATAGAGAGATTCGTGAACGAGGGTACACGGGTGGCGTATCAACGATTAAGGTGTTTGTTCATGCGTTCAAACCCTCGGACAATGGTCAACAACAATCGGACACCCACACCACCGCTTGAGCCAAGAAAAAACACTATATATTTACACCGTAAAAGTTAACTCAAGGAATGAATCATGCCCCCACGGAAGCAACAAATCTCACTAGGCGCCACTATGTAAATACTCACAAGTATTCGAGTCATTAGGCCTTGCGGTTTTGATCAAGCGATAGACTCCTTGGCCCTGTTTGAGTATTACGGAGCATTCAGCTATTCCGCCGAATAACGGATGGCCGTATTGGGTGCTTAGCCACACTGCTGTCGATTGGGTAACGGCCCATCAAGTCTTTATCGGTAGCCGTTTTCGGTGCGACCATTAGCAGACTTTTTGGTTGCGAGTATTTGCATCAAGGAATACGCAGCCCGCCCGATAACCTGTGTTAGCCACAACCCACATGTAGCGGTTATTTAACGCAGCGGTTTTGTCCGGCTCGCCCAACACTTGTTTTACGTGTCGCACTCAGTTCTAGCTTTCAGTGCAAACTAGAGGGTCAATCGGCCGATAAATGAAGGGCTGGGCAGCAAGATTCCCCCAAAGGTGACGGGGCATTTAGGCTTGCAAGAACATCAGCGCACACCTATGCCCCTAGCTTCTGCACTTGGATAAGTTAAGGTTAAAATACTTGGAGTTGATGTTTGCTGTTTACAATATTCGACTAACGACAGATCGCGCTGCTCGACATAGATAAGGAGTTGCGGCCCGTTATATTTATGGTGCGGGATCGTAGGAGCCCCTGAAATGAAGCAGGCCAAAGAGTAATGGGCGTTGGACTGTATTTATAGTAAGAGAGGGGTTGGGTTTGCACCTAAGAATAAAGCGACTGAACTAGGGTGAATGCGGAATAAACATAGCATTCTAGATTGGAGATGACTCAACTCAGCCACACCCCGGCACACAATTATACTGCTACCGTTGCTCCCTTCCAGGCCTGGCGGAGTTCACAGCGAATTGTTGCGAGGGGACCAAGCTGAGCCACCATTACAAATCGAACACAAAAAAACATGCTCGAGGGCTGCGCATTATCCGGTTTTAACCGAACAATGCAACAGTATTAACACTAATTATTTTAATATCACGCGCAAAGAGATCACATGCTCAACTTTGCTCAACGCTTCAATTACCGCATCGCTAGGTCGAGCATCAAAATCGAGAATAGTATAAGCCACGTTGTTACGGCTTTTATTCACCATATCAATTACATTCACACTGTTCTCAGCAAATATAGATAAAACATGTCCCAATACACCCGCGACATTTTCATTAATAAAGGTGATGCGACAATTGGAGTTTAAACCGCCCATACTGGTTTCTGGCAGGTTAACGGAATTTTTAATATTCCCGTTCTCTAGGTAATCACGCAATTGATTAACCGCCATTACTGCACAGTTTTCTTCAGCTTCACCGGTACTCGCGCCAATATGAGGCACCGCCACAACTTTTTCGTGCCCGATTAAACAAGGCTCTGGAAAGTCGCACACATACTGACGTAATTTTCCAGCATCCAATGCAGCAACTACATCTTCAGCAATAACAATTGCATCGCGAGCAAAATTCATAATCGCAGCGGTGGGCTTCATCATGGCCAACGTCTCAGCATTGATCATGCCTTTTGTTGGCTCTATTGCAGGAACATGCAACGATAAGTAATCCACGTCACCTAGCAGTGCCTGCAAGCTTTCTTTACGCCCCACCTCGCTAGGCAGCCTCCACGCAGCTTCGACAGACAGTGCCGGATCAAACCCCACAACATTCATACCTAGCGCTAAAGCGGCTTCGGCAACCATAGAGCCAATTGCACCCAAACCCACAATACCCAAGGTTTTACCCGCTAGTTCGCTTCCCGCAAAACGCTTTTTTTCTGCTTCTAACAGTTTCGACATTTCAGCAGCGTCGGTCATATGACCGAGCGTTGAAACAAATTCTTTGCCTTGTAAAATACCGCGAGAACTCAACAGCATACCCGCTAACACTAACTCTTTAACGGCGTTTGCATTTGCGCCTGGCGTGTTGAAGACAACAATCCCTTTTTCGGTGTAGTCCTCTACTGGAACATTGTTAACGCCCGCACCCGCACGTGCTACAGCAACTACGGAGGCCGGTAATGTTTCATTCTGAAGTTTTTGGCTGCGCAACAGTACAGCATCTGCTTCAACTACCGCTTCGCCTACAGTGTATTGATCTTCAGGAAAGCGGCATAAACCCTTCTCCGAAATTTTATTGTACGTACGAATTTGATACATATTGATTGCACCTTTAAATAAATGAAAATACGGGAAATTTGATTGAGAATTGAGTCACAGCAACTTGTCAGAATATTTAACATCCTATTGAGAGGATTACTCTAACCCACTGATATTTATACTGTTATTTTATGGCCTCGTTCTTGCTCTAAAGGAGACACCAAGCTTAACCGGCCGATAGGCCTCTTACAGCGAGGTAAAACCTTGTTTCTTCGATTAGGCCCTGGGTCTCCAGGGCCATTTTAAAGGGAGCAATTAAGGCTACAGCCTTTTATTACTGGGTCACTTGCTGATACGCCCAACCCAACCAAGGCATTAACAACGCTAAATCTGAAGATTCGACTGTAGCACCGGCCCATATACGCAAGCC
Organism: Teredinibacter purpureus; assembly: GCF_014217335.1. NCBI lineage: Bacteria > Pseudomonadati > Pseudomonadota > Gammaproteobacteria > Cellvibrionales > Cellvibrionaceae > Teredinibacter > Teredinibacter purpureus. The sequence goes on along the minus strand of NZ_CP060092.1, from coordinate 2,748,645 downwards.
TGCGGGCGCATCGCGGTAGGCTCCTATATCAAACGCTACACCTTCAGCAGCCAATAACTTCACCATTTCTTTTACTTGATCAGGTTCAGCCTTTAACGTTAAGCACACACTCGTATTTGAAAGTGTTTCGGGCTCTGCTGCCAGGAAATCGATCCAATCATTCGCTTCTACATAGCTCGCTATTACAGCAAGGTTAGCCTGAGACTTGCCAATTGCGGCCGATAGGCCACCCAAACTTTCCACCCAGTTAAGCGCATCCAGATAGTCTGCAACACATAACATTGACGGGGTGTTAATAGTCTCGCCACGGAAGATCCCTTCCGTAAGCTTCCCACCCTTGGTCATACGGAATAGTTTTGGCATCGGCCATGGCGGGGTATAAGACTCCAATCGCGCTACGGCCCGCGGGCTAAGAATTAACATTCCGTGTGCGCCCTCACCCCCGAGAACCTTCTGCCAGCTGTAGGTGATTACGTCTAACTTCTCCCACGGCATTTCCATCGCGAAAACGGCTGAGGTGGCGTCACATATCGTTAGGCCTTCGCGGTCATCTGCAATCCAGTCTCCGTTCGGAACTTTCACTCCAGAGGTGGTGCCATTCCATGTGAAAATAACATCTTTAGCAAAATCGACCGCGTTTAAATCGGGTAACTTGCCATAATCGGCTTCGTGTACGGTGACATTGTCTAACTTGAGCTGTTTAGTGATATCCGTTACCCAACCACTACCGAACGACTCCCAGGCCAATATATCGACTGCTCGCTGACCCAACAAAGACCACATGGCCATTTCAACGGCGCCCGTATCTGAACCTGGCACAACACCTACACGATAGCCTTCAGGTAAACCCAATATTTTGGCGGTTTGCTCGCAGGCTAAACCCAATGCTTTTTTACCTACGGAAGATCTATGGCTACGACCTAATGTCGCAATATCAAGGTTGCTGACATCGTAACCAGGTCGCTTACTACAAGGGCCTGATGAAAAATTCGGATTATTAGGTTTGCTTTGCGGTTGCATTGTCTTCCTCTGGATAACGTCCAAAACCCCTAACGGGGTTCGGTATCTATGCGCTTGGATAACGCTTACGGCGGCCACATAGTGTGCAAACGCGGGTTTCGCGGCATGCAGTGGGCGCAATTATGGGCGAAGTGGGCGAATACTCGCTTGCCCTGAAAACGGTGCGCATTATGCCATTGTTACCTCGTCACTCCTAGTGCTGATGCGACGCCCATGAGCACCAAGAATAGCTTTTGAGCATTCCATTGAGCCACATCTACTATCACTGTGAATCAGTAAAGCAATGTATACATTTTACGCTGGTATTCAACGGCGAGCGGGTCCCCTTTGCCTAGTACCGCGAGCACATCCGTGTAAATTCTTCTGGCTTCCCCGTCGTTAAAATTAAGGTCTAATTGAAGCACTCCATACAGCAAAGCCAATGCTTCGGCATAATAATCATGCTGGCTATATTGCACCGCTAACAGATAAGCGACCTGCTGATCGGCAGGGTTTGCCTTGTGCTGCTCCTCTAACGCTTCAATTTCCGGCGCTTTACCGGCCTGCTGCGCTAATTCAAGCTTAGCGATAGCATTGTTGTATTCGGCGTCCTGATCAGCCATTTTAATTTGAGCTAACACGACTTCTGCATCAGACAAACGGTTAAGCTGAATGTGGGCCTTTGCTAACACCACAGCAATATCGGCACGCGCCTCAGACTCTTTGTATGCTTGCTGTAAAAGCGGCAAAGCGCCGCCAAAATCCTCCTCCGCACACAACGCCTGAGCCTGCTCCAGCAGCAGGTCCCAAGGCTTAGGCAAATACTTACCAAGCAACTCTCGTACTTGCTGTTCGGACTGAGCCCCTGTAAAGCCATCTACTGGTTGGCCGTCTTTCATTACCATTACCGTAGGAAGAGATCGAACGCCAAATTGACCAGAAATCATTTGCTGTTCGTCAGCATTAACTTTCGCCAAAAGAAAGGCGCCGCCACATTCAACAGCAAGCTTTTCAAGTACTGGCATTAAATTTTTACAGGGTTCGCACCAGTCCGCCCAAAAATCAATTAATACCGGCCGTTTAAACGATTCATCAATGAGTAATGCCTGCGCATTCGACTCATTTATATCTACAACATGATCTGACACAGTCTTTCCTCTATGGTTGGCACCAGTTTCTTTTTAGCAGGTTTCGCTTTTGCAATTCTTCTATATAGTTACGAAAGTGCAAGTTTCAATTGGAAGCACACCAAAAACGCTGAAAGAAACCTGCACCCGTTAGAACCATACCTTTTTTTTTGCTCATTTGGTCAAGGAGAACAACCATGAGTAGACTTGCACTCGTCACTGGAGGTACACGCGGTATCGGTGAAGCTATATCTGTACGATTAAAAACAGCGGGCTATTTAGTAGCGGCCAATTACGCCTCCAACGACGCTAAAGCCAGAGATTTCAGCAAGGAGTTTGACATTCCCGTATACAAGTTCGACGTTGCTGATTTTGACGCGTGCAAAACGGCTATCGAAAGCATTCGCACTGACTTCGGGCATGACATTGACATTCTGATTAACAACGCAGGCATTACGCGCGATAACACCATTCATAATATGACACCCGAGTGCTGGCACAAAGTCATGGAAACAAATCTGGGGTCCTGTTTTAACTTGTCTCGTAACGTCATAGGTACTATGCGAGCCAATAATTTTGGTCGTATTGTAAATATTGGCTCTATAAACGGCCAAGCAGGACAATATGGGCAGGTTAATTATGCAGCGTCTAAGTCCGGTATTCATGGGTTCACTAAGGCGTTAGCGCAAGAAGGCGCTCGCCACAATATTACGGCCAATGCCATTGCGCCAGGTTATATTGCAACAGATATGGTGAGAGCGGTACCCGAAAGAGTACTTGAAAAAATCGTTGCCAAAATCCCTGTTGGACGCTTAGGTAGTGCTGACGAGGTTGCGCGGGGTGTTGAATTTTTAGTGGCGGATGATGCGGGCTTTATTACAGGGTCTACTCTTTCGATAAATGGCGGTCAACATATGTATTAGCCCTACGGAAAACCGGCCCAACGCTATCGTTTACTGCTCAGCGCCAATAAAAAGCATGCGAAGAAAATTTGCACGCCCCCTATAGGCCCTTATCTCTTTGTAATAGGTAAGGGCCTATAGGCGCCTAATCCGTTACTAAATCCGTTTGCTTCGCCGCTGAAATATTACGCGCACTGGGCTTAGCTTTCTTCCCCGCTGCGGTTTTCTTTCTAACTGTTTTAACCGGTTCGTTTTTAACCGCTTCTTTTGCAGGCTTCAGCGGCGCGGGATCTGAAACGGGCACATCTGACCACGTATAACCTACCCCTAGCATTTCTCCCATTTTCTCGTGTGAATCATTCAGCAACACAAAGGCATCTTTCGCACTCGCGGATACCGTTTGTTGTACTGATTCCCAATATTGCTGCTGCATGCCAAAGACATCATCCAACCCTTGTTGGGTCGACATCCCTTTTGCATGCTCAAGGCCCCTCTCCATTAAGGTGTTAACAAGGTCGACGTGCTTCTCTCGAACAGCATCCATCGTTTCGATATTAATACTCATCAGGTCTGAGAAAGGCTTGAATAATGTTTCAACTTGCTCATAAAGTTTTTCGTACATGACACCACTCCTTTTCCATTCAACAATAAGAATAATTGTCTCGAGCACACAGCATTACTGGCGAGCGTACGAATTCCCACGCGACCGAACCAAACCACCCTACAGAACTGCACCCTCGCACCGCTTAGCTTAAAACAAAAAAGCCCGGTACCAAGCCGGGCTTTTTATTCCTCAATAATCGCAAGCACCGTTTTTTTACATTACGCTTGATCGAATCGACGAATAGATCTGTTATATCCCGAGGTTGAGATCGTTACTGAACAACAGCCGCACTTTTTAGTACTTCCCCAGCTTTCTCTTGGGTCGATGTCAATACTTCATAAAATTCAGTAGACGTTGAAACCCACTTATCTTGAACCCCTTCCATATACGCTTTCTGCGTTTGATAGACACCCGAGAAATCTTTCTGAGCCCCTAACTCTTTGGCAAATGCCATACTTTCGCTAACCATATCGGTAACAAGCGTTTTTTGCTTATCGGCAAGGTTTTCCATCACTTTGGAATTAAGGGATAGCAGTTCGTTCATTGGTTTAAACATTGTCTGGGCTTGCTCAAACATTTTATCTAACATGACTAATCCTCCATTAATGATATTGCTGCACTGCAGTATTTAGACTTAGTTTAAGCATGAAAAGGAAGTCCGTCAAGCTGATTTGCTGCGATGCAGCACACTTTCTTATACCATTTTACTACTACCAACAACACGGTAAAAAGCGATAGTGATATTAGCGAGATCAAGACCTTTCAGGCCCCAAAACCACGCAGGCTCATAGCATAAAGGAGCGAAAGAACCCAGCTAACTACTGGCGCTATCGTTATCTTTGGGGGAGGGATCTGGGTCAGGGCTGCTACTGGGCCTATCGGAAGGTTGAGGACGACTTTTAGCAGTACCTGTAAACCCCTGCCACATAGCCATATTCTTTTCCATCATTTGATTGAATGCTGTCATAGGTGAAGCACTCTGAATAAAGTCGCTCATCACGCCTTGGAAGCTATCTTGCCGCTCCAAGAAGGTGGCAATACTCTGCTCAATATACTGACGCATAAAATCTTGCATCTCAGTCCCATAAAACCGAATTAGCTGCTTTAGGACTGTTTCGGTCAATATTGCTTGCTGATCACCTGCCTCCTGCTCACTGATAATTTGCAATAAAATACTTTTTGTCAGATCACTCTCAGTTTTAGAGTCTATAACTTTAAACTCTTTATGCTCCATAACGAGCGCTCTAATGGTCTCCAAATTAATATACTGACTTTTAGAGGTATCGTATAAACGTCGATTTGGATATTTTTTGATGATTATCACAAGGCTACTCTTATCTTAATTTTCTATTGATTATAGCGACTCTTCTACGCTCGAAGGAACAACTCTTTCCAGTCTTTGTTTTACGTATCGGCCAGGGGCATTTTCGATAACAGGGAAACTATCACCACCAACCGATGCGGGTGCAACTTTCTTACCTGAATATAACTGCAACCACTGATGCCAATCTTGCCACCACGATCCTTGCTGCTGAGACGCGCCCTCCAGCCAGCCCTGATGCGTTTTTGGCATTTCACTATTGACCCAATGGGAGTATTTGCCTCGATTGACAGGGTTCACAACGCCGGCTACGTGCCCAGATTCCGTTAACACAAAACGTTTTTCACCGCCTAAGCATTGCGCACTTTTATAGGCCGCCGGCCACAATACTATGTGATCAGCCATAGCGGCCAAGCAATAGCTAGGTGTTTTTATCGTACGTAAATCCACTGGTACATTTTTTACAAAAATACCGCCGGCTTCAATAAGTTTATTATCCAAATACATATTCCGTAAATAGTACAAATAGGCTTCGCCTGGAATATTAGTGGAGTCGGAGTTCCAATAAAGAATATCAAAAGGTGTAGGGTCTTTTCCTTTTAAATAGTGTTCAATGAAAAAAGACCAAAATAAATTATTCTCTCTTAATAACGAAAAACTTAGCGCCAGAATGCGTCCATCGAAATAACCCTTTTTCTGAACCATTTTTTCGACTAAAGGATACATTTCCTCAGAAATATAATGCCCTACCTCCCCCGGTTCAGAGAAATCAAAAAGGCTTGTCAGAAAAGTAAGCGAGTGAATACGCTCGTCCCCCTGAGACAACAGATACGCCTGGGCCGTTGCTAACAGAGTACCACCCACGCAATAGCCTGCAACATTTATGGGCATGTTGTTCACTGACTTTTGAACGACATCTAAAGCCGCAATAACGCCATCCATTACATAGTGATCGAACGTAGTCGCGCTTAGCGTATGATCGGGATTTACCCAAGAGACCATAAATACTGTATAGCCCTGCCCCACCAACCAATTAACCATTGATTTTTTTTTGTCTAAATCAAGGATATAGTACTTGTTGATAAAGGGAGGAATAATAAGCAACGGGTTTTCAAAGGTCGCATCGGTAGTAGGCTCGTACTGAATAAGCTGAATTAAATTGTTTTCGAAAATCACTTTTCCCGGGGTATACGCTAAATCTTCCCCCAACGTAAAGGCATCTAAGCTTACTTGTGTGATTTTGAAGGCTTCGTTTGGGCTATTATCCAAATCCCTCATAAAATTATCGATACCTTTAGCGAGGTTCTCGCCTTCGGTGTTCAAAATTTCCCGACAGACTTCGGGGTTGGTTAATACATAATTACTTGGCGCCATTGAGCTAACAAACTGTCGCGTACAAAACCTAACCTGCTCTTCGAGCTTTTTGTCCTCAAAATCTAATGCATCAACCATTTGATGCATATATTCTGCATTCAATAAATAGGCTTGTTTTATGTAGCTAAACATCGGGTTGCCGTCCCAATCGTCATCTGTAAAACGCTTATCATCTTTTCCTTCTTCAATAATAGGCTCAGTGGGCTCACCCATCATTGATTTAGCGGCGTTCTGCCAGAGCTGTTGCTGTTTTTCAAGAAACAACAACTGCTGCTGAACAAATTGTTCTGCATTAACTTTTACGTTAGGCATTTTGGGGGGGGATGTAGGAGAAGATTTTTGATCGGCAGCAGGCTGACAGCCGCCGTCGAACTGATTTTGAATAATACGCTCTATAACCTGTCGCATCATATCATTGAAAACACCACTAAATTTTTCTATGTAGCGCAGAATCTCTGTACGTTCCTGCTCAATCATAGCGATTATTACTCCCTGATTATCTGGCCGTCCATCCCCCATCAAGAACAATAGATTGGCCAGTAACATTTTTTGCGGCAGAGGACACTAAATACTCTACCGTACCTGACAACTCTTCCATTTCAATAAACGCTTTTTTAGGCATTGGCTCCAACATTACGGTTGTTACCACCTCGTCTTCAGACATTCCATATTCCTGCGCTTGCTGTTTAATTTGTTTTTCTACTAGAGGAGTTTTGACATAAGAAGGGCACAAGGTGTTGATGGTAATATCGAAGTCTGAAGTTTCTAAGGCAATTACTTTTGAAAACCCCAATATGCCGTGTTTTGCCGCAACGTAGGCACTTTTAAAGGGCGATGCTACCAATGCGTGAATAGACCCTATGTTAATAATCCGGCCAAAATTTTTCGCCTTCATTGAAGGTAACAATGCCCGAGTGAGCATAGCAGGGCCAACCAGTAACACTTCGTTCAATTGCCTCCATTTTTCAGGCGGAAAGGCTTCAAGCTTAGCGACGAATTGCAGGCCTGCATTATTAATAAGAATATCGATGGGCCCTACGCTGGCCTCCACCCCGTCAATATTGTCTTGCTTGGAAACATCCAGCTTAAACGCACGAGCTTGAAAACCTTGTGTCAACACTTCATCAGCCACTTTTTGCGCAGATATTTCGTCAAGGTCGCTCACAACAACATCAAAACCTTGCTTCGCTAATGACAACGATAAGGCCGCGCCAATACCGCTTCCTGCCCCTGTTACTAGAGCCGTTCGTTTTAACGGTTGATTTGAATACGACATTGCCGTTTCCCTCCTTTGCACGAAGCTGCAAACTTAATTGTACTCTTACTGTAGGGTAACGCGTAACCTATTGGCCGCCGATGAATTTGTCTAAGATCATCGGCGGGTGCTTAAGGGCCTTTCGCTTTGCTATGCCGCACAAGGTTAATCACTTAATGACAACTCAAACGCCTAGGCAACGAACGCCAATAGAGTAACGCTCCCGACGCGTACCTCTAATCGTGGCAGCTTTAACAAAAACCAATTCCTCAGGTAGGGATTTGATCGGTACATTCGACGACGATAACAAGGACTTTAGTGCCACAATTTGGTGCGGTGACGTTAAATTCACCTACACTCACTATAATTTTCTGCTGCCCGCTCTATTAGCTGATGATGTATATAGCTAACCTTTGTACAATTATCAGGTAAAACTACACCCTCTTTGCACCTCAGCCACGTACTTTCGTAGTAATTACTTAGTTTGAAAGTGTTTTTATGTGCAAACTGCTGTCAAACGCCTCAAATTCTCCTAAAATAGCCGCGACCTTTGCCTTGTCTGTATCTCATTAAAAGAGACTCGTATGATTGGGAGGCGATATTCACTGCTATGCAGCCAATTTTTCTGGCGGCGAGAGTATCGAGAAAGTTCGAGATTGCAATAAAATACAGTCACATTTGAGGGTTCCTTCGTTGGCACTGGCAAATGTGGATGAAAAGAAGCGATCGCGTGACGAGTGGTAAGGGCGGCACTACAAACCTAGGGGATTTCTGTTCGAGACCATGGATCTTGTTTTACCATAGTACGAGCGTAACAATGGGTTCACTTAGATGTCTCTTTAACGATGGCAGCTGCGCTGCTGAAATTATAGAGCTATTAATGGAACAACCGGCGTTTCACTAACACTAACTATCGATATGCACTAACGATTATCGATAGCTATACCGTGCTACCACCTATTTCTGGCGACTATAGTCTCAGAAGTAACACCGGTATTACTCCATCGACTTGGCTCAGCCCCAGCGATAACAATTACATAGCATTTAAGGCGCCTATTTTATGCACTTAACGTATTTGGATATTTCCATTATCTGCCTCTATCTGGTCAGCACCGTGATTATCGGTCTGCTCCTGAAGAAGAAAGCCTCCAAAAATCTCGACTCTTATTTTCTCGGTGGAAAAACACTACCTTGGTACATGCTCAGTTTGTCTAACGCCTCCGGCATGTTCGATATTTCCGGTACAATGTGGCTTGTAACGCTATTATTTGTATACGGCTTAAAAAGCATGTGGATACCATGGGCTTGGCCAGTATTTAACCAAGTTTTCCTTATGGTCTTCTTGTCCGTCTGGTTACGTCGCTCTAATGTATTGACCGGCGCAGAGTGGATTCGACTCCGCTTCGGTGATGACCTAGGCGGCACCCTTTCGCACAGCATTGTAATCGTATTCGCCGTTATCGGTGTATTGGGCTTTTTAGCCTACGGTTTTGTTGGCATAGGCAAGTTCATGGAAATCTTTATTCCATGGGAAAACGTTGCCCCATACGTACCCTTTGCGGTATCAGCTAAATACGTACCCCATCTGTACGGTATTTTCTTCACGGCCATTGCCACCTTTTATGTCATGCTTGGCGGTATGCTCAGTATTGTATGGGCTGATGTTTTGCAATTTACCATTATGGCCGTTTCAGCTGTAATAATTGCCAGCATCGCCATGATGCAAGTATCACCAGAAGCATTTCAAGCAGCGGTTCCCGAAGGCTGGAGCAACCCTTTCTTTGGGTGGAATCTTGGCTTAGATTGGACCAACGTCATCCCAGAAGTAATGACTAAAATCAACTCCGATGGTTATGAGTTGTTTGCCGCTTTCGTCATGATGCTTTTATTTAAAGGTGTTCTTATTAGTGCTGCAGGCCCTGCACCTAACTATGACATGCAGAAAGTATTAGCAACAAAATCACCCCGTGAAGCAGCGAAAATGAGTGGTTTTGTCTCTGTTGTACTCATGCCTATTCGTTATTTGATGATTGCAGGTTTTACTGTTCTAGCGCTTGTTTACTACGATCAACTCGACCTAAGAACAGCCGGTAACATGGACTTCGAAAACATTCTGCCATCCGCTATCCGACAATTCGCCCCTGCGGGCGTTGCCGGTTTGTTGCTTGCAGGCTTACTCGCGGCCTTTATGTCTACCTTCGCCTCTACGGTAAACGCGGCTCCCGCCTACTTAGTGAACGACATTTATAAACGCTACATAAACCCTCAAGCGTCCGCTCATAGATTGGTTCGAATGAGCTACATTGTCTCGGTTTCAGTTGTACTGATTAGCACCTGTATTGGTCTATTCATCTCCAGCATCAACTCCGTATTACAATGGATAGTCGGCGGTTTGTATGGCGGTTATACTGTTTCTAATGTTCTCAAATGGTATTGGTGGCGCTTCAATGGTATGGGCTATTTCTGTGGTATGGCGTCAGGCATACTCCTCGCTCTAACGCTACCCACTATTATTGGGATACTAGTGCCTACCTTGCCAAGCGATATAATCCCGCTCTATTCATTCCCAGTCATTTTAGTTGGGTCTGCAATAGCGGCAATATTGGGCACCATCTACGGGCCTCCTGAAGATGAAGAGCGCCTCATGACGTTCTACAAGCGTGTACGCCCTTGGGGATTCTGGAAACCTATTCACGATCGAGTAGCCAAAGAAAACCCTGAATTCACTCGAAACCCCCATTTCCGTCGCGATATGTTTAACATTGCTGTCGGTATAATTCTGCAAACTGCGTTGGTTGCATTACCCATATTTTTTGTAATCAAAGAGTTTTACTTCGCTGCCATTACAGCGGCTATCTCGGCGGCTGCGGCCCTCGTGCTCTGGAAGACGTGGTATCAGAATTTGTGTGATTGGCCTGAAGAAGAAATTGCACAGGAAAATGCTTTAAAGAACTCATAACAATAATAAGTCTGGGGGAAATGGTGGAGCATTCTGCCTTTCCCCCTAAATTTATAAAATTCCTAACCACTTAAGCTAAGGTAGAAACAAAATGAAATTTGGTCATTTTGATGATGACGCCCGAGAGTACGTCATTACAAACCCGAAAACCCCATACCCTTGGATCAACTACTTGGGAAATGAGGACTTTTTTAGTCTTATATCCAACACCGCTGGCGGCTACACCTTTTATAAAGACGCCAAGTTCCGTCGTTTAACCCGATACCGCTATAACAACGTTCCTGTCGACAATGGCGGCAAGTACTTTTATATCAATGACGGTGGTGATGTTTGGTCCCCAGGCTGGAAACCCGTAAAAGCAGATCTCGATAAATACGAATGTGCGCACGGTATGAGTTATACGCGCATCACGAGTGAACGTAATGGCGTTGAGGCAGAAGTAACCTACTTTATCCCATTAAAAACATGGGCCGAAGTTCAAAAAGTTAAGCTTAAAAATACGTCGAACGAAACGAAAAAATTAAAATTCTTTTCATGGGCTGAATGGTGCCTTTGGAATGCTGAAGATGATATGCAAAATCTTCAGCGTAACTTTTCTACCGGTGAAGTAGAAATCGAAGATTCTGTTATCTATCACAAAACTGAATTTAAAGAGCGTCGAAATCACTACGCTTTTTATTCTGTAAATGCCCCAATTCAAGGCTTTGATACAGACCGCGACACATGGAAAGGTCTCTACAATGACTTTGACCGCCCTGACGCTGTATTCGAAGGCAAGCCCCGAAATTCTGAAGCTCATGGCTGGTCGCCTTGCGCCTCTCACTACATAGAAGTAGAGCTGGCCCCAGGCGAAGAAAAAGAGCTTGTATTTGTATTGGGTTATATTGAAGTTGAGCCCGAAAATAAATGGGAAAGCAAAAACATCATCAACAAGACTCCTGCAAAAGACGTGATTGCGCGCTTTGATACAGTTGAGAAAGTTGATGCTGAACTAGACAAACTACGTGTTTATTGGGAAGACCTATTATCGACCTATTCCGTTGATAGTGGCGATGACAAACTAGACCGTATGGTAAACATCTGGAACCAGTACCAGTGCATGGTAACGTTTAACATGAGCCGTTCGGCTTCGTTCTTCGAAACCGGCATTGGCCGTGGCATGGGCTTCCGTGACTCCAGCCAAGATCTCATTGGCTTTGTCCATCAAGTACCAGAACGTGCGCGCGAACGAATTATCGATATTGCATCAACTCAATTCGAAGATGGTTCTGCCTATCACCAATATCAGCCTTTAACCAAACGCGGTAACGACGCGTTAGGCGGCGGTTTTAACGATGACCCTCTATGGTTGATCTTATCCACCACCGATTACATTAAAGAAACGGGTGACTTCGGTATACTTGACGTACAAGTGCCTTATGATAACGATGAAAGTAAAGCCACTAGCCACTTCGAACACTTAAAGCGTTCTTTCTACTTTACGGTGAACAATTTAGGGCCACACGGCCTGCCCTTAATTGGCCGTGCAGACTGGAATGACTGCTTAAACTTAAATTGCTTCTCTGAAGATCCAAACGAATCCTTCCAAACCACCGGGAATAAAAAAGGATTTACAGCAGAATCACTCATGATTGCCGGCTCCTTTGTGCTGTACGGTAAAGAGTTTATTAAGCTCTGTAAGTTCATTGGGAACGATGCTGACGCCGCAGAAGCACAAAAACACGTCGACGCCATGATAGCGGCCGTTAAGAAAGATGGCTGGGATGGTGAGTGGTACCTCCGCGCATACGATTACTACGGTAAGAAAATTGGTAGTAAAGAAAACGAAGAAGGTAAAATTTTCATCGAGTCGCAAGGTTTTTGTGGCATGGCCGGCATTGGTCTAGACGACGGCATGGTGCACAAATCCATGGAATCGGTTAAAGAGCACCTTGATTGTGAATACGGTATTGTTTTACAACAACCCGCCTTCACCAAATATGTCATCGAGTACGGCGAAATTTCAACCTACCCTGCAGGGTATAAAGAAAACGCCGGTATTTTTTGTCACAACAACCCCTGGATTACCATCGCCGAAACCACCATTGGTAACGGTGACCGAGCCTTCGATACCTACAAAAAGATCGCGCCTGCTTATCTAGAAGATATCAGTGATTTACATAAAGTTGAGCCTTACGCTTACTGCCAAATGGTTGCAGGTAAAGATGCCTACAAACCTGGCGAAGGCAAAAACTCTTGGCTCACAGGTACGGCTTCTTGGAACTTCGTTGCGATTACACAATACATTCTGGGCGTAAAACCCGATTACGACGGTCTAGCCGTAGACCCTTGTATTCCGAGCGCATGGAAAGGCTATACCGTGTCACGTAAGTTCCGTGGCGCAACGTACTCCATCGAAGTGAAAAACCCAGACAACGTTTGTAAAGGCGTCAAATCTCTCACCGTAAATGGAGAGAAAGTAGAGGGCACCGTAATACCCGTGCAAGCCGAAGGCGCAACCGTTACGGTTGAAGTTGTACTAGGCTAGCCTCTAATCTGTGCTTAACTAGACTCTGTAAAGCCCCGTTTTTTAGGGGCTTTTTTGTTCTCGATCGGACAAGTCAAATAGGAGTTTCTGCAGACGATACCTATTCCTGACTATCCCAGTTATACTCGGCCTGCACTATAACCATAACAATTTCACACGGGCAACGCCCGCCGACCTCCGGAGATATGTATGACTTCCGATTTTGCCAAAGTTGGCATTAAAGAAAAAATTGGCTACGGCATGGGGGATGCTGCATTCAATTTTGTATGGATGACGTTTATTTATTTTGGAACCTATTTTTACACGGATGTGTTTGGCATTTCAGCCTTAACGGTTGGTTCCTTATTTTTGATAACCCGATTATGGGATACAATAAACGACCCTATAATGGGTATGCTGGCAGACAGGACAGAAACGCGCTGGGGCAAATTTCGACCCTACATGCTGTTTGGCGCCTTACCTTTAGGCATAGTTGCCACACTGTGTTTCACCACGCCAGACATATCTGACCAAAACAAAGTTATCTACGCCTATGTCACTTACTTTCTAGTCGGCATGGTGTATACCATTCTTAATATCCCCTACTCCTCTATGCTGCCGGTTATGACATCCGACAGAGACGAGCGTAACGGTCTTTCTTCTGCACGATTGATTGGCGCCTATTGCGCTGGCCTGATCGTACAATTTGCGACCTTAGATCTAGTTGGTTGGTTTGGCGAAGGCGATGACCGCCTCGGCTTTCAAATGACTATGGGGCTCTATTCGGTGATCTTCGCCATATTGCTTTATTTCACTTTTAGCTGGACTAAAGAACGCGTAAAACCTATAAAGAAAAAGCACTCCATTAAAAATGATGCTCTCGCTTTGCTATCAAACATTCCCTTTTATGTCTTGTTCTTTGTTGGAATATTCACGCTAAGCTGGGTATCGATACGCGGTGCTTCGATCATGTATTACTTCAAGTATTACTTGAATATGGAAGATCAGGCTAAGTGGTTTATGGCTGGCTTTACCATTTGCAATATAGCTGGCGCTGCACTCACCCAGTGGATTTGCAAAGGTCGCGATAAGAAAATGGTGTACATCGCCCTTATGCTGCTAAATTCAGTCACCATCGCAGTAGTTTATTGGATTAGCCCAGATAGCATGATTCTTTTTGGTGCTTTACATTTAGCAAACGGTCTTTTAGCTGGGCCTATTACGGTAATTGTATTCTCCATGTACGCCGACATTGCCGATTATACCGAAGCCGCTAAAGGTAGACGTGTAGATGGGTTAATTTTTTCCGGTGCATCATTTTCTCAAAAAATGGGGTGGACCGTTGGCGGCGCATCAGGAGGTTTTCTTTTGGCCTTCTTCAACTATGAACCCAACGTTGCTCAACCAGAAGAAACCATTCAGGGTATTCGTATGATGTTTACGCTAATACCTGCAGCGCTGTCTATAGTGGCAGCACTAGCGATGATGGCCTATCAATTATCCGATGCCAAAATGGATGAAGTTCAACAGAAATTGAAAACAGCGTAACCCTTACAAAAAAGCCTGCTATTGCAGGCTTTTTTGTAACATTTAATCGTCCTCCGCCCCGCTATTCGCTCGCCTCCTCTGCACGTTGAAAAGCATCCTCAACTAACAGCATAAACTCCGCTTCACTTACCTCACCTCGCAACTGTAGGGCAGGCTCTACTAATGTCATGTTATACACGGGGTGGGCGCTAAAGTCGGCAGGAAATATAATGGCACTAATATCGGTCATTATCGATAGCAAGGCCAATACCCCAGCAATGCCACCCGCAAGCCATCGTTTTAAATGAAGTGTTTGAGTGCTCGATACAAATAACGCCGTTGCGACCAACCAAAACGTTAGAACCAATGAAAAGTAATGGGTGGAAAGCAACCAGCCGATATTAAAATCGTAAACCGCCACAAAAAGTTGGAATGTGCCATCAACTACGAACAGGAATAATAAGATATTTACGTTAAATAAAAGCCGGCCTTCCATTCGTTGTAATCGAGCAGCTAACATCCAAATACCGCCGTAGCAAAGCGCTACAAAGAGAAAAATCACACCCGTATTAAGTTCTTTTAATAATTTTTCGGAAAAAGGATTCGCTAAGTACGCCTGCGTTATAGTGATTGTAATAATTGCCGACAATAAAAATAGCATAACCCGCCACGTTGAAAGCAACGCAAATACTGGCTCGAACGCAGAAAGTTTTAAGGCGGCTGGAGCTGCATGCGAAGGGTCTATTAAACGGATATGCGTTTTTCCCAGTGTAAGTATTTCCCCACTTTGGAACGACTCCAATTCGCAAGGTCGTAGAGTTGCCAAGGGTGGCTCAGCCTTTGTTCCATTCGTCGACTTTAAATCTCGCACAACAAACGTGCCTTCACCGCGATCAAAAGTAACCTCCAAATGGTTAGCATCCATATACGGATCTTGGAGAATCAGATCGTTCCCGTACCCACGACCAATCGAAATATGATCTTTTTGGAAGGCGTGTATTTCCATTACTCGACCTGACTTTGTCACGATTTCAACAATCATTGCCATTTCACCTGTTGAATAAAGCGAGTCATAAATTCATTCGATTTTTGTTTGTCGACGCCAGAGAGACAAAAGTGTTCCATTAAGGCTCTATTATTTTTATCGATGGTGACCCCCATATAAAAAGTATCGTAAAGCCCGCCGTATTTTTTATAGGGCCGTGCACAAAAAGCCGCTCGTCGACGTACCGAGCCATCCTCTCGTTCGATAATATCGTTGACACAGGTAAAATCTTCTACATCCTCCTCTCCCGCACTATTCGAAGGGCGCCCGTGAGAAAATTCGTTGCTAGCATATTGATAAAAGGCCATCGCGGGCCAATCTTTACCTTCGATATAACGAAATTCATATTCAAAATAACCTGAATCCAATTCACTAGAGACGTATATAGACTGCCGACTATTACAGCCTTTCACGACGGTTAATATATTCAACTTTTCATCGGTATCGCTTTGCCCCCAACAATGAAATCCCGGATGAACCTCGCCAACCACTGTCGCATCAGATAATAACTCTGTAGGCCAATCGCGCGTATTAATCTCATCAATTAGCGTGCTGGTTGCACTCATTATCTGCTCACCAATCGCGTGCTGAAGATGCTCGTAGAGCACGACCTTCGGCTCCTCATCATCTTGCGTAGCCTCGGTTAAATCTTCGACCTCTTCAGGTTCGGCTACCGCCGCTACCGCCCCCGCCCCCCCGCTAACGCCATCAAGCAACCGAGTTAACTTTTCGACAGGGACTAAAAAACCCACTTGGTTGCCTGCTGTTTGAACATTTACGCCAACAACATCGCCATTAACATCGATAGTGGGACCACCGCTCATACCCGGGTTTAAAGCGCCAGAAAAATGGATTCGATCGAAAACATAGCCATCGGCCAACCCATTGTAATTCCCTTCAACAATGGTCATCCCTATATTGTGAGGATTGCCAATAGAATACAATTTTTCACCTTTAAACGGTGATAGTGCCCTCATAAGCAAAGGCTTGCCTTGTTCCTCTACCCTCAAAACAGCTAGATCATTAACAACATCAATGGCAACGACCTCTAGTGCCACCTCGCGACCTTCTCTTTTGATAACGACCTTGTACTCCTGTGGCTCTAGTACTACAGAGGAAATCACATGGTAGTTCGTCGCAACCAAATGCCCATCCGCAACAAAAAAGCCGGTTCCAGAGCTATTGAGATTATGAGATTTAAGGTTAATAATTCGAACCTGAAAAATTGATGAGCCAAACTCTGCAAAAGCTTGTTCAGCATCACCTCGTGGAGGCGCAATATTGTTCGCTTGAACAGCGTGAGAAAACGCTGCGATGAAAGGCAAAATATAGATAAAACATGAACAACGTTGTACAACGGAGACAAAGATACGGCTAATCAACAAACACCTACCAGGCTAGAGCGGGCTAAGCCCACTAAAAATGAAGGACAATTCCACTCACGATACGCAGCACTCGATCATATTAGCCCAACCTTCTATTGTCTACCCAGCAGCCATCACGTGCGCTATCCGAGTATTACGCTATATTCAATCACGACATTCGCAGAAAGCTTATTTATAATCCCCCTTATTCTTAATAATGACTATACGGCGCTGAAGCACAAGCTAAGGTGTCCAGCATCATCCTAACCTAACGAGATTCTCCACCATGAAATTCGGTTATTTCGACGACCAAAATCGCGAGTATGTAGTTACTCGCCCAGACACCCCTCGCTCCTGGACTAACTACCTAGGCTCAACCGAGTACGGAGCGATTATTACCAATAACGCTGGTGGTTATAGTTTCTACAAATCCGCAGCTCAAGGGCGCTTTACTCGCTATCGCTCAAATGCTGTGCCTATGGACCAGCCCGGTCGCAATATCTATATTCGCGACCAAGACAGCGGAGATTACTGGTCGAACGCATGGCAGCCGGTAGGTAAACCTCTAGAAGAATACAAAAGCGAATGTCGACACGGCACGGCCTACACAACAATAACCTCACAATATTCCAATATTGAATCCAGCAGCACCTATTTTGTACCGCTTAACCAGACCAATGAAATCTGGCACACAACCCTCACCAACAAAGGCGATACGCCGCGCAAGCTTCGCCTTTTTACGTTTGTGGAATACACCAACAATTGGAATTTGACAAACGACCTGCTGAACCTCCAATACTCCGCTTACATTGTGAAAATGTCGGTAAAAGACGGCATTATCGATCACGGCACCAACGTCAGCATGGACCCAAACCCTGACGACTTCGAAGATTCGGACCAAGGCCGTCACACCTTTCTTGCCGTTGCGGGTGCCGATGTTAGTGGGTACGACACCGACCGCGAAAAATTTCTAGGGCCTTACCGCAGTTACCACAACCCACTAGCGGTTGAACAAGGTGAATGCGGTCAGTCTATCGCCGTCGCGGATAATGGCTGTGGTACGCTGCAAATTGACATTGAGCTACAACCGGGCGAGAGTCGATCGTTCTGTGTGATTATGGGAATAGGCCGCGCCGACGTCGAAGGTGCTGCCGCACGTGCTCAGTTTTCCGATATGATAAACGTCGAAAAAGCCTTAGACGATGTTAAAGACTACTGGCACTCGAAGTTAAATAACTTTAGCGCCAACACGCCCGATACCGAACTTAACAGCTTTTTTAATACTTGGAACCCTTACAACTGCCTGATTACCTTCGCGTGGTCACGCGCGGCAAGCTTAGTCTATAACGGCGAGCGCGATGGGCTTGGCTATCGTGACACCGTACAAGATATGCTCGGCACACTGCATTCCATTCCCGCAGAGGCACAAGAACGATTAGAATTAATGATTACAGGGCAAGTTTCTACTGGCGGCGCGATGCCCGTCGTGAAGCCTTACGCCCATACTCCCGGCACCGAAGCACTGCCTGACGAAACGGAATACCGTTCCGACGATTGCATGTGGCTATTCAATACCGTGCCAGCACTGGTGAAAGAAACCGGTGACATGAGCTTCTACGACAAAATACTGCCCTATGGCGACAAAGGTGACGACACCGTTCTAGGGCACCTGCGTCGCGCAATTGAATTCAGCCTAAACCGGCTGGGCAATCACGGATTACCCTGTGGCTTACTTGCAGACTGGAACGATTGCCTTGAACTAGGTCAAGACGGCGAGACTGTATTTGTTGCCATGCAATTACGCTTCGCACTCTCGACCTACATCGAAATATGTACCATGAAAGGCGCGCTCGACAGCGAAATTACGTGGGCAAAAGGCCACCTCGCCACTCTCGATAAAAACCTTGATGAACACACGTGGGACGGTGCGTGGTATCGCCGCGCTTTCCGGGTCGACGGTTTTGTTTTTGGTTCGAGCGAAAGCGAAGAAGCCTCCATCTTTCTCAACCCACAAACGTGGTCTGTACTTAGCGGCCATGCCTCTGAAGAAAAAGCAAAACTCGCAATGGATAGTGTTAACGAGCGACTTGCAACTGACGCTGGCCTAATGGTACTAGACCCTCCCGTCACAAAACTTGACCCTAGCATTATGCGTGCGCGCTTATTCAACCCAGGCATGAAAGAAAACGGGGCTGTTTTTTGTCATACCCAAGGCTGGGTTGTAATGGCCGAAAGTATGCTTGGAAACGGTAATCGTGGTTATGATTACTTAAGAACATTCATGCCCGCGGCCTTCAACGAAAAAGCTGAAGTGCGCGAAAGTGAGCCCTACGTATTTTGCCAAAGCACCCACAGTAAATACAGCCCTCGATACGGCGCTTCTCGTCTACCATGGCTGACTGGCGCGGCAACATGGGCCTATCACGCTACGTCTCAGTATATGTTGGGCATTAGACCTGAATACGACGGTTTAAAGATCGACCCGTGTATTCCTTCACACTGGCCCAGTTTTACAGCTACTCGTATTTTTCGTGATAAAACGTTTAATATTTCAGTGGAAAACCCCAACGGAATCGAAAAAGGCGTGGCTAGCGTAACCGTTAACGGTCAGCTCATTGAAGGTAATGTTATCGACCCCAATACGTGCAAGGCAATCAATACCGTTGTTGTGATAATGGGCTAACGCTACACGCCTATTCCCTAGAACCCGAAAAGTTCACAACCTGTATCACGTTTCAGTGCATACAGGTTGTGAACTTTTTTACTTAGGAACACCCACAAATTCAACACAACATTGATATAATTATAAACCAAGCGTAATTTCCAACGCTTCCTTATTAACAACAATATTTTTCAATGTTAGCTTGGCCGCCGCCTGTTTTACATCCGATGCTTTTAAACGATACAGCGGGCGCTCTGAATAAAACGTTAGCAACGCTTTCTCTGCTACCTTCGACGCTTTTTCTTGAAGCTCGCTAGGCAACCCTTGCATAACGAGATTTTCGACTTTGGGATCGAGCAAATAAAACGCACCTTCCTCTGGACGATACTGCAACGCACCCGACACATCGACAGTCCCGCCAAGAGGTTTACCTTCGTTAACAATTTTAATATTGAGTTCTACATCCAGCCCCGCGTTAATCCGATCACTCCCCTCAACAAGGTCAACTCTCGGGTTATCCAAGGTTATGTCAAAAAAAACAAAATACGATTTCTTTAATGGAAGCTTAGTGTTTAGCTTTTGCTGTATTTCACTCTCAGGTACAACAATCAAATAATTTTTTCCACTGAAATAGATATACATACCGATTAAAATAACGACGGTTATAAAAGCGATTAAAAAACCTACTTTTTTCACTTATCCTCCTAGTGCATATTGGTAAAGGGTAAACGTTATAACACATAAAACCATGTTAAGCGCCTAGACATAAAAAAGGCCTATTCTTCAATAGGCCTTATAAATAGAACTCAATCACGAGGCTCCTCGCAAGCCAACAACACTAACGCCTAACATCCCTGTATCGCATAATGTCTGGCACGCTCAACCCCAAAAACACAACCACGAAATTCAACAATAAAATAATACTGCCAAGAGACTCTGCCTTTTGGAAAAAAAACTGAGAACTATACCCAAAACTAACCTGATTTGAAGCTACAGACAGTACAAAAACAAACATGAGAGGTAGTACAATTGTGGCGGCCGTTGCAATAGATATAGATTTAAACAGCAGATGCCTAACACCAACCAACTGCTCCTTTACGCGATGAGAACACCCAGAGCAAAGCTTTGCATTAATGCCACCCAAAAAGAATGGCGCGGGCGATTTCTTACCCTCCAATGTTCTACCGCAATTACCGCACTCTGTAGTCATGTCTACTGTCATCCTTTCAGTATTGAATAGAAATTTACGCTACAAACTATCGATCTCATCACTGAGTTTAAAGCGCGGTGATGTCACATAAGCTTCTAACGTTCTTATACGCGTTTCCACTTTCCGGAAGCGATCATGTACGCTACTGAATACCGCTTTTCTTTGGTAAGAATTACGGAATTTCGATTTCAGATGACCACTCTTATTGGTCAACGTCTTCGGATCATCATTAAGTACGAAGTACGCTACCCAATACGCGATGAATGCAACCTGAAGCGTAAAGAATAAACACGTGATAGCGATAATTCGAACTAACACCACATCTACGTCGAAGTAATCTGCCAGGCCCGCACAAATACCACCAACGACGCCGCGCTTCCTATTTCGGTATAATTTCCTTTCGTTTCTGAATTCACTCATACCTCGTGCCTCCAGTTGGGGTCTTGTTTATCCAAAATGGACTCCAGCGTATCAATACGATTTTCCATTTTGTCAGCCATCGCTAACAATTCTTCGATCTTCTTTTTATCGCCTTCAGTCTCTGCCGTCACAGGCTTACCTTTGTGCTTGTAATGCATGTATACCCATATAGGGGCAATGAATAAGCAAAAAAGAATCAACGGCGTTTCGAGTATGCCTATAATTTGGTACCACATTCCATTGCCCCTCAGTTTTGTCCGTCGGTTTTAGCATTAACTCTCGCTTTTAATGCTGCGAGCTGTACTTCAATTTCATCATTCTTAGCCAGCTGTTCTATTTCGTCAGCGAGCGATTTCTCACCCAAATCAAAAGATTCTGCTTTGCCTTCAAGCTCGTCCAGTTTACGTTCGTAGCCTTCCAGCTTAGACAGTGTTTCCTCGACTGATCCACCCTTAAGCACCATACGTGCTTTCAATTTTGTGGTGGCTGTTTTTTGGCGAGCGACTAACGATTTTTGACGTGCTTTCGCCTCCGCAATTTTTTGCTGAAGCTGCGTAATTTCACCCTCAAGAGACTGTAAGCCATCTTCAATTGCATCAAGCTCTGAATCGACATCCACGCCTTCATTAATGAATTTTAATTTTTCAGCCAAGGCTCCTTTGGCAAGATCTTCTCGGCCTTTTTGTATAGCGAGTTCGGCTTTGCCTTCCCACGCATCAACTTGGTCCGCTAGCCATTGCTTTTTTCGAAGTAACTCTTTTTTATCCGCAATAGATTTCGCTGAAACGGTCCGAACCTCAACCAATGTCTCTTCCATTTCTTGAATTATAAGGCGAACCAATTTTTCAGGGTCTTCTGCCTTATCGAGCAATGAATTAATATTTGAATTAATAATGTCTGAAAATCGGGAAAAAATGCCCATTCTTATTTCTCCTTAATAGTACGTTATGTCTATCTTCGAAGAAGTTATTACAGTTTTTATGCCAATGTAAAAAAAATTTGTAACTAACTGTTTTTATTAGCTATTTTTACATTTCAATAATGTTCGTTTTAACGGAATGGCGAAATTAACCATCAGTATTGTGAGTTTCAACTAATAAGTAGTCATTTTGATAGCCATCGAAAGGCAACAGATATCGCGATGATAAGTTCATTTTGACTACAAGTCACGAAGTGTACGCTCTTCCGAGACGTTAATGCCCGTCAATCGCGCAAACACGAGTATTCTGGAAGGCTAGAAAGGTTTTCAGGGGTATCGATATCGTAAAAAATACCTTTATCATCGCACTCTAGAAGGTGCAATTCGGCAGCATTTTGAGCGAGTAACGCTGCTGCACCAACATCTCCTTGTAGCGCAAGCAACGAAGATTGGTAACGATTAGAAAAATAAACAGGATGCCCACGCCTTCCCCCTATACTGGGGGCCACTAGCGAATAGTGCTGTGCTTCGGTCAATATCGCTTGATAGGTTTGAGCCGCGATAAAAGGCATATCCGCTAAGCAAATAATCCAGCCCCCCCAATGAGGGGTCGACGCCACACCAAACCGAATAGACTCCCCTATGCCGGGCGATTGTGCTGGAAAAGCAAACGATTGGATACCAAGGTTAGCCACCCGCTCATTGATAACTGCGTTCATAGAGGAGGTGACAACGGCAACTTTAGAGGAAACAGAATGAATTTCGGCTAAAGTTGCGTCCAGCATTGGCCCTTTGGAACCGACAAGAGAGGCCAATTTACAGCATGAACCAAAGCGACGGGAAGCCCCAGCGGCCAGCACTAGAAACCCTGGCGTTAAAGGATCAGTGCCCATAACACTTAACAAGCTGTGCCGCGATACTAATTGCAATTTCAGCGGGTGTTTTACTGCCAATATCCAAACCGATGGGCGCGTGTAACCGCTCGATTTGCGCGCTTGTAACGTCTAGCTCTCTTAACCTCTTTAGTCTGGCCACGGTTGTCTTTTGTGAGCCCATCACGCCCACATAAAACGCATCACTTGGTAAGGCCTCAAGTAACGCCATGTCATCCAACCTTGGGTCGTGTGACACCGCCACAATCGCTGAGTTCGAATCGGAAAAACGGTCATCAATAAGCCCGTCCGGATATATGCCCACGAATTCAAACGCTTCTGTCTGCCACAGATCGCTTAATGAATCGCTCGGGTCACAAATGGTGACATCAAAATCGAGCGAGCTCGCATAGTTCGCCAAATAAAAACTTGTTTGATTCGCGCCTATTATTAAAAGCTTTCGTGTTGGCCCCATATAGACTTGTAAATGTGTATCGGAAGACTTTAACGAGTGAGATTGGCTCACCACAAACCGCCAAGCACCCGACGCCCGACAAATACACCGGCTCACACCTTGCCGCTCAGCAACGTAATCACGTATGGCTTTCCACTCGGAAAGATCGCAAGGCAACACATTTTCGATTAATACTTTAAGTATTCCACCGCAAGGCAAGCGGATTTCGCCTTGCGCATCCGCCTCTCCACCGTACGGTATTTCACAAGGCAAAGATCCATCGAACTCCCTAGCTAGCAAGCGCTTGATAAGATCGTCCTCTACACAACCACCCGAAACAGAGCCAATAACACCACTCTTTTCACTCCAAACCATCATGGAGCCAGGAGGCCTAGGAGAGCTACCCCACGTGCTTAACACGGTGATAAGAAAGATCTCTTCATGTGCGACCAATCGCTCATAAATAGATTGGAGAATATTCAGGCTAGAAGATGACAACATAATAGGCTTGAAGTGTAATAATAAATGAGGGCTATTAATCTAGCATTGTTCACTGGCCTGCGTGAACGCGATGTGAAATATTAGCCTGATGATTTAAGCGGTAAGAGCATTACGCTTGAATAGTCGCACTACCACACGCTTGAATAGTCGCACTACCACTTGTCGACGACTGCAAAGCTTTTCTGAAAATACCCTCTTGGTCTATAGGCAGCACCACAACGAGTGTTACTTCTACGCCGTAATTTACCTCTAACACTTCGCCTGAACAACGTGCAACCAAACGGCGAGCCACTGCTTCAAAATTGAAATCGATTAAAACCGAAAGTTCAGCCAACGGTATTTTCGCGGCCAACGTAGCGTGATCCAACGCCTGCGATACCGACGAACCATAAGCCCTGACAAGGCCACCAGCGCCTAATTTAATGCCGCCAAAGTAGCGAACAACGATCGCACAAGCATCCCCCGCCCCTCGCTGCACCAGTACGTTCAGTATAGGCTTACCCGCCGTACCCGCTGGTTCACCATCATCATTATACGCTTGCGTTATAGGTTGCTTCGGATCGCCAATGACATACGCCCAGCAATGATGCCGTGCATCAGGAAACTCGACCCGAAGGCTTTCTAAGCGCATCAGCGATTGCTCTCGAGAAGTGACGGGATAGAGATAACACAAGAAACGGCTACGTTTTTCCTCTAACTCAAACACGACCGAATGGGTTAACTGCTGATAAGGCTTCATTGCCATACGTTAGGCACACTTTCTACCACAATAATAGCCGCACTCACTGACAAAGTTCATAATGAATATACTCAATATTTTGAGTAATCTTTTTTTCGAGCGGAATACGACAATGTTGCCCCGGCAGCACATCAAAATAATTCAACAGTAGATGTTGATCCACTTTTAAAAATAAGTTTTTTACAAGTGTATTGGTCGATATAACAAGCGTATAAATATCGCCCTCTTGTTCAACTACTATCGACAATTCAGGCGAATCGAATTCAAGTGCTTTATTCGTATGGAAATAATGTAAGTCTGAACTCACTTCCTCACCCTTTTCGTAACAGATCGCTTGGAGTACACATTGGTGACTGTTTCGCTGGTTTAACAAGTCAGACGTCAAACATCGAAATATTTCTGTACTACTATTCGCAACGGCAACAACTTGAAGATTTTCTGTTACGTACTGCTCTCCACCAAACGATAACAAATTAAGCGTAACGTTAACCGGCGTATTATCCAGTTTATCGGACACCACTTTTAAAACCGTGTTATCACCTTCTTCGACAATCACCACAATGACCGGTTTATACGTTTCTCGAATCGCATAATGAGAGGCCTTCCATCGACCGAAGTAATCGACCGAAGCCCAAGAAGTAACAGGCCACATATCGTTAAGCTGCCAATACATTGTCCCCATGCAATAGGGCCTATTATGCCGGTGCGCCTTAATGGCAAAAGCGAGATAGTCAGCCTGTAATAGCTGGGTCATATACGCCAACTGCTCAAAATCTTTCGGCACGGTATATTCACGCTCAAGGTATTTGATCATCATGCCGTACCCATCAAGAAACTGATTTTTTGACGGATTAGCATATTGTTTTTGATGTGTTTGTAAAACAGAGGATTGAATGTCCCAATCCTCTGGAAGGGAAAAGGCCTCAAACGTTTTTAATTCTGGCATGGCTTGCAGGCCATATTCACTCATAAATCGCGGCAAATATTCATTGAAACCGTTTCGCTCGTGCCCAAGAAACCAAACCCCCCAATAATGCATATCTCCGTCAGTTTTAGCTTTAGGATCTACAAAACCATATTTCGGTGACGACGCCCAATACGCCCGAGAGGGGTCATATTGCGCGACCGCTTGAGGTAAAATTTCATGAAATATAGCTTCATATTCACGCCATACTTTTTCACACGTAGCCTCGTCATACTCATAACGTTGCTGCCAGCCCCAAGTATGCCAGCCCTCAGAAATTTCATTGTTCCCGCACCACAGAGCCAAACTGGTATGGTTTCGAATACGCTTTACATTATAGGCGGCCTCAGAGGCAATTCGCTCGGCCATTTCGGTACCGCAGGGGTACGCTGCGCACGCAAACATAAAGTCTTGCCATACCAAAACCCCTAATTCGTCACACAAGGTATAAAATACTTTTTCTTCGTATATTGCCCCGCCCCAAAGACGCAACATATTCATGTTAGCGTCTACGGCATAACCTAACATCTTTCGATAATCGATTTCCCCTAACCTAGGCACAAAGAAATCGGCGGGAATACAATTAGACCCTTTGATATAAAGCGGCTCGCCATTTAATTTAAAGTAAAAACTCTTTCCAGATTCATCATCTTCATGAACCAACTCCACTGTACGCAAGCCGACATTGTGCTGCCAAGAATCTATAACGGAGCCGTCTTTTAGCAACGATAAGGACAATTTATAAAGAGGCTGTTCCCCTAACCCCAGCGTCCACCAAAATTTTGGGTTATCTATCGTAAAATGAACAACGGCTGCAGCGGTACTGGGGGCGATAGTTAACGTAACAGGTTCAAAACTATTGTCAGCATCGATTAAGCTCAAGGACAGTTCACTTTCTGCTGGAGCGTTCAACTCTACATTTAACGACAATACACTCACCGTACTATCCAGCGAGTGCTGAACAAATTGCACATCAGACAATCGATTACAGCTAAACACCTCTAAACAAATCGGCCGCCAAATGCCACAAGTCACCAATCTAGGCCCCCAATCCCAACCAAAATGATAACCGGGCTTACGGGAGTACACGCTGAGTTTAGGTTCTGGCTGAGAGGTGTTAGCGGGATAAACGAAACCATTTTCTTGGTATAAAGGCAGCGTCCTTTTTATGACAGAATGAAATACAATACGAAGATGATTACTACCATGAACTAAAAAATCTTTTACGTTTACACGCCAGCCATCGTACATATTATCGGCCGTCAGAATTAGCTGATCATTCAAATATACATCGGCATAGGTATCTAAACCGTCGAAACACATTTCATAGTGGCTGTTCCCGGAAAGTGCATCAGCGTAATTAAAATGTGTTTGATATTCCCAATCGACTTCGCCTATCCACTGTTGTGATTTTTCATTGTCGCGCCAGTAGGGATCATCAATGACATGGTTATCCAACAAATCTAAATGTACATGCCCCGGAACCGTTGCGTTTAGCCACGGAGTATCCTTGCCGTTTGTGTCGACAGACACTTGACGAAAAGTCCAATCATTGTTGAGCGCTATCGTTTTTTTCATTGATTCTCCAACTTATCGTACCAACTATATTTTAGTATCACCGTCCCAACACTGGCCACCACTAATAATACTATCAATGTACTCCAGTTTTTAATAACCAATGCGAGTGGAGCCGCCATTATGGATAACTGCCAGACAATCCCCACCGTCACATTCCCCATGTCTCGCAGAAAATTCTGATTAGGCGTAAATGCTGGATCTTCAGCCTTCACCCACCTCTCAACGGGCTTCCAAAAGCCCCACGGACGCACTGAAGAATAAAACGACATCAATAGTGCCTTAGGCTCTGCTGGTGTTAATAATGTGCCCACAATACATCCTGCAAGCGAACAGAATAAAATAGCAGGGTAAGCATAGAGCGCCTTCGTGTCGGGGGAAAATATAGGCATTAATAACGCAAACAATAAACCTGCAATCATTCCCCAAAAATAGCCATGCCCGTTAAATCGCCACCAATGCCACTTCAATACGTTCGCCGCCGCGTAGCCCCCCCATAGCGCGGACACAATCCAACGCGTTATAGAATCGACAGATTCAATAACCATACCGACAAAAATACTCGCAATTGCCAGTATCGCTGACACGAGATAGCTCATGCGAATATACGTTTTCTGGCTTGCATTAGGGCGAAAGTATTTTTTATACACATCATTCACAATATACGCCGGCGTCACATTCAAAAACGAACTGGTCGTCGACATATGCGCAGACAACATACCCGCCAGCAATAATCCCATAAGCCCCACAGGAATAAATTTGCTTATTGCAAAAGGTAAAATTAATTCAAAATCAATATCCGGCCCCATTTCATTTAACTCACCGCTGAAAAACACCAGCGCTAAAACCGTTAACCCCCCGATCATTAAATAACGAGGAATGGCGACAATAACAGAACTCGCCCCCGACATTAGCGCAGCTTCTCTAGGGCTTTTTGCGGCCAAAATTCGCTGTAAACTTTGGGTTGGCACTGGGCCGGCCATACTTACCCAGAGCCCTTTAAAGAGCGCCATCATAATAAAGATGGTAAATAGTTCCCAGCCATCACTTTCAATTTTAGTGTTGACTGATTCCAAAATACCTGACCAGTCGAGCCCTAAATGCCAACCAAATTGCATTTGCCCCCAACCGTCAGGCGTAACAGCCGCCAACATTTCGGGAGACACTTTATTCATGGCAATAACCGCAATAATAATGGCCGAAACTGTCATTAATACATATTGGATAATATCCGTTAACACCACCCCCATTAACCCTCCTTGTACAACGTATACCGCTGTCACAAGTGTAATGAGCGTGGCATAGGCATGTGGGTGCCAACCCCAGGGCAAGAAAATTTCCGCAAACTTTCCGATACCCACAAATCCATAGGCCAGAAAACCTACAATTGAGATGGTTGAAAACAACACCACGACCATGTGTGCCATTTTGCCACCAGAAGATGCCTGATCAAAACGCGTGGCAATCCATTCCGCACCCGTCATTGCATTAGAGCGACGTAGCCAAACGGCAAGATAAATCATCATAAAGATTTGATTGAAAAACGGCCACAACCAAGGAATGAACGCACTTTTCATTCCATAAACAAAGGCCAAATACACCAGCCACATTGTGCCTGCAATATCAAACATACCGCCGGCATTTGACAAGCTTAGGGCATACCAAGGTATTTTGTTGCCACCCAGAAAATAGGTATTTAGGTTTTTACTGGCTTTTGACGATACGATAGAACCAGCGGCAATCATCACCACCAGGTACCCGATTACGATCGCACTATCGATTAAATGAAGTTCCATGGCATATCCTTATTTTTATTTTTTTAAGAGCCACTATTTTTGTAGAACTAATCTGACTCGCTACTGTTTAGTATTTTTTCTGCCCTGCGATTTTGCGCCAATATGCTCTTGGCCTCTAAGCTTGGCCAATTTAATTTGCTTTTGACGCTCCATAAACCTCTCTCGCTGATCAGCGGTCTGAGTGTCATAACAACGTGGACAGGTAACCCCCTCAATAAAATGCTCAGATGCCTTATCCTCATCGGTGATGGGGTGGCGACAACCATGACACAAGTCGTAAATGCCTTTTTCCAAATCGTGATTAACCGCAACACGATTATCAAAAACAAAACACTCCCCTTTCCAAAGGGTTTCTTCTTTCGGTACATCTTCCAAGTATTTTAAAATCCCACCTTTTAAGTGAAATACTTCCTCGAAGCCCTGCTGTTTCATAAACGCGGTTGATTTTTCACAACGAATTCCACCCGTACAAAACATAGCTACTTTTTTGTGTTTCTGAGGGTTGAGGTTTTCGGCTACAAATTGGGGCAAATCACGAAAACTTTCAGTGTGCGGATCAATCGCTCGCTCAAAGGTTCCAATTTCATATTCATAGTAATTACGTGTATCAATGACTGTTACATCAGGATCGCTAATAAGCGCGTTCCATTCTTTTGGCTCCACGTAGGTCCCAACAATATCATTTGGATCGATACCCTCAACCCCCATAGTGACAATTTCCTTTTTAAGCTTTACCTTCATTCGATGGAAAGGCTCACCTTCTTCAAAGGATTCTTTATGCGATAACCCCTCGAAACGGACATCGCTCCGCAAGTAGCTCAGTAACGCATCTATTGCCGCTCGAGAACCGGCAACAGTCCCATTGATTCCCTCCTCTGCCAGTAGCAAAGAGCCTTTAATATTGTGCTCTTCACAACATTTTAATAATGGATTGCGTAGATCATGGAAGTCGGGAAGGGCAACAAATTTGTAAAGGGCGGCGATAACAGTGTGGGTCATAATTTACATACATCGGGTAGCAGTGGAAAAGAGCCGCAATTCTAACCAATTGCGAGGGCAATAGCACCTGCACTAACCTTTGCTTGCACCGGCACAATCCGGTGATACAGGAACAGCCCCCTCTCTTTGGGCCCATTGTTGTGGCGTATAAAGATGAAGCGATAGCGCATGGACGCCATTTGCCAACTCTTCTGCTAAAAGGCCGTATATCTGCTGATGCCGCTTCACCGGCAACACCCCCTCAAAACAACGAGCAACCACCGTGAGCTTAAAATGTGTTTCAGAGTTTTCTGGCACGCTATGCATGTGGCTTTCATTTTCAACATGCAAAACTTCAGGCGAGAGCGCTTGCTTAATTTTTTGTTCAATGACCTCTGAATGGCGCATATTTAACCTTTCCCCTAAAATAATGTGACACGCGTCACGTTTTTATATACAATTTAATTCTTATGTACCGCTCATAATCCCATATAACAATACTAAATGCTGACATTTAAGATCGAAACCACCCCGGCACCCCAACTTTACGGTAGTAAGCAGTACATAAGCGACTGAATGAAAAAAAACACGCCAGCCAGACAGAAAAGCCAATACCCTACAAAAATAGTGGCTCCAATAACTGGTAAATAGACCGTGCAGTGCTATACGATAGGAATGATATCACGTGAGTAACCAACGCAATTCGAGTGACCTAATGAAGGACAACAAAATCTTTTTCGTTAACCGACGCAAAGGGGACGATCGCCGTTTAGACGCTGATCCTTGCAGTGAAATGCCATTGGATCTTTACCATCGAAAACGTCGGAAATCTAAAGACCGCCGCGATACCAATCGAACACTCAGCGATGATTACTATGCTTACATGCGCAAGGTAATGGAGAAAGTTCAAAGCGACGCCAAACGAGTAAAAGATCACGCCTAGCGCCTCTTTGTGCCGTAGTACGCCAATTCCTTACACCTCTTCCCCCGAACCACTGTATCCTTTCTATACTTACCTCTGGCGAATGCCGGCTAGAGGTTCATTTCTGACGGGGCAACGCCTTCTCTATTCTCACTACTTACGTGTAATGAATGATTAAGGTAGATAATCAATGCTGACCTCGGCAGAAACGAAGCTCGTTGTTGCAACACTAACCAAGCGACGCGCATGGTTACGCAAATCACTCGACGATGCGAACCTAGACCCTAGTGCTAGGCAAGATTATATGGACTCGATTAAGATCATCGAAAGTGCCATTAAAAAACTCGCCGCCAGCGCCCCGCCACCCGCGAATAAACCCGCGAAACCAACTGCACCTCCAGCGCCACCGCCTAGAAAAAAACTCACAATGGCTAGTGCCCGTGTGCTCATAGCCGAAGATAACGCCGACTCAGCTAACTTACTATTAGATGTGCTTCAGGATTTTGGCATGACCCAGGCGGACCTTGCTACTGACGGGATGGAAGCCTTCGATAAGATTAAACGCGCAAAAAACACCCTACGACCTGATTCTTTGTGATTGGGATATGCCTGAACTCACGGGGTTAGAAGTCCACTGCAAAGCAAAAGCCTCCAACAAACTGCAGGGCGCTCACTTTGTAATGGTTACCGCGGTATCCGAATCGTCTCGTATTAGAGAAGCCATTCAACAAGGTGTTAACGACTATATCGTTAAACCCATCGATATGGATGTTTTAGAAGCCAAGATTAAAACAGCACTCAACATTGATGATGAGCCTTCAACCGAGGATAAAAAAGAATCGTAACGTTCCTATATCACAAAAAAGGCCGCTGAGATTAACCCAGCGGCCTTTTTTAATTTAATTAGTAAAGAGTCTGTCTACACTAATTTTTAAGACTAAGAAACGTCCGTACCTACTTGCAAAATCTTAAGTGTATTAGTACCACCGTTAATATTCGCAGAGTCACCCTTAGAGATAAGAACCAAATCACCGTCCTCTAGGCCTTCTTGCTCACACAAGATATTCAGTGCTGCTGCGTTAGTCTCGGTATAAGGAATAGCATCGCTATCGAATAATACAGGCTGTACGCCACGGAACAATGCGGCCCGTCGAAGTGTTTTTTCATGACGAGAAAAAGCAAAAATAGGCAAACGAGAACCATAACGAGACATCAATAACGGAGTAGAACCAGACTCTGTCATAGCTGCAATACAACGTACCTTCTGTAATTCACGAGCCGTGTACATAGTGGCTGACGCAACCGCTTGGTCAATAGCCGCGTAACCACCCTCAGGCTTAGAAGGAGGTATCTCGGCTTGTGGGTGCTTCTCTGCACCACGGATAACACGCACCATGGCTTCAACCGTTTCAACAGGGTATTTACCTGCTGCAGTTTCAGCTGACAGCATTACCGCATCGGTGCCATCCAACACAGCATTAGCAACGTCAAATACTTCCGCGCGAGTCGGCATTGGGCTGCTAATCATAGTTTCCATCATTTGGGTCGCTGTAATCACACAGCGATTCAAGGTGCGAGCACGCTGAATCATATGTTTTTGCACACCAATTAACTGTGCATCGCCAATTTCAACGCCCAGATCGCCACGAGCAACCATCACGGCGTCAGACGCCAGAATGATGTCATCTAGAATTTGGTGATCGGCAACAGTTTCTGCACGCTCAATTTTAGCGACCATGTACATGTTGCCACCGGCTTCACGTGATAACTGGCGAGCGAGATTCATATCTTCTGCGCTACGCGGAAACGACACGGCAAGGTAATCAACATCAATTTCTACAGCTGTCTTAATATCTGCACGGTCTTTATCCGTTAAAGCCGGAGCGGATAATCCTCCACCTTGACGGTTAATTCCCTTGTTATTTGAGAGCTTTCCGCCAACAACAACTTCTGTATTGATTCGCGAACCATCTACTGATTCAACTTTAAGGACAACGCGCCCATCATCCAACAACAGCATATCGCCAGGATTTACATCGTTTGGCAGCTCTTTATAGTCAATACCAACTTCATTTTGGTTTCCAGCATCGCGTTCAAGATTCGCATCCAAAACAAATGTAGCGCCAATCTCTAAATCTATCGGGCCTTCAGCAAAACGAGCAACACGGATTTTTGGCCCCTGAAGATCACCTAAAATCGCAATATAAGTATTATGCTTGATGGACAACTCTCTCACCATCTTGGCACGACGCATATGGTCTTCTGGGCTGCCGTGCGAAAAGTTCATACGTACAACGTTGACACCCGCGACAATTAATTTCTCTAATATTCCGGGTTCATCTGTGGCCGGGCCTAAGGTGCTAACAATCTTCGTACGTCTATACATAGATAACTCCATGGGAATTCAGGTGCGTGAAATTGCGCGCATTCTACTATATGCAGGATGCCAGTTGTAAACGATTCTCTGCAAAATGCAGGGCAGCGGGCCAATATTCGAACAATAAGCGCTTCAGCTAAGCCCGAAGTTTAGTTGATTGCACCATTACTGTGAGCATTTGGTGCTATGCACCACTGAAGGGAGACCGCAATAAGGCGCAGGTTACCGAATGAAAACGCTCCTTAGCGTTACCTTACTCACGAATAAAAAGGCCTTCATTCCAACTTCAGGTGCTTTGCGGCCGAGAATAAAGACATTGAAAACGTAAAACGGGCGCCAGAGCGCCCGTCAATACTCACCTTAAAGGGCAAGATTACATACCATTAACCATAGAGATCATTACGCCTGCCGCAACCGCAGAACCGATAACGCCCGCCACATTTGGCCCCATAGCATGCATTAACAAGAAGTTATGTGGGTTGGCTTCTTGCCCCACCTTGTTAGAAACACGCGCAGCCATCGGAACCGCAGACACACCTGCAGAGCCAATAAGCGGGTTGATTTTACGCTTACTGATCACATTCATCCCCTTCGCCATCATCACACCCGCGGCCGTACCAATACTAAAGGCCAGAATACCTAGCACTAAGATGCCGAGAGTTTTGGGGTCAAGGAACTTGTCCGCCGCCAACTTGGAACCAACAGAGAGCCCAAGGAAAATAGTAGTAATATTAATAAGCGCATGTTGAGTAGTGTCCGATAATCGATCAACTACACCGCACTCACGCATCAAATTACCAAAACAAAACATCCCCAACAGTGGAGCGGCATCCGGTAGTACAATTGCAACCAGTATCAGTAACAACACAGGAAATGCAATTTTCTCTCGCCGACTCACCTCTCTTAATTGCGTCATCACTATGGAGCGCTCTTCTTTCGAGGTAAGCGCTCTCATAATAGGCGGTTGTATTAATGGTACCAATGCCATGTAAGAATAAGCCGCAACAGCAATCGCACCTAATAGATCTGGCGCCAGCTTGCTCGAAACATAGATTGCGGTTGGACCGTCGGCACCACCAATAATGCCAATAGCGGCAGCATCTGCAATAGAGAAATCCATGATTCCTGCAGACGATAACGCCACAGCACCGATAATGGTTGCAAATATACCAACCTGAGCCGCGGCACCTAAGAATAACGTTTTAGGGTTTGCCAATAACGGGCCAAAATCCGTCATAGCGCCTACACCCATAAATATCACCAGAGGTGCAACACCTGTTGCAATCGCAACAGAGTAAAAGTTATACAGCATGCCATTGGTGTAACCCGCTTCAAGCGCAATGTTAGCAGCCGCATGATAGGCCGCAGGCCCTGCGCTACCATAAGCCACAGAAAGCTCTTTGGCGCTTTCCCAAGCCGATATCCCCAATGCTCTTGCTATCTCAGCCAGAACAGCTGGGTCTCCTGCTACAATGGCGTTATCCACTGCAGGTAGCGCCAATCCTGCGCCTGGAATATTCGCTAGTATTCCTCCGAATCCAATCGGCACCAACAACAACGGCTCAAAGCCTTTGCGTATTGCAAGAAAAAGCAATAACAGACATACGAGCATCATTACAAACTGCCCAGACTGCATCTGATACAGGCCCGAAGCCTGCCAAAGACCTAACAAATTCCCCATGAATGACCCCTATTATTCTCAGGCAATGGTAAGCAGACTGTCGCCAACTGCTACTACGTCACCTTCTTTCACATTTACCGAGCCAATGATGCCGGCCTGAGGTGCACTAATTTGTGTTTCCATCTTCATCGCTTCTAATACCAGCAATGTATCACCCTCTTCTACCTGCTGACCTGGGCTAACCATTACACGGAAAATATTCCCCGCCAAAGGTGCGTTCACAGGTTCACCTGTAGATCCCGCTGGCGCGTTACTGCCGGCAACTAAGGGGGCCCCGCTCAAAGGAACGATACCGGTAAGCTCACCACCGTTACTTACCGTTACGGTGTAGTCACTACCTTCTACATTAACGGTATAAACTTCATCACCGTTACCGGCCTTCACAACCGCAGTTTCTTTTCCTGTTGGCGCCGGCTCGAAGGCATCAGGGTTGCCGCGATTCGCGAGAAACTTTAACCCTACCTGAGGGAACAATGCATAAATAAGGACATCATCAATAACTTGCTCGCCTTCATGCAAGACTACGCCTTGATCTGCCGCTTTTTCTTTGAGTTCGTTCGACAGCGCATCAAGCTCGTCGTCTATCAAATCCGCTGGCCGACAAGTGATTGGCACCTCACCGTCTTCCAATACTCGCGCTTGTAACTCTTTGTTGATTTCAGAAGGCGCGGCGCCATATTCTCCACGTAAAATTCCGCGCGTTTCATTCGAAATATTCGCGTAACGCTCGCCAGTTAGCACGTTAAGTACCGCTTGTGTACCTACAATTTGCGATGTAGGCGTAACGAGAGGGATATACCCCAAATCTTTACGTACACGCGGGATCTCTTCTAATACTTCGTCAATTCGGTCTGCAGCACCTTGTTCTTTTAGCTGGCCTTCCATGTTGGTTAGCATACCGCCAGGAACTTGCGCCGTTAGTATTCGAACATCGACACCTTTTAGAGCGCCTTCAAATTTGGCGTATTTAGGCCGAACATCGCGGAAATAAAGCGCTATTTTTTCCAATCGAGCCAAATCCAAACCTGTGTCTCGCTCGGTACCTTCAAGTGAAGCAACCAACGTCTCGGTAGGGCTATGACCGTAGGTGGTCGACATAGACGATATTGCGGTGTCGACATTATCGACACCAGCTTCCGCCATTTTCAAGATAGTCGAATGCGCCAAACCGGTTGTCGCATGACAATGAAAATGAATGGGAATATCACACGATGCTTTTAAACGTTTAACGAGTTCATAGCCATCATAAGGCTTCAACAAACCTGCCATATCCTTGATGACAATGGAATCTGCGCCCATATCTTCAATAATTTTGCCCTGTTCAACCCACTTATCAACAGTGTGCACCGGGCTTAACGTATACGATATTGTGCCTTGCGCATGCTTGCCCATTTTCTTAACGGCTTTTAACGCAGTTTCAATATTGCGCATATCGTTCATCGCATCGAAAACACGGAAGACATCAACACCGTTTACCGCGCAACGCTCAACAAATTTGGTGACA
The DNA here is from genome assembly GCF_014217335.1 of Teredinibacter purpureus. Taxonomy (NCBI): domain Bacteria; kingdom Pseudomonadati; phylum Pseudomonadota; class Gammaproteobacteria; order Cellvibrionales; family Cellvibrionaceae; genus Teredinibacter; species Teredinibacter purpureus. The sequence continues at coordinate 2,712,088 of NZ_CP060092.1, read as the reverse complement.
ACGTCATCAGCATAGTGACGATAACCTAAAATATTCTGACCACGGAAGAGCATCTGATGAGGGGTTTTCGGCATCGCTTTCTTAAGTTCGCGAATCCGGTCCCAAGGGTCTTCACCTAAAAAGCGAATACACGCATCAAACGTTGCGCCGCCCCAGGTTTCAACCGACCAGTAACCAACATTATCTAAATCTTCCGCAATCGGAAGCATGTCGTCGATTCTCATTCGGGTGGCAAACAAAGATTGATGCGCATCACGCAGGACAACCTCGGTTATACCCAATTTTTTCTTAGTGTCGCTCATTTACTGCAGCCCCCATTCGTCGGTGAATGTTCGTAGATTTCTATTTTTGGTGTTTTGCGCGATGTGCATGAACCGCCGCTTGAATTACCGCTAACGTTTTCTTACCCACTGGCGGTGCACTCTTACTTGTCGGTATAACAAGAGGTTCGGGTTCCTCCGCTAAAAATCGATCAATGAAACCCGACATCAACAGGGTGGCGATAACCAGTAAAGTCAAAAAGACAAATACTGTCCCCATCCCGAATATCATAAGGTCTAAGCCTTGTTCCCATAAATTTTGTTGCATGACTCCCCTCTTCGAGCTTGATGCTGTATCTACACTTTAACGATGTTCACGCTTGCCTCTGTTGGACTAACCCTTTTATCGCGGTCATTTTACCCTAGAGACACCCTTTTGAGTTGTCTGGCATCAAACTCTCGGCCAACTTCCCCAAAACTCACAACAAATTGCCACAGTGCGTCACCACACGATGGCGTGCTATTGATTAACCTGAAACTGAATATGACGTTTAAATAGAGGCTGCCGTACATCAACATTACCGGTGATCATTTGCCACGCGGCTTATTCACAATACAGATGCCTTATCAATAATCTGGAAAACACGCACTACGCTCTACTCCAGAGACTCGCCCCCAGTGTTCAATTTAGACGTAAATTAGATCTAAATAAACGTTCAGCCAGTGCTGCCTCTGCTACCCAATGTGGCGCCTAATACCCAGACTCTTTATATTGGTATTTGGCCGCGCCAGCGAAGGGCCGCATAAGATAAAGAAAATTACCCCTAGTGAGCAAGTGCAACATTGGATTTTTACACGCTTTACGATTAAAAATACACCATTAAGTACAACTAACCATCACTTCGTCATTTCACAGGTCGAATCCTTTTGATAGACTCCCGCGCCAGCCCTGCCGCCAAACCCAAAACTGATTGATAATATGAGAATTTTACTCGCTCCAATGGAAGGTGTGGTTGACTACCCCATGCGCCAGATTCTAAATGCCGTATCGTCGAGCGACCGTCGCTGTACAAATTTAAAGGGCATTGATGCTTGTGTAACCGAGTTTATTCGGGTCAATGACCACGCGGTAACGAACAAAGTATTTTACCGCAGCTGCCCGGAGCTATTAAAAGCTCACACATACCCTGTCCGAGTCCAATTATTAGGCAGCAACCCAACGGCTCTCGCTAACAGCGCTCGCACCGCCGCACAGTTAGGCGCGCCCGCAATAGACCTTAATTTTGGCTGTCCCGCTAAAACAGTGAATAAAAGCCGAGGCGGCGCCTGTTTACTAGACGAAACACCGTTAATTTACGAGATAGTGAGTGCTGTACGAGCGGCAGTTCCCGAAGACATTCCTGTAACCGTTAAAATTCGGCTGGGTTATGAACAGAGAGACTCCTATTTAGAGAACGCCCTAGCCATCGAAAAAGCTGGCGCCAGCGAGCTGGTGGTGCATGCACGCTCGAAAAGCGACGGCTACCAGCCACCCGCTTACTGGAGATACATTGGCGAGATCAAACAAATCATTAAAATTCCCGTTATCGCTAACGGTGAAATTTGGACCGTTGACGATTATTTTAAATGCCGAGAACAAAGCAGCTGCGACGACGTAATGCTCGGAAGAGGCCTGCTTGCTCAGCCAGACCTTGCCATTGCCATTAAAGCAAAACTCGCAAACATCCCCTACACCCCTCTCGGCTGGAGTGACATCGCTGTACTTGTGCATCAACTACTCATCGATACATCAGACCTATACCCAAGTAAGTACACCGGTAACCGCGTAAAACAGTGGCTGCATTATTTGCAACGTCATTACCCGCAAGCAATTTCATTATTTCACGACATTAAGCGGTGTAAAGACAGAGCTATTATCGCTCAGCGAATTAAACAAGACATTGGCGTAAAAGCGCCCTAAACCATCACCCCTTACCACTTGCCCCCGCTAACCGAAGCGCTCCTTAAAGCAACCTACAAAACAATTGTTCAGTTTGACGCCCTGCGACGCAAAAAATCTTTTTCCACCTATCATGACAAACACTTTCGCGCCATTTTACTAACGTCATCAATTTCCGCTTGAAAACAAACCGGTTGGTTTGTATAGTCCCACAACCTAAACAGACCAGTTGGTTTGCAACTTGACTTTAAAGTGATAGCACATCTATGACGCCCCCAAGAGATCCAGAAGCCACTCGCCAGCACATTTTACAAACAACAGCCGGTGTAATGATTGCTAACGGCTTTAAAGCCGCGAGCCTCTCCGATATTCTGGAAAAAGCTGGGGTCTCTAAAGGTGCTCTTTACCATCATTTTGCCAACAAACAAGAACTCGGCTATGCGGTTTTCGATGAGGTTTTTGTAACAGCATTTTTAGAAGATTGGGAAGAACCCCTTTCACAGGAAAATCCGCTAGAAGCCATGTGTGAATGGCTCTCCGCCTGTAGTGGCACCATTTCTCAAGAAGAATTAGATCAAGGGTGCGCAATGGGCAAGATTGCCATGGAGATGTCTTCTGTCGATGAAGGTTTCAAGATAAAAGCCGTAGAAGCATTTTTATCTCTAAGCAACCGAATTGAAGCAGCTTTTTCAGAGGCTCATAAAAAAGGTTATATCCGAAAAAATGTTGTTCCTAGATCAGTCGCCATGTTTATAGTTGCCGCGATGCAAGGCATGATCATGCAAGGAAGAACCATCGGGGACCCGCAATTATTTGCAGAAACCGTCAGCTGCCTTACCGATTACCTCGTCACACTTAAGCCCTAATCTCTCTATCTCCCCATAGTAATTTAAATAACATTCACTAAGGACAGTTATATGTCGATGAGCCCTACCCTCACAAACCGACCTCTTGTAGAACGGTACGCAAATTTCGTTATTCGCTATCGTTGGCTTGTCATTTTACTGAGTCTTTTATTCGTATTTTCGCTAATGTCCGGAATGCCAAAATTTGGATTCGATCAAGATTACCGTGTCTTTTTTAGCGATGAAAACCCGCATTTAAAGGCCTTCGATAAACAGCAACAAATTTATACTAAAAACGATAACGTACTCATTGCCATTACACCCAACTCAGGTTCCGTATTTACACCAGACGTGCTCGCCGCAGTCGAACATGCCACGCGCACGTCTTGGACACTTCCGTTTGTATTAAGAGTCGATTCAATCTCAAACTTTCAATACTCTCATGCCGAAGAGGACGAATTAATTGTAGAAGATCTCATAGAGAATGCGCGCAGCCTAACACCAGAAACAATAGCTAACATAAAAAATATTGCGCTGTCAGAACCACTACTAAAAGGCCAGTTAGTCAACCACGAAGGCACCGTCACTGCACTTAATATTACCTTCGAAATGCCGCAAGTTTCACCCGAAACAGAGCTGCCATTATTGGTAGAGGCTATACGTGAATTACAAACGAGCTTAGAACAGAATTACCCAGTAACCATTCAGTTATCCGGTGTTGTAATGCTTTCAAACGCTTTTTTTGAGGCCTCAATGCAAGACCAAATGACACTTGTGCCTGCCATGTATCTTCTAGTGCTGGTTATTTGCGGTGTACTATTACGATCTTTTGGTGCTACAGCTGGCACTTTTTTAGTCGTGTTTTTCTCAATGCTTTCGGCGCTTGGCGGCTTCTTCTGGCTCGGCGGAAAACTGACGCCCCCTTCGTTTGCGGCTACAACCATTATTACCACACTGGCCGTTGCCGACTCCATTCACTTCCTTGTAACCCTATTCGATGGCATGAGAAAAGGGATGAACCGTCACGATGCTATTCGTCACAGCTTACGGCTGAACATATCGCCTATATTTCTGACCTCCTTAACAACGGCAGTTGGTTTTCTCTCAATGAATTTTAGTGATACCCCGCCGTTTCATGACCTTGGCAATATTACCGCCTTTGGCGTTGCTATCGCGTTCATCCTTTCTGTGACCTTGTTACCGGCCTTTATTGCTGTAGTGCCTGTTCGGTCCCATAAAACCGGTGGCTATATTGCAGGAATGCTAGGTAAGCTTGCCGAGCTTGTCATCACACGACAAAAAACTATTTTTATCAGCACTGCGTTAATGTCAATAGTGGTGGTTAGCGGCATTGGCTTAAATACGTTTGACGATAATTTCGTAGGATATTTTGATGAGTCAATCGAATTTCGTCAGGATACAGACTACATAAATGACAACCTCACGGGTATTTATCAAATCCAATATTCATTAGATGCCGGTGAAGATTACGGTGTAAGTCATCCCGTTTTTTTGAAGAAGGTTGATGATTTCGTTCAATGGTATCGCACTCAACCAGAAGTGACTCATGTAAATACGTTCACCGACACGTTTAAGCGTCTTAACAAAAACATGCACAACGAAGATAAAGCCTACTACACACTACCCGAAGACAAGGCTCTTGCCGCTCAATATCTATTACTCTACGAGCTATCATTACCAGAAGGCTTAGATTTAAACAATCAAATGGATATTGGCAAAAGCTCAACACAAGTGATCGTGACACTTAGAAACTCAGGATCAAAAACCATCGCGAATGTCGCCGAAAGAGGCCGCAACTGGCTCAAAGACAACAATGGATTTGATTCTTACGGTGTAGGCCCGGCGGTTATGTTTGCACATATATCCGCAACCAACATGAAAAGTATGTTCCTCAGCTCCTTTATCGCCATACTCATCATCTCCCTCATTATTACGGTGGCCTTGCGCAGTACACGTTTAGGCATTCTTAGCCTAATACCAAACTTGCTGCCCATCTCGCTCGCCTTTGGTTTATGGGGGTTCTTTATTGCCGAAGTTAATGTGGCCGTATCTATGGTAACAGGGATGGCTCTCGGTATTGTGGTCGATGATACCGTTCACTTTCTCAGTAAATATTTACGGGCTCGTCGAGAAGACGGCATGAATGCTGAAGATGCTATTCGATACGCGTTTAACTCCGTTGGCATTGCGTTGGTCGTCACCTCCATTATTTTAGTCGGCGGCTTTATGATATTGGCTCAATCAAGCTTTGGTATGAATTCCGCGATGGCGCAGCTCACCAGTATCGCCATTACAGTCGCACTCATCATTGACCTTCTGTTGTTGCCCGTACTCCTAATCAAACTCGATAAAACCGACTACACAACAGCATATGCGGCGCAACAAAATGGCCCTATCCCCACTGAATTATCGGAGAAACATTATGTATAAATTATCCCTACTCCTTGTCGTCGTATTGTGGGCATCCAGCTCCACGGCTATTGACCTCGAAGGAACAATGGAAGAAAAAGGCCTAACCATTGCACAGGCGTTTGACAAACAAGATATTGGTTTTGGCGATTCTAAAAACGCCATTACCATGATCCTTAGAGATAAATACGGCAACGAAAGACCACGCTATATGCGCAATAGCACCATGGAACAAGCAAACGACGGAGATAAGTCTATTATCGTGTTTGACAACCCTGGCGATGTAAAAGGGACAGCTTTTTTATCCCATACACATAAATCTGGCTCGGATGATCAGTGGCTATTTTTACCAGCGCTTAAACGCATTAAAAAAATATCGTCGAGCAATAAATCCGGCGCGTTTATGAATAGTGAATTTTCCTTCGAAGATATCGCATCGCAAGAAGTCGAAAAATACACCTACCTGTATCTAGGCGACGACAAATTTGAAGGGCGAGACGTCTACATAAATCAAGCAATACCTGTAGACCCAAAATCAGGTTATTCAAAACTCATTATTTGGGGCGACAAAGAACGTCTTATTCCCTTAAAAATAGAATTTTATAATCGCGGCAACCTCCACAAAAAAACGCTGCTACTAAAAGACTACAAACAGCACCTAGAACAATACTGGCGTGCAGAAAAATGGGAAATGGAAAATCATCAAACAGGAAAAAGCACCGTTTTACAGATGACCAACTGGGCCTTTAGAAACGGTTTTACCGACAGTGATTTCAACAAAAATAGTCTTTCACGAGCGAAATAGCGAAACTAAAATATGGTACCAAAACACACTATAACGCTCGCCATTGTTGCCACTGTAACGTTAACGAGCACAACGCTTTATGCCGGAGAGTTGCGAGGCTACGGCGGTGTAGAAGCGCGCTACTTCGCCAACACACCACTATTCGAGCCACAAGAACAGCACAGCGCTGCTGTTGCGGCTCAGCTAGAGTACTACCACGACTTTGATGATGCCCGCCAGCGCATTGCCTTTACCGGCTTTGGCCGAATAGACAGCGCCGATGACCACCGCACACACGCCGATATTCGTGAACTTTATTGGTGGAAAGATTTCACTCACTTCGAACTCTATGGCGGTATTAGAAAAGTTTATTGGGGTGTAACGGAATCAGTGCATCTTGTCGATATTATTAACCAAGATGACGTTATAGAAAGCTTGGACCGCGAAGAAAAGCTTGGGCAGCCAATGCTGCAATTGGTTAGCATGAGAGACTGGGGAACACTAGAAGCCTTTGTCTTGTTAGGTTTTCGCGAGCAACAATTTCCAGGTATTCATGGGCGTTTACGCCCCGGGATACCCGTACTCGATAACGCTCAGTATGAATCCTCAAAAGAAGACGAACACATTGATATTGCGCTACGCTGGAGTCATTATTTTGGTAACTGGGATATTGGTTTAAGTCACTTTTCGGGCACTAATCGAGACCCTATTTTTCTACCCGAGTCGTCTATAAATGGCGACATAACGTTACGCCCGTATTATTCCCTAATCGATCAGACAGGCCTGGATATTCAAGCCACAATTGATGCGTGGTTATGGAAATTGGAGGTTATCACTCGAAACGAAAAAGATTACGACAGTACATTGGCCAGTGTCGCAGGGCTGGAATACACCGTTTTTAACCTACGTGATACTAACGCCGATATCGGTTTAATTGCCGAATATCAATTTGACGATGCCGAAGGTGCCCGCGAATCCACATCACAAAACGATATCGCCCTCGGTGTACGCTGGGCTTTCAATGATCTCGATGGCTCGACAGTCTTAGCCCTGGTTAATCAAGATTTGGATTCAACCAATCGTTTCTATTCGGTAGAGGTCAGTCGCCGCATTACCGACGACTGGACACTCGAAGCTGAAGCACGCTTTTTTACGCACATCGAGGCCGGCACACCCGAATACGATTTCCGTGATGACGATTACTTTCAAATAGAAGTTAGGCGGTACTTTTAACGCTTAGCTCTCGCCTCTAGGCGCGGCTCTGCTACCGCTACAAATTTACCTTTTTCTAACCCCAGCATTTGCGCAGAACCAAAGCCCGGCCATGTCACCAATTCGTGGCCGCGCTTTTCCAGCCCTGCTCGCAGTTCATCCGATGCAGAAGGGTCAATTAAGACTCTATCCGGCTGCCACTGATGGTGCACCCTCGGGCGACTCAAAGCCTCCTCATAAGGTAAATCCAGTACCAACCGATTAACCAACCCCTGCACAACCTGATTAATAATCGTTGGGCCACCAGCGGCGCCTATCGTCACGACGGGTTTACCATTTTTCAGTACAATTGTAGGGCTCATGCTAGATAGAGGCCTCTTTCGAGGCTGAACACGATTGGCGCTATCACCCAACAACCCAAACGCATTGGCTTTACCGGCCTGAGCCGCAAAATCATCCATTTGATTATTCATTACCACACCAGAACCTGGAATAGTCACCTTGCTGCCAAAAGTTGTGTTTAATGTTGTGGTCATTGCCACCCAGTTACCGTCAGCATCAGCCACTGCAATATGAGTAGTGTGACGATTAAACAGATGAGTCGTAGCCGCGGGTGGCGTTCCATGACTAAGAACTGCCGTCGCTTTGTTAAGATTAATAGTAGACGCTAACTGCTTAGCGTAAGACTTTTCAACTAGCCCTTTAGGCACATCCACAAAGTCTGCATCGCCCATCCAATAGGCACGATCAGCAAAAGCTCGCTTCATTGACTCAATGGCTAAATGGTAGCGCTCAACTTCCGTCAGTTTGTCTAATGGGTATAACGCCATCATGTTAAGTATCTGAGCGACGTGCGCCCCCCCCGAGCTAGGCGGCGGAAAACCAACAATGTCGTACCCATTAAAAGTGGATGTGACGGGAGTACGTTGCAGCACGGTATACGCGGCAAAATCCTCGGCGGTGACGATGCCCTTATTGGCTTTCATCCAAGCGGCTACTTGCTGGGCAAACTCACCTTGATAAAAGTACTGACTGCCTTGCTCGGCCAACTTTCGATACGTATTCGCCAGTTCCGGCTGTTGGAACGTTTCGCCTATAGCGCGCGCCCGCCCGTTTTCATCCAGAAACGTTGTAGCACTAGCAGGAAACATTTTCATTCGGTCAACAACACGGCTCAACCGATGGTGATACGTAGGGCCAATTTTAAATCCCGATTCAGCCAAGTTAGCCGCAGGCAAAATGGCATTCTTCCAGCCAAGCTTCCCGCCTTTTTTCAGGACATATTCCAAGGCCGCCACGGAACCCGGCACCCCAATCGCCAGCGCGCCAGTCTTACTCAACGCGGGCTGATACTCCCCCGCCACCGAAAACATTTCTCTCGTAGCAGCAGCTGGCGCCATTTCACGGCCATCAATAGCCTCTACAGTGCCATCAGCCCAATGAACGAGAATAAAACAGCCACCACCAATGCCGGAATTCGCCGTATCCACCACACCTAGGCCAAATGCCACTGCAGCTGCGGCATCAAGCGCGTTCCCGCCCTTAGCAAACGCTTGCATCCCCAATTCTGTGGCCATGCTATTCACCGAGGCTATCGCGCCCCGCCCATCAACCGTAACTTGCGCCATATCAGCGTAAACATTGTACGGTGGTACCTCACTTGCGTCGGCCATTGCCGTGATTAAAAGACAAATAATCCAGAACCGGTATCGAGTTTTCAAGTGAATAATCCTCCGCAAATTTAGCCGTACAGTACCATCAACACTTATTTAATGGGAATGCGCGGAATGAACAATGACGGTACCACCGCCCATTTTAAACACTTACGGCGGCATTTAAGCACTCGTCGATTGTGCAACGACAAACATTACCCAAAGCGCAAGCAGGCAAACGGCTTTGTCAAACAAAAACGCTGGCGAAAAACATACTTCAAAACAAAAAGAAGGAAGAAAGGCTATAAATTTTGGCGTGAATACACCACCACAGAAGGGAGCAAACTAACACTAAACTGCAATTACGCTGCGATGTAAGGTTCACACCCTCATCGCAACTTGATCAGACTACATTAACGAGCCGTACGCTCGGCAATATAGGCATCATAATCCGGTACTTGCCGCTCATAATCCTGCGAGATTAGCGCAGAATAAATAATGAAATCAGCAGAAGCAGGGTTACAGGCAACCGGAATATTCCACACCGCCGCTATACGGAGTAATGCCTTTACATCGGGGTCATGGGGCATGGGTTCAAAGGGGTCCCAAAAGAAAATGAGTACATCAACCTCACCCTGCGATATCTTGGCTCCAATCTGTTGATCGCCACCCATCGGGCCGCTCACACACTTTTCTATCGTTAAACCGGTTGCATCTTCAAGCTTGTAGCCGGTTGTTCCGGTGGCGTACAGTTTATGAGTACTGAGCTCGTTTTGGTGTTTAGTTGCCCAAAGGCTCAGCTTCTCTTTCATATTATCGTGTGCAATCAGCGCAATATTCTTTCTTGCGAGCAGTTTCGACCCTTTTGTTTTCAAAATCAGACCTCTTAAAAATATAAACGTATGCACAGCAGTTTAACCGATTCTCTACCTAACTGTGGTAGCAAAGAAAAAAACATTACAATCATTTAAAAATACGCTTGACTCAACTAGGTCTACTGAATAATATACGCGCCCTCAACGAGCACAAGCTCTTGACGAATATGCACTCGTAGCTCAGCTGGATAGAGTACTCGGCTACGAACCGAGCGGTCGGAGGTTCGAATCCTCCCGAGTGCGCCATATAAAGAAACCTCGCCATACGGCGGGGTTTTTTTATGGGTGATAAAATTAACTCACTCTCAGTACACCTCACCTCGCGGACCTCTCTGTAGCGTCTTGTTGTGCGCCCTCAAATGGCAAATCATACGAGCCCCAAGCAAGGCTTTATGCCACAATCAAGAGCCGCTACCATCATAAACTCCCTCGGCGCTCACTAGAGGCTCCCAATGACACGCCCACTTATCGCTATACTCAGTGCTAGCTTAGCTGCACACCTCTTCACGCAAAAACGTTGGGACACTTCAATACCGAGACAGATCTATTTCTCGCGCAAACCGACGTTGACGACATCCACTCTATTGCCGCGATTGGCACCCTACTAACCAGCCCAACCTTCGCGAACGTGCAATACCATGCGGTTGCTGGTGCTTACGGCCGCCAAAGCGGCCTGTATGTGCCCGCCCCAGTGCTCTTTAGCCTCGCTTTTGGCAACCATTGGTCTGACGCTTACAAAAACTACCCCTATACGCTTAAGCGCGTTACAGCGCTAGCCGAACAAGTGCTGCGGGGCAATGGCAACCTATGGATAGCCGAAGCCGGACAATCTGATTTTTCGGCTGACCTTATTCGCAACCTCACCAAACGACGTCCCAAACTCAACCCCCAAAAGCCTATTCATATTGTGCAGCACAGCCAGTGGAACGAAGAACAAACGACACCTGAAAAACTGGCTTATGTTCGATCGGTGTCTGACTACCACAAAATACCAGACGGCAATGCCCCCGGAAACGGCAGCCCCGGCTTTAAAACTTTAACCCGCGCCCTACCCGAAACCCTTAAAAACAATTTCAAAACCGCAGAATTATGGTGTCAGGCACTCCCAATTGCCGATAAATATAATGGGAAGCAAGGCCGCTATAACAACGTCACTATCGCTGAAGGAGGGCTAGACTTCTCCGATACCGCAGAAGCCTGCTGGATTTTTGGCCTAAACGACCTAGCGAACGCTGACGACTTCTTTTTCTATTTATCGCGCCGAAAATAACGTTTTAACCCCCAACCTCCCAAACGTAATACACAAGCCCTTTGCAGGCTAAAAGAGCGTTTCTTTCCCCCGCAGAAACCACTAACATACGCTTCCAGTTTCACGCCAGGTTGTACGTATTTAGTATGTTTTTCACCCCAGAACGCGAAAACTTCTTTAAACCACTCACGAGCAAATACCGTGAACAGGTCGTGCAATGCTTATGCTTGCTATACCAGCGGCTATATAGCTCCAATGCCGACTATGGCTCGTCACTTTCCCGCGAGCAAGTCGTTGAAATACTCGAAGAAGCACTCGTTCGGGCGCCAGTACTGGAATCGGAAGATGGCGAAGAAGAAACACGGTTTAAAAGTAACCGAGAACAAGCCAATTGGATCCTCAAACAATTATTAGAGTTTGGCTGGCTAGAAAAACAAGTGGACACCGCGACTATGCAATCCACCTACCCTTTCAGCCGAATGGGGCGCTTATTCACGCAACCGCTGGTTGAATCGGATAGCACCCAAATTCGTACACGACACCGAAATACCCGCAATACCTTAAACGCACTTGATGCGTTTATAAATCGCGGCGAAGTGCATGATTTACTCGACGCTTTTGAATACTCAGAACGTATCGTCACCGACTTTACCGATGTAATATCAGAATTAGAAGAACGCAAACGCGAGCTGGTTCGCGAAGTTGAATCTCAACAATTGGTAGAGCAAGCTACTGAACAGTTTTTTGAATTTATGGAAAAGCGTTTTCAGCCCGACATTTCGGTACGCCTCTCGGCCGATAGCGTTGAAAAACATCGTGATCAAATCCATAAAGCTATCAGTAAGATTCGGCGCAAAAAGAACGACTCAAAACAACAAATCGAACGACAGCTGCGTAGGCTAGTGCCCGAACTCGCAATTCCCGGTCAATCCGTGCTTTGGCTCATACTAGACACAATCGAAAGACGCATGGGCAATGCCGCCGATATTATGCTACCGGCCTTACGGCGTGCATTACACAGCTTTACCAAACGAGCGGACATCATTATTCGCCAGCTCAGCTATTTAAATAGCCAACCAAATAACGATTTACTACAAGTCTGTCAACATCTATGCGCACTTCCAGAAGCGGAGTATACGCACAACATGCAAGCGGCCGCTGAACATCTAGCCACCGTTAAAGTGCAGCTTACCGATCCCGCGCAAATCAAACTGCATGAACGTCGTCAAACACAACAGGTGCAAACCGCAGTTCACGAGGAAGAAGCTGTTGATAAAAATGCTCAACGCGAAATTCTTATTCAACAGCTACTCGACCAAGCGTTTTCCATCAACAACCAGAACGTACGAGATTATGTCATCCAAGCGCTCCGCTCCGGCAAAAAGATATCGAGCCGTCACCTGCCCGTCAAAACAGCAAACGACCTGCTCGCAATGGCCCATATCGTCGAGGTAGGCGCAGTCAATAATCTGAGCAGCGAACATCAGTTTATCGTAGAGCCCACAGGCAACCGAATAAGCACCGTGTATTATCGCGAATTAGACGAATTCACAATTGAGTTAAGCGCACCCAACAATACACAGCCCTAACATAGATAATGCTTTGTTTGCACCACAATACTTACGCCATCCTTGCCCAAAAACTGGCGAACATGTAATAAGCACGAGCGTGCTCAACTAAAAACAACCACCTCCCGCCCACGGGAATTGCGAAGCAACATAATGATCAACACCTTCATCACCGAACAACTTAAAACGTCTGGAATTCGACAAGAAGAATTTTCCGAAATTCTCATACGCCTGTTGGATTATGGCGTAATCTGCCGCAATGAAAGCCAAGTAGAATGTGCACTCTACGACCGCTATCTACAGTGCAAAAATTTGGTGGAGGATTATCTACAGATTATCGGTATTCGTTTACAGCACGACCGACAATTTTGTTTTGTGCGTGCGTACCCACCAGGAGCCGAAATACCCGGCATGCCCGATGACGAAAACTCCCCTTTCAACAGCGGCTTTCGCTCACGTCCTAGCCAACAAGAAGTCGCCGTAATATTGGTGCTACGCGCCGAATATGAAAAAGCACTGCGCGAAGGTCAGATTAATGAAAAAGGGCAAGTATTGTTGTCACTCGAAGGTCTCGCTATTGCCATCAACAACCTATTGAAACGTAGCCTTCCCGAAAGCCTTGTGGAACGAAAAAAACTCTTCATTCGCTTGCGCCAGCTAAGATTAATTCAATTTAATATTGAAGATGAACTTGATAGTGATGAAAGCTGGTTAAGCATTCAGCCCACCATTACCAGTTTCGTTACAGAAGAAATTCTTAGCAGCTTAATGGACGAAACAACATTCGACACCAACACCGCAGAAGAACAAACAGACGAAGAGCCTGAGACTATTGCAGGCAATACGCTCTTTAGTGATACAACAACCAAAAAGGAGAACACATAATGTTTTTAAAACGTGGCGTGTTCGTAAACTGGGGAAACATCCCCCACCTTGAGTTCGATTTTGGCCCCATTAACTTATTTTCCGGCGGCAACGGTTCTGGAAAAACAACAGCGGCCGACGCCATTCAAACACTAATGACTGCCGCGCACGAAAACCTCTTCAATTACAATCCCGGCCAAGACGAAACGACCCAAAGAGGCCGTGGAGGAAAACAAGTTCGCACGCTCGCATCCTACGTTCTAGGCTGTGACGATGGAAGCTACGCACGCCCACACCCCACGGACGGATATGTAGCCGGAATTTTTCATCCCACCCAAGGCGAAAGCGGCGAAGTATTTACGGCGGTAATGTGTATGCGCGCGCACGTTGACAATGCGGGCACGCAAAAACAGGCGCGCCTAGATGACTTAACGTTTTTAGTGGTACCGGGTGAGCAATTAGCACTCTCTCATTTTGTTCGAGAATTCCCAGACGGTAAACACATTATTCCGATCACGGATATTACTACGCTACTGAAAAAGGAATTCGGCTCAAAAACAATTGAAGTGTACGATAAAAAAGGAGCGTATTTACGTCGGTTATATGGCGCGCTACGCGGCCGACGTGAAGCCGTTTCGGACAGAGAAGCCAAACATGCGGCGCGCACCTTTTCAAACTTTATGGCTTACAAACCCGTCAAAAGCATCAATGAATTTGTAGCCCGCGAAATAATGGAGCCCAAAGACTTGGGCGATGCCATTCGCAATGTTTCTGAACTCATGAAAACCATTCATCAAATGGAAAGTGATACCAAAGCCATTCGCGATTCAATCGAAACATTGACCTCGGCCACCCACAACGCCAACCGTTATGTCGACACATGGATGGAACGAAGACTCGCCGACTACACCGAAGCTTCGCGTCGGCTAAGCACCACAAGCGCAGCCTATATCAACGCAAAAACCACACAAAAAGAAACGCACGAAAGCTTACTGGAAAGTGAAAATAAAATACAACAATGCGAGCAGCGTCGCCGCCAAACGCACGAAGACATTATCGCCCTAGAGGCACAACGCCAAGGCATTAGCGCGCTTAAAGATAAAGACGCACTAGAGCAAGCCAAAGATACCGCTAATCGCGAGCTAACAACCCAAGCTCGCCCGCTACTAGAACAGCATCAACAATTAGAAACCAACATTCATGCTAGCCAACAATTAACCGCAGGCTTGAATCAATACTCACTCGCCATTGCTATCCCAGCGCTAGAAAGCAAAGCGTTTCGTAACCTTGCAAAATCGGTAACGGCAACCGCGGAGTTAAGCGACTTTGATTTAACACGACTACTCGGCAATGACTGGATAGATACCGCTCCGCTCGAGAGTTTTCTACACCAGGTCAACCTCGCCGAAGTTGACCATCGGCGATGGGTTGAGTTTTTACATCGGCCCTCTGAAAACGGCAATAGCGGTATACGTGACCAAATTTCCCTGCAACTATCGAATCAAAATAGAAAACGAGACGAACTACAAACACGGCTGCGACAGAAACAAAAAGAAGTTCAATTACTCAATAGTCGTAAAGTCAGTTACCCGCCGTATGTCGAAACAGCCATTGCCGCGATACAAAAACACTGCCCACAAGCCGACCCACGAGTACTATGTGATTATATCGAAGTACTAGATCCACAATGGCAAATGGCCATTGAAGGCTACATTGGCGGCGCGCGTTTTTCACTAATAGTCGAACAAGATTACGAAGCGGAGGCCATTCGAATTGTCCGCAACCTCTCCGATTCCCGACGCAACCGAGCACGGGTTATACAAGGCTACAAAGCACAACGAGACGCCGAACGATTATCCTTGCCGCAACAATCTGTTACCGATGTGATGTCGTTTAGCCACAAAACAGCAGAGCATTATTTAAAGGCTTCCTATGGCTCTGTGGTGCGTGTTAACGATGCAAAAATGCTCCGCAGTACCTCACGTGGTATTACGCCCGAAGGCTTAGCCTCTGGAAACTACTCTATGTGGCGCTGCGATTTAGACGACAGCGAACTAGTCTTTGGCCAGGGCGCACGTGAAAGAGCCCTTAAAGCCAAAGAAAACGAATGTGAAAAACTTGCCGTTGACGCCAATAGCGCCGAGCAAGATTACCAAAGTATTGCGCGTATTTTTGAATCGGTAGAAGCCATAAAAACCGTGCAGTGTGCAGACGTTATTCAGACCATTCTAAACTTGCACCGTGATATTCAAAGTACGGAATCAGCCCTCGAAAGACTTGACCTAAGCGATTTCGAACATCTTGAATGTCAATTGCACGATCTAAAAACCTCTTACCTTGCGCTAGAAACTCAAAGCCGTGATCTCGTCAAAGATACTGGGCGCTTACAAGAACGCGAACGCCAAAATGCTAAAAAAGTCACTGAACTAGCCGATGCCGTAGAGATTTTCCAGGAAGCACAAGAAGATGCTGAAGTCGCAATCGAACGCATCTCAGACTGGAACCCTGAATTCGATTATGATCAAGCCCTCTCGCTAGCGGAGCAGCGGGCACAACAGGCCGGTACAGATTTTAATTTTGAAGAGGAAGCAAAAACATTATTCGGCAGCTTAGAAAAAATAGAGCGCGAACTCTACCAAACCATATTACGACACAACCAACAATGTAACCCGCACGACGCAATTGTTTATGACACAGGCTTTGGTGAGCGCCATGATAATGAGTTCTTTCAACGGCTAGTAAAATTACGAACCGAAGTCGATCTTATACATAACCGCCTCAAAAACAATGTCCTTGTCGATCGTTACGAGCAGCTCACAGGCCTAAAAGATAATTTTAACACCGCATTTGTGACCAATCTTTGCCACTCCATTTACCAAGCCATTGGCGAAGGTGAACGAACACTCAAGCACTTAAACAGTGAACTTGAAGGGCATCGCTTTGGTGCCGATCAAGAACGCTTTTATTTTGGGTACGAGTGGGTGCCGGAATTTAGAGATTACTGGCGGTTTTTTCAAGAAGTCATCAACATACCCAACCTCGGCGACGGCTCCAATTTATTTGATGCCGAGCTCTCACCCAAAGCCTGTATTATTCGCGACAAAATGCTAGTAATGTTGCTAGACACTGATGAACAAGTAGCACTCCGAGAATTAAACCGCATCAGCGATTATCGCAACTACCGTAATTACGAGATCTACAAAGAACCTTTAAATAAAGCGCCTATCGCTCTCAGCCAGTATGGTACGGGTTCGGGTGGGCAGCTGGAAACGCCCGCCTATATCATCCGGTCCGCCGCCGTCACCTCGGCATTTCGCTTTAGCGAAGGCAATGCTCATCTGCGCATGGTACTGGTAGACGAAGCCTTCTCTAAAATGGATGAAACACGCTCTCGTGAAGTTATCCATTATCTGACCGAAACGCTGGGGCTACAACTAGTCTTCATCATGCCTACGAGCAAATCTGGCCCGTTTATGGATTTAATCAGCAATCAATTTGTTTTCAGTAAATGCCCAACCGCGCACAAGGTAGGCGAGCTGAACACGCGCGTACTGGTCGATAGAAAAGCCTGTAACCAAGAAAAAATTAAAGAATTGTGGGCAAACCATCGCAAAACAGTGCGACACCAAGGTATGCTAGATTTTATGGATGGAATTTAAATTTAACCGCTTCGTGGCCGAGAATTTAGATTCCCGTGTAAGCGAATTGTTCATTTGCTAACATCATACAACTCGCGAGTACCCTGCCATGAATATGGACGAACCAATGCTCCGCTCTCGGCCGCGGTGGGCCGATGAAGAGCCAATGATCGCAAGCCTTCTCGATACATTTATTCATAAACTGGAAAAAGGCCAACGCTTAAGCTTACGCGTTTCGAGTAAAACCTTGCCCGAGCTGTTCAATTTTGACACAGAGGAACCTCAATACCTCTGGACGCTAATCAAATCTCTGAATAACGAATACCACATACTCTCCATTCGTTATGCTCGTAACAAACCCTACCAAGAACCCTACGACAACGCTCAATTGGTCTTTAACCCCGATAAAGAGGAGTTGGTTCGACATTGGCTAAACCGCCCCGCACTCGATCCCTACGCTCTTGTCTGGCAAGATACGTTACGAAAACTCCACGCCAATTTTGAAGATCACGGCCAAACGCTTTACGAGCAGATTATACGCTTACCCGACAAGGGCGCAGAACAGACATTACACGCTTTCGCGCGGCTAAATAAAGAACTGCAGAGATCGATTAGCTTACGTGCACTTTCAGCGCGTTGTTTTTGGGGAGACTCAAAATTTCTTGATCACCGAGAAGCGCTAGTGCGTAGTCTTTTTCCCGCAGCGAGCCATAACCTGCAGCCACGTCCTGTGCTATTAAATGTGTGCTTACCAGAACGCTTCGAGCGTATTGTATTTATCGAAAATCAAGACACCTTTCTTGCTCTTGCTCAAGCCCAACCCCCTCGCATAGCCTTTGTCTACAGCGCTGGCTTTCGCGGCAGTGCTACGCGCATTCGAGAACAAGGAAACGTAGCATTCAGCTATTTACCCAATAGCCATGTAGCCTCTGCCACCGCCTTTGAGCACTGGTGGTGTAATGCCACAACACCTTCAACATTCAACGTTCAATTTTGGGGCGATCTCGATTTTGCCGGTATAGGTATTTTAAAGTCGCTGAAAAATACCTTTCCTGACGTTACCGCATGGAAAACAGGCTATCAGCCGCTATTGGAACGCTTGCTTAATAGACAAGGCCATGCACACGAAAGCAGCGGCAAAGAAAGACAAAAAGACCCAGGCCTAAGTGGCTGTGAATTTGCAGATACAAAACTGCTCCCTGCTATGCGCGACTTAGGCGAATTTATCGACCAAGAAGCGATAATTTTTTCTGACTTAACGCTTAACCGGCCATATTAAAGAGGCGGCGAAAACGTTTAGCTCATAAAAACTATAGGGAAGAGAACATAAAAGATGCCGCAATCGCAAACGATCACACTCAATCACTATTGTCTGAATCGGGTAAGGCATCAACGGAATAACGGTAAATAGTGGTGCGAGAAGTATTCAATATATTAGCCGCTTTAACCTGGCTCCCGTTCGCCCGCTTTACCGCATCAGCCACAAATAACTCTGTAAACTTAAGTTGCGCTTCCTTTAAACTAAGGTCTGGGTTATTGAGTATTTCAGCAATACGCGTCCACTGTTTATGCTCATGCGTTGCAGGTATTAGCGATAGCAACTGAAACAAACGGTATTTCGACTCAGCAACGACCAAAACAGCCATCATAAAAGAGGTTGCTATAGAAATGACAACCGTGGCATTCACTTCGTACCCTAATTGCATCACAGCAAGTACTACCATCACAGATAACATCAACGGGCTTAAGGCAAGCAACATAACTTTGGCGCGTGTGCGTATCAAATCGTCATCGATCCAGAGCGATTTAAATAGTGCTACGAACGCAACACCAACACACAATAACAAGGCTAATTGCACAACAAAATAAAAGGGCCCTGGTACGCGCGTAAAAGAATACCCAATGGAAATAGCGGAATCCAAGGCAAGCCCAGGAACAGAAACACATAACACCACAAACAAACAAAACCCAATAAGGGTACGTTTTATTTTGAGTGACAGTGTTTTATTAAGGTTGAGCACGTAATAAGTGAACGTAAAACAAGATATTATTGCAGCATCGTAGTAGAGGATTATAAATAAAAACGCCTCTCCTCCTTGCGAAGCCAAATAAAGGAGCGTCAACTCAATGATATTGACGACAGATAAACCTATGAGGAAGAGTAGCAAACTTTTTTCGATGAATCGAACAGCTCGCCAACCGATTGCAAATAACGCTATCTTCGCGGAAATCGCGAAGATAGCGGGTAAGAAATATAACTCCATCTAGCTAGAAAACCATTCCTGCTTGGCAAACAGAAAGACCACTTCCCGTTCCCATAATGAGTAGTTTATCTCCCTTTTCAGGGGGGTTGAGGTACATATTCACAGGAATACTAGCACTGGTCAAGTTGCCAAACTGCGGATAAGTAATCGGCGCGCTGTCTAACGTTTTGTTTGCAATGCCAACCAAGGTCGCATGTGGTTTTTCACCAACCTGATGACAGTACAATCGGTCTACATCGCTCGGTAACCAACAAAGATTGTCGTACGTTTTTTCAATTAATCGTTTATGGAGCTTTGCGATCTGCAAGGTAATCTCCCTCATAAGCATTTGTCCGTCATAACCGTCTTTTGTATGGCGGTAATAACAAAGGTCGGCATGCTTCCCTTCAGAATAACTTTGCATCCACTGAAGCCCTCCCGAATCGCTCTCACCTTTCGCCTGAATTACCATGGCGCCCCCTGCATCACCAACCGTTAACGCGCCAAGCATGCGTTTAAAGGCCAATTTTGACTTTACTTGACGCAACTCCTTAAGCGCCATATATAACACCCTGCTAGGTTTCTCCCCCGTACATACCAACACCTTTCTCGCAGACCCGCTTTCGATAAAAGAATTGGCAATCGAGATTCCATCCATAAAACCGTGGCAAGCGTTAGACACATCGAAACAACTCGCATTTAGCGCACCCAATTCAACTTGAATGCGGTGCGATGTTGCAGGCTCCTGCCAATCTCGATCGATACCACAATAGATTATCAGATCAAGCTCAGAGGCCGCTATTGACGCATCTATCAATGCCACGTGCGAAGCCTCTATTGCCATGTCGGACGGCAATACATGCTCGTCGGAAATACGGCGCTCAATTATTCCAATTGACTTAGAAATGTAATCTACAGGTGTTCCAAATCTGAAACACCTACTTTCAAGCATTAGATCATCCGATTTAACGCGCTGCTTTGGTAAAAAAGCGCCAACACCCGCTATCATTGAACTACCTTTAATTTCCATGTTTTTTTTCCTCATTTTAGTTGTTTTTAATGGAATTTAGAGGGTATATCAAAACGAAAACATAATGTTCAAACTTGAAACATCCTGTTCAGAATTAAACAATTGACAAGAATAAAACGCCACAACTACTCTAAAGCGGCAGAAATAGATAACGCATCAACTAAATATTTAAAACATATAGACTTATTGCGGAGTGTAAAAAATGCCGACCATAATCATAAAGGTGGACTGTGGAAGCTCGATCGCCCCACTAGAAGAAAACTTATTAAAGATTGAAAATAAAGTACAGGAAGCCTTGACCGAGCTCGACTACGGTTTTCTAGTCTTCGATACTCAACACGTTAAAGAATCATTGCTAGACCTAGAAGACGACGCCCTTACCCTTGCAACATCGAACAGCTTTAGCGGTACAGATAATAATGGATCGTCCCACCCTTCTTGCGGTAACTAATACACTTATTACGCCACAATACAACGACACCCTACGAGCCAAACCACTCATGTATCACACGAAGACGGGCAACCACATACACTCTAAACGCCGCAAGCTGCCCGTCCCACATATGCCATTGTATAGCCTTCGCTAAAATGAAGGTTTGCTGCTTTGCTCGTTCCATACACATTAAACCTTGTATGTATAATCTCAACGCCATTCACTGAAAAAATAGCCCTCGTATATTTTCACAGCGAGATTCTCGCCAGCAACAGTTTTGATGCCCTGCTCAGGCGCCTATGGCTACCTATTTGCCTCCGCAAAGCAACACGAGGGCAACCCATTCATGCATTGCAACGTAGCACTAGAGCGCTTCACCCCACAGCACCCTACAAACCAACCAGAATATAGGTATAAAAAAGCTGGTATTAAGCGATAACGACAAGTAAATCTGATTTCCAAAAATTTGCCTGTCAAACTGAAAGCCGTTTTTTTAACCACCAACTGGACGAAAAGACGTCACGCGCGAGCGAATTAGCGCTTTTTTAAGAGGCTAACAAACGCTTTTAACTACCGGCAGGTTTTACTCAAACACAACACGCAGCCTAAAGACGCCAGAGTAGTGCGCTTAGATATTGATTTCGCGCAACCTAGTACGATGAGCCTATTCTTGAACTGAACCTTATATGTGATTAAAAAACCACTGTTAATAGTACAGCGCCCACTCCATACATTTGTAGATACCAGCGAGGCATTCCTCCCCAGACAAGCAAAAATAGAAAGGGTGCATATACCAGATTTATCGCTATCAGCAATCCCGAAAACATCTTGATTTTCACCCTGAAGCCTAACGACTTTGTCAGCCGCGTTCTGGTTGTAGTGCTGAGCTACACACTTGCTATTTCCTTCAGTTCCGTGAATTTCACAGGCAGCTTAGAGATACTGCCCATTGCTACTAACTTGGCCTTTAGCTCAGTGCTCATACTCCCCGTAGGTTCCCGTTCTCGTTTATATGGGTCACCGTGTAAATTCCAGCCGAAGACATAAAAACCAAGCGCAGCATAGTCAGACCAAACTTCTGAGCTACCCCAATTTGATGAATCAAGTAGCTCCGAAATTTTGTCGTGCTCAATATAAGCTTCAATAACTAGACTAGGTATTGAGCCTTCACCGGCAGTCGAGAACAGACCAAAGTTTCCTTCGCTATCTATTGCAAACCAATCGAATTCCCTGCCCTCTAATTCTTCTTCGTAGATACTCATAATTATGTCATGTAACGCCGAGTGAACCGGACCGACTCATTTATGGGGCCTTATGCAACACTGAGCGCAGCGAAGGCACAAGAACCAGAAATGGGGAGATTCCAGTGAGCGTGTTTTTGCGAACGAGGTTGAACGACTTGTTAGAGTATCACCATGGATATGAGGGGATACTCAAACCACAAGATAGACCAAAATTACCACGGACCATAAACCTAAACTCGCTTGCTTCAGTATACCCCTCGTTTTGAATGAACTTTACAGAATGGCAATATTCTTTATAACCATGCCGCTTATAGTATCCAGTCAATCTACTGGGGCAAAATAATCTTTTGACTGTAGATGCTGAATTAAGCGTATCGGTTGCATTTAAGACTTCGAACATTTTACCCGGTATTCCCTGACCATGATATTCATGGCCTAACCACTACACCACCAACACCTATAACCTCTTTATTTTCATCTTCATCTTCATCGCCAACAACCTTAAAGACTCCGAAACCAATATGACCAATCGCGAGCCCCCTATCCTTTACAATAATATGGCGCTGAGGTTCGGCCCAAGTAAACTCACGCCCCTCAGCTGGGAAAACGTTGTCATTCCAGTGAAAGAGATGATTCGAGTCCATCTTTTCGATTTCAGACTGTATGAATATTTCCACGATATAAGACCTAGTAACGCTGAGTGAACGAGCAAAAATTATTCCGTGCTTTGTGTGAAAAAATGGTCGAGTAGGCCAAGGGAACCGCCCCCTTAACCTCTCACAGAACCGTACTTGAAACTCTCGCTTCATACGGCTCTCCCTGCCCAACCTTTTTTTTCAATCATCTAAGCAACACTCCAATGGGGAAACCAACGAGAATTTCCTTCCTTATTGGGTTAACCCGACGTGCTGCCTGCATCAGTGTCTTGAGCTTTTTGTATTTAGCTTTCCCCCAACGACTCAAACGCTTATCGAAGTGGAATAATACATTACGGATAATGCTAGCCCCAAACAGACTATAGTAGTTCATCCAACCACGTAGCCTGTTACTCCTGTAACTATTTATGTCCTTCAACTCTTTCTGACACCAACACTTCCAAGGCCAGCTATTTATTTCATGCCGTATTCCCTTAGCCGATTTCTGACCAATCACTGCAAGAAAATAAAGTCCTTGCCCACCTTTTCTTGTCTTGATCCAGCGAAGCCTAAACGTATAACCTAGAAAATCAAAGGCTACGCATTTATATTTCCCTCTATTGAACCCGACTTTGCATGTTCTGGCCAAGTAAAACCGGACACCTATTTTTATAAATCCCCTGCTAACACGCTTCACTTGTTGACTGCAGAATCGAAGTGCCGAACCTGCTCTGTTCGAGCAGAACCGACTCTTCCATTTTGCAGAACATACTTGGATTCTTCGTATTTTATTGGCGATAAATTTTCATTCGCCGAATGCAAACGATGTACATTGTAGTAGCGCATATATTTGCCCACGTCAGTCTTCATGTGCGCTCTTGTCGGCTGCGCAATATTAAATATCCGATCGTGTTTAAGGCTTCCGAAGAAGCGTTCAACAACCGCATTATCCCAACAGGCACCAACGTACCCCATACTCGCCCGAATATCGTAAGCAGTTAGAAGTTTTCGATAGCGCTTACGGGTATATTGTGAGCCTCTATCGACTAGTACCTTTTTTGGATAAGTTCTACGCCTTTGGAGTTAAGCTTGCCATCAACAAAGTTGAATACAAAAGCTTCTAGATCGTAACCCAATAAATCCCCATCTTTCATGTCGTTCTCATCGAAACCTTCGCGCATTACATACTTGGTCTCGCCAACGGGCAACACAATCTTTCCTGTAAACCATTCAGCTTTAATTGGGTATTCCTGGCCTCCGAAAAGTAATTTAGCCTCAACCGGTTCATACCCATTGCTACATGGATTTTTTTCTAAACCTCTTAGCCAAAGAAAACTATCTTTAAGCTCCCACCGAGCCTTATAGCCCCGCCAACTAGCTGAACACAGCTCTTGATTTAAAATCGACGAGAGCTTGTCATGACCATACAATTGATTCAGCGGTAGCTCTCTAATTGAGTAACGAGCCTCACCAACACTCAGTACATCTTTAATTTGCTCAGTGGCAAAGCAGCTTGCACCTATAAACCATATTGATAACAACAAATATTTTTTCATATCGAAGCCATGAAGAGTTCTAACGAGCCTGTAGAAAAACATAATCCACAATCAGTTATCCACAAGCTTATATTTATTATTTCATTGCCTGCCATTTAAGCAGATTTCATTAACATAATCACGATTATGCGATTTAGCATCGCGTATTTGTGGATATGTCTGTGTATTTAAGCAATTCTTCCGTAATTCTTAATCTTTTCGATGTTGTGTATCAAACTAAATAAATACCACTACCCTTGCACCTTCTCTTTACCGCGTAATGAGAAGCGATTTAATCCTTTATTCGTACCGATATTTCCAAAAACCAGTTCCACAACTGACATTCGATGACTGTAATACAGCTTTCCTTTTTTACTATCAACGCGCTTACGCATCCAATCGCTAGGTGTCTTGCCGTTTGTATAGGTAGTTTATACCTGTCGGCCATATCCCTCACGTGTGTCCGCAGATTCTGGATTACGCGGCTATTTTGCCCCAAAGGTAAATCTCATGATTTTAAAAGGCCGTATATACAAGTGATAAATAGACGCGCTAATTAAGAAGCACGCAACAAGTAAAAATCCATACTTAAATGCAGCATCGTCCCGAGTTTGTACAACATAGTAGCCTACTACTACAATAACTGTTTGGTGCAAGATATAGAAGGGATATACAGCGTTGTTACAATACGTGAGCACCTTACCTCCATTTTTTATATATCTCTTTCCATATCCGAGTATCGTCAACACCCACAACCATGAATTTACGTTAAGCAACGCCAGGTACAACCATGACATAGGATGACTTAGCCAATTATCCCATATGTTTTTCGGTTCCAATCCGTTCCACCGTACAATGTTTATTGCAATGATGGATGCAAATGCCAAACGAAATAATAGTGCTCTATTAAGCTCTATAGCTAACATAATCTGCTTATACTTATACGAAAACAACCCGGCAAATACAAAGAAAATAAACTGAGAGTGCCTCGCGTAATCGTGTATTAGGTCGTATGTTACAGGGTAATGGACACTCAGAATCGTATACGGAATGATTGCAATTACCACAAACAGAGCGATTAGAAGTAAAGTGCTTTGAGATTCTGTCTCAAGCACAGCAATACCACGAAACTTTTGGAGAAAACGAAACGCGGGTATCGATATAATATTATAAAGAAATAGATAAGGTATAAACCAAAGGTGCAACCAGTGAAAATTTCCGTTTGGCCACCAATTAAATTGTAAAAATGTTTTATAGAACTCTAAATACGTAAAATCATTTCCTTGCAGCCTTCGCTCAAAATAAATCTGAGGTGCAACCAAAATAAATATCCAAATTACTGTCGGGATGATTAATCGACTAAATCGCTGAATAATAAATTTTGTATTGGATAGCTTTTCAAGAAGAATGCAAGAAATAAATCCTGACACGAAAAACAACAGAGGCATTCTAAAAAACGCCATCCAGTAATTCACTTCCATTAAAACATTGCTTTGGGTATTGTTTTTAATATGCCAATCCCACTCTGCTACGAATACCATGTTTACGTGATAAATGAACATTAGTAGAATGGCTATAACCCTTAAAAAGTCAATATAGACATGCCTTTCTATTTGACTTTGACTAGATAATTCCTTTTCCAAACAGTCCTCCAATTTAGACGAGTGTATATTTTTAAAGCATAACGCCGCTGTCACCGGACAGTTAGGCGGAGTTGTAATTTTTGTTAACGGAGCGGAGTGCAGTGCAGTGCAGTGCACTGCAAAAATTCCAAGCGTAGCCTAGCTGTTCCGGTGCACAGCTTTGTTATAACTTGTTTGTATTTACCGAGGCGTTGCAGTGCATGCAAGTAATATTACCAGTAAACCACTTGATTGCGGTATATACCCAACCGTAAAAATTAGATTTTTGAGCATGCTTTGGTTTTTTTACGCCTTGAGCCGTTAGCATTTTATTGCACTCAGGGCAGCGAACACTAAAACTTAACACCGCATGTATTAGGCCAAAAATAAGGAGCCCTACAAAACCCACCGAAAAAAACAGGGCCAGATTTTATAATGATGACATTACCCCAACAAGACCTAACATCATAATAAATAAAAACACCCACGTAATGTAGATTGCTACCCCATTTATCTTTCCGATTATAACTCTATTCATTGTTCCAACTTCTGATGCCGTTATAACGTAAGCGCCAATCCAACCCCATCTATCAGCAGAGCTAGACATTCAGTACCCTAATGCCTCCACTAAATAACCGGAGGGATCATGCGAAAATACAAAAAGTACGACTGGCCAAAACTCATTGAAGCGTTTAAACAAAGCGGCCAGACTCAAACTCAGTACTGCAAAGACCAAAAAATAAACTCCAGCTACTTCAACCAGCAACTGAACAAACGCCTAAGTCGCAATCAATCTAAGTTTGTTGCCGTTGGTGTTGAGTCGACTAAGATAGGCACCGTAGATACAAACTTTACGATTGCTGTTGGTCGCTGCAAAATCCAGTGTCCTGCCAATATGCCGATGCAGTCACTTTTGACCTTGGTGCATAGCTTAGCATGATTCATTGGAATGATGATATTGAGGTCTATCTGCATAGAGATCCGGTTGATTTTCGTAAAGCGATAAACGGTCTATCGCTTATCGTATCTGAAGAAATGGAGTTATCGCCTTTTGATCGCGCTGTTTTTGTTTTCTGCAATAAGCGCTGCTCCCAGCTCAAAGTGCTTTACTGGGATGAGTCAGGATTTGTACTTTGGCAAAAGCGTCTAGAGAAAGAGCGGTTCAAGTGGCCTAAGCGTTCAAAGAAAGAAACCATAAAGCTTAGTGGTGAGCAATGGCTCTGGCTGCTACGTGGCTTCGATATTATGCAAATTAAGCCTCATAAAACGCTAAGTTATCGCTCCGTTGGCTAGTGTTTTTGGTATAATCCAGCACCATGAATACCGTGGTGAAACTTGAAAAAGAAAATTCGGAATTGCGAGAAAAGCTTGCTAAGAGAGATGCGCAAGTTGAATCACTGAAGGAGCAAATTCGTCTCTTCCTTCATCGTAAATTTTCACCCTCAAGCGAAAAAGCTTCTCCTGATCAAGTCGGTCTCTTTAATGAGGCTGAATCCATTGCCGAAGAGGCAGCTTTTGAGCAAGAAGCAGATACCACAATAGTCAAGTCTCACGAGCGTACACGTAAGCCACGCATCAGCATTCCCGAAGAGCTTCCAAGAGAAGACATTATTCATGATCTATCCGAAGAGGATAAAGTCTGCCCACATGATGGTGCGGAGCTAGAGCTTATCGGTAGTGATGATTTAGAACAGCTCGATATTATTCCTGCTCAAATCAAAGTCATTCGTCATCGACGATTAAAGTATGCCTGCCCGTGCTGTGAAGAGCATGTCAAAACAGCAGCGCGGTCCACCAAACTACCAATAGAGAAAAGTATCGCCAGCCCAGGGTTACTTGCCTATGTGGCGGTTCAAAAGTATTGCGATGCGTTACCGCTTTATCGCCAAAGCGACATGTTTAAACGTATTGGTATTCACTTGGATCGTACCAACCTCGCCAACTGGATGGTAAAAGTTGGAGATCTTGTACAGCCTTTCATTGATCGTTTACAAGAGCATTTACAGCAACAAACACTCTTGCACTTAGATGAAACAACACTGCAAGTCTTAGATGAACCGGGGAAAACGGCGCAAAGTAAAAGTTATTTATGGTTAATGGCAAGTTTTGGTGATCGGCCTGCATTGCTTTATCGTTATTCAGCATCGCGATCACAAGAAACACCCAATACCTTACTATCAAATCAAACCGCCGCCATTATGGTGGACGGCTATGAGGGTTATCAGCCTGCATGCGAAAAATATAATATTACTCGCATAGGATGTTGGGCTCATGCGCGAAGAAAGTTCGTTGAAGCACAAAAAGTTCAACCAAAAGGAAAAATAGGTAAAGCGGATGTTGCAATTAACGAAATCAAGAAGCTTTACGCGATAGAGGCAGCAACCAAACACGATCCTCCGGATAAGCGTTATAGAATCAGACAGGAAAAAGCAAAGCCTATTCTTGAAAATTTGAAAAGATGGCTGGATAAAAGTCTTCTCACTATTCCGCCGGAAACGGCTGTGGGCAAAGCGTTGTCGTATCTATCGAACCAATGGGCAAGGCTTGCAGCTTACATTGATGATGGCTCGTACCCAATTGACAATAATGCAGCTGAACGCTCTATCCGTCCATTTACTATTGGTAGAAAAAATTGGCTCTTTGCAAAGAGTCAAGCTGGTGCACGAGCGAGTGCAAACATTTATAGTCTTGTTGAGACAGCAAAGGCCAATGGACTAAACCCGTATAACTATTTACGCTATGTCTTTGAAACGCTACCCAACTTAAACAGTACCGACATGGATGATCTGTTACCTTGGAATATTAAACACTCTGACCTGTAGTTGGATTGGCGCTTACGTTATAACGCCCCATTAAGAGGCAAACAATGGTTGGCTAAAATAGGCGACGAAGGAGCAAATAGCCAACTGTTATTTGTCCTTTTGAATGACTTGTTGAACCAAGCCGCTACGCGGCAAAGTTAAAATCCTTATGTATTAGATAATTCCTCTCCGAGCAAGCCCGCTCGTTAACGAGAGGAATATCTAATGAACAAAACACAGCAAAAACGATTCGATTCACTGTACCGCAAGCATGTTAGCGCATTGAAACGGCAAGGCAAAGCCGATACAACTATCGATGTTTATTCTCGCGCCCTTAGGCGTATTACAGCGTTTTTCGACTGCAAATAATAGGACATCCATGTTAACGATTGTTTTTCTCTTAACGTGGCTGTCCGATTATTTTGTCATTAGGCGTCTTAGTTTTAACTCGGCGTTAACATGGGTGTCCGGTTATCGCTCAAAGCAGAGACGAGCCGTCAGGCGAGTCCTGCTGGCTTTTCTTGATAACCTGGGACAGCTACGAAGCTAGTTTTTTCTAGCCATTAATATCTTCGCTTTCATTTTGCTCTAGAGATTCCCGGGCATCAAGAACATCCCACATCTCATTTTGATGAAGCCAGATTGGACTTGCATTTTGCTCAATCCATTCATCTTTAGGAATACCATCAATCATTTCCGGTCGCTTAACTCGAACCTGCTTTCCGTTCATGAAAACCCACATGTATTTTTTTTGTCTTTCAGCTTTCGCTTTCTTTTGCGCTGCTGTCAATTTCTTTTTAACTTTTGCCATATGTAAAATTGGGTTCTAACGCTTGTATCACACGCAAAAACTGTGGCGTGTAGTTTGTGTAAAATGGGCGCAGCCCATACACAAACGGAGCGACGCAGTTTTTGCGTGTGAATACACTTGTTACATTTTTTACTTAATAATAAATAATTTCTTTACTACCCAAAAAACGCCTTTACTAACATAACCTAATGGACCGTAAATTGTACGTGATTCCAATGAGATATTAACCTCAGACATCTCCACCTGGCCCATGAGCAATTTACGGCGCCCCTCAATTCTGTCAAGTTCCGATTGAATATCTGCGAGCTCTTTCTCAATACCTACTATCTCTGTCACAGTTTTTGCTGACTTTAGCAATTCTCGGTATCGATCACGAAGCATGTGAAGGTTTTTAACTCGGGCATCAATATCAATGATTTCTTCGGTAACATCTCTCGAAGAGATTGATTGCGAAGTCACTTTGCCAATCCCACCTAAACTCACAATAAAATTATCAAGCTTTGGCTCAGGAACCTTTAATGAGATTCTGGTTAAAGTTTCGTCTCGTGACGAAATGGACATAATAAAACCTGAGTTATTTGAAACAAGTTCATTGACAAAATCTGTAGCCGTATTGATGTCGTTAACCTCGATATCAATTGAGGCACTACGAATAATGTAGCGTTCTGATTCTGAGCGGTTATCTTTAGCCTTGAAACTGTCAAAGCCACCAATTTTTGCTGAATTAGCGGAGCATCCAATTATTGCCACTAAAGCAATTAGTATTGGTAATATTTTAAAAAAACGAAGCATGATTTTTCCAATTAGGGAGAATGTAACGCCTATGTAAGAGGCATTTTTGTAGTTGATTGTTTTGTGCTATTTAAGCACAAAACGAGCGACGGAAAAAATGTCCTTCTTGACATATTTGTTAGGCAATAATTTTTATTAAACAACTTATTTATCAAGAGATTTTTCCCAAAGCACCTGACTACCAGTTGCATATGGGGCATCAACAGTTGGTTTAGCCCAGTGTAAAGTAATTTTCGCCGTGCCAGTTGCTATTTTAGATAGAGTTAATTCGATTCTCTCGTCATAGCAGTTTGCCAAGATAATATAGGGATCTCGATCGGGATTGATTCGAATATGCTCTGCCCCCATAAATTCGAGATTGTCTGGAATATCTGACCGGTAGATCTCCTTCCCGTAACTGTCTTCCGGAATCTGTTCGGCTAGCTTATGTACTTCATAATAGATTTTTTCTAATTCTTCCTGTGTAAGCTGCCTTGCTCTTTCTACATCAGGGTGAGATTCTTGCGCAATACATCCGAATCCACTATGAGGATCACATGCTGGCAAGATTATCAACAAAAGAAAACAAGCTATTATTTTGTACATAAGTCAAATTTTGGGAGCCTAACGCCTGTGTATGAGGCATTTTTTATGTAGTGTAGTTTTGGGGTACAGTGGCGCAGCCACCCCAAAACGAAGCGAAGTAAAAAATGTCCTTATGACACATTTGTTAGGGCTTTGGCGGATTTTCATAAGTTAATACTCTAATGCTCCGCGTTCCTATTTTGGACTTTAAATATTGCGTAACGGCCGCTGTGGCCGATTTTACACTTTGCCGCTCCTTCTCGTCTGTAAGGAAGTTATTTTTACCGTGCTCTAACTCCATCTCTCTGAATACAACTTTCACGCTCGATTTAGAAATTTCAACATAGGCTTGAACGTAAATATTTTCGCCCAACTTAAAGCCAAGGTTTTGGGTATGTCCGGTTGCTGGTAACAGCCCAAAAGATACACTCTGATTAGTACGCTCGAAATCAAACTCTCTTAGAACCTGAGTAATTTCCTCTGCGGCAATATCCACATCCTCATTCGAAAGAAATAGTTTACCCGAATCACTATCTGCAACAAAGCCAGCTTCAACTTCCTGTAAACTCTGAGTCTTGAGCATTGCACTAGGCGGAATACAGCCTGCCAAAAAACACACGAAGAAAAGAATTGTAATGCTTAATTTCATATTGGCCCTAACGCCACAATAACCGAGCGGAGCTAAGCGTGGTATTGTGAGCAAAGCGAACCACGCTTAGCGGAGTCCGGTTGATTGTTTTGTTAAATGCGCCTAACACGGTACTACCGAGAACGCTGAACCCAAGGCATTGGCTATTCCGTTTATTACCTCGGTTGTAACTCGCGCTTTATTTAGTGCGATATCTATTAGTACACCAAATATAACCGAGACATACGCCAAATAGCCAAACCCCATATAATCGTTGTACAAAATGGTATAGAACCAATCTTGGCCATATATGTAAATTGCCGAGGATATTATTGTAGCCAAAACCAGAAGTAATCCAGGTAAAAACAAATGTGCCATAGCTCGTGGCTTTGCGAAGGACACCACTAGGAGAATAAGGAACATCGTAAGATTTGACCCAAGAAATATCCGTAGATCAAATTTCAGGTTACTAACTATTTCGATGTATTTTCCTTTGATTAGATCACCCAAGGTATCTTGAGCAACTTTTATGCTCTTGAGGCGATCCAAGTATCCCGATGTAATTGACTGAGCCAATGCTTTTTTCCTTTCACAATCATAGCCACACATAGAGGCGATGACACTTGCAATCTTCTCTGGCAGGTTGTTATCTAAATCCTCTTGTATTTTTTCAGATTCCAATCCAAGGCTTTCTGCGACATTTAGAGCTTTACTCGCAACGCTAGAATCTACTATAGATTGCTGCTTTTCTCTGACTTCCTTTTCTATTTGGTATTTCACGAATCCTTTCGCTGACTCTTCAATAACCCCCGGCGATACAAAGGTTACAGAGAACAGAATTCCGAAAATTAATATTCCGAATAATCCGATTGATCTTAGTGTAATACTCATAGCTTCCTTAGCATTTAACGCCAAAATCACCTGAAAAATTAAGCAGTGAAAAGGCATTGATAATAGTTTTTGTTCCAGTTTACCGCCTGACTACAACCAAGGCGATGCTTAATTTTGTCAGGTGCATTTTCTTGTTAGCAATCTCATGGTACAGGACTATGCCTGATCCCGAATGACAATCGTTCGTCCGGCTGACTAAATCGACTATCTATTGAGTGTACCGTTAACCTTACAGTAACTTTTTTTGGAAAGAGTTTCCAAGAGATAGATTTCAGCTGGTTAAACGACAAGGATTTATAGCACTTTTCATCGCCCAAAAAACCGGCTCTAAGTTTTAGGTTTTGGCTTTCAATTATTTTCTCCTTCCGGAGAACCTCTATAAGCACTTCCCAATTCAATTTATCTACCCTGGTGCCATCTCTATTTGCTAGAAAAAGATCCTTGGGGAGAATACAATCAGAATCATAAATAACGATTTCTGGCCTTACAAACCTTTTAGGCGTAAAGGTGTAACTCCGAACCTCTCCCTGCTTGTAGAAGAAATATTCGTCTTCAATCCACGGCTCATGATTTGAACAGGCCTCACTGGTCATAAGCATTAATATGATTGCAATATATTTGTTCATTTGGTTTGCTAACGCCCAAATATGGGGCCGAAATGTAAGCGCGAAGCGCTGGAATGGAGGTCCCAGCTGCGTAGCAGCGTCATGATTTGTTTGTTATATGAATTCATATTCGGTGGCACTTAACACTTTGATTTTGTGTTTTTCTTTAGTTGATTCTTCTCTGTTCTTCTTGAGTATATTAAGCGTGAAACCATCTTTTGTGCATTCTACTTCGTGAACAAACCAACGATCAATTTGAACCTCTTTAATAGTTGTTGTGTGGTTCAATCGGATCACAGTGTAAAGATGAGGATAACCTGCATCAGTTAAAACGATACTATTAGAATGTTCTTCACACTCGTGAGCCCAACCAATAGCATTTGCGTAACTGGAAAGAAAAAGAAGTGCTAGCAAGGTAAAAAATTCTTTCTTCATGGTTTTCATATAACGCCGCAATCACAGAGCAGTGAAGCGAAGTTGTAATTTATGTTAACGAAGCGGCAGCGTAGTGCATAAATTGCAAAACGTAGCTTTGCTGCTCCTGTGGATTGCTTTGTTAGTAGCGTGGCTGTAAGGATATTTTAGGCTCAAACTTAACTCCCTTACAGCCGACGGAATCTTCATTGAAGAAGCTGAAATCACCAAATTCCGTTTTGTGAGTTTGGAAGTCGGGATGAGTAACCTCAAAGTCTCCATAGCACCACACAAATGGTAAATCCATAATCTGGTGCCACCAATCTATCTCTGTAGCTGGCAGGAGTATAAACATACCATTTGAGTCCGTAACTCCGGTATCTGCTATATATTTTTCTGATGTGTATTTGTATTTGGTTTCGTAAACTCGACGACTTTGAACCCTGTTAACTGTTGCCCCACTAACTGGGTTCCCCAAAGTGTCAGTTACGACCCCTTGAATTAAAGGTGTAATAACTTCTCTCTCTGGGTAAATAACGCACCCGGAAAGTAACATAGCGACTAGTAAAACGAATGTGTATTTCATAAATAAGCTATAGAGCTACCCACGAAAAGTAGACACCTCATTCCCACCTAATGAGGTATTAATTATGACTAAAAAAACTAAGAACAAATACAACCATTACACCGAAGATTTTCGTAGGGAGGCCGTTCGACGCTCAGAAGGGCCTGACACCTCAGCTGCTGAAGTGGCGAGAGAGTTGGGTATTCACCCCGGTCAAATCTATAATTGGCGACGTCAATATAAGCGACTATCCGAAAAACAATTTAATGGTGTGAATGGTGTGGATTACTCAAAGCCTGAAAGCGAGACTGTACGCGAGCTGCAGCGGACAATAAGCGACCTGAAAGAAGAGAACGAATTCCTAAAAAAAGCGACGGCATACTTCAGCAAGCCAAGCTGGTGAGGTATGCCTACATGGAGTCGCTTCGTGGTCAATTCCCAATAATCAAGATGGCGGGGTGGTTAGCTGTCAGCAGATCAGGTTATTACAAATGGCGCGAACGAGAGCCTAGTTTCGAGTATGAGTATCGAGAAATGCTGCGCAAGGCTATCAGTGAGACTTTTGAGGAGTTTAAGGCACGATACGGTGCGCCTAGATTAATCTATGAGCTGCATGAAAAAGGCTTCGCTTGCTCAGTTAATCATGTTGCTAAAATTATGCAGGAAGAGGGTCTAAAGGCCCGTAACGGCAAACGCTTCAAGTATGGTCATCAAGGTTCAGGGGATAATAACTTCGCTGAAAACGTATTGGATCGCGACTTTGAGGCCACTAAGCCAAATGAAAAGTGGGTGTCGGACATTACCTATATACCGGTTAAGAACGGTCACGTTTACTTGGCGGTGATCATGGACTTGTTCTCCCGCAAGATCATTGGCTGGTCATTGGATAAAACAATGACCACGGATTTGATTTTAGATGCACTTAACATGGCCACCTCAAGTCGGGGATGCGAGCAAGGGTTGTTGCTTCACTCAGATCAGGGAGTGCAGTATCGATCCGGAGAATATGTCCTAGCGATGCACGATGCTGATATAACTCCCAGCATGAGCCGAAAGGGTAACTGTTGGGATAATGCGGCAATGGAATCCTTCTTCTCACGTCTGAAAGTAGAGGAAGTGTTTGGTCAATCGTACATAGGCTTAAATGACGCGTATTCAAGTGTGTTCGAATATATTGAATTGTTTTACAATCGCGTACGACGCCACTCTGCGAATGACTATATAAGCCCTGCAGAGTTTGAAGAAATTTATTACCAAGAGTGCGCCTAATATGGTGTCTACTTTTTGTGGGTAAGACCAGCTACTAACGCCGTTATAACCTGCATTTTGGGTGTAGTGTAGTGCTGTGCAACAATGAGCGCAGCGAATGCACAGAACGAAGCGTAGCCCAAAATGTCAGGTTTATAACTTTGTTATGTGACTACTGCGCATACGTGATTTCTTTTTGGTGCTTTACACCGCGATCATCTAGAGCCACGATGTAATGCTGCTCATTAGCAGGCCAGTAAAAATCTAACTCCTTAATGAATTCTAGGTTCACGTTAAGACTTTTAAACTGATCCTTAAGGCCCTTTGCCCAGTATGAAATAGATTTTTTGATTCTATCGCTTTCAAGTTGAGCGGGCGAGAACTCTCTCGTTATCCAATTAATATGGATGTCATAGCCCTTACGACGAATATTTTTCAATTCGTATAGGACGTACTCATCATCTACGTAATTTTCGTAGCTTGCAAAACTGTGCCCGAAATTGTGAATGGCTGAGTTTATATTCTTATACTTCATGGCTCAAAAGACACATAACGCCTTTAGCATGTGCGCCCGCCTTTTGGGCGTCGCATGGCTAAACTTGTTAAGGGCAGCACTGTATTAGCTAATTGTGCTGGACTTAGCCCGGCACAAACAAATGCGAAGCACTGCCCTTGATTATTAGTTGACGACAAAACGGAACACAGGGAACGGATGGATTGAGATGGATACAACACGCTAAACCCTCCATTGGTGCCACGTTGACGCGGTCTTTATTACAAGCCACTTTACCGGTTAAACACACGGACTGAAAGAGGCGGACGATCACTGCTAACTCGTTGGTGGAAAACCCTAAAACCACGAACAGCCTTTAACGCCGCCAGCATTTGCGCCCGAAAGTGGCGGCCTGTTTTTTTGGCCGACGCTTTTGGGCGTCAAATGACTGGCCTTGTTCTGTGTTACTTTCTAAACTCGTTTTCATTCTTACCAAGTATCCAAATTTGACTTTTTAATGGAACTGATTCTTTGGCTACATTTTGCAGCATACAATGATACAGCAATATCTTTGCCCTCGGAGTTTGGAATGGTATTTGAAAAAGTGCCTCACATTCGAAGGTATTACCCTCAGGGGTTTCAATTCTTAATTTTTCATGCTTCTCAAACACATAATCCTTTTCAGGAAACCCAGGGGCAACCACTAATCCGCGCCCTGAGATCATAAACGTATCTTCTACTTCAGCTAAATATGATTCCATACTCAATTACACAGAACGCCCGCAGCTGCGGACGCCTTGTAGTGACGAAGGAACGGAAAGGCGTTCCGACAGACTGCGTTTGTTATAAGCACGATATCAAATATCGATATCATCTACTTAATATTTAGTTTTCTTTTTACTTGTTGCCCAAAGATAGATAGTCATGCCTAAGCTAATAAGCAAACATATAGTTGATACTTTGAATATCAACTGTATGCCAGAATTTGGGCAGCCCCACATACACGTAGACATTAACCCGATGACCGATGCGGCTAATATCAAGAGATTTAACACCACTGCAATAAAATACTTCATCGCTCACCTGAGCTTATAACGCCTAAAGCAGCGGCCGGAGTGTAGGCGCGAAGCGCCGAAACGAAGGTCCAGCCCCGCAGGGGCGATGCTGGCTTTACTTGTTAGGTGCTTTACTGCTGAGTACATGCTTATAGCGACTAACCAAATACGCAACTGCTACACCACCATACAAAAATGCGAACTTTAATGGGTTTTCTCCAGGCTTTGGGTTTGGCAGTGAAATAGCCAGAAACCAAACGGAACAAATTATTACACATATCGATATAACGTCGCCGCAATAGCCACGAGCCTTCTTGGGCAAAAAACAAGCACCCACGACAATAGAACAAAAAGCAGCTGGCAAGTAATTTACGTACCATTCGTTTGTGGCCGTAGATGCCCACAGTAAAAATATTAAGGTACAGATCAGCCCGAATACGCCTACAATAACTCGCGTAGTTCTACTAATTTTAAACTTTTCCTGATCTGCCGTATCGCTCATTTGCACCTAACGCCGCCATAAACGGCGCGAGCTTGCGAGCGTCCGGCGACCAAAGGGAGCGAATTTAATGGCCTTGTTATATTCGTACTTCAATGCCAATCCTTTATTATCCGATTTGAAAACACAGCCGTTTTAGTGCCTTTGTGTAGGTATTCAATGACGCCAACAAGTTCTTTGGAATAGTCAATGTTAATTGGCATTTTTATTGGCAGTGATACAGAATAGCGGATTTTATATCCCCTCAACTTCAATTTAAGGCCATCGCAATAAATATAAGCATCATCAAATTTTCGTTCTTGTTCAAACTCTCCAGACTCGCCTCGATGATTGGCGCCAAGCCTTTCCTCTAGTTGCAAAACTGTGTATTTCTCAGCCTTCTCATTATCTTCGATAGTTATGAGGTCATTTCTCATATTTAGGTTGAACGGCTTACTTAAATCTAGATCGGTGTTTTCTTTCGCCCAATTGCCATCAATTTCAGGAGAGAAGCTAATCGTTCTTGCGGCAGAAACCAATTCCATATTTATTGCGATTTCTTTGATGAATGGGTTTCCGCTCTCATCTTGCCAATCTTCGTCAGACTTCCCGCGAACAATTAAAAGATCAATTTTATTAAATTCAGCTTTAGCTTTTGCACCTGATTGGTACCCTGTCTTTGTTGCGAACACAGCTTTTAAATCAGGTAAATCCCTAATCTTGCCTATTAAGGCATCTATCTTTTCCAGCGAAACTCTAGACTGATAATCTTTACACTCGATAACGGTCTTGTACGTTACCCCTGCAAGCTCATACTCCCAATAGAGGTCAAACTCCCTTTCCACACCGCAGTTATCGGTAATTTTCTTGTTGGTCTCAATTTTTACGTTCTTTTGCTTTATCAAGTCTTCAGAATCAAGCAAAGCTTGCTGCAAACTTTTTACAAATTGCTCGTAGTCTTTACCGTCATTTGCCACGGTAGCTCCTTAATTTCTGAGAGAATATAACGCCGTTAGCAACGGCCGTAGTGTAGGTGTTTTTGTGCGTTAGCGTAGCGATAAACGCATAAAAATACCGGAACGGAGGTCCAGCCCGCTTGCGGGCGAGGTTGGCTAACCTTGTTAAACATGTACTCCCCCGTTTAGGACAATACCAAATGAACAAACAGCTAAGAAAGCACCGAGAACTAAAAAGATGCATAAAGCAATAATTAGGTTCTTGCAACGCTTCCCATCTTTTTCTAGGCTATCTTTCTCTGTTTTCAATTTTTCATTACCCTCAGCCTCACTAAGGCGTAGTATCCGCACATAGTGCGCTAGGCAATCAGATGAGTAAAACCTGTGCGCAAGAGCCGCCAAGGAAGAAAGTAAAAAAGCAATTGGACCCAAAAAAAGAAAAACTACCGAGCTCATATTGGCATTGAGAGCTAACAGACCGCTCTCCCCGATTTCCAGCACGATGTTAGATACTAAAAACCCATATACAGCTATTCCCAATAACGCCAATCTCAATATTTCAGTAGAAAACGCCATATATTTTTCTAGTACTATGACATCTATTTTGTATCTATCTTCGTGAACCTTACTTCCGCCAAGATATTTTTCAGAAAATGTTCTCATGACTATCTCTTGGTGTTTAACGCTCAAAGCAGAGGCGAGCCGTCAGGCGAGTCCTGCTGGCTTTGTTTGTTAAGCTTTTCTAGGTGTAACGAAAACACCCTGTATCCAAATATAGTAATTAGACATCCCAACATATATTCAATAACGCCAATAACAACTGCGAAGATAGATCCAATAGCGCCTGTTGATTCTACTACCTTTTCTAATAGCCATACTGGTATCGATGTGGCTACCGCAATCAAGAGCACCCCTACTAAAAGCAGCCATTGATAATCTCTAGTTTGATGCCAGCTAGATTCAAACGCTTCCACTGGGCTTTGCTCATAAAGCAAACAGTAGAACTCAGAAAACATTATACGTGAAAATACGATTAATCCAGGAATTATAAGAAGAAAAAACCCTCCGCACATAGCTAGAGCACCCAAGATATAAAGCCCAAACAAAGGTGCCCAATATTTAGCGCCAAGACGGTAGCAAACACCTCTCGGTAGAGCTTCTCCAGTTAATACCGAGGAGATATAAAATATCATCGCAGCTTGGATAATTGGATAAAGAAATATAACAACGCCAAGCACAACCCAAGAAACTACCCCATCAGACGGAAGGTATTCTGATAACGCTGTACTAATTATTGATACCGGAACTATTATGGGAAATAAAACTTTCCATAAGCCCCATATATTGGCCCGAAAGAATCTCCATGTATCATTTAGTAAATTCGGTAGTTCGTTCATACTCATTAGAGCTTAACGCCTGTAGCACCTGCACAAATTGTGGAGTGCGTTTTTGTGTAAAATGAGCGTAGCGAAAACACAAAAAGGCGCGTAGCAATTTGTGTCAGGTGGCTACACTTGTTATGTGATGAACTCTCCGACAGCCTCGTGATACTTAAACTTCTTTGTTTTATAAACCTTACCGGAATGATCACAGATTTTAACGCTCAAAGGGTAAAGTTTACTAAAGGTGTCTTCATCATAGTTTTTCGGGGATTCAATTTCTAAAGCCTCGCAAACAGAACCTAAGTGAACACCTATTTCTCGACTTGATGTTGGAGGCATCAATTCATCGAATTCTTCCATGCCCCAATAATCTTCTCTATCTAGTTTATAGGCTTTGCCATTGTGCTCGATAATCAGAGTTTTGGGCTTCAAAATTACCGATTGCGGCCCAATATTCGTGAACCTTACTTTGACAAGTGATTCGTCATTCACATCGTCGTCAACCGTAAAATCAAAAGAACTTGATTCAAAAAGCTCTATTTCAATCTTTTTTCTACGCTCTAACCTGGTTAAAACAAAGGTACTAACACTAATAAAGAAACCTAATACCCCTGCGATTTTTGCAATAACTTCGATATTCATAGCTTCACATAACGCCCAAAGCAGCCGCGCGCTTTTTGCGTCGGCTGACTTTGTTTGTTAGGGCTGACCTTGAATAAACATACTGAAGCTATCAGTAAATAAATTGAGACGAGTAACCGTGGCCTTGTTCTCACCTGCTTGCTCCACCAGCCAAGCGGTAGTTTCATCACTAGCTCCAATAGGGTTATGTAAGTCTTCTACTGTTAACATCCGGGTCTCATACCTCGCACCTTCCGAAGAAATTAAAACCAAAGCTATTTTGTGTGCTTTTGCGTACTCTAACGCGCCGGATTGAAACCCAGTGGTTGAGCACAATATAGCCTTTTGCGCCCCTAGGGACTGTAATTTCCCATGTAATTCTTGTACATATGATCTTTCAATTTTTCGTCCGTGTTTCTTACATTCTACAAGAACTTTAAACTCCGCATCTTCAAATGCATTGAATGTAGCAAGCACATCTATTTGGTAAGTACCATCGTGCGCCGAAATTTTTTGATCATGCAGGACTTCGATATTTTTGAGGTCTTTTCCACAAAAATTCACCCAGTTACAAACCGCAATTTCGAATTCTTTCGAGCTCATATTCGAATCAATATGTTTAAAAGGCGATATCATTTTGATTTCCTAGCGAGCCCTAACGCCCACTTAAGCGGACAAAAAAAGTTGGCTATAATGTGGAGCGTAGCGGAACAAAGCCAACTGTTTTTGTTCCGACTTGAAGTGCTTGTTATAAGCAATTTACGCCTATGGTAGTGTAACCTTAATTGTGGAATCTTTTTTGTCCGACCAACAACTACTTATATTTTTTTGTTTGCAACGGAGATACGCCTTTTCACCCAAAAGTTTTCTTGTTTTTTCAAGATTGCTATCTTGAACTTGAGTACCCCATTTTGAATTATCTCTCCACCCAACAAAATAAATCTTATCAGCCTCTTCTGCGACAGACTGGTAAGGAGCAATATCTTGAGGTTTTACTGGGTTTGAGGTGTTAGCTGTAAGTGGAATTTTTGAATTAAACTCTTTAAAGAAATTCCATGTGCTAAACGGTCGGTTAGGATCAAATTCCAAACCAAGAACCTTACATAGTCTTTTGTATGTATCATTATCGATTTTGGTTTCTATAACGAAGCCATTCAGTACCTCTAACTCAAAACTAAAATTTTCCGCTTTTACCCCAAACAGTAATAAGTATGGCGAACTATCAATAAAAAAGAACACATCGAATGTTGCTTTCCCTGCTTTATAGTCAAAGCGATAACGATCGATGTTTTGAGTCTTCATACTTTTATATAAAGGAATTATTCCATCAAGCTTCATTTAATCTCCATTCTACCGATTGCTTAGTTATGGTAGGAACCCCATTTACATAGAACCCCCCATGCAGATCCGGACGTGCGGTTTTCCCTCATCCGGCTCCTCGGTTGTACTCGCTCTCGCAGTGCATAGCTTCCATCATTACATCCATACCCGTTTATCCGTTTGTCTTTGTTTGCACTGAGGAAACGCGAGCGATCGGTATTTAATAAGCCGCTTAAGATTGGCCCACGTGATACTTTTCCTTCCGCTACGCCGATTTAACCATTTGTACAGCAATTTTACTACGTGATCGTATACCGAGTACAGGCTATAGAAATTCCCGACTGCACCAAAATAATTATTGTGCCCTCGTAGCTTCACTGTCAGTAAATCCATTAACTCCGACGTTTTCATATGTCGAAACTTTTTAATAAATTCACTGTAGCTTGCTTTCGTAGTGTGTAACTTTTTTCTTGCTGTTCGACGGAACAATCGCGTTTTTAAAGTAAATATTAAACACTAATCTATTCATACCTAGCGTGTAGCTTTGTTTCAATACGGTGCATTGGAATATTATCTTTTGCCCAATCTAAATACTCGCGGTATTGAGGTGCCTTAACTTCACCCCAGCGCTCTTGATACAGAAAGTGTTTTACATACTCGGCAATAAACCCAGATTCAACCACTTTTAAAAGCTCTGAAAAATATACATCTTTCGCAGACTTGGAATCTTTGGAATACTTCACCCATTGCTCTAAGGAAATTTTTCTTGCCCCTACCTCACAATCAAATGACGGGCTATTGGGGTCTTCACACAACCCCAAGGCATAGGCGTAAAATAACCAAGCTTCACCAGCTGCTTTATCTTGAGCGATTAAATCAAATATTTCAGGGCCCACCACAACATCTGCTGCTGACGCGGTGCTCCTCGCACCGGCGGCACAACAAAATATCAATATTACAAGAACAACTTTATTCATTTGCGCGAACCTTCGAGACTAAATTGGTCTTACCCACAAAAAGTAGACACCATATTAGGCGCACTCTTGGTAATAAATTTCTTCAAACTCTGCAGGGCTTATATAGTCATTCGCAGAGTGGCGTCGTACGCGATTGTAAAACAATTCAATATATTCGAACACACTTGAATACGCGTCATTTAAGCCTATGTACGATTGACCAAACACTTCCTCTACTTTCAGACGTGAGAAGAAGGATTCCATTGCCGCATTATCCCAACAGTTACCCTTTCGGCTCATGCTGGGAGTTATATCAGCATCGTGCATCGCTAGGACATATTCTCCGGATCGATACTGCACTCCCTGATCTGAGTGAAGCAACAACCCTTGCTCGCATCCCCGACTTGAGGTGGCCATGTTAAGTGCATCTAAAATCAAATCCGTGGTCATTGTTTTATCCAATGACCAGCCAATGATCTTGCGGGAGAACAAGTCCATGATCACCGCCAAGTAAACGTGACCGTTCTTAACCGGTATATAGGTAATGTCCGACACCCACTTTTCATTTGGCTTAGTGGCCTCAAAGTCGCGATCCAATACGTTTTCAGCGAAGTTATTATCCCCTGAACCTTGATGACCATACTTGAAGCGTTTGCCGTTACGGGCCTTTAGACCCTCTTCCTGCATAATTTTAGCAACATGATTAACTGAGCAAGCGAAGCCTTTTTCATGCAGCTCATAGATTAATCTAGGCGCACCGTATCGTGCCTTAAACTCCTCAAAAGTCTCACTGATAGCCTTGCGCAGCATTTCTCGATACTCATACTCGAAACTAGGCTCTCGTTCGCGCCATTTGTAATAACCTGATCTGCTGACAGCTAACCACCCCGCCATCTTGATTATTGGGAATTGACCACGAAGCGACTCCATGTAGGCATACCTCACCAGCTTGGCTTGCTGAAGTATGCCGTCGCTTTTTTTAGGAATTCGTTCTCTTCTTTCAGGTCGCTTATTGTCCGCTGCAGCTCGCGTACAGTCTCGCTTTCAGGCTTTGAGTAATCCACACCATTCACACCATTAAATTGTTTTTCGGATAGTCGCTTATATTGACGTCGCCAATTATAGATTTGACCGGGGTGAATACCCAACTCTCTCGCCACTTCAGCAGCTGAGGTGTCAGGCCCTTCTGAGCGTCGAACGGCCTCCCTACGAAAATCTTCGGTGTAATGGTTGTATTTGTTCTTAGTTTTTTTAGTCATAATTAATACCTCATTAGGTGGGAATGAGGTGTCTACTTTTCGTGGGTAGCTCTAAAATATAACGCCCATGTCTGTTGCGTTTTGGTTGTAGTGGAGTTTTGGGGTAAAGTTGCAAAGCAACCCTAAAACGGAACGAAAGCCAAAACGTCAACAGGACATGTTTGTTATAATGCATTTGTATTGACCTCCGCCCCGCAGTGCATACATTTCACTTTGCCAGTGAACCATTTAGCAACCGCGTACCCCCAATCACTTAATAGCCAGGACCACTTATTATTTGACTTCGAGACTCCTTGAATCGTAAGACACTTGTTGCACTCTGGGCAACGAACGAAGAATGCTAGAACCAAATGGAGAACAGCAAATAAAATTAGGGCTATTAGACCGAAACCAACTAACTCTCCACTATATTCCGTATCGAATAATGAGAGTAAGCTTCCGGCTATCAGAGCAGCTATACATAACC
The DNA here is from genome assembly GCF_014217335.1 of Teredinibacter purpureus. Lineage (NCBI taxonomy): Bacteria > Pseudomonadati > Pseudomonadota > Gammaproteobacteria > Cellvibrionales > Cellvibrionaceae > Teredinibacter > Teredinibacter purpureus. The sequence goes on along the minus strand of NZ_CP060092.1, from coordinate 2,667,725 downwards.
ACCCAAAATAAACGATTATCGCATTAACTTTTCCTATTAGAGTTCTAATACGCTTCTCCGGTAATTACGCTTTATAACGCCACAATAACCGAGCGAAGCTAAGCGTGGTATTGTGAGCAAAGCGAACCACGCTTAGCGAAGTCCGGTTGATTGTTTTGTTACATTCATTTTAATAATTCGAGCACCCAGTCATGATCAGCTTTTTCGACTTTTTCCTTCGCTTTGGTAATATTGATATTCATACCTCCATTACACTTAGCTTCGAATTCTTCTATAGTTTCGACGTCTGAGTGCTTTAACACCATACAACCCATAGCCTCGGTTAAAACCTCCATCGAATCAATGTTCCTGTTTTTTACGCAAGGCTCTCGGTGTTGCACCAAACCTTTTGTACACGCCTCAATGGTTTCTCCGTTTCTGCACCCAAGATACACATCGTCATAGCAAATAAAAATGGGGAGCTGATAATAGAAGTCTTCCAGCGTATTAGCTCTAGCTGAAATACTGACCACAATCAGAATTAGTGAAAGCGCTATTTTCATTTAAAATTTTCTACAACCCAGTTTGTGAATGTAACGCCCCAAGCAGAGGCTTATTTTGCGTTTTGGAGCGAAGCGACAGCAAAATAAGTCCTGCTGGCTTGGCTTGTTATGTGATTACAACGCCTCAACATTTGGCTTTAGCTCCAGATGAAAACCTTGCAAGCAATGATTACCGTAAGCCACCCACAAACTCATACCCTTCATAGCATTCTCGTTTAGGTAAAAATTCGCTGAAACTATGCCTTTTTCGTTTTCAGTTTGGAGCGGAATCGCCATTCCTTCACCTTCTTTATTAATCTGTATTTTCGCGAATCGATATTTTCCAATTTTGTCCGGTGCATTTACTTTTACCCGCCAAGTATCTACATCCCACTTATATTCGAGTTTCGCTTCAGATACATATTTTTTGAACTCTTCATCTACAGGGCAAGAAACACTAAGCGAAAAACAAGAAGATGAAATAAACATGCAAATAACGGTAGTAATTAGTTTACTCATAGCTTCACATAACGCTGAGCTAAACGGCGCACAATGTGTAGTTGGTTTGTGCAATAATTTGCGAAGCAAATGCACAAACGAGCGTAGCATTGGGCGTCCAGTGGAGGCCGAAGGCCGGAGCGGTGTTTGAGCGTATTGTTAGTTTTCACTTACCGGCTTAACACACCGGTGAGTTACAAACCCGAATATACCTATTACAACACAAATTACAACATTGTAAAAAGAGTCGGATGTAAAACCAACACCAGAAGTAAATGGATAAAAAGTTGCGCAATACAATCCACCCAAAAAAATAGGTGATAGCGTAATGTATATACCGAGATCAGTACGACCGCGCTTAGTAATTAACATTGCAACTACTCCCAATTTTCCAGCGAACCAGATGAAATAGATTATATTCTCTAATACTCCGAAATCTATTTGCTTGGGAATAATCACAACACTATATACCAGGACATCCAAACCTATAAAAACCAACAATAGAATCCACAGGAATATTAGAAAGGTTTTCGATTTAAATTCCATATATTCTATTTACTCGCTAAAAACTAACGCCGCAGTAAATTGCAGCTATGTAGTTGCTTGTTTTTAGTGGCAGCGTAGCGACCGCCATAAAAAACAAACGACGGAATAGCTGTCAATTTGACTGCCTTGTTGAACGAAGCCGCTACGCGGCAAAGTTAAAATCCTTATGTATTAGATAATTCCTCTCCGAGCAAGCCCGCTCGTTAACGAGAGGAATATCTAATGAACAAAACACAGCAAAAACGATTCGATTCACTGTACCGCAAGCATGTTAGCGCATTGAAACGGCAAGGCAAAGCCGATACAACTATCGATGTTTATTCTCGCGCCCTTAGGCGTATTACAGCGTTTTTCGACTGCCCGCCTGATACCCTTACCCAAGAACACTTCGAAGCCTATTTCGAATCCCTTGTTCGCACCCACTCATGGTCTACCGTCAAAGTCGATCGCAATGGCCTCCAATTCTTCTATAAGTACGTACTCAAAAAAGAGTGGAACTGGGTCGAGATTGTTCGGCCACCTAAAGTCAAAACCCTTCCCGATGTGTTAACGCTAAAAGAACTCGAACGCCTACTGAATGGTACCCGGGAGTTACGCTTTCAGGCCTTTATCTTTACTTCGTTTAGTATGGGGCTTCGTCTTGCTGAAGCCCTGAACCTTCAGGTTGGCGATATTGATAGTGAGCGTATGAAGATTCACGTTCGATGCGCTAAAGGTAAGAAAGATCGCTACGTCACCTTGCCGCAGTCAACACTACAGACCTTACGCGCTTACTGGGCAACACACCGCCACCCTAGGTTCCTATTTCCGCGTGGACGCGACGCTCAGGAGCGGCATACAGCAACAGCCGCCATGGACCGAGGCGGTCTTCAGAAGTCTTTTAAGGCCATTGTAAAAGACGTAGGTATTAGTAAAGCGATCACCATTCATAGCTTGCGGCACTGCTACGGTACGCTATTGACAGAAGCCGGTGTAGGCCTACGCTCTATTCAGCATGAAATGGGGCACGAATGCCCAAAGACTACAGCCTTGTATACACAGCTATCCAATCACACAGACGTTAATGCGGGCAAACGCATCAACGCACTCATGAACAAGCTGCGTATTTTGTGGGGCCAAGCATGAGTACGCCAGCGCACACCCTACAAGCTATCACTGAAAAGTATCGAACCCGTTTTGAGTCTCGCTATAGATCCAAGATTAACAAAGATCAATGGTCGGCCTTGAACGCCATAACCGGTTGTCGTAAAGGGCAGTATGGCGAACTAGGCACAACCTGTTCTTCTTGCCCCTACAGCCAAAACATTCCGCAATCATGCGGGCATAGGGCCTGTAATCAATGCCAATATGGCAGCACTCAAGACTGGCTTGAACGGCAATTACAAAAACAGCTGCCCGTAGATTACTACATGGCGACCTTTACGTTGCCAAGCGAGTTAAGAGCCCTATCAAAAGCCCATCGTAAAACGGTATACAGGCTTTTACTCGAATCGGCGACGAAGACTCTAAAGACATTCGGGCTAAATAAGCGAGGCTTTGAGGCAGAACTGGGCATGTGCGCAGTATTGCATACTCACTCACGACGCCTCGACTACCACCCTCACGTTCATATTGTCATTCCTGGTGGTGGCCTGCACCGCCGCCGAAAGGAATGGCGCAAGCTAAAAGGCAAATACCTATTTAACGGCCGAGCCCTCGCCAAGGTATTCCGAGGAGTCTTTTTAAAGGCACTCAATGATGCGGGGCTACCACCTCATAAATCACCTAAGAAATGGATTGTTCAGTGCACTAAGGTCGGACGAGGTAAAGAGGCGCTGCAATACTTATCGCGGTACTTATACCGCGGAGTAATCGCCAACACCAATATCGTTGCCGACGACGGCACCCACATTACGTTTCAATACATCGATAGCAAAACAAAGATAAGAAAAACCCGCACGCTACTGGGCGAAGATTTTTTGTATCTTTTGCTTCAACACGTATTACCCAAAGGGTTTAGGCGAGCGCGCGACTACGGTTTCTTACATGGAAACGCCAAGCGTATATTGCGCATTGTTCAGTGGATACTAAAAGTGGATATTGAGAACACCACACAGAAAGAGCCTCAAATGAAAAAGCGAATGATGTGCCCCAAGTGTCATTCAATAATGAATGTAATAGGTAGGCACTGGCTTAAACCATCCCCAAGCTAGCGCACGAATAAAGTAACAAAAAAGCCATTTAAATAGGAGAACCACAACACGATGACGCAGTGATTTTTAATCACCTACTGGGTGAGGACTCTGTTCGCCCAACAAAAATAGTGCCGACAAAAACCGGCACTATTACAAACACCTCCTATCGACTTATTTACTAATAAAGAGCTCGACCACGGGCTTGTTCAACAATGAGATATGTCGCGGCAAGCGCGACATATCCTTATTTGTTATGAGTGGAGGCTCAACTGTAACAACATCCACTACGTTGTTACTAGGCACATCAAATCCGTAGATCCCTGCAAGCCTCTCCCCATCAACCTCAGTTACTAGAAATATCTGGTAGTTACCATTTAGTTTGGTATTGAAATGGATATATCCCATTTCATCCGTTTTCATTTTATTGATAAGCCCATAGTTTCCCCAACTAAATATTGTAGGACCATTGAAAAACCTATTAATCTCTACATCGCAGCCTACACAAGGCGACCTTGTTTTTGAAACGATGAACTGAAGTTCAATTTTGACTTCTCTTTCCGCAAGATCTCTAGTCGTCGGGCCATACGCACAACTCGAGATAAGAAATGTGACGATAACTAAAAATGTCCACTTCATGGAATTACTCATAACGCCTTTAGCATGTGCGCCCGCCTTTTGGGCGTCGCATGGCTAAACTTGTTAAGGGCAGCACTGTATTAGCTAATTGTGCTGGACTTAGCCCGGCACAAACAAATGCGAAGCACTGCCCTTGATTATTAGTTGACGACAAAACGGAACACAGGGAACGGATGGATTGAGATGGATACAACACGCTAAACCCTCCATTGGTGCCACGTTGACGCGGTCTTTATTACAAGCCACTTTACCGGTTAAACACACGGACTGAAAAAGGCGGACGATCACTGCTAACTCGTTGGTGGAAAACCCTAAAACCACGAACAGCCTTTAACGCCAAGCTAATAGGCATTTTTTACGTAGCGTTTTTGCGGTAAAGTGGCGTAGCCACCGCAAAAAAAGCGGAGTAAAAAATGTCCTATTGAGCGCCTTGTTAGCTGCCATTTGCGCACTCACCGAGAAGTTCGACTGTGCTACTGTTTATGTATTCTGTTTTGACACAAAGTAATTTCCAGATATCCATGTCTTTTTCAGCTTTAATATAAATTTTTGCTTCGCCTCTAGCCCCATCAACTCCAAATGACATATTTGCGCTTCCTTGATGCCCAGAAGTAGACAGGTTTCCGGTTATAAAACCTGCGTCATAAGGAATTCCGATCTCTTCTTTAAATTTTGGCGAGCCTTCGAGCAGCGCCATTGACATAATGTAAGGTTCAGAATTCCTGAACAAATGACCAACCATGAAAAATAATGGTAGTGCGAGAAGAAAGCAGAACCCTATATACGCAAATGACGCTCGCGACCAGTTTCGTTGTACTTTTACAAAATGATCTTCATCTCTCCATGTCCCGTTTTTCCATGCATATTCGCTACCGTGAGCACCAAGCTTGAAAATATAGTAGAACCCATATACCGGAATAAATATTTTAAACGCAGAATAGGTGTTATTTCCTACACCCCAAATCCAGTTTAAAAAGAACGCACCCCAATTCCATTTTTTTAAGTGTTCAGGTATCTCTTTATCCATAGAAAATCTCTAGTTTCACGAAAACAGCTAACGCCGCTATAAATTGCAGCTGTGTAGTTGGTTGGATTTTTTGCTAGGCTTTTTTAGCGAAAAACCAAGCAACGGAATAGCTGTCAATTTAATAGCTTTGTTAGAGCTGTGTTGCACGTACTATTGATTATTCTTTATAAAAGCAAACAAGATGACCACCACGACGACAGCCAAAGTATATAGTATTGCGGGACCGTAATTACCTTGTTCTGCTTCGGAGGCCAAATAAGCATTAAATTCTTTCTTACTTTGCCGACGACCATAAGCCGAACCAAAATTATGCTGACTTAAGGGCACAATTCCTGTTTCTACATATTCCTTTGCTGCCGTTAGCGTAGTAACTGGCCCAAAATCATGTCCACCATCTTCGGCTAGAACATACCAGCCAGAGCCATCTTTAAGAATGGACCGACCATCTGATACAGAATAATTACCCGCCTCAATTCTTTTTACAGAAACCATTCTCTGAACCTATTCCCCAAGCGTTACCACAGCACATTAGTAGCTACTTGAAGCTCTAACGCAGAGTGCAGCGGCAGTTTGTGTAGTGTATTTTTGTGCTAGCGTAGCGGCCAGCGCAAAAAAAAGCCACGGAACAAACTGTCCGACTGGCACGTATTGTTAGGTGATTTTATGATATCCAACTAGTACTCCAAAGCACCTTTAATTTTATTTCCTGATCATTGACTTCATGCACACCGATACACACAGCATTACCAAACCCACCATAATAAAAGTTTGCTGAGTATTTGCACTTCTTCTCTTCATCTGATTGCATGCCTGGAGTGTGCCATTTGGATATGCTATATAAGTCAGTAACCTTTGCATCGACCGATATATATTCAGAACGTAAAACCTCCATCTTAGAGGTAACGAAGGAAGCTACCATTTCTCCCTCAGATTTCGATAGATCATCCAATATTTTTATCCGATGACCATTACCCCCAAGCGTAACAACTGAATTATTGCTACAGCCAATGATTAAAACACCAAATATAAAAGCCGCGAAAAACTTCATTTAATGGAGCACCTAACGCCGCCAGCAACTGCCGGAGTGAACTGGCTGGTTTTTTGCCGTATCTTGCAAAAAAGAAGACAGTTTACGGAGGTCAGATTGACTGGCCTTGTTAGCAATTTAAGTGTCAATGAGCATCGCTGGTTTAGGCCCATATTGGTTTGTTTTCCTTGATCCGGGAATAAAAAATAAAACCAGAGAAGTCAGAGCGCCTATACCGGGTATAAACACCAACAAACAAAACCACCCACTTTTTCCAAAATCATGAAATCGCTTAATCGCTGCCAGTGCAATAGCTAGATCCCGTATAAAGGATAGAGTGAAATAGCCTACTGGATCAGGCTCAAGTTTGTACATGCCAGGCACCATAAACCTAGCCGCAACTATAAAAATAAAGAACATTAGTAAGCAAAACAAAGCGTATTTTAGCCTACCCCACCGTTGACCTCTTTTTTCTTCTGGTGCTAATTCCACATTTATATCTCCATGATGATAGTGCTAACGCCGTTATAAAAGGCAGTGTTTGTGGAGTGGAGTTTTGGGGTAAAGTGGCGAAGCCACCCCAAAACGGAGCGTAGCAAACACTGTCCTTTTAATAACATTGTTAGAACGCCAGCTTATGCTACAAAGCAAACCCTACCAGCCCAAACCACCCTTACTGTATTTTTGCAGGCCGCTCACGGCCCCTTTAGCTTTACCAGCATGGCACCGTAATGCCCTACTCTTTACATTTTTATGCGGCCGTAAGGCCACGCACTTTTCGAGCAGTTTAGCACTGACCTTTACATTATTTAACTGTGGTTTGGTGCCAAATCCAATTTCTAAGCTTTTATAGTAGCAAGCTCTAAACAAGCACTCGGGCGCTTTCCGGATTAGCCCAACAATAGTGGATGGTTTTGAAATTACTAAAACCAAACTAATAATACGCTCGGTAATTACTCTGAAAGAGCACAGAGCAATAAGACGACTTAAAGCTACTTTTGGTTTTTTCTCTGACGACCTTTGGTCTTACCCACAAAAAGTAGACACCATATTAGGCGCACTCTTGGTAATAAATTTCTTCAAACTCTGCAGGGCTTATATTGTCATTCGCAGAGTGGCGTCGTACGCGATTGTAAAACAATTCAATATATTCGAACACACTTGAATACGCGTCATTTAAGCCTATGTACGATTGACCAAACACTTCCTCTACTTTCAGACGTGAGAAGAAGGATTCCATTGCCGCATTATCCCAACAGTTACCCTTTCGGCTCATGCTGGGAGTTATATCAGCATCGTGCATCGCTAGGACATATTCTCCGGATCGATACTGCACTCCCTGATCTGAGTGAAGCAACAACCCTTGCTCGCATCCCCGACTTGAGGTGGCCATGTTAAGTGCATCTAAAATCAAATCCGTGGTCATTGTTTTATCCAATGACCAGCCAATGATCTTGCGGGAGAACAAGTCCATGATCACCGCCAAGTAAACGTGACCGTTCTTAACCGGTATATAGGTAATGTCCGACACCCACTTTTCATTTGGCTTAGTGGCCTCAAAGTCGCGATCCAATACGTTTTCAGCGAAGTTATTATCCCCTGAACCTTGATGACCATACTTGAAGCGTTTGCCGTTACGGGCCTTTAGACCCTCTTCCTGCATAATTTTAGCAACATGATTAACTGAGCAAGCGAAGCCTTTTTCATGCAGCTCATAGATTAATCTAGGCGCACCGTATCGTGCCTTAAACTCCTCAAAAGTCTCACTGATAGCCTTGCGCAGCATTTCTCGATACTCATACTCGAAACTAGGCTCTCGTTCGCGCCATTTGTAATAACCTGATCTGCTGACAGCTAACCACCCCGCCATCTTGATTATTGGGAATTGACCACGAAGCGACTCCATGTAGGCATACCTCACCAGCTTGGCTTGCTGAAGTATGCCGTCGCTTTTTTTAGGAATTCGTTCTCTTCTTTCAGGTCGCTTATTGTCCGCTGCAGCTCGCGTACAGTCTCGCTTTCAGGCTTTGAGTAATCCACACCATTCACACCATTAAATTGTTTTTCGGATAGTCGCTTATATTGACGTCGCCAATTATAGATTTGACCGGGGTGAATACCCAACTCTCTCGCCACTTCAGCAGCTGAGGTGTCAGGCCCTTCTGAGCGTCGAACGGCCTCCCTACGAAAATCTTCGGTGTAATGGTTGTATTTGTTCTTAGTTTTTTTAGTCATAATTAATACCTCATTAGGTGGGAATGAGGTGTCTACTTTTCGTGGGTAGCTCTACCTTCTAACGCCGTTATAAATTGCCCGCGTTGTACAGCGGAGTTTTGGGGTAAAGTGGCGTAGCCACCCCAAAATGGAGTGAAGCAATGCGGGTCAATTTGATAACTTTGTTATACGCTGACCTGCTCATTAATGAATGATATAAAATGGTTTTTCCCTGTTTTATTACCATATGCCTTTGATTCCCTATTCCACCATGATGTAGCAGGGTGAGGACATTTAACGAATGGAATATTATTAGATGTCAAATATCTTAAAACACAGTTTTTCTTTGCATTTTTATATGCTAAGACACTTGTAAACAATACAGTAGTAGGGTTGATTATATTAACAACCTCAGAGAAAACTTGTTTGCTTATGGCTAAATCTACACTTTTAACTTTTATCGATTTCCCTGTTTTTTCAGCTGGTCTTTGGAAGAAATTCATGAAAGCAATATTGTAATATGCCGACTCAGGTTTGACGGGGAAAAGGTTTGATAAAAACAAAGCGTCTTCTGTGTTTTTAAAAATAACTTTCGATTTCTTTTTCCAATTTGTTTTAATACCATTAAATATAACATTTCTTGTATGGATTCCTGCTTTATCAGGTTTATCAGACATCGAAATTCCGTCATACCAATCATCGGCATTTATATGGTACGTACTCCCCTTAGCTAAATAATGACTTTCACCAATAGTTAGTACTTTAACTTTTTGATTATTGTAATCAGTACCAACCCAAGGGCGCATTTCTGGATATTTCACATAATGATCAATTTTATCAAGTTTTTCATCGAATTCCGTTGATGAGTGTTCCATGCATACTCCAAAATATAAAAGCGTATAACGCCGCAATCACAGGGCAGTGAAGCGAAGTTGTAATTTATGTTAACGAAGCGGCAGCGTAGTGCATAAATTGCAAAACGTAGCTTTGCTGCTCCTGTGGATTGCTTTGTTAGTAGCGTGGCTGTAAGGATATTTTAGGCTCAAACTTAACTCCCTTACAGCCGACGGAATCTTCATTGAAGAAGCTGAAATCACCAAATTCCGTTTTGTGAGTTTGGAAGTCGGGATGAGTAACCTCAAAGTCTCCATAGCACCACACAAATGGTAAATCCATAATCTGGTGCCACCAATCTATCTCTGTAGCTGGCAGGAGTATAAACATACCATTTGAGTCCGTAACTCCGGTATCTGCTATATATTTTTCTGATGTGTATTTGTATTTGGTTTCGTAAACTCGACGACTTTGAACCCTGTTAACTGTTGCCCCACTAACTGGGTTCCCCAAAGTGTCAGTTACGACCCCTTGAATTAAAGGTGTAATAACTTCTCTCTCTGGGTAAATAACGCACCCGGAAAGTAACATAGCGACTAGTAAAACGAATGTGTATTTCATAAATAAGCTACTAACGCCGCCAGCAGCGGCCGTAGTGTAGGCGCGAAGCGCCGAAACGGAGGTCCAGCGACCAAAGGGAGCGATGCTGGCTGGCCTTGTTAGAGTAATTACCCCAATAAATTCGCAACCGTAAATACCCCCATAGAAATTATTGCTAACAAAAAGCTACCAATCACCAAATATAAAAATATATGGCTTACCTTACGATACTTTAGTTTATTTTTTGATGTGGATGTGTAGCGCATCATAGCTAAAGTGAGCATTTGACAGCCTGAAGCAAATACAATTGCTACCAAAAACATACCGATTGCGAGTACAACAAGCCAAGTAGAGCATGGATTGGAAAATACTTTTTCTAGAAAGGTAGCGATCAATACAATCGAGCCCGTAGACAGCGTTGTGAGATGACGAAAAAACGACAGCTGTTCCTTACTATGTTCGATTTCATATTGATCGGGTTTTACATCCATATCTGAACCTTTGGTACTCTAACGCCTTTGTCAGTTGCGTTTTGGTTGTAGTGTATTTTTGTGCAAAAATGGCCGAAGGCCATGCACAAAAAGAAGCGAAGACCAAAACGTCAACTGGACAAACTTGTTAGGGTTTTGATTTACTTGCACAGTAGTTTTGACCTAGTAATATAAAAATAATGCACCCAGCAAATTAAAGGTATAAATAATAGCAACGGAATACCTGATTTAAACCCTATAACGCTACCCCATATTATGGCAGACGGAACAAGTAAGTAGAGATAAACCATCATTCCATATTTAATTGGAATATAACATTTACTACCACAACTTGGGCACTTAGCAGGGCTGAACCTAGTTGCCCAATATTTTTGCCAACTACTTATACAGTTTTCATTACAACTTGGGCATTTATACATATTGCTATAGCACCCTAACGCCCCGCTTAGAGGCAGTTTTGGAGCTGATTGATTTATGGCAGTCTTTTCGCCATAAATTTAAGCGGCGGAAAAACTGTCCTTCTACAGCGGCTTGTTAGGATTGCACTGTTAACCATCACCAAGGCACTTAATAACACCCTCAGTTAAGGGGTGAAATACTTGCACTGGGTAATAACTACTGTGACCACCATTTTCTTTTGAAACGATATCATATCCACTTGGGCATAATTCTGCGGCTCGTTTTTCCCAATATAGCTCGACTGTTTCTGGAGAAGTAGTACCGTTTCCCTGATACGAAACTTCAATAGACCCATCATCTAACTGCTTATCTTTATAGCCACCTGAGAAACCATATTTACCATATGCAGTTGCGCATCCAGACAAACATAAAACAAAAATTGTGAAATATAAGTTTTTCATAAATCCCCTAGATTGATTGATAGAAATATCCTAACGCCTAAAGCAGCGGCCGCAGTGTAGGCGTAGACTTGCACCACTTTGACGGACACTAAACATTTATATTTTGATATGTATTTGGTGATACATAATTGAGGCTAGAGTGTAATCTATCCTCATTATAAAACTCAACGTAGTCAACAATCCTAGCGACACATTCGACCATATTATTAAACTTCCAATGATGCACCAATTCATTCTTTAATGTCTTAAAAAATGATTCTACAAAAGCATTATCTGTTGGCGTACCAGCTCGGCTCATACTACTAACCATGCCTGCGTTCGCTACGGCCTCCTGATAAATGTCCGAGCAGTACTCCGAGCCCTGATCACTATGAAACAAACACCCAGGTTTTGCCTCTTCATATTCCAACGACATCTTCAGCGCGCCGCATACCAAATCGGCATCATGGTTTCTGGAAAAACCCCAACCAACAACCTTACGAGTAAATAGGTCTAGTACAGCCGCCATATATACAGACCCCTCTCGAGTCTTAATGTATGTCATATCCCCAGCCCAATGTCGACCTACCGATGCTGCTGGTGGCGACTCAGCTAATACATTATCCACCTTTAATGAATTACTGCCTGAAGCGCGATTATGCCGATATGCGTGGTATATAGAGGTTATTGAATACGCTTTCATTAATCTGTTGATCCGCCTGCGACTACAGGGAAACCCTAGGTTTTTTAGGTATGGGTGAACTCGTATAGCGCCATAATTTCTTTCATGACCTACATGCATCTTTGTTATCTCATCAACGAGAATACTATCGTACTGCGCTCGACTGCTTTCCCCACGCTCGCGCCAATCGTAATAGCCAGTTGTTGAGACATCCAGATATTCACACATCCTAACGACCTTATGAGCCCCCCGGTTCTCCTCTATGAACGCGTATCTTTCCTGCGCTGATCCGAGAAGAACCGTTTTGCCTTTTTTAGAATAACGACCTCTTCCTCTTTGGAGGCTAGTCGTTTTTCCAATTCCTTTATTCGCGTTTCTGCGCGCTTAAGTGCGTCACTGTCTTCTCTAGACTTTTTGGGTGGAGGGGCTTTAATTTGCATGTGTTTATTCTCGGATAGACGGCCTTCTTTATATTCTTGGCGCCAACGGTAAAGCATGACGGGATGAATCCCAAGCGCCTTAGCAACATCGACCGCCCTAACGCCACGCTTCTTACTCTCTCTCACCGCCTTGACTTTAAAAGCCAACGTGTAGCTTTCGTAATGTTTCTTCTTTGTTAAACCCATTTTTTACCCCTTTAACTAAACAGTAAATAACTGTCCGCCAAAGTGGTGCAGGTCTAGCGCGAAGCGCCGAAACGGAGGTCCAGCCCCGCAGGGGCGATGCTGGCTTTACTTGTTAGGGCTGTACTTGGCAATATACTCAGCTCCTAGATCAATAGCGTGCTGCAATTGTTTTTTTGAAAGCTCAGCCTCAAGCTTTGGCTTAAGGTCTTTAATGCTTGCATATGCTGTTGGGTCGTTTGCCTCTATAACAGCAAACCATGCATATGCCTCGACAGAGTTTTTATACTCTGGTGGAGCCATTCCAAATAGCAACATTGTGTAATCCATTTGAGCTGCAGGATCTTTCTGCTTTGCTGCAGCCTCAAATAGTTCTGCTGTTTTAGCGAAATCACTTGGTACACCACTTCCTGTTGCGTACATGAGCCCTAGGCGATGCATAGCTCTTGGGTTGTTATTGGCAGATGCTTCTTTGTACCACTTGATAGCTTTGCTGAGGTTTACGGGATTGTTCTGCCCCATCTCGAAACTGTAACCCATAAGGTATTGGGCATTGGCATCACCAGATTTAGCCTGTTCCTCAAGTTCACTCATTCCCGCGATGGTGCCCGCCGAGAATAAGAGAAAAAATATAATTGATACAACTTTCATGGTTCAGATTCCTTGAGCCCTAACGCCGCAAACAGCGGCAGACTTGTTGTTGATTTTTTTGTGCTAAAATGGCGAAGCCATGCACAAAACAAGCGACGGCAAGGCTGTCCAAGGAGCGCAGCGACTGAGGCTGGTTTGCTTTGTTATACGCTGACATTGGTCTCGACACCCTTACCTTTAATTGCGACTAGAAACTTATACAAAGATTCGTTATTAAATGCTTTAGCCGCGAAATCCAATTTAAACGTTTTTCCTGTATAAGGGAAAAATGTAAGCCTTGATGCCACTTGGTCATTAATCGCACCATGCCCTGAGGATAACTTTTCCAAAGAGTTGGCGTTTGCACCAATGTATATTTTTTTAATGGTGTTAATTGGGACTTCTTTATCAAGGGTGCTCCAGCCAGCTATACCTTTTACTAGCAAGTTGTCACCTTCAATTGCCAGATGAAATGAGGAAAGTGATTTAGTAAGCCAGTTAAAGTAGAGGAATAAAGAGGCGACAAGCAAAACCCCGCCCACGGGTAGGCCAATTTGTCTTGCAAGCTCTTGCTCTATCCCTGCAAATTTTGTGAGCAACCACATGATTAGACCTGTGAAAATCATGCCGTAAAATACTATTGCTACTAGTGCTAGAGGCAACCAGCCGGCAAATGATTTTAGGATCTGTTTTTTAGTATTAACTCTGACTTCCATGATTACTCTTTTTGTGTATAACGCCGCATTCACTCGTGACAAAAGCGGAGCGGTTTTTGCGCTATAATCGAGCGGAGCGAGTTGCGCAAAAATCGCGTAGCTTTTGGCATCGAGTGGAATGCCTTGTTAGCACTGATGGTTATTCGTTGATGCAGAATACATTACAACCAACTATTTCCTGCAACCGAGTTTTCTGGGTACTGTGTAGATCGTTGTAAAAAACAACTGTATTTGCCTGCAGCTCTGTTACCAGCCTGGATAACTCTTCAACTTTTCCGGGACCTATAACTGTTGCCGAGTTTAGCGGTGAGTCCATTTGCCTAACTCCACCCTTTTTACTTGACCTAGACACACCTCTTCGCTGAATTAAAACTCCAACAACAATCGCACCATGTTTGATAAGGGTGCTCTTCATCGAGGATATTTCGCTATCTATATCCTTTCTTTTCGCTGAAAACAGCCCGACAATAATACACTGCTTTCCATTGATGGTTTCTGCATGCATAAACAATAGCTGCTCATTGTGTTTTGGGTGCTAACGCCGCTATCACCGGACAGCTGGGCGGAGTTGTAATTTATGTTAACGAAGCGCCAGCGTAGTGCATAAATTGCAAAACGTAGCCTAGCTGTTCCGGTGCATAGCCTTGTTAAATATTTTTCTCATTTTGGATTACTTTGTCAGTAACTGCAATGTAGTAACCGTCGCCGTATGGCTGCACTGTTGCAAAAACGTTCTCACACCCAAAATCCCAACACTTTATAGGTTTACCCCACAACTCGAATTGCCCAATATATTCAACTTGATTATTTATGTCATCCGGAGCAAATTCAATATTTAGGTAATCGCGTATTTCCCTCTCGATAGATTCGGGTAAATCAGCTAAATCGTAATTTGACGTTTTTACTTCATCAACCCATATAGGCTCTTCGATACTCATGGCGAATTCCGTCCGCGTATTTAACGCCTCAAGCAGCGGCGCGCGTTAGCGCGTCCAGCCACAAAGTGGCGTTGCTGCCTTGACTTGTTAAGTGATTTCTATTGTAGATTACAAACATTTTTTGCAACCAGTTTAATTTCAGTATGATTTTCGGGTATAGAGATAAGCTTGAAACCTGTACCTTTGAAATAGGACTTCAGTTGTTCTGACCTAACCATGAGCGTCTCCCCTTCCTCTCGGTTAGCCGCGATCCCGCTTTGAAAATAATCACCACCTGAATCACCACTACCTAGATCAATATACCGACCCTCTTTTAACTCAAAAAGGTAGTATGTACTCGAGTTTGATTTTTGTGGATACATAAGTCCTAAAATAGAATCTTTGTACTGGCAATATGAGACGAAGGCCTCGAGCGAATGAGCCTGCATAGAGAAAAATAGAAATAGTGCTATCAGTTTCTGCATATTCACTTAACGCCTTGCTCATTTGCGCAGCGGTTGTAGTGAGTTTTTGTGCAACAATGAGCGTAGCGAATGCACAAAAAGGAGCGAAGATCGCTGCGTCAAATGGAGCAACTTGTTAGATTTTTTATTCGACTCACTCAATATAAATATAGGTGATGTATAACCCACTCTTTTAGAAAATAGTTTTAACATGAACCTCCGTCTCCACCGCATCCGCCATCACCTCCAGAACCGCCAAAAAAACCTCCACCTCCATCGCCATGACCACCTCGACCACTTTCTGGGCCAATCAATACAACCAATTTAATTAGTAGTGAAACCAGAAAAACAAATACCAATAGCGGGCATACCATATTATATAGAGGAGACTGTGACTCGAAATCGGAAAAACTCCAAGACGCCCACAGCCCACCAACAATAACTATCCAAGAGATCATCCATTGCTCCTCTTAAAATCTAACGCCTTTAGCAGCGGCCGCAGTGTAGGCGCGAAGCGCCGAAACGGAGGTCCAGCCCCGAAGGGGCGATGCTGGCTAAACTTGTTATGTGCTTACTTAGACCAAAATACTTTATCAAGTTTGCAGCCCTCTTTTGATATGAATGCCCTTGGATATTCTCTTGGGTTTTCTTTATATACATGCTCTTTCCTAAGAACCATCCACTTCTTGTCTAATTCAACGGCCTCATACTCTTCTCGAGTAATTTTATACTCTGGATACTTGGCTTCAATAGCCTTAGCACCCGTATAAAAAACCACTTCATTATTGCATAGGCAAGCTATCGCCGATTGAGAAAATAAAATTGATGCTAAAAATATATATCTCATACCTTGGCCACATAACGCCGCCATATGCGGCAAATTTGGAGTTGTTTTTTTGTGCTAGCGTAGCGTTAAAGCACAAAACAAACAACGGAAAATTTGTCCAGCCAGCTTGCTGGCGCAGCATGATGGCCTTGTTAAATGGCGATACACCAAACAACACCAACACTGCGTTGCGGAACGCAAATGGAGCCTTGCTACCAAAGTGGCGAACAACGCTACATGAACACCCGTAAACGCTAAACCTGAAAGCCCTAAGAAGAACGACCGGTAAACTTTACATCACTACCCCGCTCTGCTTTTTTCTTCATTAAAACTACCCGCTCGAAAATAACACTTTTTACGAGTTACTAAAATATGCTTGCAACCAGTAAAACTTAAAATACTAAAACAGACTTTTAGAGTGGTTTGCACGGTTTAATGCTGGTAGAGCTAAACGAACTGTTTCGTTATGAAACTAGCATAATATTTAAAACCACTACACAGCTAAAAATGTAAGTTTAAAACTGAAATCTTCACGCCGTATAAATAGTATGTTGCCGAGCTATTTAACGCCAAGCTCACCGGCCCATTTTGTGGAGAGCATTTGTGTATAATGGAGCGCAGCGACTACACAAATGAGCGTAGCAAAATGGGTCCGCGTGCAGCGTTTGGTTATGTGCCCGCCCCCACATACTGCCCAAATAGCTCTACCACCCCTGATTTGTCATGGTATTTAAAAATATCTGCGTTCGGATCTATTTGAAAGACACAACTCCCACCAAGAAAGAAATTACCACGAAACTCGTCTTTACCATTAGACACCGTATTAGCGCGATAAGTATATTCTTCTTTAGCAACACTTGTGCTTTCATAGCACGCTTTTCTTAAGCTATACCTAGGGTAATAGGTTTGCCCGCCAACCTTAAAGCTTGTGTTGGAGCGGATCATTTGTCTGCTCTCAGCTAGCTCAATCGTCTTGAACCCCCATGACTCTACGACCTTTTCAGGGACGATTAAGTCTAGCGAAAACGCTCGACTCGAAACAAAAAAAACAGACAAAATGAATATTATTTTTTTCATAGCTGAAAGCACATAACGCCGCAATTTGGGGCAACCGAAGCAACGCGTAGGTTGTCCCTAAGATTGCTTTGTTACATTTTTATTTATTAATGCCATTAAGCCCTCTGGATTAGAGATTTTTGACAAGGGAAAAACTAGAGCATTTATACTATCTATGAAGAGGTAAATTGCCTTTTCCGTATTTTCAACGCGCCTGACCATACTCCATTTATGATTCGCTTCATAAGCAGATCCAATAGTTATGATCCCATCATCACTAATTACAAATTTGTGCTTACTCAAGAACGCACCACCCTCACTAGGCTGACAAGCGCGCTTAGCCTTTACTCCACTTAATAGCATTAATGCAAAACAGAGTAACAATCCAAAAGATACAATTCCGGCAGTAGGCCAGCTAAAATCTACATTACTTTGAAAAAAGGCGAAGAACACAAAGGCAACCACAAACCAGATGATTAGGTTGATCCACATGCTTTCCCACCACTGTTTAGACTCTTTACAAATCGCTGTTTCCAAAAAGGATTGAAAATCCTTCCAGTCAGACAGCTCATATTCAATCTCTAGTTCCATGCGCATTCCGAAATGTAACGCAGAGTGCAGCTGCATTTTGGTTGGTGTGAAGTTTTGTGTAAAATGGCGAAGCCATGCACAAAACGGAGCGCCGACCAAAATGTCAGCTGGCACGTATTGTTATGTGATTTCATGGATGACCTACCTCGTGCATTAACCAATAAGCATCAACATCCTCTCTGCCACCGTCTTTATTTACAGTAAAACCAATGCAATCTGTACTACCTAACCATTTAAAAATATGCCAGCGTGTAAGCTGCACTACCAATAATGCTTGCCCTTGGAACTCCTGCCCCCAAATTGCAGGATAATATTTCTTTCTAGATATTTTTATTGGTGCTTCTTCAATCCAACCTAAAGAAGTGATTTCATCGTAGCTTTTTACTTGGTATTTCACTCGCATATCTTTGAGGTAGCTTCCTACTTCTGGGTTCATAATTTCACATAACGCCTGTAGCACCTGCATAAATTGCGGAGTGCCTTTTTGTGTAAAATTGAGCGTAGCGAAAACACAAAAAGGCGCGTAGCAATTTTTGTCAGGTGGCTACACTTGTTATGTGTTTGTACGACTTTGATACAAAAACCAATATCACTTATGTTTGTTTTTAACACGATCCCACTTCTCTTGCACTTCCCTTTCTCTTTTTTCACGAAGAGTTCTTTGGATTTCCGCCAACCGATTACTATGGGTTTTATTTGACCTCATCATTTGCCTGATGAATATGTATAACGGGACAGCAAAAACAAGCAAAATTATCCAAGTTAACATTAGCTACCACCAACCTAACCAATACCGTAATCTATCGTAGGCCTCATCACCTTTACAAGCCGCAAAGAAAGCGAACAGGACACTGACGACTAAACAAATAGAAAAATGTACAAGCCCATACTCTAAAAATACAAAAAATGTAATAACCGAGCTCACAGCAAACATTACTATTAGACCGAAGACGAATCTAACTCTTTTCTCTAAACTATCGGGTTCTCTCATGATCACACATAACGCCCCGCTTAGAGGCAGTTTTGGAGCTGATTGATTTATGGCAGTCTTTTCGCCATAAATTTAAGCGGCGGAAAAACTGTCCTTCTACAGCGGCTTGTTAGGATTGCACTGTTAACCATCACCAAGGCACTTAATAACACCCTCAGTTAAGGGGTGAAATACTTGCACTGGGTAATAACTACTGTGACCACCATTTTCTTTTGAAACGATATCATATCCACTTGGGCATAATTCTGCGGCTCGTTTTTCCCAATATAGCTCGACTGTTTCTGGAGAAGTAGTACCGTTTCCCTGATACGAAACTTCAATAGACCCATCATCTAACTGCTTATCTTTATAGCCACCTGAGAAACCATATTTACCATATGCAGTTGCGCATCCAGACAAACATAAAACAAAAATTGTGAAATATAAGTTTTTCATAAATCCCCTAGATTGATTGATAGAAATATCCTAACGCCGAGCTCACCGGCGCATATTGCGGAGAGCGTTTTTATGTAAAATGGAGCACCGCGACATACATAAAAACGAGCGTAGCAATATGCGTCCGAGTGCAGCGATTTGTTACATTTTTAGCTCGATATTGTACTCCGCATAGCAGCCAACAAACGAGAAACTATTACTTTCCTTATTGTAGCTACCAAGTTTCTTGTAATTTACCGACAAATTAGCTGCATTAAAGAATTCTTTGCTTCCAATAACTGTTGTCGATACCCAACCAATATAATCTATTCTGGTGAAGCTCAAGGCAACTTGTATTTTACCACTTGTAAGTGTGCCACTTACATATTTATGCTCTTTGTAATACTCAGGAACCGATATAAACAATTCGATCTTTTCATTATTTGAAGACCACTCCATTCGTTGTGGGATCTCCAAATCATCACATGACAATGAGCAATTTGAAAAGAGCAGTATTAACAGTGAAATATGTTTTTTCATGGGTAAATGTAACGCCCAGTTAACCCGCCGAAACGGAGTTGATTGTTTTGTGCGAGCGTAGCGAAAAAGCACAAAACGAGCAACGCAGTGGAGGTCGGGTTGAACTGATTGTTATACGTTTTTCTTTGCAAGGTAAACTGCTCCAGAAAAACACACTAAAAAGACCAAGATCAGTAGGTTAAAGCCTTTACGATCGTTCATTTCTGGATTAAGAACTGAAAATCTATAATTTGAACGGCTATAATAGACACTTGTCTGACTACCTACAGGATACTTACTAAGTATTTCTTCAACTGAATCCTTATAGCGACTACCCTTAAAGCCAAAGCCAACCCTCGAAGACTTATATTTTTCTCCTGCTATCTCGTATTCATAAACAATATGAAACCTATACGCAGGCTTGAAACCTTTCTTTATTTCAGACTCAAGAATGACACCATTAGCTTGTTCGAAGTTAAATGACTCCGGAAAGTATGAACCACGTACATCGTGGAATCTTAAAGCAACCACGATAGCAGAAATCACGACCACGTAGATAATACCTTGATACCTTTTAATATTTCGATTCATGGTTTACGTATAACGCCGCTATAAATTGCAGTTTTGGAGTTGATTGTTTTGTGGTAGCGTAGCGTAAAACCACAAAACAATCGATGGAAAATCTGTCAATTTGATAGCCTTGTTAGCGGTGGAAGAAACGCGCATATTTAACCTTAGAATCACCAACGATACCTTTAATACTGCCCACGAAAGACGGCATATCATCGATGCCTTCAAACTTTTCCAGCGAGCCAGATGCGGGGAAAAGTAATACCGATATAGGGTGATTTTTTCTAGTTTGTACCACTACCTTCTTTACAGAACTAAGCGCCATTTTGCTTTCGAATTCCGAACCAGAAAACAACAAGCTTTGACGATCGAAGCCAAATCGCAGCTTCTCTGCGTTTGCTACCCAAGTTTTCATGCCTCTGTAATATTGCCAAGCCATAACTAGGAAAATTAGACCCACGAACATTCCGTAGTTTTTAGTGGCAACACCAAGAATTGAAAGAAACACAGCTACAGCTCCAAACATAAATGCAGCTACAAGCATCCCTCTCTTTCTCTTCTTTATGTATTCTTCGGATAACTGGTATTTCATATGTACCGTGGTCTTACCCACAAAAAGTAGACACCATATTAGGCGCACTCTTGGTAATAAATTTCTTCAAACTCTGCAGGGCTTATATAGTCATTCGCAGAGTGGCGTCGTACGCGATTGTAAAACAATTCAATATATTCGAACACACTTGAATACGCGTCATTTAAGCCTATGTACGATTGACCAAACACTTCCTCTACTTTCAGACGTGAGAAGAAGGATTCCATTGCCGCATTATCCCAACAGTTACCCTTTCGGCTCATGCTGGGAGTTATATCAGCATCGTGCATCGCTAGGACATATTCTCCGGATCGATACTGCACTCCCTGATCTGAGTGAAGCAACAACCCTTGCTCGCATCCCCGACTTGAGGTGGCCATGTTAAGTGCATCTAAAATCAAATCCGTGGTCATTGTTTTATCCAATGACCAGCCAATGATCTTGCGGGAGAACAAGTCCATGATCACCGCCAAGTAAACGTGACCGTTCTTAACCGGTATATAGGTAATGTCCGACACCCACTTTTCATTTGGCTTAGTGGCCTCAAAGTCGCGATCCAATACGTTTTCAGCGAAGTTATTATCCCCTGAACCTTGATGACCATACTTGAAGCGTTTGCCGTTACGGGCCTTTAGACCCTCTTCCTGCATAATTTTAGCAACATGATTAACTGAGCAAGCGAAGCCTTTTTCATGCAGCTCATAGATTAATCTAGGCGCACCGTATCGTGCCTTAAACTCCTCAAAAGTCTCACTGATAGCCTTGCGCAGCATTTCTCGATACTCATACTCGAAACTAGGCTCTCGTTCGCGCCATTTGTAATAACCTGATCTGCTGACAGCTAACCACCCCGCCATCTTGATTATTGGGAATTGACCACGAAGCGACTCCATGTAGGCATACCTCACCAGCTTGGCTTGCTGAAGTATGCCGTCGCTTTTTTTAGGAATTCGTTCTCTTCTTTCAGGTCGCTTATTGTCCGCTGCAGCTCGCGTACAGTCTCGCTTTCAGGCTTTGAGTAATCCACACCATTCACACCATTAAATTGTTTTTCGGATAGTCGCTTATATTGACGTCGCCAATTATAGATTTGACCGGGGTGAATACCCAACTCTCTCGCCACTTCAGCAGCTGAGGTGTCAGGCCCTTCTGAGCGTCGAACGGCCTCCCTACGAAAATCTTCGGTGTAATGGTTGTATTTGTTCTTAGTTTTTTTAGTCATAATTAATACCTCATTAGGTGGGAATGAGGTGTCTACTTTTCGTGGGTAGCTCTAACCGCTAACGCCGCCATAAATTGCGGCTTTGTAGTTGATTGTTTTGTGGCAGCGTAGCGTTAAGACACAAAAAAAGCGACGGAAAAGCCGTCAATTTGATGGCCTTGTTACAAGCTGCCGTACTATGAGCCAAAAGACTAAGCCTGAAACTGCACCACAAAAGCCAAAACCCAGCAGAAACTTTAATTGGTACAAAAGGCCTGCTGTAGTGTAGCTGCCATTTTCAATGAATATTGTTTGCCCCACAACACTACGAGTCGTGCCGCCCGGAAAACTAAATAGTAGCCAAGGAGCGGCTGAAATTAATGCACCGCCTAAAGTTAAAGAACGAAAGTTAATACAACCTTTAGCTTTAAGAAGTAAATATATAGGTATACCAACAATTGCGGAAATAACCCAACTTACAATAACTGCCCAAGCAGATATCCCACCAAAAATTTCACCAATACCGCCATATAGCACAACCCATATTAGTGCACCTATAGGCGGGGCTATTAAAAACCCACTGATTGGATACAACGATGCTCGATTCATTTTGCCTTGTAACGCCGTTAGCAACGGCCGTAGTGGAGGTGTTTTAGTTGTGTTAGCGTAGCGTTAAACACAACTAAAACACCGGAACGGAGGTCCAGACCGCTTGCGGGCGAAGTTGGCTAACTTTGTTAAGCTTACTCCTCAACACTTTGCCGTAACCCCCAATAATTATCTCGCAACGCTTTTTTCTCTTCGTCAGACATGTTGGATATTGCCAGCCCTCGGTCACAACGCTGCTCAACAACATACTCGTGCCAGGTAGGAAAATCCGAGTATCGCTGGACAGGCTTAGGGGTTGTCATGTTTTTGGAAATCTGCCAAAAGTATGCTTCTTTTGGCAGAGCGCCTTTTTCGATCTGAAGAAATTGCCAAAAATGAAAAAAGCCAAACATGAGAAATAAAACTGTACCTGCAGATAGTGCTGAGACAACTTTTACATACACTCCCGTCTTAAGGCAAACACCAATCCATAGCTCAACTAGCGACCAAACAAGAAATAGGCATAAGCACGTTACATAAAGAGAAAACGGGCTAAAATAATATGGCTCATGCTCCCAGATCTCATGAAGATCCCAACACTCGAAAGGAATTATGGTGATAAATATATGCAACCTAAAAAAGAATATTAGGGCGAATAAAGTTACCACTAAAACGGTTACGCGATCCCCTTGATTGTAACTGGTACTAATCTTCATGCGATTTAGAGCTTAACGCCGCCAGCAACTGCCGGAGTGAATTGGCTGCTTTTTTGCGGTTTTTTGCAAAAAAGAAGACAGTTTACGGAGGTCAGATTGACTGGCCTTGTTCTGTGTTTCCAAGGTAATTTACCTTACTTTTATAAATTTTTGATGCACTGTGGTCGAGCTGACCATGGTTGAACTCAAAGATAAGCCTTGCTGACAAAATATCTTTTGGCTCGAATCCCTCGGTAATTACTAAGCGATAAAATGTTTCTTTAAGCGAGTTAAGTGCGGCACGTAACGGTTCTATATGCAGGAACACTTTTGGGCATGGCTCCATATCGGATACACAAACCCCTATGGAATCGATGCCTTCTGCCTCACAAGCCTGCCCAAGATGCGGATGCACAAAAGAAAGCGCACCCACCGCATGGTGAGCAATGCTCTGTACAACACTTTTTAATCGCTTATGAGATGCCATGATTCCCCTGACACAGAACGCCGCTATGTGGGGCATTTATTGTGGAGTGGAGTTTTGGGGTAAAGTGGCGAAGCCACCCCAAAACGGAGCGTAGCAATAAATGTCCCTACGATAGCTTTGTTATGCGACTTTCTATACATACAAAACAACCCGTTCACCACACACAACATAGCCATAAATTTAATAAAAATAGCTTAGATTTAGACTTAAAACCTAAAGCTATTACCAACAACCATTGAGATTAACCTAGCTTTACACCTGAGCCAAGTACCCGTAAAAAATAGAGTTACAACCACGAATACAAGAAAAACCAAAAGCTATAAACGTGAACACTAGAATACTGGTAGCGTTTTGACGCTGTTGTGCTGATTGCTAAAGCAAACGGAGGATGCACGCAAGCTCTTCGAGATCAGCTGATACTTTTACAGTAAACAACACCAATGAATTCCAAGCCCTACTCTACCAGCCGTTAAGACGCATAACGCCGCATTCACTCGTGACAAAAGCGGAGCGGTTTTTGCGCTATAATCGAGCGGAGCGAGTTGCGCAAAAATCGCGTAGCTTTTGGCATCGAGTGGAATGCCTTGTTAGCACTGATGGTTATTCGTTGATGCAGAATACATTACAACCAACTATTTCCTGCAACCGAGTTTTCTGGGTACTGTGTAGATCGTTGTAAAAAACAACTGTATTTGCCTGCAGCTCTGTTACCAGCCGGGATAACTCTTCAACTTTTCCGGGACCTATAACTGTTGCCGAGTTTAGCGGTGAGTCCATTTGCCTAACTCCACCCTTTTTACTTGACCTAGACACACCTCTTCGCTGAATTAAAACTCCAACAACAATCGCACCATGTTTGATAAGGGTGCTCTTCATCGAGGATATTTCGCTATCTATATCCTTTCTTTTCGCTGAAAACAGCCCGACAATAATACACTGCTTTCCATTGATGGTTTCTGCATGCATAAACAATAGCTGCTCATTGTGTTTTGGGTGCTAACGC
This sequence comes from Teredinibacter purpureus, assembly GCF_014217335.1. Classification (NCBI taxonomy): domain Bacteria; kingdom Pseudomonadati; phylum Pseudomonadota; class Gammaproteobacteria; order Cellvibrionales; family Cellvibrionaceae; genus Teredinibacter; species Teredinibacter purpureus. The sequence goes on along the minus strand of NZ_CP060092.1, from coordinate 2,642,753 downwards.
CGCAATTACCGGCCGTAACGTAGTTGTTTGTTTTGTGCCAGCGTAGCTGAAAAGCACAAAACAAACAACGCAGTGGAGGTCCAGCCAGCTTGCTGGCGAGGGTACATTGCCTTGTTAGAAATTTACTCTTCGATACATTCGCTTCGCTGCTCATAGTTTTCTATTGCTAAACAGCCATAGCCAACTTCCCAAGTGTTATCGCTACGACACCTACCCAATACTTCATTACCATCTTCTGGATTCCACGTGACAGGTAGAACGCACTCGCCCTCACATTCTTCACTGCTATGGCAAAGCTTACCGCCGTCGGGGTACTTGTCTCCACAATATTGGTAGCCGCCCAAATTAATGTACGGCTGGCCGCCTCTAGCAGAACAAAAGCCACTTTGAATGCTTGTGCACGATGAGAGAAAAAGAATCGAACTCATTGTGAAAAGTAGCAATATTCTATTCATGCAGTATTTCTAACGCCGCCCACAGGGGCCGCAGTGGAGGTGAATGTTTTGCGGTAGCGTAAGCGACAACCGCAAAACAAGCACCGGAACGGAGGTCCAGCCCGCTTGCGGGCGAGCCTGATGGGCCTTGTTAAATGCCTTATCTACTAGCAGCACGTATGCCCGCTTTTATGCCTTCGCGGAAATCTGTAGAACCAATAGGAGTTATTGGAGCAATTGGACAAATAGGAACAATTACCATATCACCTTTTATGCTTTTATAGCCTTCTTCAAAGCCAGCACAGAATTCAGCTTGCCCCGCGAACAGTGACGAACTAACTGTAATTGCCAAAATTCCTATTGTGGTTTTAAGTAAGCTTTTCATTTCGTTCTCCTCGGCCAAAAGGCCATTTAACGCCAACATTTGCCGTATTTTGGTTAACGCTGCTTTTCAAGCGTTGGCCAAAATATCGGCAAGATGTTTTTGTTATAACTTTTCCAAACTATTAAAGATAAAGCTCTGGCCTGAAATAGCAGGAGGCTTATCTTCTTGAATTAAATTTAAGCCAACTTTCTTGGCCAATGAGTTAAATATTTTATATGACTCTAGATCAAATGCATATGCTCCACCCATTTCCATACCGTCAACTATTTGATGGAACAATGTCTTACGTTTTTGATACTCTTTTGATTCGCTGGACGATGCCTTTAAATATTTATTCATAAAGGATTGTGTTCCAGCCACTATGCAGGCTCCATGTTCGCAGTACATCTGTTGTGATGAATAAATTGCAACATATCCTACAAATATTTCCTCGGCGGTTGACATAGATTACTCTGATGTTGAGTGGTTATAACGCCGAGCTCACCGGCGCATATTGCGGAGAGCGTTTTTATGTAAAATGGAGCACCGCGACATACATAAAAACGAGCGTAGCAATATGCGTCCGTGTGCAGCGATTTGTTACTTGTACCAAACACCTACTCACTTTTAACTACGCTGCCACGCCAATTGCTGTATTTGTTTAAAAAGCCTGAAGCTTTGGTTAGACCCAACTATAACCGTGGGATAGCCAAAACAGAAGGCATAAAATTGACCCAAAACAACAAGTGATTATGGCAACCAACAGAAAGGAACAAACGGGAGGAATAAGCCGCAAACTCCCTTTGCTAGGTAAAGTTTGGTTGCGCTTTTTTGCAACGAAGATTTACCGGATTACCAAATCTACCTTTTTCGAAGCACGTTGTAAGCGACCAAAGGTGGCTTACCTAAACTTGATGGAGGGTAACGAATTTAGGAACACCCTACTGAAACTTAACTACACACCAAACTTTTTTTAATAAACAAGTAACGCCTTTGTCAGCCGCGTTTTGGTTGTAGTGGATTTTTGTGCGACGATGGCCGAAGGCCATGCACAAAAAGGAGCGAAGACCAAAACGTCGGCTGGACAAACTTGTTATGAGATATTTCACTCCAAAATCTTAGTGACTTTATCAGGATCTCTTCCGCACGCCCTTAGCCATGACGACATTTCCTCAAGCGAAAACGAATCTTTTGTGTGTTGTCCGTCATTAGTTCCATTCACCGTATACCAAGTTGACGTATGAAATTCTTCAATACCGGTGATTATTTCGCAGTCTCTTAAGAAAGCGGCTCGAAACTCCTCGCCAGTTAAACCAGTGTCAATTATATCTACCGACTTTGATGCGCATCCACAAAGTATTAAAAGCCATGAATATACCAACATCTTCAAGATTTTTTCATTCACGATTGAATTCCAGCTCTGACAGCTCATAACGCCTGTGTATGAGGCATTTTTTATGTAGTGTAGTTTTGGGGTAAAGTGGCGTAGCCACCCCAAAACGAAGCGAAGTAAAAAATGTCCTTATGACACACTTGTTAGAAATTTCTAGAACTCCTTGCTAAAGCTGGGTAGCCCAAGCTTCTGGCTTAGTTCGTTAAACCGAACTTCGGAAAATGGCCCTTGCGTAATTTCATCTGAGTTGAGGTACATATTATCCTTTTCTCTTACAATATAAAAATACGAAGGCACTGTTACTCCTGGCTCCAGTTGCTTTGCGACCACATATTTTTCGTCGGCACCTACGGCTACAACTTTGTGATCTACTCTACCGTGATACGATCCAGAATCATCTATTTTTATCCCGAGATTAATATTACCGTCGATATAGTAGACTTCATACTCACCGTCTTCCCACATAGGACCGCACGCAGATAAAACAAGTAGAAAAAGTACGCTAGTAAGTAATTTCATGGCCTATTTCTAACGCCGCTATAAATTGCGGCTTTGGAGTTGATTGTTTTGTGGTAGCGTAGCGGCCGCCACAAAACAAGCGACGGAAAAGCCGTCAATTTGATAGCCTTGTTAGGCTAATGAATTTTCACTGACTCATACAGTTTCCCATTACAATCCCCAACAACATCGTCACAATTAGCCAGAACAGCTCTGTATTTACGATAAGACGATGTTAACTCTAAATATTCATACAAATCTACATATTCAACTTCACTTTCAGAAACGATCAGTGTATGCACTACAACATATCTCCCATCACATTCCCACAACCCAGACTCCTTCTGTGATTCATCTGAAACTCCATTGGCAAAGTTAAATACCATTTCAAATGTTCCATCTTTATTAAAAGTGGATTGAAACGTTTTCTGGGATTCTATGTTGTACTCAAAACTACTACCAACCCAAGTGCCGACTAAGTTTTCACAATCCAACTTTTCTTCTGCCGAAGCGTGTGTACTAACAAAGATTGCCAAAAATATAACGGATAATAATTTCATAAAATTTACGCCTAACGCCTCAAACACCGGCTTGGTGAAGTTGGCGGCTTTTTTGGAACAAAAAAGATGACAGCTTTACCAAGTCCGAGTGCTTTGACTTGTTATGAGTTTGCTGGCTCCCACTTACAAATAGAAGACCAATCAAGCTCTGATTCAACTACCTTCCCCTTAGCAAGAAACTCTTTGCGGTAAGAAAAGACGCCATTAATTAATTTAAAATTGCTTACGAACCCTTTATCTACGATCTTTAGCCTACTTACTAGACCTTTCTCTAAATCAAAAATCGCTACTCTGGTTATTGGCCCCTTTTGATAATCAGTAGTAAGCCATTCCTCAATCGCGAGGTACCGCCCATTTTCAAGTTCGGCCCTGTTAAAGCCATAATTGTACTTTGGGACTTTCTTTCCCAAAATTTCTAAATCGTAGTATTGCGGGCCAAATCTTATTTCTCCCGCGAATTCAAGATGGTACTTTCTATCCATGACTACTCATAACGCCTTTGTCATTTGCGTTTTGGTTGTAGTGGAGTTTGGGGGTAAAGTGGCGTAGCCACCCCAAAACGGAGCGTAGACCAAAACGTCAAATGGACAAACTTGTTAGGTGCTGCTCTCTCTTCTATAGAGTGCAACCACATACCCAACACACCTTACCAGGCAATCTCATTTTCGTAACGTGATGACCACGTAATACCTGTGGCGCCCCACACGACCTACACTTTAATTTTGAAAACCAAAAACCTAGAGCCAGTGGATATAGAGCAATAAAGCAAACCCGCCAATCATAATAGGGAAACACATCAATTGAATTTGTATGCAATCCAATTCTATCGTAATAAGGAATCAAAGCTATTGCTGTAAACCAAAACAAGATAGAACCAATAATCCATTTACGTTGACGATACATTCGTTCACCTAACGCCTTGCTCACCGGAAAGTTAGGAGCGCAGCGAGTAACTTTTCCGCGTGCAGCAACTTGTTAAGCGCTCTCTATCTCCTGAAGTACTTGATCTATAGCATTACTATTAGCACTTTCATCATAATGCTCAGCTTTCAGTCGATCACATAACATCCTAGTTTTCGCTGCGACCCTACCATCTTCCAGCCCGTTCCATACGTCAACCTGCTCCAGCACTTTATGAAATAGTTTATCGGGAAGCCGATTGCCCATCTGAATTCCCATGACGGTTGGAAAGATTGTCTTGTAAGATTCTCGTATATCTCTGACGCTCGGTGACAATGAGAAAAAATTGAGTAAAAACTCTGGCCTCATTATAAATTTTGCACCGTTCTTTTTCACGATATCAACAGTGTGCTTTTGAACTCTAGATTCTTGAGTAAGCCACCATGTTTGATAACCATATTCAGGAAAAGTCGAAAATTCCTTGTTGGCTCGACGCTGGCCATATACTGCGTTAATAGTGAGAGATACAGCATCAGCTAATGACTGGTTCCCTTGTTTAAGCTCAAGAATATCGTTTGATAATGTTGACACGTCATTAGCAGAAGTTTGAGAACATAGTTCTTCTGATGAAATATATTCCATTCCAAACTGCTGGGTTATGTATGTTTTAAATTCTTCTCTTCCTGGTGCATTGTGGAGCTGATTGTAAGTTATGAACTCACTAATAAAACTAGACCATGATTTTGCATAGCCTTCTAACTTTGCATGATAATAAGTACGGATAAGTATTTGCGATGATTCTCGAATCAAGTCAACTGTCAGATATGCCTCTCGTGGTTGAATATGATTTTTATATTCGTTATCTGTAACGATAATGTGTTTTAAAACTCCATCTAATGCAGGTTCGGTTAAATAGAGACTTATTCCAGCAGAATTTGCTATTTTAAACAGATTTCTTGTCATTTGATTTTCTTCGGAGAGGAATCGTTCAGACATCGCCCTAATAATCAAATCCGACCCAACCAGCAACCTAAAATTAGCCGTAGCTTTTTGAAAGTATTCAACAACTCTAGGCTCAGCCTGAAGAGTGAATAGCAAGATATACGTTCTTGAAAACTTCGTCAGCAGGATTCTTTGTGACTCACTGCTTTGATAAAACATGTTTCTGACAATCTCACAAATTAGCGAATTGAATTTTTCTTTTTTATTTGCCAGATCAACCAATTCATCCAGCGCTTCACTAACACGATCGTAAACCGTATTTTCAATTAGTCCACCTTTATCAGAATTGCCCCCATTTAAGAAATAGGAACAATTCAAACCCTCTTTTTCAAAGAATAGCTGTGCTGTTCTAATTGAAATGTTGGCAATTAATATTTTTTCATCTGGCTCTATTTCATTGAGTATGTCAAAAGTACATATTTCATTTACGACGTCTATTTGAACACTTTCGTCGTTGCTTTTTTCATCGGCTATTATCACTCTGGTTTCAAAAGGCAGGCAATATCTGCCTCCCTTCTTGTGGTAATTGACTTTTTTTCCACCTACGCCACCTTTGCTCACGAGTTCTTTAAGTCTACTGGTAAGTATCCCCCCTACTATATTTTTCGCCCAAGGGATATTGCTTTTTATCGACTCTAAAATTTCTGTTTGAGTCATAAAGCGGTCTTGATCAGGGTCTGTGTCATTTAACGCCCAGAGTATTAAGCTATCAGCGACAGTTTTTGTAAGGTGCTTATCCTTTTCCCTATTTTCTACCTGCTGCTGCAAAAAAACATAAACAGAAGGATGTGAAACATTCGCACTCGTTCTTATTTTATTGCCTTTTTCTAAATCTTTTAGGAAATCGGTATACCTCTCTAGGTGAGTGTAATATGCCTTTTTAGTTGCTTCGCTATGATTTAGATTGGCAAGAATCCATTTTCCATCCCTGATTCTCACAAACACATCATGCTTATCTGTTAAGTGCTCTTCTTCCCTGTCATATGTTCCTATGGTTTGAGATGTAACATATATAAGTCTTTTGGGAGTTCTGCCAAACTCAATCAACCTGTCTATAGTTTTCTTCACTTTAGATCGGTGGTTCTGCTCAATAGATATTTGATAAAATACATCTTTTTTGTCAATACTATAAAGACCTTGTTCATGAACGCCGTCAGCCCCACCATCAGAAGTACCACCAACGGGAATAAAATCGGCTCCTTCAATAGCAGCAATAAAATCATTTGCAAATTCTTCAAAAGGAAAGCCCTCGCAATTACCTAAAGCCACTTTTGCCAATTTAGTGTTGATTTCTTCTAATGCCATCTATAAATATCCTTCAAAGTAGGAGGTCGTACAATTTTGGCGCTTAACGCCCATGTAACCGCGCGATTTTTTGTGGAGCGCTTTTGTGAAAAAATGTAGCGTAGCGAAATTCACAAAAGCGCGTAGCAAAAAATTGTCCGGTTGACATGTTTGTTATAGGTTTACTCGGATATAAATGCATACGAGTAATAGTATTTAGTAGTTGCGTTGTGCGACTTACTTAAATAAAGCCATTTTGATACGGCCGTTTTTACTGCCTTAGCTAGCTTTTTATTGGTGCTTTTCTCCACTTCTATGGAAGTAGGCACCAAAGCTTTACCCTCAGTTCCTGGCTTTTCCTTGAGCATAAAGGAAACAAGTGCGCATGAACCACTGGGAATGCTACCACTTACTTTAGGGGAAACCTTAACAAGTGGATTTCCGGTCTCTGTTCCTTGAGGGATAGCACAGCCATCTTCTGCGTTTGCCAACCCAGCTAAAAATAAACTAAATATTAGAAAAACGTTCTTCATTTGATTTGACCTATAACGCCTCAATAATGGGCCGGAAAAAGCCGCAGGCTTTTGGAGGTCCAGCCCCGAAGGGGCGACATTAATTGATTTGTTATATTTTTATGCATTTAATTGCTTCTTATACGATTTTACAAACCTTTCGTAAGATTTGTAGGCTTTAATGCTGAGCTTGTTGATTGTTTTAGCCGCTTTTTTCTTACGTCCTTTTTCTTTCTTGCTGGCTTCATGCAGGCCGATAGAAATCAACCCTCCGTGATCCATTCCTGTGTGTAGGCTTAATTCATTGATAAATTTATTAAGGTTTTCAATGAACTTGTTTTTACGGCGCTCAACTAACCATGAGTGAAACTTTATGTTTTCATAGAGCCAATATTCAGCAATGTAATTAAGCTGTTGTAAATATTTAAATTGAAATCCATTAGAAAAATCATGCTCTCTTAGTAAAGTTGCAGAATCACTATTAAATTCTAGCTCAGAATAAAGTTTTCGAAATAGCTCAATATCAGCCTCTCTCCGCTTTTTCCATCCGAATGTAATTATATTAATCAAATACCCAAAAATTGCTTCCATACTCTATTTCTCTGGTAGAGACTCCGGCGAAATATAACGCCGCAATGTGGGGCTGCCGCAACAAAGCGAAGCGGCGTGTAGGCAGTCCCGCACCATTGCCTTGTTACACGGCGATTATGCCATGCCTACGTATTGGGGTTGCGATTGAATTCGATCTATCCATTGTATGATGGCTGGATACTTGCCTAAATCAAAACCACCTTCGTCTGCAATGTGAGTATATCCGTACAATGATATATCTGCCGTACTCATCTTATAACCTGTGAGATAAGGTGTTTGTTGCAGCTGCTGCTCCATAACTTGAAGAGCTTTATGACCACCTTGCTGTTTGGATTCATAGTCTGCTCTTCGGTCGTCGGGCAACCCCAGATACTTTGCGATAAATCTTGCTACTGCAATGTATGGTTCATGGCTGTACTGCTCAAAAAACTGCCACTGCTGAATTTTACCGTATTCATAGGGGTCGCTTGATAGGAGTTCAGTACCCGTTGCTAAATAATTCAAGATTGCATTTGACTCAGATAGATAGCGACCATCCTCTAACTCTAAAACAGGGATTTTAGCGTTCGGATTTTTCTCAAGAAATTCTGCCGTGTGAGTTTCACCATTGAGAATATCTATATGAATCCATTCATGTTCGATACCAAGTAAAGAAGCGAGTAATTTGATTTTGTAGCAGTTTCCAGACTGGGTATCACCATAGATTCTCACTGAATTCTCCTTTAGCCATGTAACGCCCGCTTCAGCCGCAGCTGGTGTGGAGCTATTTTTGTGTTAATGTTTGAGCGACAGCGAGTAACACAAAAATTGCGTAGCACCAGCTGTCGGTCTGGAAGCGCTTGTTATGTGCGCAGTATACTGCACCTCTTTACTTTAAAAGCTCGGCTTCCATTTCGTCTATGTGAGGTTCATATATTTCTAGTAATGAATAGATTTGGTTTGCAGTTCTAATACGTTTTGCCTGCTGCCTAAACCCCTCAATACTGTAAAGAGAAAATTCTTTTTCCTCTTCCTTTACACCTTCAATATTCCCCGAACCTTCGGCCTTCTTCAATTTACTATAACAAATATAACTACTAAAAGCGCTTTCATAATTGGTACGTAACAAACCAGTTGCGTGATCGGCATCATTGATTTTTTCGGTATATTCAAAACCAACGTTTACGCCTTGTCTATAACCTATAAAAAGACTAAGTACGATTGAAACAGAAAACCCTATGGCTAAATAAATATTTCTCATCATCTACTCTAGTTTTTTCGGAAGAGTCAGCACATAACGTTGCGTTCACCTGCGGATTGTAAGTAGCGCGTTGCGATAAACTTAGCGCAGCGATATTGCATAAGCGCTACTTACAATTCGTCAGGTGCAACGCTTTGTTATGTAACTTCAAAAGCCGATGCCTTTAGTCATGAACGATGCAGATAAAATTATAATTAGCAACCCTACAACTTCCGCTCTTAAGATCCATTTTATTGTTTTAAACTCCTTTTCTTTGAATGTTGGTGCCACTCCTAATTTAGTTACCCGCCTCCACTTAAAAAATTTAACAGTTGGGTAAATTGATAAAATGCCGACCACCAGAAAAGTATACAATTTAACTTTGTAAAATGGACTATGAAAATAGAATTCACCGCCTTTTTCAAAAAAAAGTATACGAAGAAAACCAAACAACAAAACGACAGCGGCGGATACTCCATAAACTATATCTATAGTTTGTAATCTTTTGGCTTCTATTAAAGTGACGCTTCTACTATATGTGAACCATTCAAAAATAATCGAAAAGACCAAGGCGAAGGCGGCCAAAAAATGAACATACGCCACTAATGCATTTATCATAGTAAATTCTCCTTTTATGTTGCGGTCTGATACATAACGCCCATGTAACCGCGCGATTTTTTGTGGAGAGCTTTTGTGAAAAAATGTAGCGCAGCGAAATTCACAAAAGAGCGTAGCAAAAAATTGTCCGGTTGACATGTTTGTTAAGTGTTGTATGTATAAAAATGCCACTTACTTTTACCCGTATTCATTGAATCATAGAGCTTTTGAGCCTGTTCGTTTTCTGGAGCCGTAACCCACTGTAGGCGAGCAGCCCCATTATTAGCTGCATAGGCTCGGCAATGTTCTATGAGCTGGCGGCCTATCCCCTTACCGCGACTATTTGGCAAAGTATATAGGTCATTCAGGACCGCAACCTTTTCTGTAATAGTTGATGCAAATGAAAAATAAACTGTAGCGAACCCAACAACATTTCCTGCCTCTCTATAAATGAACTGACAACCAGAAGGACTAGATTCACCGAACTGTGCAAAAAATTCCGAATTTCGATCATCGGATATTTCTGAAACTTTATAAAACTCTTGGTACGCTCGGATTAGAGGGAGCACTTCGGCCAAGTTGTTTTTTGATACAGTTTCAATCATATGAGCTTTGAATCCTTGTGACACTTAACGCCTTTAGCATGTGCGCCCGCCTTTTGCGGCGTCGCATGGCTAAACTTGTTAAGGGCAGCACTGTATTAGCTAATTGTGCTGGACTTAGCCCGGCACAAACAAATGCGAAGCACTGCCCTTGATTATTAGTTGACGACAAAACGGAACACAGGGAACGGATGGATTGAGATGGATACAACAGCTAAACCCTCCATTGGTGCCACGTTGACGCGGTCTTTATTACAAGCCACTTTACCGGTTAAACACACGGACTGAAAGAGGCGGACGATCACTGCTAACTCGTTGGTGGAAAACCCTAAAACCACGAACAGCCTTTAACGCCGAGCTCACCGGCGCATATTGCGGAGAGCGTTTTTATGTAAAATGGAGCACCGCGACATACATAAAAACGAGCGTAGCAATATGCGTCCGAGTGCAGCGATTTGTTATGAGCTGGGTGGCACTTACTTTCTACAGCGCTCTTTGTGGAGCGAACGCGGAACTTTAGCCTATTAAAAACCCAACCAGTTTAATCCACTATTCTAACAATTCGCACCTTCTTGATGGAGCCTTGAAGATGCGAACTACCTGTTTCATTTCGCAGTGGGTTTTTAAACGGTAAACCAAAGAACGAACAGGTTTGCGCTCACCTTATTCCAATGCTTTCTATTGTAACCACTTCACTACATTCTTGTGCCGAGTGAAACTATTTGCTCTTTCTCGACGTTTGCACTTACTAAACTGCTAGTTCTCAAATTGGACAGTATTCTGGAACGATTTACAAATTATTTAAACCCGCCATAACAGTTTATTCAACGTCGTTAAGACGCATTTCCACAACACTTATACTTATATACCTAAATCTAGGCATATAGCAATAGTATTTATACAGCGTGGATATATGTCAGTACGACGTTAAAGTTCGTGAATTGAGGGCGCGTTTAAGCCTAATACCACTTTGTGCTCTAAACCAAGTGTACGCACCTCTTTATGTGGTAAATACCACGCTTTTTGACTGCGATCCCATTGCCCGTTATGTTCTTTTATTAGGCGTCTTAGTTTTAACTCGGCGTTAACATGGGTGTCCGATTATTTTTGCTTTTTAGGCAGATTTCAATATCAGTTTTTGATAATTCATTAAACTCAAATAAACCTGTTGACTCAAGGTAAGGCTTTAATTTAGCAAACCCCATCTCTCGATAATCTACAGGGGTATATCGTATAAGGTAGGAGGCCATAGCCGGTAATTTTGCCCACCCATCATCTCGGGAAGTTTCAGAGATTGCTTTTTTCAAATACTGCTCTGCACCCTCAGCCGATAGTTGGGTTAAATTTTCCACTGCAGCCTTTTTAATGGTCTTAACCTTTTTCGACGGTTCTCTTCCTTCTGCTTTCTCTTTTTCTAGCAGTGAGTCGATTAGATTATTTAGATTAAGGGCCAATTGACGAGTGAATTTTTGCCTAAAATCAGTTAGACCATTATAAGTTTCAGTTAACCCCTGAAGGCGCATGTTGTCCTTAAACTCTTTTAGAGAGGTAAACTGCTCTATGTCGAGCTTATCTGGTTCAACTGGTGACTGTGAAAAATATAGCATCACTGGTTTTTCAGCTTTGACGAACTGCTCAATTTCCTCTGCTGTACCACTTACAGCATGTCCAGTATTGGTTCCTAGCCTAGTCCAAAATACCCCGACTAATAAATCAGCGTTATCTACAATTTGATCATTTATTACTGCTTGAGGACGACTACCTAAAAGAGGTGTTGTACTTGTCTCCCACTTTACAGGCATTAAAATAATATTTGTTGAGGCCGCTGAAACTGTATTCCATTCATTTATCACCTCAGGAATTAAATTCCGCTCATCGCCAACATCACCAGGTGATGCAATCAATACACGATAAACAGTAGCTTTAAAAGACATATATATTTCCTTTTAGGTGAATACTTGAAGCTTGCTTGTGCCTAACGCTTTTGTCAGTTGCGGCCAAACTGGAGCGGCTTTTGCGCTAAAGTGGAGCGGAGCGTAACGCACAAAAGCCGCGTAGGTTTGGACGTCAACTGGACAAACTTGTTACATTTGCTTTTAATCCAATGTATTCATAGAACTTCTCAGGATCTTCTAATTGTGACAAGGGGAAAATATATGCAAGCGCACTGTCAAGAAACAAATACATTGCCTTGTCCGTTTTTACGACACGCTTAACAACGCTCCAGTTGTGGATAGCGCGGTAACCGTCTCCTTCGCTATGGATGCCTTCTTCATCAAATTTGAACCGGTGCTCCCCAATAAAAGTTCCCTCCTTTGAAGGAGAACATAATTTCTTAAACTTGAGCCCATTAAGAACTAATTGACCAAATATAAATACAAAGAAAAAGGAAACGATACCCGCTGTAGGCCAGCTAAATTCACTTGTTACCTGAAAAAACGTAAAGAAGACCAAGGCGATAATAAACCACAAAACCATATTGAACCAAGAACTCTCATACCACATCTTAGTGGACTTGCAGAGATCTTTTTCCAGATACGACTGAAAGATTTGCCAATCTTCTTTCTGATATTTAAAAATTTGCTCCATACTTCCTCTTAAATGTAACGCCGCCATAAATTGCGGCTTTGTAGTTGATTGTTTTGTGGCAGCGTAGCGTTAAGCCACAAAAAAAGCGACGGAAAAGCCGTCAATTTGATGGCCTTGTTACAAGCTGCCGTACTATAAGCCAAAAGACTAAGCCTGAAACTGCACCACAAAAGCCAAAACCCAGCAGAAACTTTAATTGGTACAAAAGGCCTGCTGTAGTGTAGCTGCCATTTTCAATGATTATTGTTTGCCCCACAACACTACGAGTCGTGCCGCCCGGAAAACTAAATAGTAGCCAAGGAGCGGCTGAAATTAATGCACCGCCTAAAGTTAAAGAACGAAAGTTAATACAACCTTTAGCTTTAAGAAGTAAATATATAGGTATACCAACAATTGCGGAAATAACCCAACTTACAATAACTGCCCAAGCAGATATCCCACCAAAAATTTCACCAATACCGCCATATAGCACAACCCATATTAGTGCACCTATAGGCGGGGCTATTAAAAACCCACTGATTGGATACAACGATGCTCGATTCATTTTGCCTTGTAACGCCGAGCTCACCGGCGCATATTGCGGAGAGCGTTTTTATGTAAAATGGAGCACCGCGACATACATAAAAACGAGCGTAGCAATATGCGTCCGTGTGCAGCGATTTGTTACTTGTACCAAACACCTACTCACTTTTAACTACGCTGCTACGCCAATTGCTGTATTTGTTTAAAAAGCCTGAAGCTTTGGTTAGACCCAACTATAACCGTGGGATAGCCAAAACAGAAGGCATAAAATTGACCCAAAACAACAAGTGATTATGGCAACCAACAGAAAGGAACAAACGGGAGGAATAAGCCGAAAACTCCCTTTGCTAGGTAAAGCTTGGTTGCGCTTTTTTGCAACGAAGCTTTACCGGATTACCAAATCTACCTTTTACGAAGCACGTTGTAAGCGACCAAAGGTGGCTTACCTAAACTTGATGGAGGGTAACGAATTTAGGAACACCCTACTGAAACTTAACTACACACCAAACTTTTTTTAATAGACAAGTAACGCCCAAATAATTCGCCGGAGCGAGATGGCTATTTTTTTGCTCCGCAAAAAAGAAGACAGCTTGCGGAGGTCGAATTGATTTGCTTGTTAAGTTCTCCACTGATTGATGGCAGCGTCTATGTCATCTTCCCAGCAGTGCTCAGCTAATGTTTGGATATGCTGACTCTTAAGTAAAATTAGACTACTACACACAGCCAAACGCTGCTCATTGCTAAATAATGAAAACTGCTCGGACTCAGAATGTAGACCAATCTGGTTGATGTATAGGCACATATATGGAGTACCATCCTTATCGTTCTTCCCTGTAACAGCCAACTCGATAAAGCGAGGAATATAATACCCCATCGCTTGAGGAGTAAGAAACGAGGAAATCCCCCAACATACCGTACCAATTTGTTCCGATGACAATTCTCTTCGATCAGCACCATCCACTTCGTCATTGTGATCTCTACATTCTTCACAGTGGTGAATATCAGTTGCGAGACCAGGCTTGTCGAATGAACCAAATAACTTGTAATTATTTTCGACGAAACTAGTTATATCCATGGGTCTACCGGCACTTAACGCAGAGTGCAGCTGCATTTTGGTTGGTGTGGAGTTTTGTGTAGCATGGCGAAGCCATACACAAAATGGAGCGCCGACCAAAATGTCAGCTGGCACGTATTGTTAGGGTTACCCATAGTCCTCGCCCCAATCTAGCATGAACGTTTCTCCCGACCAAACAACGTCAGCTAGGTGCCCACATTCCATACACATCACCCAAGATAGGGCATCGCCTCTAACCAGAAAAGCAGAAAACCCCGGCCTGTCGTATTTCGTACTTAAGGAATGAAGTAACTTTCCATCTTTGGAAGTTGCGAAAAGGACTTTGTAATATTGCCCTTGCTTTGATTTAGCCACTCCAATACGCCATATTTCAATAATGCCATCAGAGTTAAAATCACCTTCGACAGTCAAGCTTAGATTATTCCCATCAATTTCTGCGCACTCTTCTGCCGAGAACGTAGCGGGCAGTTTACAGCTCAAGATTGAGATTTTCTTAAAGTCAGAATTCAGAGCGGTAGCCTCGATATTCTTGAAATTCATACTCTTCGGTTCTACTTTATACGTCAACCACCATGCATATGCACCGCGCCACATTCGGCGGCAACCGAAATTAGGACAATAATAAAAAGTACGAGATTTCTCATAGGAACCCTAACGCCGCCATATGCGGAAAATTTGGAGTTGTTTTTTTGTGCTAGCGTAGCGTTAAAGCACAAAACAAACAACGGAAAATTTGTCCAGCCAGCTTGCTGGCGCAGCATGATGGCCTTGTTAAATGGCGATACACCAAACAACACCAACACTGCGTTGCGGAACGCAAATGGAGCCTTGCTACCAAAGTGGCGAACAACGCTACATGAACACCCGTAAACGCTAAACCTGAAAACTCTAAGAAGAACGACCGGTAAACTTTACATCACTACCCCGCTCTGCTTTTTTCTTCATTAAAACTACCCGCTCGAAAATAACACTTTTTACGAGTTACTAAAATATGCTTGCAACCAGTAAAACTTAAAATACTAAAACAGACTTTTAGAGTGGTTTGCACGATTTAATGCTGGTAGAGCTAAACGAACTGTTTCGTTATGAAACTAGCATAATATTTAAAACCACTACACAGCTAAAAATGTAAGTTTAAAACTGAAATCTTCACGCCGTATAAATAGTATGTTGCCGAGCTATTTAACGCCCCGCTTAGAGGCAGTTTTGGAGCTGATTGATTTATGGCAGTCTTTTCGCCATAAATTTAAGCGGCGGAAAAACTGTCCTTCTACAGCGGCTTGTTAGGATTGCACTGTTAACCATCACCAAGGCACTTAATAACACCCTCAGTTAAGGGGTGAAATACTTGCACTGGGTAATAACTACTGTGACCACCATTTTCTTTTGAAACGATATCATATCCACTTGGGCATAATTCTGCGGCTCGTTTTTCCCAATATAGCTCGACTGTTTCTGGAGAAGTAGTACCGTTTCCCTGATACGAAACTTCAATAGACCCATCATCTAACTGCTTATCTTTATAGCCACCTGAGAAACCATATTTACCATATGCAGTTGCGCATCCAGACAAACATAAAACAAAAATTGTGAAATATAAGTTTTTCATAAATCCCCTAGATTGATTGATAGAAATATCCTAACGCCGAGCTCACCGGCGCATATTGCGGAGAGCGTTTTTATGTAAAATGGAGCACCGCGACATACATAAAAACGAGCGTAGCAATATGCGTCCGAGTGCAGCGATTTGTTATGAGCGCCGAATTCGCAAAGTAAGTGCAACGCGCCTGCATCTTCCTTTATATAGGGTGAACTGGGATACTCATGGTTTTTCTCGACCGGCAAGAAGAGGGACCTCATGATGTACCACCAGCTCACCACTGATGAAAGATATACTATAGCGGCCTATTTAAAGCAACGTAAATCTCAAGCCTATATTGCACGGGCCTTAGGCCGCGATCCTTGCACGATCTCCAGAGAGTTAAAACGAAATCGTCGCCCAGACGGTAAATACTGCGCAGCGCGAGCAGTAAAACGTACCTCTCGAATACGGAGGGAGTCTCGTCGTAAATGGCAATTCAATGATACCGAGCTTCAGATGGTCATCGCCTTAATACGCCTCGATTGGAGTCCAGAACAAGTTTCCTTGTGGCTTAAGAAGTGCAATATATTATCAATCAGCCATTCGACCATTTATCGCTATATTTGGTACAACATGTTTTATTCAGGGGATCTCTATAAGCACTTACGTCAATCAAGCAAGAAACGCCGAAAAAGATATAGAAGCCCTGACTCTAGAGGCGTTTTAGCCAATAAGGCCCATATCTCTGAGCGACCTCTAGGGGCAGAAAATAAGAGCCGAATCGGTCATTTCGAAATTGATACCGTTCATGGTTCACGCGATCAACATTCAATTGTCACGTTAGTTGATCGAAAAAGTAAATACACGATCATTGGCAAAATTAGGAACCGTACGACTGACGAGTTAAATCGAAAAGTTATTCAGCTCATCAAAAAACAGGTTAATCAGGTAAAAACAATTACCGCTGATAACGGTACCGAGTTTCATCAATACAAAAAAATTGAAGACGTCACTAACTCAACATTTTACTTTGCCAACCCCTACCACTCATGGGAAAGAGGGTTAAACGAAAATACCAACGGTCTCATACGACAATATTTACCTAAAGGAGAATCAATGAAGAGCATAACTCAAAAGGATTGCGATAAAATTGCAATGAAACTTAACCGACGACCTAGAAAATGTTTAAATATGGAAACACCGGAGGCAGTCTATGTTCGTTAATCACTTTCATTGCACTTCAGTTGATAACCTGGGAGCTGGGTGGCACTTACTTTCTACAGCGCTCTTTGTGGAGCGAACGCGGAACTTTAGCCTATTAAAAACCCAACCAGTTTAATCCACTATTCTAACAATTCGCACCTTCTTGATGGAGCCTTGAAGATGCGAACTACCTGTTTCATTTCGCAGTGGGTTTTTAAACGGTAAACCAAAGAACGAACAGGTTTGCGCTCACCTTATTCCAATGCTTTCTATTGTAACCACTTCACTACATTCTTGTGCCGAGTGAAACTATTTGCTCTTTCTCGACGTTTGCACTTACTAAACTGCTAGTTCTCAAATTGGACAGTATTCTGGAACGATTTACAAATTATTTAAACCCGCCATAACGCCAGTAGCAATTGCCGGAGTAAGTTGGATTGTGTTTTTGCGTTTTTTGCAAAAACCAAGACAGCTTACGGAGGTCAATTGGCTACTTTTGTTATACATTATTTACACGCCCACTCTTTTGGGGGGCAACGTTTTAAACATGAATCATACTCTTTAGAAAAGCCAAAGTTACATTGGCCTCCGCAATTCGCTACAACCTCTCCAGTTGTATTATTTAGATAGTCGATTGCTCCATCGACGCCACAAGCAACTAACACAATATCACCGCAAATTTCAGGTTTTGAGCAACCAGGAAGAGAAACTTCCTCAGATGTTCCATCTAGGTTATTCACCAACACAATCGTGGAGCCCTCAGAGTAATAGTGTTTTTTTATACCCTCATGAAGCGAATCAATAGAAATTTCGTGTGGCGCTGATGCGCACGCATGTAGAAAATAAACAACAATGACAAAAATATATTTCTTCATGCAAGCCTTGTATAACGCCCCAAGCAGAGGCTTATTTTGCGTTTTGGAGCGAAGCGACAGCAAAATAAGTCCTGCTGGCTTGGCTTGTTATGTGAGCCGAATTCGCAAAGTAAGTGCAACGCGCCTGCATCTTCCTTTATATAGGGTGAACTGGGATACTCATGGTTTTTCTCGACCGGCAAGAAGAGGGACCTCATGATGTACCACCAGCTCACCACTGATGAAAGATATACTATAGCGGCCTATTTAAAGCAACGTAAATCTCAAGCCTATATTGCACGGGCCTTAGGCCGCGATCCTTGCACGATCTCCAGAGAGTTAAAACGAAATCGTCGCCCAGACGGTAAATACTGCGCAGCGCGAGCAGTAAAACGTACCTCTCGAATACGGAGGGAGTCTCGTCGTAAATGGCAATTCAATGATACCGAGCTTCAGATGGTCATCGCCTTAATACGCCTCGATTGGAGCCCAGAACAAGTTTCCTTGTGGCTTAAGAAGTGCAATATATTATCGATCAGCCATTCGACCATTTATCGCTATATTTGGTACAACATGTTTTATTCAGGGGATCTCTATAAGCACTTACGTCAATCAAGCAAGAAACGCCGAAAAAGATATAGAAGCCCTGACTCTAGAGGCGTTTTAGCCAATAAGGCCCATATCTCTGAGCGACCTCTAGGGGCAGAAAATAAGAGCCGAATCGGTCATTTCGAAATTGATACCGTTCATGGTTCACGCGATCAACATTCAATTGTCACGTTAGTTGATCGAAAAAGTAAATACACGATCATTGGCAAAATTAGGAACCGTACGACTGACGAGTTAAATCGAAAAGTTATTCAGCTAATCAAAAAACAGGTTAATCAGGTAAAAACAATTACCGCTGATAACGGTACCGAGTTTCATCAATACAAAAAAATTGAAGACGTCACTAACTCAACATTTTACTTTGCCAACCCCTACCACTCATGGGAAAGAGGGTTAAACGAAAATACCAACGGTCTCATACGACAATATTTACCTAAAGGAGAATCAATGAAGAGCATAACTCAAAAGGATTGCGATAAAATTGCAATGAAACTTAACCGACGACCTAGAAAATGTTTAAATATGGAAACACCGGAGGCAGTCTATGTTCGTTAATCACTTTCATTGCACTTCAGTTGATAACCTGGGTGATTACAACGCCTCAACATTTGGCTTTAGCTCCAGATGAAAACCTTGCAAGCAATGATTACCGTAAGCCACCCACAAACTCATACCCTTCATAGCATTCTCGTTTAGGTAAAAATGCGCTGAAACTATGCCTTTTTCGTTTTCAGTTTGGAGCGGAATCGCCATTCCTTCACCTTCTTTATTAATCTGTATTTTCGCGAATCGATATTTTCCAATTTTGTCCGGTGCATTTATTTTTACCAGCCAAGTATCTACATCCCACTTATATTCGAGTTTCGCTTCAGATACATATTTT
Organism: Teredinibacter purpureus; assembly: GCF_014217335.1. Lineage (NCBI taxonomy): Bacteria > Pseudomonadati > Pseudomonadota > Gammaproteobacteria > Cellvibrionales > Cellvibrionaceae > Teredinibacter > Teredinibacter purpureus. Next base: position 2,623,480 of record NZ_CP060092.1, on the reverse strand, counting down.
TTGAACTCTTCATCTACAGGGCAAGAAACACTAAGCGAAAAACAAGAAGATGAAATAAACATGCAAATAACGGTAGTAATTAGTTTACTCATAGCTTCACATAACGCCCGCATATGAGGCGAGCAACTTGTTGCGAGTCCTGCGCCGAAGGCGCGTACATGATGCGTTTGTTATGAGTTTTATTGTTCGAATTTAGCACTATTTTTTCTAACACCATCTTCCAAAATTTCGATTTCCTGGCGCTTGCCTGAGGCTACCTTTACCCTATCGGAATACTCAAAGAATAAAGCCACATGACCCCTACCACTTTCTTTAGTCTCATCAATCAAAACGGAAAGCTCGCTCATTGAACTTGTTGCTTCAAGTGACTCTAGCCATGTCAGCGTCCTAAATACCTCTTGATACCAAGCCATCATCTTTGGATATGCATCGTCTATACTTGAAACCCTATGAGTGATTTCTTCAACTTTTTCTATTCCTGACCTATAGCCTAGAAAATAACTCATACCTACCGCTATAAAAAGGACGGCTACTAATAGGGCTTGTTTCATAATTTACTCATAACGCCTTTGTAACAGGCATTTTTTGTGTAGCGTAGTTTTGCGGTAAAGTGGCGAAGCCACCGCAAAACGGAGCGCAGCAAAAAATGTCCTGTTGACAAACTTGTTAGGTGATTTACAGAAAGGTATAAATGGTATCAGTGTAAACATCTACAACCTTTCCTCCTGCACCAATTTCAAGCTGAAAATATACATCGGAGGAACCCATACCGAGCATATATGAGCCATCATTGACTATACCCTTGATCACACCACGCGAGTTATCACCAATACACTCTTTTTTAACGGAGCTAATAAGCTCGGCTAGTTCGTTACAGCTTATATATTGATAAGAAATAGTATTTTCACTTAAGAATATCTCTACTTCCTCAGCGGTTACGCCTGCGCTAATTTTTTCTGAAAATTCCTTGTATTCGGTTTTACATCCGATCAAGGATAGCAGTATTACTATATAAAATAATTTCTTTTTCATGTGCTCCCTGACTCACCTAACGCAAAGCACACGGGCAAGCCGAAGCATCGCGTAGGCTTGTCCGGCACAGCAGCTTTACCGCTGTGCGAACGTGGTGCGTATTGTTATGTGTGGGTATTGACATTAAATCTCTAAGCATTTTTCTCTTAGCTCTTGGAATAACTCTTTGCCTTTTTCATTTAGGCGTAGGCCATTTTGCCTAGTAGACACGATAAAGGGCGATTCAAAATACACGGCATCTAAAGCACGCTGCCGAATTGCTTCTAGTTTTGGGTTGGCGATTTCACAAGACTCAAAATAATCCCAGGCTCGATCATCAATATTATCATCGAGCCACGAGAGAAGTAGCTTTGAAACTTCTTCAGGTTCCCAATTAACTGGACGAAGATTCCATTTTTTAAACAGGTAGATTCCTACGGCTAAGAAAAACCCTAATACTAGCCAAATGAAAATGCTCATTTCAATTTACACATAACGCCGCTGTAAATTGCAGTTTTGTAGGAGCCCGTTTGTGCTATTAAGCACAAAAAGGAGCGACGGAAAAACTGTCAATTTGACAGCTTTGTTAGCACTTGAGCGCATTGACTTGAACCACCGTAACATAAGCAACACGACCACCACGCCACCAAGTACCTTTTGTACCAATTTTAAGCCTTTTATGATGGTACTCTCGACGCTCATCACTCAACACCCACATATTCGCATAACCTTTTTGGGGAATATTACCCGGCGTGGTATCCGTTATAACCTTGCCATTCTCATCAAGAATTTCTGGCCAGATCATGTGAACGCCTTCAATCTGAGGGTCGTCTCCATCATAGAGAAAGTCCACTCTCATTCCTTGCCCAGGCTTAGCGCTTTTTATTTCTTCGGCTAAATTAATTTCATATTCAACGATGAAATCTGGCTGCCTTTTTGTTCTCTCTTCGTATGGTGTATGTTCTTCCATAATGTAGTGCTAACGCCGTTAGCAACGGCCGTAGTGTAGGTGTTTTTGTGCGTTAGCGTAGCGATAAACGCATAAAAATACCGGAACGGAGGTCCAGCCCGCTTGCGGGCGAGGTTGGCTAACCTTGTTAAACATGTACTCCCCCGTTTAGGACAATACCAAATGAACAAACAGCTAAGAAAGCACCGAGAACTAAAAAGATGCATAAAGCAATAATTAGGTTCTTGCAACGCTTCCCATCTTTTTCTAGGCTATCTTTCTCTGTTTTCAATTTTTCATTACCCTCAGCCTCACTAAGGCGTAGTATCCGCACATAGTGCGCTAGGCAATCAGATGAGTAAAACCTGTGCGCAAGAGCCGCCAAGGAAGAAAGTAAAAAAGCAATTGGACCCAAAAAAAGAAAAACTACCGAGCTCATATTGGCATTGAGAGCTAACAGACCGCTCTCCCCGATTTCCAGCACGATGTTAGATACTAAAAACCCATATACAGCTATTCCCAATAACGCCAATCTCAATATTTCAGTAGAAAACGCCATATATTTTTCTAGTACTATGACATCTATTTTGTATCTATCTTCGTGAACCTTACTTCCGCCAAGATATTTTTCAGAAAATGTTCTCATGACTATCTCTTGGTGTTTAACGCCTGTGTAAGAGGCAGTTTTGGAGTTGATTGTTTTGTGCTATTTAAGCACAAAACGAGCGACGGAAAAACTGTCCTTCTTGACACATTTGTTAGGCTATTGATATAGCCCTTACTTAACATTTAAACCTTGCTTGACGGGAGCATTTCTGTTAACTGAACATCCCAAGGTATTAATAAATCTCTATTCCGTAGACCATTTTTGAATATTTCCACAGTAGCCATAAGAGGGGATTTTTCGTTATGAATAATAATGCGCTCGAAACTATTCCAACCCAGATGAACAGAGCATAAGCCCATTCGATATATATGTAATCCTTCATTTGTTACGAAAACAGTAGCAAGGTCTTTGTACTCTTTATATACAAACCAACCATTTGCGTAAATCTCTATATTTGGAACATCCCTTTCCTCGCCCACTTGATATATGAAACACTTAAACTCACGCCCACATAAAACCACAGAAAGATAATTAACTAACAATATCCAAAAAAAGAATCCAAATATAAATACTACAAACCCCAACAAAATGGAGTTATATGACATTGCGAGCAATACAGATAAAAAACCAATTAAAGAAATTGCAATTATTGACTTAAAGCTCCAACGCTCCCTCATGTTTTTAGCCTAACGCCGTTAGCAACGGCCGTAGTGTAGGTATTTGTTTGTGTTAGCGTAAGCGGCCAACACAAACAAATACCGGAACGGAGGTCCAGCCCGCTTGCGGGCGAGGTTGGCTAACCTTGTTAAAACGTACTACAAATTGTGATTTATTTTCCACTCTTGATTCCATCCATATATTTTGACGTGATGTACTTGTTTACAGCCCGCCTCCTTCTCCTGTTCCAACATTGTTTCGGAGAGCTCATCACCAGCCCATGACTCAGAATGAAAATGATCATGATCACACTCGTTTTCAGCAAGCTTTCTCTTAAGAAATGCGATGCTTTTTTCTAAAGCCAAGATTCCATTTATGTCAGCATGGATAAAAACCTGGCTTCCATCTTTATCTGTTGAAACACTAAGTAAGTATTCTTTATTCTTGCTCATAATGACTCTGAGTTTTAACGCCTTGCTCAGTTGCGCAGCGGTTGTAGTGTTTTTGTGTGATAATGAGCAACGCGAATACACAAAAATCGCGTAGACCGCTGCGTCAAATGAAGCAAATTGTTAGGCATTATTCGCAGTAACCTCTTTTACGAAGATCAATCAAGTTATTCATTGATTTATCGCGTACTTCCACCGCGTACTTGTATTTATTTGCACCTTTCCATACTTCCGGATTAAGTTCTTCTGCGCTAAACATTAAGTTAATACAAGCTAAAGACAAAAGACCTTCAAAATCGTCGTTATTAACGTATTCCACAATATTATTCGCTAAACCGGCTTGTATTTCAAAATCTGATTGTTCGGATTCTGGTGAAAAAAGTACCTCTCCAATACTTGCCGCTCTCACTAATATTGCTTCGTTTTGATTCATCGTGACGAAAATACTGGTAATAACACCACTTGTACATGCGGCAATAAAAACCCCGATAAATATAAATATGTTTTTCATATGTCTTAATGCCTAACGCCGCCATAAATTGACGCCGTAGCGTAGCGGTTTTTTGTGTGAAATAGCGAAGCTTACACAAAAAAGTGCGTAGCTTCGGCGGTCAATTTGATGGCCTTGTTATGTAATTACTCGCCGCAATCAAAGCCCCATTTTACAGGCGCCACCTTCTTAAAATATACTCTAGTTCCCGGCATTCCAAAGTCTTCCGTGGTTAAGCGAACCCCATAATGACTTCTCTCACTCTCGTAAATTAGCATATCTATAGCGTCCGTTTTATTTTCATACGTCACTTTCAATGCAAACCCAAATTCATTTTTCTCTAATACTTCATAGTTAGCGAGCGTTGTTGATAAGCGAGCAACCTCTGTTACCTTTCCATTGTACTTTACAGTATAGGGCTCGAAAAACTGACACATCACTCCATCCTTGTAGGTTATATGTCAACGCCAGCTTAAAACTGACCCACTTTTACCGATTATCGCCAAAGTAAAACTGACCCACCCCGTTTAATTATTGATCGATTGTGGCGGGGCGATGCCCGCATGCTTTTTGTTTTTTAGCCGATAGCTTTCTCCCGATATTTGTACAATGTGTGCGTGATGCAGTAGCCGATCGAGTAGTGCTGCGGTTAGTGTTGTATCGTCAGCAAAGGCATTTGACCATTGTGAGAACGGCAGATTGCTGGTGACGATAATGCTGCCTTTTTCGTAACGTTTTGCTATGACATTGAAGAATAAATTCGCCTCCTCTCGCCCAAAGGGTAGATAGCCAATCTCATCAATGATCATTAATTTCGGCCCAATAATATTTCGCTTAAGATAACCATCAAGTCGGCCTTGCGCTTTTGCTGTGGAAAGCTGCAACATTAAGTCGGCAGCGGTTATAAAGCGCGTTTTGTGACCCGTCAAAATGGCTTTATAGGCCAAAGCGATTGCAAGATGGCTCTTTCCTACACCACTTGGACCAAGTAACACCACATTCTCTGTCCGCTCTAAAAAACCTAATCCAGCAAGTTCCTGAATCTGTTTTTTGGGGGCTCCTGAGGCAAACTTGAAGTCGTAATCTTCTATGCGCTTTTGGGCTGGCAAACCAGCAAACTTTAGTAATGTCGCTTGCGTACGTTCAGCTTTTGCATCTAGCTCGGTGCGCAGTAATTGCTCAAAGAAGTCTGCTAGGGTTTGCTCAGTTGAGCTGGCTTTATCGGCTAGCGCCGACCACTCTCTGGCCATTGATTCCAACTTTAGCTGCGTGCAAGCACTGCGTATGCGTTCGTGTTGAATGTTCATTGAGCCACCTCAAGCAGTTGATCGTAGACGTCCAGCGGGTGCTGGAAGCTTTCTACCGGAAGTGGTCGTATAGTTGTAATAACCGGTGAATCTACTGTCTTGTATTCAGATGGCAGCGGCTGTAGATATTGCAGCTCTTTATCCATACGTATTTGGGGTTTAACATTAGTTGTGCCGTGCGTCCGCTGATGAGCTACGTCATTTAGCCAAGTGCCTATATGGGCATTTGCGGCCTCAACATTCAGAGTCAGGCCAGCTTGCTTTAATGTGGCAGACAACGGTGTGACAAAACACTGCTTAAGATAAGAGTTGAAGCGTTCAACCTTACCTTTGGTTTTAGCTCTGTACGGTCGGCAAGCCCGAGGTCGGTAACCATAGGTGTTTGCCTGATCTAGTAATTGAGCATTCCATTGGTGCTTACCGTTGCCGTACGCATCGCGCTGAATCATGATGGACTTGGCGTTATCGAAGAGTATCTCCTTTGGTACACCACCAAAGTATTCTAGCGCACCCTTGATGCCTTCAAGCCAATCTTGCTGGTTTTCAGAACTAGAGAACTTTACGTAAGTGCCTCGGCTAAACCCCATTGTAGCGACAAAGGCTTTAAGCGCATTTCGGCCTCGGCGAATGATCGTAAAGTCGACCTGCATTTGCTCGCCAGGTTCGGTTTCGAATCGCACGACAGGGTCATTAACCGAGGGTTTGAACGCATGAACAAACACCTTAATCGTTGATACGCCACCCGTGTACCCTCGTTCACGAATCTCTCTATGCAAAACAGTCGCAGGTATCCAGTGCGGCTTAGCTGCCTCAATACGTTCGAGCAAATACGGCTTGTAAGGATCTAGGATCGAAGGGCGCTGCTCTCGCTCCGAATATGTTGGTGTTTTAGCTGGTGCACGAAGGTAGCTTCGCACGGTATTTCTGGAAAGGTTGAGCTTTTTTGCAATCGCGCGAATGCCAAGCCCTTGCCTATGTAATACGTGAATATCCACTAATATCTCCTGAGTAATCATGTCACCGCCTAGCTATTAATCCGGCGGCTATAGTGCCTCAGGTGGGTCAATTTTCGTTTGGCGTTAGTGGGTCATTTTTACATTGGCGTTAACAGTTATATACATATGCCCCATTATTGCTCTCAACTTCTCCAGCCTTTCAGTATCTGCTTTGCTATGAAGAGAATTCCATTCGAATGATTTCTCTTTATCTTCCAGCCAAGTTCCATCGAGTGAAACCGCATAAGATTTCACTGTTATGATAGAAACTAAAATCACCTGCAAATATTTATTCATATTATTTACATAACGCCGCTATAAAAGGCGCGCGTTAGCGCGTCCAGTGGAGGCCGTTTTTTGGCCGGAACGATTTTTGATAGCTTTGTTATACGCGCGCATCGGTTCTGAACCCATCCATATAGTAGATGCTGTTATGACTCCATTTGTCTATTCCATAAACCTTTACGCCCGAATTGACGATAATTGAAATTGATCCAGCGCCATGAAGTGGGGGGATAATCACTTCTCTATCTACAAAGTACACACCATGATCCCGGATTTTTACTTCTTTAAGGTAGCTGGCTTTTGCACCATCTTCCCAAGCCTTTATTTCTGCCGGGGTAGCTGGTTTTGCAATTGAAAAGAAATGAAGTTTGATTGATTCTAATAGAGATTGAGATTGCTCATTTGCTCGCTGGATGTCGTGATTCATACTCCATATTTGTGATTGCGTGCTGTGCAGCTGCTGCCTTAAAGTTTCAGCCTCACTGGTAGTCTCTGTCTTGGTTTTAGCAGCTTCAAGTTTTTTAACAGACTGCTTTATCTTTGCGCAACTTCCTGTAACTGCATCTGTTAAGTCAGGCTCTTGGTCGTCGTAAAAAGTAGCGGTTACGCCTGCAAGATCTGTAGGTAATCGAAAGGTAGTTTCTGCTGATTTTGGAACCAAAATGAAGCATTTTTCAAGCCCCAGCGCACCGATAAACATTCCTAGCTCTAGAACAACATTGTCTCTTACCGAGCTATATTCTTTTTCTCTTATTAGAGTTTTGTCGTCAGGATGGAACACAAAGACAGCATAGTCTGCTTCTTTTGTCTTTCCTATAAGGGTGGTAATCGTAATCGACGACAAATCAAAAGCATTTTCCCACAGCTTTACCCTCATTTCTTGCCCAAGCTTTATATGAACAGCTTCCGCAACTGAAATAGCTTCAGATGAAGAAGCAATAAATACTGTTGGTTTGTCACTCATATTGATTCCTTTGCACTATCTTAAGCGTATAACGCCTTTAGCATGTGCGCCCGCCTTTTGGGCGTCGCATGGCTAAACTTGTTAAGGGCAGCACTGTATTAGCTAATTGTGCTGGACTTAGCCCGGCACAAACAAATGCGAAGCACTGCCCTTGATTATTAGTTGACGACAAAACGGAACACAGGGAACGGATGGATTGAGATGGATACAACACGCTAAACCCTCCATTGGTGCCACGTTGACGCGGTCTTTATTACAAGACACTTTACCGGTTAAACACACGGACTGAAAGAGGCGGACGATCACTGCTAACTCGTTGGTGGAAAACCCTAAAACCACGAACAGCCTTTAACGCCGCCAGCACAGGCCGGAGCTGGGTTGATTTATTTGTGCTAGCGTAGCGTTAAAGCAAAAATGAAGCAACGCAGCGGAGGTCCAGCCAGCTTGCTGGCGATTGTGGCTGGCCTTGTTATGAATTTGTTTGCACCACCGAAGATATTGCAAGTGAAGGATTACCCTTGAGTGATTTCTCTTGGCTGATTTTTAGTAAGCCTATAAGTTCATCAATAGCCTTATAAGCACTACCATCAAGATTTTGTAGTGCATCCAATTCATCCAATGAAGAAACCCAATCAACCAGACGGCAATCTATTTCTACACATTCTTCGAGTGCCTGCCAGAAGATTGGACGAGCCAAACTCCAAGTACCGCATTCAAGAGGAACACCACCAGATTTCATTCCTTCTAGTATTCCAATTGCTAGAGACGAAATATAAAAGCTAGCATTTTCTATATCTGTTTTTAGGATTATCTCTTTCATCGATTAGAATTCATAACGCCTTGGTAAATTGCCCCCGTTGCGTAACGGAGTTTTGCGGTAGAGTGGCGAAGCCACCGCAAAACGAAGCGAAGTAATGGGGGTCAATTTGACCGATTTGTTATGCAACTACCAGTACTCTCTAACCAAACTAATTTTTCGCCCACTAAACCCGAAAAGGGCCAAAAGATTCTGGTCGCCTTTGGGAGTCCAATCGCCTGTTTCGGAGATCTCTCCGTAGCTGTATTCAATTGCAATATGGTTTTTGCCAAAAATATAGTTCTTAACTGAGATCACGCTATTTTTGGACGCGCCATATGCTCCTCGGTTTTGGTTTTCGGTAAAAGCCTGTTGCCATTCCAATTTGTTGAAATTTGCCTGATATTCAATATGTTCATACCGTACATCAGAATGAAATAGATCGAATAATTTTACGATATCCTCAGATTTCGATTCTTTCTTGTAAACCTCGCCTAAAAGCGAAAAATAATTCTCTACGAGATGCTTTTTACAAGATTTATCGCACTCTGAAGCCATAGCAAAGTTCGTGATCGTCAAAGCCGTAAGTAACGAAATTATTTTAAGCTTTGCATTCAAAATGTAATCCTCATATTCGCATAACGCCGAGCTCACCGGCGCATATTGCGGAGAGCGTTTTTATGTAAAATGGAGCACCGCGACATACATAAAAACGAGCGTAGCAATATGCGTCCGTGTGCAGCGATTTGTTACTTGTACCAAACACCTACTCACTTTTAACTACGCTGCTACGCCAATTGCTGTATTTTTTTAAAAAGCCTGAAGCTTTGGTTAGACCCAACTATAACCGTGGGATAGCCAAAACAGAAGGCATAAAATTGACCCAAAACAACAAGTGATTATGGCAACCAACAGAAAGGAACAAACGGGAGGAATAAGCCGCAAACTCCCTTTGCTAGGTAAAGCTTGGATGCGCTTTTTTGCAACGAAGCTTTACCGGATTACCAAATCTACCTTTTTCGAAGCACGTTGTAAGCGACCAAAGGTGGCTTACCTAAACTTGATGGAGGGTAACGAATTTAGGAACACCCTACTGAAACTTAACTACACACCAAACTTTTTTAATAGACAAGTAACGCCGCCATATGCGGCAAATTTGGAGTTGTTTTTTTTGTGCTAGCGTAGCGTTAAAGCACAAAAAAAACAACGGAAAATTTGTCCAGCCAGCTTGCTGGCGCAGCATGATGGCCTTGTTAAATGGCGATACACCAAACAACACCAACACTGCGTTGCGGAACGCAAATGGAGCCTTGCTACCAAAGTGGCGAACAACGCTACATGAACACCCGTAAACGCTAAACCTGAAAACTCTAAGAAGAACGACCGGTAAACTTTACATCACTACCCCGCTCTGCTTTTTTCTTCATTAAAACTACCCGCTCGAAAATAACACTTTTTACGAGTTACTAAAATATGCTTGCAACCAGTAAAACTTAAAATACTAAAACAGACTTTTAGAGTGGTTTGCACGGTTTAATGCTGGTAGAGCTAAACGAACTGTTTCGTTATGAAACTAGCATAATATTTAAAACCACTACACAGCTAAAAATGTAAGTTTAAAACTGAAATCTTCACGCCGTATAAATAGTATGTTGCCGAGCTATTTAACGCCGCTAGAACCTGCACTGCGTGCGTAGCGGATTTTTGGTGTATTGTGGCGCAGCCACACCAAAAAGGAGTGTAGCATGCAGTGTCAGGTTGCTAGCCTTGTTAGTGTTTGCTTGGCACGTTATATGTTACATCCGCTTTACTAAAGACTTAATCCAAGACATGCAAGACTCTATTGCCCAATCTGTTTGCTGCTCTGTTAACTTAGGCATGTCTTCACTGCCGGGGCCGTGCCCAAAAGGATTTCTAACGGCGGTAAAGAATGACTTTAGCGATTCCCTTTCCCACTCATTAATGTAACCACCATTCTTTTTGCTGCCGAGATTTTCGATGTAATTGTGTGCTCCATTTTCGCCCCCGTGCGTGAAGCCCTTTTGATCGGATATTATCTTTATGGTACTTTCTAATGCTCGCGCCGCGTAGAATGCTGGGTCTCTACCATTACTGTCTCGCAGGTCGATAGCCTCTTTCATATCTATATCAACATTCTCCCAAAGCGGAGAATTTATAACAGCCCAGAACGGCTCCTCAACCTGCTCATTCATAAGTTCATCATTAGAAATCTGTATAAAGCCATTATGGTAGTGCAGATTGAAATTGGCACGCCTCATTCGCTCGTTTAATTCTTCTACCGACTCTCTAAAGGCGCGGTTGATAGATTCGTTAAATGCCTTCAAGCCATCCTCCCGGTTTCCGGGCAATCGCATTCCTCTACCGCCCGGCCGGACACGCTTGCTCTCGATTCTGGCTTCAATGAGCTGTTGAGGTAGTTTTTCATTTATATCATTGATTTGGTTTTCGCGTTCGCGAAAAGCTAATTCAATGAAACTAAGGCGCTCTTTGATAAATCTATCTGGTGAAACCATACCGTCATACTTGGCGTTAACAAAGTCTTTGCAGACCTTCTCCATTGTCCAAGTACCACTATGAGTTACCGGATTTCCGTTGTAGGTTGTTTGGAAATGATATGCTTTAGGAGCTAGTTCATCGAGCCCCAACTCCATACTCAGCTTATCGTGCAAGGAAATCCAGGTGGCTTTAGCTGACGCTACTTCCTTTCCATCTCTGTAATAAGGAATAAGCTGCTCGATAACTATGCGAAAGCCTTGTACAAGAAATCGCTCTTCTACGTCATTGAAGGCCTGCCACATTTCAATCCCGAGATAACGATCGGCAAATATGTCAGTTAACATTTTCTTAAAATTCCTTCTCTGCGATCTCGGTCTCTCTAGAGAACACTAACGCCTTTAGCATGTGCGCCCGCCTTTTGGGCGTCGCATGGCTAAACTTGTTAAGGGCAGCACTGTATTAGCTAATTGTGCTGGACTTAGCCCGGCACAAACAAATGCGAAGCACTGCCCTTGATTATTAGTTGACGACAAAACGGAACACAGGGAACGGATGGATTGAGATGGATACAACACGCTAAACCCTCCATTGGTGCCACGTTGACGCGGTCTTTATTACAAGCCACTTTACCGGTTAAACACACGGACTGAAAGAGGCGGACGATCACTGCTAACTCGTTGGTGGAAAACCCTAAAACCACGAACAGCCTTTAACGCCGAGCTCACCGGCGCATATTGCGGAGAGCGTTTTTATGTAAAATGGAGCACCGCGACATACATAAAAACGAGCGTAGCAATATGCGTCCGAGTGCAGCGATTTGTTACATTTTTAGCTCGATATTGTACTCCGCATAGCAGCCAACAAACGAGAAACTATTACTTTCCTTATTGTAGCTACCAAGTTTCTTGTAATTTACCGACAAATTAGCTGCATTAAAGAATTCTTTGCTTCCAATAACTGTTGTCGATACCCAACCAATATAATCTATTCTGGTGAAGCTCAAGGCAACTTGTATTTTACCACTTGTAAGTGTGCCACTTACATATTTATGCTCTTTGTAATACTCAGGAACCGATATAAACAATTCGATCTTTTCATTATTTGAAGACCACTCCATTCGTTGTGGGATCTCCAAATCATCACATGACAATGAGCAATTTGAAAAGAGCAGTATTAACAGTGAAATATGTTTTTTCATGGGTAAATGTAACGCCGCAATGTGGGGCTGCCGCAACAAAGCGAAGCGGCGTGTAGGCAGTCCCGCACCATTGCCTTGTTACACGGCGATTATGCCATGCCTACGTATTGGGGTTGCGATTGAATTCGATCTATCCATTGTATGATGGCTGGATACTTGCCTAAATCAAAACCACCTTCGTCTGCAACGTGAGTATATCCGTACAATGATATATCTGCCGTACTCATCTTATAACCTGTGAGATAAGGTGTTTGTTGCAGCTGCTGCTCCATAACTTGAAGAGCTTTATGACCACCTTGCTGTTTGGATTCATAGTCTGCTCTTCGGTCGTCGGGCAACCCCAGATACTTTGCGATAAATCTTGCTACTGCAATGTATGGTTCATGGCTGTACTGCTCAAAAAACTGCCACTGCTGAATTTTACCGTATTCATAGGGGTCGCTTGATAGGAGTTCAGTACCCGTTGCTAAATAATTCAAGATTGCATTTGACTCAGATAGATAGCGACCATCCTCTAACTCTAAAACAGGGATTTTAGCGTTCGGATTTTTCTCAAGAAATTCTGCCGTGTGAGTTTCACCATTGAGAATATCTATATGAATCCATTCATGTTCGATACCAAGTAAAGAAGCGAGTAATTTGATTTTGTAGCAGTTTCCAGACTGGGTATCACCATAGATTCTCACTGAATTCTCCTTTAGCCATGTAACGCCGTTATAACCGGCCGAAACGGAGTTGATTTGTTTACGGTAGCGTAGCGTTAAACCGTAAACGAAGCAACGCAGTGTAGGTCCAGCCAGTTTACTGGCGATGGTTGATAACATTGTTAGTTGTTTACTGAGGCCATATAACCTCCGTACCTTCTTTATTATATTCAGGGTATACCGTGACCATATAGACAGCCCCATCTCTTACCCAGAATGATAACTGTAACTCTGAATGACGATATTCATCTATATCAAAGTTAAATTCGTCGTCTAGTTGCGCGAATGGAAATCTGGCTTTTAGTTCTTTTACGGAAATACCAATTATTCGTAAATTATTCAGAGTCAAATTTGGACATGATGACTGAATACTCCCCAGCAGGAAATCGTCCTCTGCCCCAAAGCTATATTCAGTATCCCCATAAAACCAATCAACTGTTCGATCTTCAGGTTGATCTTTTATAGGTATAAACGTTTCGATATTGGTTGGATCACCAAGCTTTCTTCTAACTTGATCCATGCTCATACCAAGTTTAATTTGGCTTATTCCTATTTTTGGCAAGACTTCCATAAAGACAACTAACGTTGGTAACACGGGCCGAGGAGCGCCAGCGACGAGGTCCAGCCCGAAGGGCGAGCGTGCTTACCCTTGTTAAATTATCAATGTACAACTAACTTTTGCAATAATGTTTCATCTTCAATTTCAGGCCCCCAAACCACCTTACCCTGCATTAAAGATCTTGCCAACCCTCCAGTTAAGTGCGCAGCAGGTGCAATACTAGAGAGGTTGCTATCGGCCTGTTCCTTTACCCCACTATCATTGTAATTGGTAATCAAAAATAACTTCGGATTTTTCTTATTGTCGTCTGGAACCCAAAAACCTCCCGTATCATTAAACCAAGCACCGTGACAGCAAGCTATCTTTTCCTCTTCGGTTGGTAGAACTCCAGTTTCAGTAAAGCGTTCTCCGAATTGATCATACAAAATGATTACAGAATGTGGCGGCCCTAAGTAGAATACTCCTGAATCATTCCTGACTGTAGAGATATAATCCCCCTCAACAAGTCCATAATGCCAAGTTTCACGAGCTAGTCCCGCCACATGTTTATATGAGTAAGTCTCCTTAATCGAAATAGTCTTACCATCACTTACAGGCTTAAGGTTAGAAAATGTTGTTCCACATCCAGACATTATAAAAACAAATATTAAGCTGATATATTTTTGCATATTATTCCTGTGTAGGTAGGCCCGTAATTTAACGCCGCAAACAGCGGCAGACTTGTTGTTGATTTTTTTGTGCGAAAATGGCGAAGCCATGCATAAAATAAGCGACGGCAAGGCTGTCCAAGGAGCGCAGCGACTGATGCTGGTTTGCTTTGTTAGCTATTTTGCTGCTTAAATTCATTAATATTTAGTGAGTCTACTGATAGAGGTTCGCCAACATGTAATAAAATCTCCCTAGCACCGGCTCCAAGACAAAGCTCCCGATAAACTCGCTCCTCTATGCCTGTAACCCCACCTTCTAGTTTTTCCATAGGCTGAAAAATAACTCTCGGAGAAGGTGAAATCCATTTAGTTTTGTGTATTTCTCTAAAAGCATGCTGAATAATTTTTTCGGCAGCGACAAAGTCATGCACTAACAGCCTAGGATGCTTAAACGGATTGACTACTTTGTCTATTTCAGACTTATTCAGGTATTTAACTTTGTTACCTATTTCAAATACAATCGGAACTCCCTTGGCATTATCTTTAAGCGCCATAAGCGGCTCCTCATCGTAGACATCACGTGTTCCGACTTTAGATATCTTTATCCTATTCTCCCAAACCTGAATATATAAGTCGCTGGAGAATAGTGATTGTATATATTTAATAATGCTCATATCTTCCTGATAGCTAACGCCGTTAGCAACGGCCGTAGTGGAGGTGTTTTAGTTGTGTTAGCGTAGCGTTAAACACAACTAAAACACCGGAACGGAGGTCCAGACCGCTTGCGGGCGAAGTTGGCTAACTTTGTTAAGCTTACTCCTCAACACTTTGCCGTAACCCCCAATAATTATCTCGCAACGCTTTTTTCTCTTCGTCAGACATGTTGGATATTGCCAGCCCTCGGTCACAACGCTGCTCAACAACATACTCGTGCCAGGTAGGAAAATCCGAGTATCGCTGGACAGGCTTAGGGGTTGTCATGTTTTTGGAAATCTGCCAAAAGTATGCTTCTTTTGGAAGAGCGCCTTTTTCGATCTGAAGAAATTGCCAAAAATGAAAAAAGCCAAACATGAGAAATAAAACTGTACCTGCAGATAGTGCTGAGACAACTTTTACATACACTCCCGTCTTAAGGCAAACACCAATCCATAGCTCAACTAGCGACCAAACAAGAAATAGGCATAAGCACGTTACATAAAGAGAAAACGGGCTAAAATAATATGGCTCATGCTCCCAGATCTCATGAAGATCCCAACACTCGAAAGGAATTATGGTGATAAATATATGCAACCTAAAAAAGAATATTAGGGCGAATAAAGTTACCACTAAAACGGTTACGCGATCCCCTTGATTGTAACTGGTACTAATCTTCATGCGATTTAGAGCTTAACGCCCACTTCAGCCGCAGCTGGTATGGAGTGGATTTTGTGTTATTGTTTGAGCGATAGCGAGTAACGCAAAAACCGCGAAGTACCAGCTGTCGGCCTGCAAGTGTTTGTTAGGAAATTTAAAAATCAAATACATTTTTCCGATTCTTCCAATAATTTCAGCTCTCTTTCTGCTTTACCTTTTTGCTCTAATGCACCTTCGTACTGCCCAGTGTCTTTTACCGATTCGGGATTTAATTTTGGGTAATTAAACTGTAATAGTAAACACGCATACTGATATAAGCTAGTTTCATCACTTTCACGTGTTTTCTCTATAATTGTTAGAGCGGTGCTTACCCATAAACTCGTTTCCCGATGTTCGTTAGATGGGTGGTTGAACATCTCTTGTTGCATTACAGTGAACTCTAAAGAATTATCGACGAATGTCTTGCTTACGTACAAAGACGCAACAACCCCAGACACAAAAGCTGCGATAAAAATTGCAACAAAGATAAATAGTCTTGTCATTCGTTTTCCTAACGCCGCCATATGCGGCAAATTTGGAGTTGTTTTTTTGTGCTAGCGTAGCGTTAAAGCACAAAACAAACAACGGAAAATTTGTCCAGCCAGCTTGCTGGCGCAGCATGATGGCCTTGTTAAATGGCGATACACCAAACAACACCAACACTGCGTTGCGGAACGCAAATGGAGCCTTGCTACCAAAGTGGCGAACAACGCTACATGAACACCCGTAAACGCTAAACCTGAAAACTCTAAGAAGAACGACCGGTAAACTTTACATCACTACCCCGCTCTGCTTTTTTCTTCATTAAAACTACCCGCTCGAAAATAACACTTTTTACGAGTTACCAAAATATGCTTGCAACCAGTAAAACTTAAAATACTAAAACAGACTTTTAGAGTGGTTTGCACGGTTTAATGCTGGTAGAGCTAAACGAACTGTTTCGTTATGAAACTAGCATAATATTTAAAACCACTACACAGCTAAAAATGTAAGTTTAAAACTGAAATCTTCACGCCGTATAAATAGTATGTTGCCGAGCTATTTAATCTCGCCATAAAAGGCGAGCAACTTGTTGCGAGTCCAGCGCTGAAAGCGCGTTTTTTGATGGCCTTGTTACATTTTCATGTGGGAGCAATGAACCTTACTCCCAATCTTCATCAAGCTTACCACTTCCGAACTTCTTCATTCCTGATGGTTGATATTTTCGAATTATTTTTATGGTGTCTTTTTCACCTTCGGTCAATTTTGGCGCTCTGTATACGCCGAATAACTTGACCCAAATTAACCATATTAGGTATATCAAAAATACACCGAATAAAACTGGCGATACTAGAGATTTAAAAGTCGAGCCCGAGAAGAAATCTATTGACGAATAAAATACAACAACTCCAACAATAACCACTATAAACTTCATATCAACTCCAATCAGCTACGAGCTAGTAATTACAAATGTAACGCCGCTATAAAAGGCGCGCGTTAGCGCGTCCAGTGGAGGCCGCTCTTTGGCCGGAACGATTTTTGATAGCCTTGTTATGGGCCTTCACCATTTGCATAGTCCCATTTGTGAACCTCACCCCAACCAGTAAATATGTAATGTATTTTATTGCTTTCATCTTTATACATATAGCTATAAGAGCAATCTTCTTTTTGAAAGCTTGGAGCGCTTAAGAAAGCTGGATCTAGGCTTGCTCTATTAAGCACATCGATTATTCGCTCAGTCGCATACTTTTCTTCGAAGGAGCATTCCTCCCAACCTGTAAATAGGTATGCAATTACAGCAACTAATACAATTATCGATATTGAAGTTAAAACCTTCACTCTCAGCCTGTAGCTCCATAACGCCTCAAACAGCGGCGCGCGTTAGCGCGTCCAGCCACGTAGTGGCGTTGCTGCTTTGACTTGTTAAGCATTTCGCTAATCAAGAACTTCATAGTTCCATTTATAGCTACTATATAAATGCTTCTGATGATGTTTTCCTTTTGGGTTCTTCTCTACAACTTTAAGCCTAATTCTAGTTCCTGGATGCAGCGCCCTAATTTCTTTAGAACACTCAATGTACATATCTTCCGGAAAGGGCTGACCAAATACGGGATTAAGTCTCATTTCGGCACGTCTCGAATCCCAGTTTAGAACCGCTTCAATATAGATGTACTCACTAGGATCGCGTCGGCCAACCATTTGAATTCTCCATTTTCTTCGTTTCCTTCAGATGCTTAACGCCCATAGCAAGCGCATTTTTTACGGCGCTCGTTTTGTGCTGGTCGCTACGCTGGCACAAAACGAGCGCCGTAAAAAATGTCGACTTGGCTATGTTTGTTATGTGCCTGATACACTTCGCTTGATAATTTAAGTATTTACACCAAATATACTCATTGCTTCCTGTTTTGTAAAATTTCTGTCCTGAATTCTTGTTGCACGATCTTCCACGATCTTTATTACTTCAAAATACTCATACTGATTTAAATTTGGGTTATTAATATAAATGCACCCAGAAAACTTCACCTCTAAACCAGATATAAATACAACCAAGTTGTTTAGAACAACCTCTCCATTAATAGGGTTAGCGCTAAACGAAATATGGCTCATACCTTCAACATAGGATACCGAGGCAGGAAATTCACCTTGGATAGATTTTATCGAAGCCAACATTTCAGACTCATCAATCAAATAACTTGTACTTAACCACCCAAAATATTCGATCAAGCGTAACTCCTGTTGGACACATAACGCCGCTGTATGAGGCATTTTTTGTGTAGTGGAGTTTTGGGGTATAGTGGCGAAGCCACCCCAAAACGAAGCGAAGCAAAAAATGTCCTTATGACAGCTTTGTTATGTGTTGGGGTAATATACAAGAGAGCTACCTTCGCGAAGCGCTTCTTCGTAAAAACCCGAAAACCCTTGATACATTTGAGTATTAAGTGATTCTACGCTCATTCGCTTCCCATCAACACTTTCCAAATCTACAAATCCAAAACGGCCGATTTCATTTCTTGCTGATAATGTATCAATTTCAGCGGATTCTTGAGCAATAAAGATCAAACAGCTATGCGTATGCCCTGCGACTGGTGCATGGTAGTCATAGTCTGACCCCCCAGAATAAGTACCGCGAAACTTATAGATAAAAACTTTCTTCATTATTAGCTACACATAACGCATTACTAACCGGCAGACAAAGTGGCGAGCGTTTTGTGCGAAAGTTTGCGAAGCAAATGCACAAAACGAACGGCGCTTTGGCTGTCCAGCGGAGCCGCAGGCGGAGCGGTGGTTGAGTAACTTGTTATAGCTTTTACACCACAAGTTTATACAACCTCCAGCAGCCAACTGTAACTGCAAAGGCTGGAAATGTGAAAAAAGCCCAAAAAAGAATTATAGGCTCTTGAAACAAACTAAATATTGAAAGCGGAACAAGCCATACAGATGTAATATTTAGAAGACTAAGCTTGTTTAATTTATTTAAAACTAAAACTGTAGGTATGCCAACAATAAAGGTTACCAAATAACCGATTGGTAAACCTACTACCACGTAAAGCGGAAATAGCTCTCCCAGTGCTACTTGCACACTTTGCCCCCTAAATACCACCTCAGCATATGCAAGCAAAAATGAAGCTGGAATAATTGCTAGAGGGCCTAATGCCACGGCCATGACATTTTTTCGGGTAAATTGTGAAAATATCTTCATAAGCTATAACGCCACAATAACCGAGCGAAGCTAAGCGTGGTATTGTGAGCAAAGCGAACCACGCTTAGCGAAGTCCGGTTGATTGTTTTGTTACATTCATTTTAATAATTCGAGCACCCAGTCATGATCAGCTTTTTCGACTTTTTCCTTCGCTTTGGTAATATTGATATTCATACCTCCATTACACTTAGCTTCGAATTCTTCTATAGTTTCGACGTCTGAGTGCTTTAACACCATACAACCCATAGCCTCGGTTAAAACCTCCATCGAATCAATGTTCCTGTTTTTTACGCAAGGCTCTCGGTGTTGCACCAAACCTTTTGTACACGCCTCAATGGTTTCTCCGTTTCTGCACCCAAGATACACATCGTCATAGCAAATAAAAATGGGGAGCTGATAATAGAAGTCTTCCAGCGTATTAGCTCTAGCTGAAATACTGACCACAATCAGAATTAGTGAAAGCGCTATTTTCATTTAAAATTTTCTACAACCCAGTTTGTGAATGTAACGCCTTTGTCATTTGCTTTTTGGTTGTAGTGGAGTTTTGGGGTAAAGTGGCATAGCCACCCCAAAACGGAGCGTAGACCAAAACGTCAAATGGACAAACTTGTTATGTGATTTTGAAAGTTCATTACCCATTTATAACACGGTCTTTTAGTAATGCTTGCAACATCTCATGGGAACTGTCGTCAATATCACAAGTTAGTTTTTCCTCTAAGTTTTTTCTAATTTCATCGGTAAACCAAATAGGCTCTTCCTTTGCAAGCTTTAACTCGGGGTATATTTTTTCTATATCCTCTATCGACCCTGAATATAAGTAGAACCAAACCGATCCTTTTCCGTAATCATGATAAACAAGATATTTTTCCTTCATACGACATATTCCACATAACGTCGCAAACACAGGCGGAGCGTCAGCGACGTCCAGCCCGAAGGGCGAATGTGATTTGCCTTGTTAGAGTAATTTACTCTAGTACACATCTTGAAGATAACTTATTTTCAATGATGATAACCTTTGTAGCATGGAGGGAGAAAGTTCAATTGCATAATTTCGGTCTCCATATGTACTTACCTGAAGATGGATTCTGCCGCCATCATCAATTAATTTATGCATAAAAGAAATGTGAGGTTCAAGCAGCGAAACAGTTTCTTCAATTAAATCTTCAACTAAATAGTCTGTCGAAGCACACTCACCTCGGTTATAGGGGTCGGTATACCAATAAGTTTCAGAATATACACCATCCAACAATGTACCTTTGGGTGTTGATCTTTGTTCACCGCTCGTACAAGTTCTATTTGGCTCGATATTTAGGCTATCTGAAATTATCTTTGGATCTATTGTCGGATGCCAAATTCGTATTAATATTTTGAAGGTATAGTTTTGCATGAGATTACTCTAACGCCGCAGTAAATTGCGGCTATGTAGTTGATTGTTTTTGTGGCAGCGTAGCGGCCGCCACCAAAACAAGCGACGGAATAGCCGTCAATTTGACTGCCTTGTTAGCTCTGGACTGCGATGAAGAAAAACACAGCCATAAAGCAAATAAACCAGACAGCACTACCTTGATACCCGCGATACAAAACGGACTGATAGGGACGTTTGGGATTGACGTAGATGGTTACATCACTTCCCTTGACGATACCCGACAGCATTGTAGTTGCGTTGCCATACTTACTAGACCAAAGACCACCATACTTAATCTTACTACCTCTATAAGAAGAGCCCATGTATGAGTAATGATATTTGATACTAGGCTTACTCTCCTCGACTCCATCATCTATCCGTGTATCGATACGAACGTCTGTGACCTTTGCTGTATGTGCTCGCCAACTATCGGAGGCTCTCCCTTTTAAAACCTGATAAATCTCATACAGGAATATTAAAAGCGCTAAACACCAAAAAATAATCTTCCCATATATTCCGAGTTCTATTTCCATACTTTAGAGCTAACGCCTCAATAATGGGCCGGAAAACCGCGCAGCGGTTTGGAGGTCCAGCCCCGCAGGGGCGACATTGATTGACTTGTTACGTTTTTATACTGCATTGCGAAAAACATACCCCGACTCAGAAAACGAAACCAATTTTCTATGGATTTCGTATATTTCATCTACGATTGGCTGTAGCTCAAAGCGATGTCCCAGAACTTCAAATACTCCAATTCTATTGTAGAAAGCACGAAATACATGCAGTGGGACACCTTGAGTGTCTTGCTCCTCGCCCACATAGTTTGGCAAGATAGTACCTACAACTGGCTTGCTAACAAAAACATCTAGGTTTTCATCAAAGTGCTCAATTAGATTTCTTAAGTCACGATTCTTTATCGCGCTTTCTTCAGATATGCCAAATACACGACGAAGATACTGAGAACGTTGTTTGTGGATTTTTTCTTTCTTTTTAACAGCCCAAAAGTAGCGAGACAAAGCGGCAGCCTGAGTTACGATATTTTGGACCCAATCTAATATTTCTTCATGTTGTAAATCTGACAAATCCTCGTTTGGATTGAAAATTATTGCCAATTTCTCAGTAGAATCAATCGCAGAGGAAGTAATAGATAACATGCTTTCTATATAAAATGCTTGGCAAGGAGGCCATGTTTCTACGTTTTGTTCCAATTCTATTACTCCATACTTTGCCAAGACACGTAACGCCGCTATGTGGGGCATTTATTGTGGAGTGGAGTTTTGGGGTAAAGTGGCGTAGCCACCCCAAAACGGAGCGTAGCAATAAATGTCCCTACGATAGCTTTGTTATGCGACTTTCTATATATACAAAACACCCCGTTCACCACACACAACAAAGCCATAAATTTAGTAAAAATAGCTTTGATTTAGACTTAAAACCCAAAGCCACTACCAACAACCATTGAGATTAACCTAGCTTTACATCTGAGCCAAGTACCCGTCGAAAATAGAGTTACAACTACGAATACAAGAAAAACCAAAAAACTATAAACGTGAAGACTAGAATACTGGTAGCGTTTTGACGCTGTTGTGCTGATTGCTAAAGTAAACGGAGGATGCACGTAAACTCTTCGAAACCAGATGAGACTTTTACAGTAAACAACACCAATGAATTCCAAGCCCTACTCTACCAGCCGTTAAGACGCATAACGCCAAGTGCAGCTGCATTTTGGTTGGTGTGTAGTTTTGTGTAAAATGGCGTAGCCATACACAAAACGAAGCGCCGACCAAAATGTCAGCTGGCACGCCTTGTTAGCTGTATTTATGGGTGATACTCCAGTGTTGATAGATACTTACAAAATTCATTGATCTTTTCACCCTTACCGTATTGGTAGAATTCCACAAGTGCTCGCTTCCTAAGCGTATAGGCATTAATCGCTGAAGTATGGTAACGGAAGTTTCCTGACAACTCAGATGAATTAGTGAAATCACCATAAACCTTTAATTGTCTAGGCAAGTCATTTTCTAGATACTCAAATGCTGCTTGGTATTTTTTATATGAGATATCATTAATTTCGTCATACTTAAGCTCATAAATATGCTTCTCGTACTCATAATCATCTTCGGAGAGTTCAGGCTTTTCCGAGTGTGCAGGGAATGGCTCCTGCTTTGGGCAAACCCGTAAATCTTCAGCTAAAGACGAGCATGAAAATAACAATACAAATAATATAGCGATACTCTTCATTTCTATGCCTTACAGCTAACGCCGCCATATGCGGCAAATTTGGAGTTGTTTTTTTGTGCTAGCGTAGCGTTAAAGCACAAAACAAACAACGGAAAATTTGTCCAGCCAGCTTGCTGGCGCAGCATGATGGCCTTGTTAAATGGCGATACACCAAACAACACCAACACTGCGTTGCGGAACGCAAATGGAGCTTTGCTACCAAAGTGGCGAACAACGCTACATGAACACCCGTAAACGCTAAACCTGAAAACCCTAAGAAGAACGACCGGTAAACTTTACACCACTACCCCGCTCTGCTTTTTTCTTCATTAAAACTACCCGCTCGAAAATAACACTTTTTACGAGTTACTAAAATATGCTTGAAACCAGTAAAGCTTAAAATACTAAAACAGACTTTTAGAGTGGTTTGCACGGTTTAATGCTGGTAGAGCTAAACGAACTGTTTCGTTATGAAACTAGCATAATATTTAAAACCACTACACAGCTAAAAATGTAAGTTTAAAACTGAAATCTTCACGCCGTATAAATAGTATGTTGCCGAGCTATTTAACGCCGAGCTCACCGGCGCATATTGCGGAGAGCGTTTTTATGTAAAATGGAGCACCGCGACATACATAAAAACGAGCGTAGCAATATGCGTCCGTGTGCAGCGATTTGTTACTTGTACCAAACACCTACTCACTTTTAACTACGCTGCTACGCCAATTGCTGTATTTTTTTAAAAAGCCTGAAGCTTTGGTTAGACCCAACTATAACCGTGGGATAGCCAAAACAGAAGGCATAAAATTGACCCAAAACAACAAGTGATTATGGCAACCAACAGAAAGGAACAAACGGGAGGAATAAGCCGCAAACTCCCTTTGCTAGGTAAAGCTTGGTTGCACTTTTTTGCAACGAAGCTTTACCGGATTACCAAATCTACCTTTTACGAAGCACGTTGTAAGCGACCAAAGGTGGCTTACCTAAACTTGATGGAGGGTAACGAATTTAGGAACACCCTACTGAAACTTAACTACACACCAAACTTTTTTTAATAGACAAGTAACGCCGCCCACAGGGGCCGCAGTGTAGGTGATTGTTTTGCGGTAGCGTAAGCGACAACCGCAAAGCAAGCGCCGGAACGGAGGTCCAGCCCGCTTGCGGGCGAGCCTGATGGGCATTGTTATGAGAGACCACTAACTGCACCTGCAACACCTTATTTTTTATACTAACCAAATAGATTAGTACCCCATAGATGCTTTTGACCTTACTTAAAGCAGCGTTGCCTAAAAGCCAATAAATAATACACACCTGAAGACTATTTACCCAACAGGCACAAACTTGATGACTAGCACCAACGAGGTTTAACTAATTTGTGTGTTTTTACAATTTAGTTAAACCGGATTAAAACTGCCAAACAAAGGCTACGAAAGCGCGTTGTAATTGGCTTTAGCCTATTACTTTTCTAAATGGAATGAAAGTGGAAATCAAAGGGAGATAGCCATTCCATAGCACGTATAAAAATAATTCCAATTTAGGCCTTAAAACAGACCTTGGCGACAACTCGCTGGTAGCTCATAACGCCAAGCTAATAGGCATTTTTTACGTAGCGTTTTTGCGGTAAAGTGGCGTAGCCACCGCAAAAAAAGCGGAGTAAAAAATGTCCTATTGAGCGCCTTGTTAGCTGCCATTTGCGCACTCACCGAGAAGTTCGACTGTGCTACTGTTTATGTATTCTGTTTTGACACAAAGTAATTTCCAGATATCCATGTCTTTTTCAGCTTTAATATAAATTTTTGCTTCGCCTCTAGCCCCATCAACTCCAAATGACATATTTGCGCTTCCTTGATGCCCAGAAGTAGACAGGTTTCCGGTTATAAAACCTGCGTCATAAGGAACTCCGATCTCTTCTTTAAATTTTGGCGAGCCTTCGAGCAGCGCCATTGACATAATGTAAGGTTCAGAATTCCTGAACAAATGACCAACCATGAAAAATAATGGTAGTGCGAGAAGAAAGCAGAGCCCTATATACGCAAATGACGCTCGCGACCAGTTTCGTTGTACTTTTACAAAATGATCTTCATCTCTCCATGTCCCGTTTTTCCATGCATATTCGCTACCGTGAGCACCAAGCTTGAAAATATAGTAGAACCCATATACCGGAATAAATATTTTAAACGCAGAATAGGTGTTATTTCCTACACCCCAAATCCAGTTTAAAAAGAACGCACCCCAATTCCATTTTTTTAAGTGTTCAGGTATCTCTTTATCCATAGAAAATCTCTAGTTTCACGAAAACAGCTAACGCCTTACTCAGCCGCGTTTTGGTTGAAGTGGAATGTTGTGCAAAATGGCCGAAGGCCATGTACAACATGGAGCGTAGACCAAAACGTCGGGTGGAGTAACTTGTTAGGAGACATTTAGTACGCTCCAGCCTATTGTTAAGAAAAGCACAAAAAAGGAAACCAATACTACTTTCTGAGATTGCTTACTTCGCTTAGCTAGCGACAAAACTTCTTTACTCTCTATTTCCAGAAAGAGGGGCGAATTTTCTAAACCATAAAATGTCGCTCTCATAGTTATGATATTGGGTTCACCAATTTTCTTCCAAATTTCGGGTTCATGCTTCTTTACAGCAGAATAGTATCTGGCCGTCAATATTCCAGACCAACCGATAACTACGAAGCAGAGAGAAAATATGAACATCAGCAACACTCGAACTTGCCTCCTAACGCCGCTATAAACGGCAGACAAAACGCAGTTTTGGCTGTCCAGTGGAAGCGCGAAGCGCTGGAATGAGTTTGATAGCTTTGTTAGGCATTTATTGGCTTTGTAAGCATGTATTGAGCAAACAGCGTTGGAATAAGGAAAACCGGAATTATAATAACCCATAAATCAATAAAAGCCTCTTCTCCGTAGGATGGAACTTCCAATATATAAGGTGCAACCCCCTCATAAAATATTGCCCATAAAAAATATGAGTAAAAGAGCACTGAATAAATCTTACTACCAATAGGCCTTTTTGAATATGCGTAGCAATAAAGGCAAAAGGCCACTATAGGGAGGAATATTGCTGCATCAATATAATCTAGGTAATGAAGCTCTTTGCTTTCGATAAATGCAAAGGGTACAAATAGAATTAAAACAATATGAATCCAAAAAAATATTTTCCAGAAAACACTTGGTGCTGACTGAAACTTATCAATTTCGACGTTTGACTCTGGTGTGTTATAAATTTCCATATCTTCTCTATGCCTAACGCCCGCATTTGCGGCTGGTTTGGAGCGCAGCGGAAAACCAGTCCGACAACATGCGCTTGTTATGGCATTTTAGATGCTTTGCAAAGCTTCAAAATACCCTATGTTTCTTTTACGCATACTAAACTTATGCGTATTTTCGTACATATTTCTGTTAATTTGAATCTTTACATAAAAATAGCCATGAATAGTTTTCGGCAATTTAGAAATCTCATAATTCGTCACCAGCTCGTAACTCTGGTTTCTTTTAAGAATGCGAGCCCCAGGAATTACTGTACTATCTCTAGATTTTAACTCTTGACCATCTCCGTTAACAGAAATACGAATCGATTCAATTTTTACAGACACGCTATCTTCAAGCGAAAATATTCTAATCAGACTTCTATTTCCAACAAGCGGCTGGACAGTCAACACGATATGTTCATCAGAATAAAGTTCTATTTCCTTAGTATCAGAAACACTCTCGAATTCATAAACTGTACCGACAGTACATGAAGATACCAAAAATAATATTAGTAACGATAGAACTTTCAACTTATTTCCTCGTAGAGCCATAACGCTGCCATCACTAGCGGAGGCGCTTCAGCGCCGCAGTCTGGTGCATGGCCTTGTTCAGTATTTATTCTGCAGATTTCAAGGACTTTTCTTCTAGACCTTCTGGACGCACAATAATTAAGTTATTTGAATCCAAACCTTCTTGCACAAAAAGCTCTGGCGTATTCTCTTCGTTAAGTCCTTCCATCATCACCAAAGCCTTAGCCTGTTCAAATGCTTTTTTTACCGAAAGACCAAACCCTATTGCAGAATAGAATTGTGATGAAAATACTCTAGCCGCTTCATCACCAATACTAGTATTCATGCCTATGGCTGCTTCTACATGATGAGTGATTGCTGCTGCCTGGTTATATGAATAGCATGTATTAAAGAAAACTAAGCGAATACAGCTTGATGAGGCCATCATGGTTTGTACAATAGCCTCTTTACTAACCAGCTTTGCATTGCCACTAGCATCTTGAAATACTATCTCGTCAGAGTCTGAGCCGTGGCCGCTAAAATGAATTATTGTAGGATTTAACTCATTTATTGCTTGCAGGACATCCATTGGCTGAACTGCCCATCTACTCTCAAATGAAACTGAATCCCTGTGTTTGGCCTTTCTAATCATATCTCCAATTGAGCGTGCTTCTTCATCCAACCTCAGCTGTTGAGCATCAGCTGGATTTGAAGCTAAAAATAGAACTACAATTTTTTCAGGAAGGTCTTGAAGTGTATTCAGAGTAGCAATAGTGCTCTGGTGCATATCCTCATGCTTGTCCAGCGTGCTGCTTATTTGGTTCATTTGAGACTGGTGTGATCTAGCCTGTTGTTCTGATTCCCTTTGCCTTTTCTTGCTCTCTTTTTCCTCTTCCCTTGACACTTTCTTTTGCTCATCAGAAAGTTCTTTATGCTTTCGTGCAATTTTGCTGTCAAAATCAGCTACTTTCTTTTCCGATGTCGCCTGATCCTTTTGATATCTTTCTATCTCACGTAGCTTCGATTTCGCGGTGCTTGTACTGCTGGTTCGAGATAACGCTTGTGAAGCAGAATTTACCTTACTGGAAAGATTGGCAATCTTTGTTTGCTCTTTTGCTTTTCCCTGCTGCAACTTAGAAATTTCCTCTCGTTTTTTAGTCACATTTCTACGATATGAATCTAACGATGACACTCTCTACTCCTTAAGGTGAAATTCAGGCTGATACTGAACGCCCCAAGCAGAGGCTTACTTTGCGTTTTGGAGCGAAGCGACAGCAAAGTAAGTCCTTCTGGCTTGGTTTGTTACTTGTACCAAACACCTACTCACTTTGAACTACGCTGTTACGCCAATTGCTTTATTTGTTTAAAAAGCCTGAAGCTTTGGTTAGCCCCAACTATAACCGTGGGATAGCCAAAACAGAAGGCATAAAATTGACCCAAAACAACAAGTGATTATGGCAACCAACAGAAAGGAACAAACGGGAGGAATAAGCCGCAAGTTCCCTTTACTAGGTAAAGCTTGGTTGCGCTTTCTGCAACGAAGCTTTACCGGATTACCAAATCTGTGTCTTACGAAGCACGTTGTAAGCGACCAAAGGTGGCTTACCTAAACTTGACGGAGGGTGACGAATTTAGGAACACCCTACCAATACTTAAACACACACCAAACTTTTTTTAATAGACAAGTAACGCCAAAAGAAGCGGCGGTGAAACCGTCCGTTTGCTTGCCTTGTTAGTGCTTTTCTTCGCTAGACTCACGATTATGTTTAAGGGTCGGATTTTTAAGCCCTTCCGCCTGTAATTCATTATTCTGTTTTGTTGTGTCGATAAATTTTTGCATCATAGCTTTGATTGCAGAATAATCTACATCGATTGCACCCTCTAATGCTACGGTTAAGCTGGCAATTTCTTGGCAGTCATCTCTGGCACGCATCAGGGTATTCCCTAACTCCCAGTCTTTATCAGTTTCCAATTTTGGCAAGGTGCTAATTCTATTTTGCCACGAAATTTGCTTTTGAAGGGCCGCATTATTTACACCGGCTAAGAGATACTGAATTTCTCTTTTCCTTTTTTTATTCTCCCTGATTACCGCCGCCTGATAAATAGCGATAGCTGTGCCAATAACACCGATTCCTAAAGATAAAGCTTCCGACATTTCCATGTTGATTCCTATTGAGCACTAACGCTGCAATAAAAGGCGAGCGTTAGCGAGTCCAGCCCACGTTTTTTTGTGGGCGATTTTCATTGCCTTGTTATACATCTTTGTACGACCGAGGAAAGCTCTCTAAATACCACTCATTACATAGCGCCTGTGCGGGTTCAGCGCCACTAGCATACCCCTTTGTCTTATTTACGATACAAAGCCCTAACACCATGACCTTTTCATTCGTGATTTTAGAAATTTTCGTATCGCCTTCTTGTATTGGTATTACGTCACCTAATATTTCTAAAACATCGCCAACCGAAAGCTCTGCATTCAAAAGAGAGCCTACAGCTATCGTTTTTGATCCGAAATCGTCAGAGACGGAAATTAAGAATAGAGGTTTGCCTTTGTGACCGATAGCTGTTTTGAGCACTTTTCCAGTTACACCTACAAAATTCCCTTCTAAGTCAGAACCATTTTCAAGAAACCTAGATATATCCTTTGAAGAATGCGGCGTTCGCCATTCACCGGCAATTAATGGCATTGAAAAGCAAAGGATAGACAGTAGTATGAACTTCTTCATTTAGCACCTGATGTATAACGCCGCTAGCAGCGGCCGTAGTGAAGGTGATTGTTTTTGTGTTAGCGTAGCGTCCAACACAAAAACAATCGCCGGAACGGAGGTCCAGCCCCAGAGGGGCGGAGCTGGCTAGCCTTGTTATACGTAAGGTACTAATGCTGAGCATATTGAAGAACCCAAAATGTTCCACCTACAAGTATTAACTGTAGAATCAGGGGAAACAAAATTAGCAGCCATTTTTGCATATTTTTAAGTGCACTAAATTTTATTGCAATTATTACCAAAGCGGGAATAACAGCCCACAAAATGGGCAACACCACCAATGAAACGAAATAGCCTACGTAATTGGCAACAGTGTCACCCGTATGTATGTAGTGATAATAAGTCAGAGCAGCTGAAAAGATGCTAAGGAAAATTACCAGCACTGAAACTAAATATTTATTCATACTTCGATAAAAACGTATAACGCCGCAAACAGCGGCAGACTTGTTGTTGATTTTTTTGTGCGAAAATGGCGAAGCCATGCATAAAAAAAGCGACGGCAAGGCTGTCCAAGGAGCGCAGCGACTGATGCTGATTTGCTTTGTTAAGTGCCTGTGATTTCAACGACCCTACCATAGCCCATTATTTTGTTTGCCTCACAAATATGCCAACAATAACCAGGCTTAAATTCGGGAACATCCTGTGATGCAATTATAAATCTTCCATTTGCTCTGCAAGTATCTCCTGGTTTTAAAAGATCAGTATTAATGAAGTCCAGCTGACCCATAAAGCAATAGTCACGTCCAGGCATCCAATGATTTGGCCGAACACCAGAATAGTAGCCGTCACGATCTCTCATGCAAGATTCATGAAGGCCAACTTCCACGATAGCATTTATATTTTCAGTTTTAATCTCTTCGATGCTCATGCCACTTAACGCCAACATTTGCCGTATTTTGGTTAACGCTGCTTTTCAAGCGTTGGCCAAAATATCGGCAAGATGTTTTTGTTATAACTTTTCCAAACTAATAAAGATAAAGCTCTGGCCTGAAATAGCAGGAGGCTTATCTTCTTGAATTAAATTTAAGCCAACTTTCTTGGCCAATGAGTTAAATATTTTATATGACTCTAGATCAAATGCATATGCTCCACCCATTTCCATACCGTCAACTATTTGATGGAACAATGTCTTACGTTTTTGATACTCTTTTGATTCGCTGGACGATGCCTTTAAATATTTATTCATAAAGGATTGTGTTCCAGCCACTATGCAGGCGCCATGTTCGCAGTACATCTGTTGTGATGAATGAATTGCAACATATCCTACAAATATTTCCTCGGCGGTTGACATAGATTACTCTGATGTTGAGTGGTTATAACGCTCACAGCACGGGCAGCCGTAATGTAGCGCCTTTTGTGTGAAAATGAGCACAGCGAATACACAAAAGGCGCGGAGTGTAGGCTGTCCAAGCCAGCGTGTTTTTGCTGGCTGATCGTGACTGTGCTTGTTAAGTGGTTAGCCGTAAAACTGGATCGGACCAAAAAATAGAAAAAGTAGTGAAATTCCCAAACCCGCAACAGCACCACCATACGCACCAGCCATACGTGGCTTATCTTTATTAAATGCCACCCCAATTGCGAAAGACATAGTTACAAAAACAACCAATATAGCAGCCAACCAATCATGTAGGGCGACACCCGTAGAAAACATAACTAATAACAAAACAATAAATGACAGCCAAAATCCTTTCTTAGATTGAGATATTCTCATAAGACACTTAACGCCTTTGTCAGTTGCGTTTTGGTTGTAGTGTAGTTTTGGCGTAAAGTGGCGCAGCCACGCCAAAACGAAGCGTAGACCAATACGTCAACTGGACAAACTTGTTAAATGTTTTATTTGGCACCATATTGTTTTAGCAACTTAGCTGCATTTGGATTCTTGTTGTTTTTTGCTATTTGGAGAGCTGTAGCATCACAACAACCTACATTTGGAGATGCACCACTTTTTAATAACAGCTCAAGAATTTTTGTATCCTCTTGAAAGGCTGCATGCATTAAGGGTGCAGATGTTGGCATTCCCGCAAAACACTTTATTGAAATCGCTTCAGTTACTCCATTTGGATTCGCTCCTAAATCTAGGGCAAATTGAACGGCATAAATATCTTCCTGAGCTGTTACTCTCTCCAGCAAATATGAGAGCTTTGCCTTATCACAATCCACGGCCCAAACGGGAAATGGAAAAACTAAGAGTAATAGCAATAGTTTGTTCATGCTTGCCTCGTACATTTAACGCCTTTAGCATGTGCGCCCGCCTTTTGGGCGTCGCATGGCTAAACTTGTTAAGGGCAGCACTGTATTAGCTAATTGTGCTGGACTTAGCCCGGCACAAACAAATGCGAAGCACTGCCCTTGATTATTAGTTGACGACAAAACGGAACACAGGGAACGGATGGATTGAGATGGATACAACACGCTAAACCCTCCATTGGTGCCACGTTGACGCGGTCTTTATTACAAGCCACTTTACCGGTTAAACACACGGACTGAAAGAGGCGGACGATCACTGCTAACTCGTTGGTGGAAAACCCTAAAACCACGAACAGCCTTTAACAGTTTATTCAACGTCGTTAAGACGCATTTCCACAACACTTATACTTATATACCTAAATCTAGGCATATAGCAATAGTATTTATACAGCGTGGATATATGTCAGTACGACGTTAAAGTTCGTGAATTGAGGGCGCGTTTAAGCCTAATACCACTTTGTGCTCTAAACCAAGTGTACGCACCTGTTTATGTGGTAAATACCACGCTTTTTGACTGCGATCCCATTGCCCGTTATGTTCTTTTATTAGGCGTCTTAGTTTTAACTCGGCGTTAACATGGGTGTCCGATTATTTTTGTGGCGATTATTTTTGTGCGTGTAAAAAATATTTGACATAGC
This sequence comes from Teredinibacter purpureus, assembly GCF_014217335.1. NCBI lineage: Bacteria > Pseudomonadati > Pseudomonadota > Gammaproteobacteria > Cellvibrionales > Cellvibrionaceae > Teredinibacter > Teredinibacter purpureus. The sequence continues at coordinate 2,591,229 of NZ_CP060092.1, read as the reverse complement.
GCGAAACGTCTAATATATTTTACACCAAGTCAACAATACTGGACAAAATCATGGGTATTACGTTTAAAGAAAAAAGCCTCTGGATTCAGATAGTTACTCTTTCATTAGTATTTGGAGGTTACTTTCTAAATTTAGATTACACGATTACCGAAAGCCTTCCGTCTAATTTAATCCCTCGTTTCATTTGGTTAATTGTAGCACTCGTCATCTTAAACATTCTGGGACACGTTTTGGCTGCGGCCTTTAATAAACCAGAGAATGAAGACGAGCGAGACAAATTGATAGAATTAAAAGCCACTAAAATCAAAGCATTTATACTAGCTGCAGGCATTGTAATTGCCATATTAGGCAGTCTAAAGCTACAAAACTTATTTATTACTCTTAATCTTTTAATTCTTTTTTTGGTGATCTCTGAAGTTGTAGACAAGGCAGTTCAAGTATTTTATTACCGTAAGGGTATATAAATAATGCCAAACTCAGAATTTACTATTTCAAATAGAATTCGAACGTTGAGATTTTTGGCCGCGGAGATGACTCAAAAAGAATTAGCTGATTTAGTTGGCGTAACAAGACAGACAGTCAACGCCGTTGAGTCAAACAAATATTCTCCCAGTTTAGAGGTAGCATTTAAAATATCTCTCGTTTTTAAAGTACCAATTACAGATGTATTTAGTTATGGCACTCAACCTGATGGAGAAACGATTGCATAACGAGCCTGTAGAAAAACATAATCAGTTATCCACAAGGCGCTTCAATTATTTTAATTGTCTTCTATTTAAGCAGGTTTCGTTAACATAATCACTCTTATGCGAGTTTACGTCGCATAAGAGTGATTATGTCCGTGCATTTACGCTATTGTCCGTAATTATTAATCTTTTCAATGTTATGTATCATAACTAAATAAATAACACTGCCCTTGCACCTTCTCCTTTCCGCGCAAAGAGAAACGATTTAATTCTTCATTCTTTCCAATGTTTCCAAAAACCGGTTCTACAACCGACATTCGGTGACAGTAATACAGCGTTCCTTTTTTACTATCAGCACGTTTGCGCGTCCAGTCGCTCAGCGTCTTGCCGTTGGTATATGTAACGGATACTTGTCGGCCACGTCCTTCACAAGTATCCGCAGAATTTGGATTGCACATACAATGACGTTAGCATGGGTACCCAATTATTTTTGCTGGCAGAGCTCACCCTTGTTCATTACGATGATATTTGGCTGACTATAAAAAAACGGAAGGTCGGTGGTCTCACGTATGTGGCTTACGACCGGTGGCATTCTAGAGAATGGGGTAAGCGGCTGATTGAAAAAATAGACACTATTGACATAGCGCTTTGGATAAGCGACGACCTTTTGAAACTGTCCAGTAAAAGCATTAAAGACAGTGTGTAAATAACGTCGCAGGTGTTTTATTTGTTTGGCGCTCGTAAGCGATTGCACTACAACCCCACAAAGGCGGTGAAGGTGGCCCAGCCTGACCCGAATGCCCCCGATGTTTTTACCCGGCGCGAGATTAATCTTATTGTTGCCACCCCAACTCAAAGACGAAACGAACTGAATATGGCCGAGTACTGGCTCTGGTCTGGCCCTCGCTTTGCTGAGTTGATGGCTATGAGCTGAGATGCGGTTGATCTTGAAAACGAAATCGTTCGCTATGAAATGAGCTTAGTGCCTGGACAATATAGAACCACGAAAAACCGCCGACCTAGACGCGCTGTTGAGCGCCTTAAACCGGCTCTGGACGCCTTGAGACGGCAGTATGATATGAATAGCCACGAAAGCCCTATTGAGATAACCATGACCGACAGAGATAACAGGACAGTGCGTGAATTAAACTTCCGACCGGTTTGGATAAAGACATCCTCCGACGAGCCTTTTGGTCACAATCAAGGCTTTCGTAAGTGATGGAATAATCACTTAATCAATGCAAAGGTGAGGTATAGAGGCCCAAGCCAGTGCAGGCACACACTTATAAGCCAGATGTTAACTATTGGCATGCCGATAAATTGGATTATTTCGCAGGTAGGGCACTCATCGGAATCAATGATCCGGCGCCATTACGGTATATTTATTCAAGAAGACCAGCCTGTGAGCTTTGCTGAGATTGCCAATAAGCCGTTGGGGCTTGGCTAGGCTAGAGCAGTCTCAAAGCCAAAAAACCACTCCCCCGTAGGGATATGAACGGCAGATAACACTCTGTCGGCACGAAACGTTCGATAACTGTGACGCATAGTGCCAATACCGCCAATATAAGTGTGGCCGTTTTTTTCGCTTGGTTTACGGTAGATTATTATTCGCTCAGAAATATCACCCTCGGCACTACAATAGCTCATTTCAAGGTCATCACCTGACGCTAGGTTTACAGGCTGGCTTACTTTGTCTTTAACGCTTCCTTTTCTCTTCTCTTTTTCTGGTTTCGGTGTAAAAAATATCGACACCCGCTTTGGGCGCGTTAAGGTCAAGGCTTGTAGGCGGGGCGAGCTTAAGTTTGATTATTGGGTGCTGAGGGTTATCGCGATCTATTACTTAATCGCAAAAGTCACTAAGAATTGTGTGTAATTAGAGGCACTCGCTGGCAATTAAACGGTCGTCGGCAAGAACCTCATTAATCACCGTGTATATTGAGCTCGTTCGGCTGTCACGCTGGCACTCAGGTTTTACCCTCAGCCACGACCGTAAAAACTCTACTTCACTTTTTTGATTTATCCGTAAGACAACCCCCTTAGCAAAGGCCAACTAATCGGTTTTTTTCAATAAGAGGGTGTGATGGGCTTAAGCGTGCAAGCCAGAGAGTAAAACGCTGCAAGATTTGAACGATGGCGGCAATGATAAAAGCCTCCTACACAAAAAAGGCTGCCAAACGGCAGCCTTTTTTGTGGGTAGTCCCGAAACAGTCCCAATATAGTCCTGTTTCAATGCTTTCTACCCTGAAAGCCCCGTATTACACGGGTTTATATGGCGGAGAGGGAGGGATTCGAACCCTCGATACCGATCAAGGTATACTCCCTTAGCAGGGGAGCGCCTTCGGCCACTCGGCCACCTCTCCGTATTTTTTGGTGCTTAGCCACAATATGCTTAAAAACTAAACTTTTATAACTAAGCTTTTCGTGGGCGGGGATAATAGCAATTTGCTCAGAAAAATCAAAGGTTTGTCTTCATTTTTTTCAAATAAAAGCCAAAGTAAGGATCACTCACTTTGGCTTTTATTAGGTTGCACGAACGCTAGCTTAGTGGCGTGAGTGCCCGTATTAACTATTTCCGGGTTCTGCCTGCTCTTGCTTTTCTTTCTGTATACGCTGATAGATCTCTTCTCGGTGAACGGCAATTTCTTTAGGTGCGTTTACGCCGATACGAACCTGGTTGCCCTTTACCCCTAAAACAGTGACGGTTACATCGTCGCCAACCATTAAGGTTTCACCAATACGGCGGGTTAAAATTAACATTATTACTAATCTCCTTCGATTCATCCTGCTCGTGCCAGCGGTATTATTGTCGTGCAGTTGGCATCCGCTGTTGGTTTTCTTAACCAGTCCTAAATTTATTTTAGTTACTAAAGCCTAATAAGACAGTTTTAGCATGGACAATAGATATAAACCAGCCAACTTTTTTTAGTTGAGAATCACAATGGGCGAATTGTCACATTAGATGACAGCGCTGTCATCTTTTTCCAAGGAATTACTCAATATTTCTCTTTTTATTCCCTTAAACCTCTACATTTAGCTCAAAAGCGGAATGTAATGCCCTTACAGCGAGTTCAAGATACTTCTCTGCAATAATGACGGAAATTTTTATTTCCGATGTTGTGATCATTTGAATATTAATATTCTCTGCTGCCAATGTTTTAAACATTTTAGAAGCAACTCCTGCATGAGAACGCATTCCGACACCTACAATTGAGATCTTTGCAATATTGTCGTCAGCAACTACCTCTCGAGCACCAAGCTCTTTCGCAACAGTATCCAGTACCCCTTTAGCCTTCTGCATATCTGTACGATTGACAGTAAACGTTAAATCAGCCGTTTTATCGGCGGAGATATTCTGAACAATTACGTCAATCTCAACATTAGCGTCCCCAATTGGCGCCAACACCTTCGAGGCCACGCCCGGCGTATCGGGTACGCCTAGTATGGATATTTTCGCTTCATCTCGGTTAAAAGCGATACCAGAGACAACGGGCTGTTCCATAGAATCGTCTTCCTCGTCAGTTGTGATCAAAGTACCGGGCCCATCTTCAAAGGCAGACAAAACCCTAAGCGGTACATTATATTTTCCGGCAAACTCAACAGCGCGTATTTGCAACACCTTCGATCCAAGGCTGGCCATTTCTAGCATTTCCTCGAATGTAATACGCTCAAGCCGTCTAGCGCCATCAACCACTCGTGGGTCCGTGGTATAAACGCCGTCAACGTCAGTATAAATCTGGCATTCATCCGCATCTAATGCAGCCGCCAAAGCAACACCTGTTGTATCAGAGCCTCCTCGGCCTAATGTCGTGATATTGCCCCTTTCATCCACGCCTTGAAAGCCAGCAACCACAACTACACGCCCTGCATCCAAATCCGCCCGCATATTGGCCACGTCTATGTCTTGGATTCTCGCCTTCATGTGCGCATTATCCGTAAGAATACGGACTTGACCGCCAGTATACGACCGCGCGTCGTAGCCTTTTTCTCGCAATGCCATACACAAGAGCGCAATGGTCACTTGCTCGCCAGTGGAGACGAGTACGTCCATTTCCCTTGGCTCTGGTTGTCCTTGCATTTCGCTTGCCAACGCGATGAGTCTATTGGTTTCTCCACTCATTGCGGAAACTACTGCGACAATTTCATGACCCTGCTGACGAAAATTGATTATTTTTTCCGCAACGGCCTTAATCTTTTCTGTGGTGCCAACAGAGGTACCACCAAATTTTTGTACGAATACACTCATACTGTTAACACACTCGACACACTTAAATTATTAATAGCCCTTTCACTAAAAAGTGATAGAGCGAAAATTAAACATTAACTTGTTACATTAATTAAATTTAACGTATTAATATCGAGCCGCACATTAAATTTAAAGACTACTTTCTATCCAACTCACAACACCAGCCATTACCGTGGGGAGCGCATCAACATTTGTTCCGCCACCTTGCGCCATGTCTGGCCTACCGCCCCCTTTTCCGTCCACCTGGCTCGCTACATACTTAACAATATCACCGGCCTTAATACGAGATGTAGCATCTTTGCTAACACCCGCCGCGAGAGAAATCTTCCCTTCGTTAACGGCCGCAAGAATAACCGCTGCAGTACCCAATTTATTTTTTAGTTGATCTAGCGTATCGCGAAGTGATTTTGCATCTACACCGTCTAAGGTTTTCGCTAAAACTTTAATACCTTTAATTTCAACAGCTTCGCTTAACCAATCATCAGCAGAAGCTGCAGCCAATTGACTTTTCAATGCAGCCAAATCTTTTTCTAACTGCTTGTTGTGGCTAACTAACTGGTCTAGCTTTTCCGATAATGTTTCTGGGGAAGCCTTAAGACTACGAGCGGCGTTGTGCAGTGCATTCGCCTGAAGATCGATAACAGCCAATGCTTCAGCCCCTGTAACCGCTTCTATGCGTCGAACGCCAGCAGCAATACCAGACTCAGCCGTTATACGCATTACGCCGATATCACCCGTTCGTTTTGCATGAGTTCCTCCACACAATTCAACAGAGAAACCATTCCCCATTGATAACACCCGCACTTCCTCTCCGTATTTCTCACCAAACAACATCATTGCGCCCTTCTCTTGGGCGGCGTCCATATCACACAGGTCAGTAGTAACCGGTGTATTTGCACGTATTTGCGCATTTACGATCGTTTCAATTTCTGCAAGCTCTTCGGCACTAACCGCTTCGAAGTGAGAAAAGTCAAAACGTAAACGCTGGGAGTCTACAAGCGAACCTTTCTGGGCGACGTGACTCCCAAGAACCTGCCTGAGGGCCGCGTGCAACAAATGCGTCGCAGAGTGATTTAAGACCGTCGCCCCACGCACGTTTTCATCCACGGTTGCCGTTACAGTATTGCCCATACCGATACTGCCACTTAGCATCACGCCAATATGTAAATGGTTGTTACCACTTTTTTGGCAATCTCTAACTTCAAACTTACCCGCAACAGTTGAGATATAGCCTGTGTCGCCAACTTGGCCGCCAGATTCGCCGTAAAACGCGGTTTGAGCGAGAACAATGACGCCCTCATCTCCCTCGTTTAGTTGTGTTACAGACAATTCGCCTTTTAACAGCGCCGTGACGTCGCCCACGCTTTCTAAATTAGAATAGCCTACAAATGCGGTGTCTCCATCCACGGCCAAATTCTCCGTGTAATCGACTTTAAAAGCGCCAGAGGCGCGCGCCCGTTGCTTCTGCTCTTCCATTAATGCCTGGTAGGCTGGCATATCTAACGTTAGATCGCGCTCCCGAGCGATATCGTTGGTAAGGTCGACGGGGAAGCCGTAGGTGTCGTAAAGCGTAAATACCGTTTCACCAGGAATGACCGATGTTTTCAACGTTTTTAGATGCTCTTCTAGCACACCTATTCCCTTATCAAGGGTTTTTGCAAACTGCTCTTCTTCTGCGCGCAAAACACGCTCTATTTGTGATTGCAGTTCTACAAGTTCCGGATACGCCTCGCCCATTTGCTCCACGAGAGCGGCTACTAGCGTACTGAAAAAAGCCTCACTCTGACCTAGCTGATGACCATGTCGAACGGCTCTTCGTATGATTCGACGCAAGACATAACCGCGCCCCTCGTTTGACGGAAGCACACCATCACACACCAAAAACGAGCACGACCGGATATGGTCTGCAATAACACGCAATGATTTGTTCTCTAAATCGGTACAGCCCGTTGCACTAGCGGCGGCTTTCAATAGCGCTTGAAACAGATCAATTTCATAATTGCTATGTACGCCTTGCATAACGGCTGCAATACGCTCGAGCCCCATTCCCGTATCAACGGAAGGCTTAGGTAACGGAATAAGAGTGCCATCCGTTTGGCGCTCATACTGCATAAACACAAGGTTCCAAATTTCGATATACCGATCAAGGTCATCGTTTTCGCTTCCGGGAGGGCCGCCCGGTACGTGCGCACCGTGATCATAAAATATCTCTGAACTCGGCCCGCATGGCCCTGTATCACCCATCTGCCAAAAATTATCTTCATCTAGCCGAGAAAAGCGCTCAGCACTCACACCCATTTCATTTAGCCAAATATCAGCCGCTTCATCATCACTAGTATGTACTGTTACCCAGAGACGTTCAGGCGACAAACCTAGTGTTTTAGTTAAAAATTCCCAGCCAAACCGTATCGCATCACGCTTAAAGTAGTCCCCAAAGCTAAAGTTGCCCAGCATTTCAAAAAACGTATGGTGACGAGCGGTGTAACCGACATTTTCGAGATCATTATGCTTTCCGCCAGCACGAACACAACGTTGAGAACTGGTCGCTCGGCGATAACTACGCTTGTCATCCCCTAGAAATACATCTTTAAACTGCACCATACCTGCATTTGTAAACAACAACGTTGGGTCATTACCAGGAACCAATGAGCTACTACCCACTATTTCATGGCCGTTTTCGGCAAAGTAATTTAAAAACGCTTCTCGAATTTCTGAGCTTTTCATACAATCTCTTTAATCAGTTAACTTATCGATAAAATCGATACAGGTGGTTCACAGGTATTATGTATTTGAAAGATGCCTACAGCACACCTAATGCATGCCTAACGATCCCTCATCAAATGTTTTATTCCCTAATATATGAAGGTGCAGATGAAAGACCGTTTGGCCCGCCGATTCTCCGTTGTTAATCACAACCCGAAAAGCATCGTCTACCCCTAACTTTCGGGCTATCTCACCAACCTGTAACATTAAATGCCCTAAGAGGGCTTTATCTGCTTCGCTAGCGTCTGATAGTCGAGGGATTGGTTTACGTGGAATTACCAACACATGGGTAGGCGCTTGCGGATGAATGTCCTTAATACAAATACACTGTTCATCTTCGAACAGTACATCGGCAGGAATATCTCCGTTTATAATTTTTGTAAATAGTGTTTCTTCACTCATACACCGCTCCTTAGAAGACTTGATTAAGCGCGCTTACTATCCATTTTTTGTTACGAGACGATGTCTCTGAATGAAGGGCACATCTAATGTTTTTGTTGGTACATTTCTTTTTCTTCGATGGTCAACTGTCGAGCTTCGCTCTCTAGCATCACAGGAATGCCATCGCGAATGGGATAAGCTAAAGCGCTGGCAACACAAACTAATTCTTGCGTTTCTTCTACATAGTCCAGAGGAGCCTTGGTAACGGGACACACAAGAATGCTGAGCAATTTTTGATCGATCATAATTTACCTTACAAACACTATTTTCATCTAATAGGAAATCGGGTGGAATGTTACACCGCAAAGTCTCTTTTGTCTGCAGACGGCCCGCTATGGGCCTCATTGAGAATGCGGTGCCGAGGGCTTTACAGGTAACAGTAATTCAGGGTCGAGCCTTTGATTGAACCAGTTAACACGCCAGTCAAGATGCGGCCCCGTTACACGACCAGTAGCGCCCATCAACGCAATAAGGCTGCCTTGTTTAACTTTTTGGCCCTTCGAAACCAATAGTTTACTAAGGTGAATAAATGTCGATGAGATACCATATCCATGGTCGATAATAAGTGTGCCGCCCGAGTAATACAGGTCGCTTTCCGCTAAGGTAACGACGCCGGACGCTGGCGCGATAATCTCCGTGCCAACAGGGCCCGCAATATCCAAACCGTAATGCGGCCTTTTGGGTTCACCGTTGAACACGCGTTGGCTGCCGTAAACACCGGTGATAGGCCCCTCTGCGGGCCAAATAAAACCTTGTCGATAATTAGGCTCTGTAGAGACTATTTGTCGCGCAGCCCAAATTTGTGCAGCCTCGCGACTGATACGTGCCTTCACTTCTTGCGGTGGCGAAACATACTTTTTATCTACGCCATTTACCCTCTGGAGTTTATATTCACGTGGCTTTACTGCGTACGCAAAGCGCTTAGACTGGCCCGCCGCCTCCAATCGAATAATCACTTCTCCTTGGGTATCTCGCCCAAGCCCAAACACAAAATTTCCGTCGCTATCGGCTTCAACGACCCTGCCTAAAACTTCAACTTTTGCGTGCGGCGTCGCTTTACCCTGCAACAGCGCGCCAGGCAACCAATCGCCACTCACCTCGAATGCACTCGCTACAACCGGTATAATGACCAGAATCGCCGCGCATACGCTGGCGGTGAATTCAAGCTGCCTTACGTTCCAACTTTTGTTTTTGTGATCGATACCCATTTATATACATACTCAAATTGCGAAAAATCGCTAACGCGTTTAAATTCGTGCCAAATAAAATTACAACACATGCCTTCACAGAAAAGTAGACTCATCTTATTGTGAATATTCGTAACTCATCAGATCAAGCCCCTCAGTTCGGCGCCGAACCTACGTATTTCTGCGCACCTTGGTACCTAAAGAACCCTCATCTCCAAGCGATATTATCAAGTTCACGTATTCGTAAGCATTATCTCACCCTACAACACCCAACCCTAGAGCAGAATGCAGAGCAACTCATACTTGATTGTGGAAATGGGGTAAGACTTAGTGCTGAACTCAATCGCGCTACAACGTCTTCTAACGCTCAATCATTGATTATATTGCTCCACGGGTGGGAAGGCTCCAGCCGATCAAATTATATACTTTCTGCAGCAGCGCAATTTCTAGCGGCCGGACACGACGTATGCCGATTAAATTTGCGTGATCACGGTAACAGCCATCACTTAAACCGCGGCCTATTCAACTCATCTCTCGTAGAGGAGGTTGCAGGCGCGATCAAGACGCTTCAATTAACGTATGAGTATAGTAAAACAGGATTAATGGGGTTTTCGTTAGGTGGGAATTTTGCGTTACGTGTTGGCTTACTGCCTCAATCTCTCGCGAAGCCTTTAGACGCCATATTAGCGATTTGCCCTGTGCTCGATCCCGCCGAAACAATGAAAGTGCTGGAAAGTGGGCCATTCTGGTACGAACAATACTTTGTAAAAAAATGGAAGCGCTCTTTATTTAAAAAGCTAGAGTATTTCCCTGACTATGATTACGCAAAAGCTTTAACACCAATGTCACGCCTGAAAGAAATGAATGAGTTCTTTATCCCACGTTACACTCAATACCAAACGGTAGAGGACTACTTTCAGTCCTATACTATTACAGGCCATAAACTCGCATTCACACTCAGTAAAACCAGCATCATCGCGACACAGGACGACCCCGTAATCCCGCCGGCCGACTTATCCAAAATTGCGCGTCCCGCACACTTATCCGTATCTCTGCAAGCGCATGGCTCGCACTGTGCATTTATCCGAGGTATAAAAAAGCCAAGCTGGGCCGACACATACGCACAAGCCTTTTTTGAAGACTGCTTTCGCCAAAGCTAAAAACCCTTACAACACTTGCCTGTGAGTTACGAGATGGAACGAAATAGCGCATCGATCTCATCAAACGAAAACCCACGATAGCGTAAGAAATTTTGCTGTTTTATTTTCTCTGCGTGATCTACGGGAAAGTTTTTAAATTTTTTATGCCAGACCTTTGCTAAAACAGCGGGGTAATCCGTATCGAACTGTTCGACAACAAGAGAGATAAGAGAAGAGCCCACCCCTTTTTCAGACAGCTCCATTTCCAGCCGCTCACGCCCAAATCCCTTTTGTATTCGGGCACGACAATAAGATTCGGCAAAACGCTCATCAGATAAATACCCATTCGCGGCTAAACGGCTGACTACCGAAGCAATGACGCTATCTGCATCACACGCTATAGAAGCCAACTTGGAGGCCAGTTTTACGGAAATCTCTTTTTTCGAATGCTCGCGACGCGTCAGTAAAACAACTGCCGCATGATAGGCTTTTTTTTCCGCTTCTTCGAACACGGCATCAAAACTGGGAGGATATTCAGGCATGAAAAAACTTGTAACGTAGAATGGTAATAAAAAAGTTGTAAGGCGAAAAACTAACGCTGCCAGCTATGCAGCTGGCAGCTTTTTTATTTTTACAGAATAGCCCTAATTAAGACTCGACGACATCTTCGCCTTTTATATCATCTGTAGTTTCGCTTACAGGCTCCAAATCACCAAGTAATTCTTCCTTAATTTTTGCCTCTAAGAACTCTGCAATTTCCGGGCGTTCTTTTAAGTACTGCATTGCATTACTTTTACCCTGCCCTATTTTATCGCCATTATAGCTATACCAAGCACCGGCTTTATCGACCAAACCTAGCTTTACACCATAGTCAATTACTTCGCCATAACGGTTAATGCCGTGACCGTAAAGAATTTGAAACTCTGCCTGCTTAAAAGGTGGAGCTACTTTATTTTTAACCACTTTAACGCGCGTTTCTGACCCAGTAACTTCGTCGCCATCTTTCACAGATCCAATACGGCGAATATCCAAACGTACGGATGAGTAAAATTTTAATGCGTTACCACCCGTAGTGGTCTCTGGGTTACCAAACATTACGCCAATTTTCATGCGAATTTGGTTAATAAAAATCGCCAAGCAATTTGCATTTTTGATATTGCCTGTTATTTTTCGAAGTGCTTGAGACATTAAGCGGGCTTGCAACCCAACATGGTGATCGCCCATATCGCCTTCTATTTCTGCTTTCGGGGTAAGGGCTGCAACAGAGTCCACAACCAATACATCGACTGCACCAGAACGCACTAACATATCCGCCACTTCCAATGCCTGCTCACCAGTATCTGGTTGGGAAACAATTAGATCGTCGACATTAACACCCAGCTTGCCAGCATAAATAGGATCCAACGCATGCTCAGCATCAATAAACGCACATGTTCCACCTTTTTTCTGAGCTTCAGCAATTACTTGTAATGTGAGCGTTGTTTTACCCGATGATTCTGGGCCATAAATTTCTACTATTCGGCCTTTTGGTAGCCCGCCAATACCCAGTGCAACATCGAGCCCTAATGAGCCCGTTGAAATGGAAGGAATTTTTTCCAGTTCTTTGTCGCCCATGCGCATTACTGTGCCTTTGCCGAATTGGCGATCGATCTGTGTTAACGCTGCCTGTAAAGCTTTCTCTTTATTTGCGTCCATAAATAACCCCTTAAATATGCCTTTTCAGAGCCGACATCCCGTCCGCCATGAAGAATGATAATCTGCGAGACACACCCCTCGCCAAAGTACGAATGCAGCATACGACAAAAATACTGTACACGCAAACAGTAATAGTTACTTATACAGTACTTCGCTCTGCCCAAGTGCGATTAAACGCTCGAGCGCATAACCAATAGAATGCTCTCTAACACTCCGTCGATCACCCTTTAGATACAGTGTACTCGATTCGCAGTTTTGAGAACCTCCCCAAGCGAAGCACACCATACCTACGGGTTTACCTTCCACCGCGCCACCTGGCCCCGCGATTCCACTCACCGCTACTGCTATATCCGCCTTAGAATGCGTCAATGCCCCTTGTACCATCGCGCGCACCACGGGTTCGCTTACAGCCCCATGCTGCTTAAGTAATGCTGGGGAAACCCCTAAAAGGTCGGTTTTCATTTGGTCGCTGTAGGTGACCAAACCCAATTGAAACCATGCGGAACTACCCATAACATCAGTGATGGCTTGGGCAACACCACCGCCAGTGCAAGATTCTGCAGTTGCTGCTTGCCAGCCCCTGTTTGCTAACGTTTCACCGAGAAGGGTTGCCAGATTATGTAGAGTCGCTGATGTATTCATGGAAGGAAAATAGGCGAATAGGACGGAATATGCAATGCGTTTCTAGCAGGAATACGCCAGCTCGCACCCAGTGCAATATTCGCCTACAATCTCGCTGCGGCTAGAACAATAATCTAAGAGGCGTTGGAATGGTTTACAAGCTTGTAGCAAAAATACTCGTAATGGTTGGCTTAATGTTTGGAGTATCCAATTACATTATGTATGTAATGACCGGAAAATCGCCCTTTAGCGCGGAAATGCCGTCACTCTCCATACCCTCCATTCTGAATACAGACTCAGCCTTACCTAGCACTAAAGACACCGCATACAAATGGACCGATGAGAAGGGCGTTGTTCATTATTCCTCTGAACCACCACCGGAAACAACACAGCAGGTCAAAAAACTAGAAGTAGACCCAAACGTTAACCTAATACAAGGGTTGGACGTACCGGAAGGGGTCGCCCCTACTGCCACCCCGTCTAACGATACATTGGTGACACCTTACACTCCTACCGGCGCCCAAAAATTACTCGAAGATGCTAAAGATGTACAGCGTATTCTCGACGAGCGTTTCGAAAGGCAAAAAGCCATTATCGATGCAGAATAATCGTTGCACTACTGCGGTAAGGGGCAAAGCGGGAGAGCTATCCCGCCCCAACGCCTAAAAGCATTTTAGGCTGGCGAGATATCCACCGTTGTTTTACCCATTTTGATTGATATTGGCCTGTTAAACTTAAGCTTGGCTTTGCCACTAACTTTATTACCGTTCACTGTAACGCCATTGTCACTGACCGACTGAACATAAAGCTCTCCTGTATGGCTTTTATACCAAATAGCACAGTGCTTGCGAGAAATGTAAGTATCGTCACCCAGCAAGCGTAAGAGTTTTGACGGTAAATCAAGCTCGCTACTTCGCCCCAAAATAAGTTGGGTAGCATCCAGTTCAAGTGGAAACGATTGACCGCCAACAGCCAATACAGCCTCTATTGCCGCCGATCGCTCCTCTGATATTTTCTCCGTAGCAACCACTTTTACCGGTGTTATTTTCTCAGTTGCAACCTTTTCAGCCGAGGGTTGTGATGTTTTTTTGTATAAGTTAGGCCCTGGTGGTGGTGGTGCTTGGCCAGCTTCATCAACCATTGGCATAATGGATTTCGTCCGGCGCCCCGCAATTATCACTACAACAGCGATGATAAGGCTAATACCCGCTAGCAATACAATGATAAAAGTAGGGCCCGTTATTGTGAGCTTTCCATGCGTATCCGGTATAGGAGTAGGCGCCACCGTTGGCCTTGGTGCAGCGGTTGGTGTTTCCCTTTGAGCGCCCTGTTCTTGGACGGTCTCCTCTGGCGTGGTATCTGTAGCAGGTTCTTGTCTGGGTTCTGGAAGCGAAGAGTTCAATCCCACTGCTCGAAAGGCCGCATCCACAGACCGAAGTTCCTGACTATCTCGACCGTGTATTCGCATTGCGCCCTTGCGCATTGCATCGCCAAATTCTGGCATCGAATTAAATGGAATACGGTGCTTTAGAATATACGCAACAAGCTTAATTGATTTTTCCATACCAATACCTTGCACATTAATACCGGTATCGTGAGTAGGGTGTGTACCCCCTTGCGCCATTAGGGCAAATGCTAAGTTAGTAACACCACCCAAGGAGTGAATTTCAGTATTCGCGGCCTCACGACGGTCGTAATAATCTGGATCACCGCCGCTGGCTGGGTCGGTCATGTCGCGCATTAACTGCACATTACCGCCATAATAATTATTAACGAGTTGCGCCCATACTTCTCCCACCCAAAAAGTATTCTCTCGAATTCGTGTGGTGCTTAAATTCTTTCCAGACTGAGCCCACGCTTTAAAGGCAGCTCCAAACATGTCGGCGACGGATTCATTTATCGCTTCATCTTCATGGGTTTGCTCGCGTTTGTATTCTCGATAGTAACCGTGGCCATATTCATGGCTCGCATTATCGAGATCGTCCGCCATGCTTTGTCGGCTATTCTGATGGCCCAATTCAATCCCCATCAGATGAAACCCATTGTAGCCATTATAGAAAGCATTTAAACCGCTACAGCCGCCACCATCGCCGCTTTCAAAGTTTGAAACTAATAATATTTTTTCTCGGCCACCAATAACGTTCCAATCTAATTCTTTCTCAAAGAATTTAACCGTTAACTCTAGCTGCTCCAGTGCAAATCGAGATTTAGGGGACATGCCGGAACCATCAGTAACATCATAATCGCCTAACGATTCTCTAAATGCAGACGTTCCGTAAGAGCTGGCCCACAATTCCCAAATACCGTGTACGGTTTCACCATCAACACATTCGCCGTCGAGATCTAAATGATAAATTTTATAGTCAGATGCTACCGTACAAACACTCGCAACCAATAATAAGCTTGCAACTAAAAAACGCATTAATGAACCCTCGTTGTAGTACGCAACAAGAACTGCGGTTCGTTTGCATCGACAATAACAACTTCTTCTTGAGTGGTAGGCGAGATAAACGCAGTAACATGCCATGCTAAATGCGTTTTTTGCGTTGACACATAGATTACAAGTTCAGGTTCTCGTGTTAATTTAACATTCACTTCGGCTGTGCCGCCCATATTTTCAGCCGCTTGAATTAGCGCTTGCTCAGCCGTAAATGTCGGGGTTACATCTATATCGGCTTCGTCTTGCCAAGCGCCGTAAATAGATTCTGCATCACCCTGAATAACTTCAAGCACTGCATTCGCACCGTAGACAGGAACACCGTTAATACGCTGAGTAAGCTGATAATAACTATTGCCATAATTATCGCGGCTATCTGTAACAACGTTTAAGCCGAGGCCCTGAGCTTGAGCATCTACAAGCGACTGGGCTTCGTCAGCAGAGGCTACCGATGTGCCCGCTGGGATACTAATAGTACGCGCGCCCACCAGCCCCTGTTCACCTGGAACAATGGCTGACGTGTCTTTGTCTGTGTCGGGGGAGGTATGGTCTGGCGACTTACCCGGAGCAAGCCCTTCAATAGCTGGCTCCGCTCCGTCAGCGTGAGCTGCTGTATTTTCCTCGAGTTGCACTGCTCCGCAATCGCCATGTTGGGTAGCACAACTTTTTCTACTTTCACTAAACCAAATGGCCGCTGCAATTAAAAGCACAATTATAATTAACGCCCCAGCTATTAACGGTTTTTTCATTGTGCTTAATCTCCATAAAATATTTATAGTGCAGTAACAACTGAAGAGGTAGGCCTACCCAATTACAAGTAAACCAGTAAAACATAGCGGCATTATGACTATTCGCGCTGGGCTGAACAACTGTAGTGCACTAGCGCCGTTTTACGATACATGCAACCGGCATTATATATGCGATTGCAAAAATCATAGAAAGAACGGCTACGAAACGGTAGTAACCTTCGTTACGCCCAATAATGCGACTGTCGTATTATCTTGATACTCATTGCCTGAATTTTCGGTATCTTCTAACAACGCTAACGTACAGGCAGCGAGACTATCACTTTGTTCTTTAAGCGTTTCGTATTGCATAAAAGAACGTCTCGCCGCCTGAACACTTTCCTGTAACACGTCTGAATCTAGTGATTCAACCCCGTCCGATGCGAGCACGAGAAAGTCACCGTCGGTGAGGTGACAACCTTCGGTTTGCAAATCAACAAATGCCATTGGCTGCCCATCCACAGCACTGCAAAGTGCATGAAAACGTTTCTGCAACACATCATCTGGCAATGTATTTCCGCGAGCACGCAATGCCTCTGCTTGCATGCCCCACGTATGTTTTTCATTAACCTGTAGCAAAGGTCGAGAGGCTGTAGAGGCTAGCAATAGCGAATCGCCAACACTTACCCAGTACGCTTTGTTATCTTGCGCGTCCCAAAGTACGGCAATTAACGTAGCCCCCATACCATCAAATTCAGCGTTTTCTCTAATTTTGTCTGCGACGGCAGTATTCGCTGACTCCAATGCTTCGCTAAAGCGCGCTTCCATACTATTTTTTTGATTGAATATATTCAGAAAGCATTCGATAAACGATTCCACAATAATAGATGCAGCTATATCTCCGTGGCCCATACCACCCATGCCATCCGCAATAACAAGCAAAGTATATTGCGCAGGTAACACCCCATTTTCGAGAGGGTATTGTTCACCCGCGTAGAAGATACAATCACTTTCAACGGCCGCAAATACGTCTTCCTGATAATCACGTTTTCCCTGAATTTGGGAAACACTCCAAAGTGCTTGCATACTAACTATCCGACTGCCAACAAAAGTCAGGGCCACAAAAAGGCATAAATTTAAGCTTGGTATTACCGATTTCTATCATATCGCCGACCGATAAGTTTTCTTCAGAGCCTTGACCAACACGAGCACCATTGAGATACACCAAATTTTCGCCCTTACTCAAATAGAAAGTGCGCGTTTTAGGGTCATATTCGATAGCGGCATGATGTTCGCGGGAAATGGTTTCGTCACCAAAATCGAGCACAACGTTTTGGGATGCTTCTCTCCCGATCTTTTGCATACCATAACTCAGGGCAATACCTTTGCCTTTTCCTGCACCCTCCACCACCACTAACCATGCAACAACCGGCAAGTCGGTAGCGGTCGCAACCTTATCGCCCTCACTCGGGCGGAATACAACCGTTTTTGGGTTTGCCGATTTAGCGACTGACTCAAAAGTAGAACCACCAATATTCCCTGTATTCTCATTCGCTTGTGCGGCGTTGACCGCAGAGCGGAGATTATTATCAATGTCGACTTTATTTCGAATTAGATTATCGCTAGCATCAATTTTCTGTGTGGCACCATCATTGCCATCATCCCCACCGAAGCCAACTTTTTTTGTTGGGTCGTTTCTCACCAAACGTGTTGGTGCATCATTGCCGCTCTTACCACCAAATCTGCTCATGCTCGGTATCCTCTTAATGTGCTCTCGGTTTTAAATTAGTTACAATATTGTCCATACAAAAGCTACCAATTTTATTAACCAGAGCTTCTTCTTTAGCCTGTACAATTTGAATTAAAATCATGACGATTGCCGACAGCAGCAAAGACAATAAAGTGGTATAGAAAGCTGTCCCCAATCGAGGAATCACTTCTTCAAGTAATCGTGGGTCTGTAGACCCCATGCTTGCGGCCTTACCTAACGCAAGCGCAACACCTATCACGGTACCAATAAAACCCAGCGTTGGAATTAACCACGCTAAGTAACGAATGACCGTGTAACCAATATCAACTTTATGCAATTCCAGCTCTAAACTCGCATTCACTACGCTGTACACATCGCCAACATCATTCGTACTTTGAAACTGATGATTCACCTTCTTAAATATTGAGGTGATCAAGGCGTTGGGATGCAGCGCCTTGCGCTTCGCATAAAATATTGCTGCCAGCAATTCAGGTTTAAGTGCCTCATTGGAGTCTAGATCGACACGCATTTCGCCCTTGGGCGTGTATACATTCACAGAGGAAGGGTTGCGAAAAAGCGAAAACTCTCCCAACCATTGTGACTGTTCCATTTGACCCATCCACTTTATGGCTACTTCGGAAAGACAATAGAAAAACGCTATCCACATAAGTACTTGAACATTAAGTGGGTACATAGGGTCGTCCGTGGCAATTAAAAACTGATGCCAAGAAAAGCCTGCAAGATTACCTTCTTCCATCGTATTGGGGAGACCAAAACTTAATAAAACAAGCCACAAAATTGCGACGACAAAACCTAAAATACGGATTAACACCGCGTTAGAAATACTCATGATTCTTTCCTTACGTATCGCCCATCTTCAGTACGAATATAACGACTGAAGCCTTTTTCGTTATCTCTTTCACCCGCGGCGGACGGTTTAACATCCGCCTGTGCAATTTTGCCCATTAAATCGGCCACTTTTATACTAAAAGCACCAAGGAATAAGGTGTCGGAAGTCTGTACGTCAATTTGCGTGATTTTTTCTTTGCCTGCCCCACTCGACACATAGGTACCGTTAGTTGAGCCCAAATCTATAACTCTCACATAATTTTCGGACACTCGTTCGACCGTGAGATGACGAGATGACACGCTAGCGTCGTTGATTACGATATGCGCATCTTCACCGCGCCCTACTGTATAAGCCGTCATAACGATTACCCTATTCGTTGAATTTTAATACTGTATTCGCCCAACATAATCACATCACCTGACTCAATTGTCTCTTGCGTTATGGGGCGATTATTCACTTTGGTTCCATTGCTCGAATTAAGATCTACGAGTGTAAGCGAATCATCTCGCTCGCGCTTTAACACGGCATGAACTGACGATACCGTATCGCCCATCAGCACAATATCGTTACTACTCCCTCTACCTAAACGCGTAGTAGTAGAAGACACTTCATGCTTAATTTCTCCCGTGCTCGCGTATTCATAGAGGTAGGCGAAAACCACAGGGCTATCGGTAGATTTCTTGTTTTTTCGAACTAACAGCACGCCCCCTATCAATACAGCCAAAAGCAGTACGCTCGCTACGACAATAACAGTTGTGTTGTCCTCCATTAACAGCACGCCGTCTATCGGCAGCTCTTCCTCAACCGGCATATTAGGATCTAACTCGGGTGTCACATCGGATTCCGGTGTTGTTTCTAGCGTTGCTTCTAGCGTAGTTGCTTCAGGCTGTTCCCCTTCCGGCGATGTCACTAGCGGCTCGTCAGCATTCACACCCTCTTCTGTCGTTTCGTCCACAGGCACAGGGGCTTCAGTATCGATACGTTCTACTCCGCCATCTACTACGCCCTCAACTAGGCTCCCATTTCCCTCGCTAACGTCTGCAGCAACTTCGTTTGATGACGAGCTTGGCTCTACTGGGGTAACCTCTGCAACAGCCTCGGATGTCGACACAGGTACAGGCTCAGATGTGGCCAGAACTTCACACGCCGTATAGTTAACCAATACCGAACGCTCTATAGCTTCGCCTGCTGTAGCAGCAAATTGTAGTAGACGGTCCCCGCAAAATTCAGGCGTTGCGATAGTAAGATGTGCGCCGTTATTACTATACGGCGCAGAGATCTCAATAATAGCGTCCCAAGTATTAGGCGTTCCACTGACTAATACGCCGTTAACAACTGAAAGTACCGGATTGAATTGTGCGCTTAAATTGCTATCGAGCTCACTTTTTTGGAGCAACACAACGGCTAAATGAATACCAGCATCATTCAAAATAGAGGTTACGCGATGTATTTCATCGTCGTTGAGATTTAAACCTGTTGTTACCCAGTGAATGACTTTCCGCTTATGCGGTGTTCCATCTAAAATAGCGACCAACGATTGCAGGTGACCCGCTGTATTGTGTGAACCCTCCGACCATGCCAACGTCTCTATCGACGCATCTAAAGCGGAACGATTAGAACCCAGAGCGGCGATAACCTGAAGGTTGTCTCCATCGGCATAAATCCCCACTAATTGGTTGGCCGCGTGAGAATTCACAAAATTCTTCAAACCTTTTTTTACACTTGCTACCGATCCCTCGCCCCTGACATTATCAAGTTGCACGAAAACGATATTAACCGATTCCTCGTCATTGGCAGCAAATGGCTCAACCTGAACGTCCAACACTTGGCCATTATAGGAAGCCGAGATATTTTCAACCGCCAAAGCACTATCGAACCAAACGGAACACTGTGTTTTATTTTCACGAGAGTGACACTCGTCTACCCACGTCCACAACTCGCTGGCCGAAACTCCTAACGAAAAAACCAAACTAACAACAAACAACGCTACACGCGTAAACACGTTTCTCTTTTCGATAATATTCACGCTTATCCTCGACTAATTTCGTGGTAGGTATAATCGGTACCAATTCTGAATTTTAAGGGACATAATTTTTGCTTTGTTTGCCTTAAAGTTTGCACTGGGAGAATCGCGGGGCCATGAGGTTTATCCAATCGTCCCTTAACTGCAACAGGAGGAGAGCCCGAATACAAGTGATAACAAATTTCGTAGTTGCCTGGCGTTGGATTATAAGCCATCCAAATTTCTAAGGATTTTTCTCCGCCTTTAGTGTTGTCCAGTGTAAATTTACCCGGTTTTCCCGGTATTGTTCGCTGGTCATATTTATAAAGGCCATCAGGCGTTAGAACGTGTAAATCCACGTCGGCTTCACGCGACCATTCCATTTGCATAATCAGCAAATTATCGACAACCTCTTTTACGGGTGGCTGCGGTGGTGGGCACGTAATAGTCGGTTCGGGAGACGGTGGCGTAGGGCAAACCGGACACGCAGGTAAAATAGGTTCGGGACAACTTTGCTGCGTTTCTTGAACCGGCTCTGCCGGTGTCTTCTTCAGGTAGTACGGCATCAAAATAAGGGTAATTAAAATAAAGGCTCCCATCGCAGACGCGAATAGGTCCAGCGCCGACATAGAGAAAATATTTATTTCGCGGTTTTGTCTTTTCATCCTTGCCTCACCACACGAAAACCTATTTGAGGGCTTTTCGTTCTAGGCGCAATAAATTCACGATTACTCGAGCGTGCACTGCTCGCAGGTGTTTCAAAACTGCCACCTCTTATACCTCTACGTGCGCAATCGCCCTCTTCCCAAACAGTACCATCGGTAGGCGCTTGTTCGTAATTTTCATTTGCACAATCCAAAATCCACTCCCACACATTGCCATGCATATCGTATAAACCAAAAACATTGGGTGCATATTGGCCAACGGCTGAGACCGACACTGCCGTGTCGTTGCACGCCGTTATGCTCGACCAATTTAGACCAGCCTCATTCACTGACTCGTCGGCAATATTCCCTACTCTGCATACGTCTTCTTCGCGATTTCCCGTTGAGAACAAACTTACACTGCCGGCTTTAGCCGCGTATTCCCATTGTGCTTCACTCGGAATTCTAAAAGATTTTCCCGTTTTATCCGAAAGCCATTGAGCATAATCATACGCATCTCGCAGGCTAATATTAACGACCGGATGACGGGCATCGCTATCGCTAAACTCAAGCGTAGTGGTGCGGCCGGTGTCGTGTACAAATTCAGCATATTCAGACTGCGTCACTTCATATTGGCTCATTGCGAATGCGGGCACGCTGACCGTATGAGCGGGACGCTCATCGGTATCACCTATAGCCGCTTGATCGCCCATAATAAATATACCCGCCGGAATACTAACGAGTACTGGAATTTTCACAGCGGCCGGCTCTTCTGATGGGGTGCATCCAGACAATGCCAATAGACAAATGCCCAATACGGGCAGTAAACGATTCATTCAGGGCAACCTCATTTAAATCAAAACCTTTGTTTATTGTGTAGGTTCATCCATTTGAACCTGTCATTTTGGCGCGAAAAACCACGAAAAAACAATCCCAATTGTCCAATTGCCTTTTTCCTCACACCAACCTCTTCCCTATACGCCTCATTTGTTGGCCGCTCGAGAAAGCCCGCTTATTTGCCTTTCACACTTAAAATACTCATTAAGATGGCGGCAAGTTGCCGTCACTACTTTTCACCGGTTTGCCCTCAGATTCCTTTTTAACTTCAGGGCTAACATCAACACTGTCATCCATAATGTCTCTTTCATTCTCCGTGTTATCGAGCAGTTCTTCGTTCTGTGCCGCACGGCGAGGGTGCACTTCTTTTTCGCCCTCATCCAATTCAACAGAACCCGACTCGCTATCACTCGTCATAGCATCGTCGCTGGAAAGCGAGCTATTTTTTATAGGTATACTGGGTTTTACTCTTGGCTTATCGCCACTGGAATCGATGCCAGCGTCAATGCCTGCATTCCCTTCTAGCGGTGAAGACAAAACATTAGGATCACGACGCGTGGGGCGAGAGCTACTTTGTGTATTCTCTGACGAACCTGCACCCTCGGCAGGTAATACCTGAACACCCACCTCAGCAGGATCATCGTTATTTAGTACCTCGTTTTTTTTATCAGAACGCGTGAATATTGCTATGGCGAGCACAATGAGCAAGGCGAGAACAGCAATA
Organism: Teredinibacter purpureus; assembly: GCF_014217335.1. Taxonomy (NCBI): domain Bacteria; kingdom Pseudomonadati; phylum Pseudomonadota; class Gammaproteobacteria; order Cellvibrionales; family Cellvibrionaceae; genus Teredinibacter; species Teredinibacter purpureus. The sequence goes on along the minus strand of NZ_CP060092.1, from coordinate 2,568,485 downwards.
CCGGCAATAAGAAGATTTTTATTGGGCGGTGCTGACTGCACTTCAGTTTCATGTTTAATAACACTCGTTTTTCGGCCCTTTCCAATATGCACCACTACCAGCGTGGCGTTATCTTGATTGGGTAAAGCCAATCGTTCGATTTCGTCCAAAACACTCTCAACGGCGGCTTTGGCACAATAGCGCGGCCTATTTTCCGTTAACGCAATTAGCTTGCTCTCAGAAAGTGATTCTATGCCGTCACTACCCAACACCAACGAATCACCACGCTGCAACACAAGTGGCTCGCTCGTCCTATTTTTCAGTTTTATTTCTTTACCATGAATCACCGAACGTAAAACATGGCGCTTTGGATCATTGAGAGCATCTTCAGCCGAAATTTCGCCCATATCCGCCATTTTCATCAATACAGGTAGCATCGAATGATCTTCGTTTAATCGAGACATCTCACTTTCTCGTATTAACCAAAGAGGGGAATCACCCACACTGAATAGATATAACTCATCATCCACTATTACTATCGCGACAACGGTTGCCCCCATTCCGTCTAACGCCGCATCACGCTGGCCTTCCGCTGCGACTTGGCTATTCGCAGCTGTCAAAGCATCATCAAACAGCGTTTCTAGGCTGTCGCCACCACGAGCAAATACATCCGTGAAAGCGGCAATGACCGTTTGGCTCGCCAACTCCCCACCGGCATGGCCACCCATACCGTCGGATACAACATAAAGAACCGCTTGGCGATGCCCAAAAGAAAAGTTTAACGGCTCTGCATAAGTATCTTGCTGTGAATTTCGTGCCCCAATAATCTGGCCGGCAAAAACATCGCGGCTAAGCTGGCCACCGTGGGATAAAGTTTTACCCATTAAACAATTACTCCTGTTTTTCCGTTGAAGACGGAAAAGACGTTTTCGGTACGTCTGAATTGGTTATTGCACATAGCGCCTTGCGACCATGTGACACTAGGCGCTGCAGATTGGAATTGTCCTCAATTTGCAGCGTTTGATAAATGTGTTCTAGTTTCACCCATAACGGGCTGCTGTGATCCGTTTCCGCAGCACAATGCTTTAACGTAAAACGCTGCCAACGGCTATAGAGGCGCTCGACTCTCGTAAGACTAGAAGATTCAGCGTCAATGGCGCTAAAAGCCCCTTTTGCCGACGCTAAAGGCGCTCCCAATGTTATTGGGTATTCAGACTCTAAAAAGGCCAGGTCTTTCTCTACTGAAGACAAGCTCGGCGGGCGTATCATAAGCGCAACGGATAACACGCATGCTGTTGCTAAACCACTGCCAAGCCACCAACGCCATAGGCCCGTGCCTCTCGCTTTTGAGGGAATTGAGGCTTCCACTAAGGGGGCCGCAACGCCTTTGGCCTGCAATAATTGACGCCAGTTTTCGTACCATGCACGCTCAGACGCCAATAGTATTTTGACCTTATTCGCTTCCTCACGGTTTAAACGACCATCCACAAAGGCTGATAGAAGCTCGAGGTCCACTTCTGTTAACCGCTCACCATCGGCTTTAGCCGCAACCAGCAAGTGTGCAGCAGCAGTATCACGATTGTCTTTTGCCATAGCTCTCAACTTTACAGGTGTTATTGGTTAGACGGACATGCCACGAAATATGAACAACATTAATGTGATCACAACGATTATTGATAGTATTTAAGTACATCATTGAGTGATGCCAATGCTTTTTTAAGCTGTCGTCGCGCGGAGTGTGCAGGAATGCCGAGATCAGCTGCGGCCTTCGATACCGGCACACCTTCCTGATACACCAAGCGAACCAACAGCATCGTATCGGCCTCTAACTGAATTGATTTTAGGTGCTTTAGAAGCGGCCCGTGGGTGTCATTTTTAGCGCATACATCGGCGGAGAGCCAATGATTCAGCGCCATTAGTACTTGGTCGAAAGCGCTGGATTCAAGCTCGTCTTCGAGCGACTGGCTTGAATGCTCATCCAATAATTGGCCGCCTCTCTCGCCATCAACACTCACTTCCGTAACTTTATGCCCACACTTTGCGTGGCGTGCTTTTATCGTCTGGCATATTGATAGAACACTTTCTTCACCACCCTCGGCTAAAGGAAACATCTCGGCAATAGCATTCGGTTCTCGGTGCTCACAACACAGTTTTTTAAATAGCGCCCCCCACAACTCGCCCATACGTTGCACCCAAACAGGGGGACGACACTTACCAAAACGGCTTATGGCAAAATCTTCGACTAGGTTGCGGAAAACCGCTATTAGAAAGGTGCTGGGGCTAGATTTCCCTTGAAATCGGTGAAGCCGCGAAAACTCTTCGTTTTGAAGACGTTCAAAAGCCCAAACAAAAGCTTCTTCGGCAAGAACATCATCGAAAAATCGCTTGCGACAGACCTGCTCCAAACGATGGATCCAGTTCTCTGAAGGGTCAAATATAAAGGCTTGCCAATCCATACTCATACGTTCTTTTAGTGACAGCAGAGACTAGCATACCGTGCTAACAAGTTGAACTATTGAGGCTCTCCGCCGCCACTCATTTTCACTTCCGCCCTCATGTAAACAGGTTCTTTAGGTAAAAACCCCCTCGGTTACCAACACCGCACTCAACGATCAAACCAAACGCTTTTATCGCCTAAAAAAAACGCGCCATTAAAAAGCGCGTTTTAAAAAGAGTCGAATAAACACCCGAAGGGCTACACCCTATTTATCTTGTACCACTCGGAATCCATAGCGGCTCGACCGGAATGCTCTACCACTCCAGTTACGGTAAGAAGAACCGATATTAACGGTATCAAAAGAACCCCCTCGTCGAACGCGACGACCGCAGTTACCCGAATCCCAAGCGCTGCCATCCGTAGGTGCGCCTTCGTAGTTTTCATTCCAACAGTCGGCTGTCCACTCAAATACGTTTCCGTAGATATCGTAAAGCCCGAACCCGTTCGACGCATACCGCCCTACGGGCGAGGTGTAAGAGTAGTTATCATCACACTCAATCTTTTTCGACCAATTAAAGTCATTAGCTAAGTCTGTGGTGTCGGCAATATTACCGTACGTACAAATATCCGTTACTTCGTTACCAAAGTGGAACTTGTTGCTAGAGCCTGCACGTGCGGCATACTCCCACTCAGCTTCTGAAGGTAATCGATAACCACCAGACGTTCCTTTGTTTAGCCAGTCGATATAAGCGTTTACATCATTCCAGCTCACGCACACAACCGGATGATTATCGCCGCCTTGACGCGCTTCCTCAAAATCAGCATTTTTCCAATTCACTCCGCTCGTCCAGTCCCACCAATCATCACGCCCATCTCTAGCGGTATCGCAACCAATAACATCGCCGGTATTATTTTCAGCATCAGTGACATAACCCGTTGCATCTACAAATTGACGGAACTGCCCCCGCGTAACTTCATACTTACCCATACTAAAATTTGAAACATTGACCGTATGAGCAGGTTTTTCGTCATCATGGCCATCACCCGTTGTATCCCCCATACGGAAACTACCGCCCGAAATATTCACCATTATGGGCTCGTAATCCTGTCGCAAAGGCAACAATTCAACCGCAATAGAACGACTCTCTGAACTCAAATCTACCGTCAGTGTTTGCGAGCGATACCCTGTTGCCTTTATGACAACACGATGCTGACCCGCCGATAAATCGATACCGTCGTAATAGGTAACATTTGAAGGTTGATCTGGTAATACCACGCGCGCGTTATTTGGCGTAGTTTCTATCCATAGGCTATAAAGAGGCTCTGGGGTAGGGCTAGGCGTAGGTGGCGGTGTAGCCTCCTCTTCATAAGTTTCTTCATCATCCATACTGGTTGATAGCATGGCGTACTCCATTGGCAACACAAATTCGCCACCAACACGGTCACAACGAAACATAAAATAAAACTCTAGGTTTTCGTAGTCTATTTCTGTTCTATCGCTATCGTCCACATAATCTTCCAGAGAGACAATTACGGCTTTTTCAGCATCGTAATACTCACGAATATAAAATTCGCCATCGGGAGACCGCATAAAATCATTTTCATTCGTATAGTTTTCAGAATTTATACTGCCGCCATTTTCATAGACCGTTTCCAAATTCGTCTCTGACAACCATCTGTAACGATGATCAACACACACTTCTTCGCCATCATCAATATAATCATCAGAAGAAAAATAATCGTCAGTATGATCACTTTTCCACGCGGCATCGGCGATTTCCATCGGCACCGCGGCGTAAATTTCTTCATCCCCGTCAACTTTTGCGAAGTAGCCATCGTCTGTTTTACTGATGCGACCGCGCATCTCCTCGCCATCAACATTAACGGTAAATATTAATTGGCTATCGGTACGCGAAACGATATATGGCTCGGCATTTTGGTAGCCCGAATCATCAACCACCAACCCTTTGTCAAAATCAAGCAGTGCAAAATCACTTTCAAGGTAGCTTTCATCAGTACTGTGTATTAAAAACGCCATGTATTGTTGAGCCGGCTTCATATACTTAAAGTAATAAACGGCTGCCGCTGCTGCGCCCGCGAATAAAATAATGAGCACAATCATAACAGCGGCTGCTGCACCGCCTGTTTTTTCAGGCTTTTGCGGCGTCGATAACTTAACGGTTGCTTTAGCTTTTGGCGCAGGGGCTGGGCTACTCACCCCATTCCCTTTTAAGGTCCAACCTTTGGCTCTTGCCCTTGCAACAACCTGCTGCTGTGCCGCAGCCTGTTCAATACCCAGCTTTTCAGCTTGAGTTAAAATAGAGTTCATTTCGGCTGATGTAATAATACCGTCGGCCCCAGCGATATCGATAAGCGAAGTTAAACTCTCACCTTGACCACCCATGCCTCCCCACGAAGCAAACCAATCACCCAATGTTTGAGGACGCGCACTTGGCGACATAGCCAGCCCCCAATCAATCGATTTTAGAAAAGCAGACGCGCCTGGGCGCTCTCCAAACTTAACCGTTGTATCGTTATCCATACGATCCATTGCATCTTCCGGCTCGCCGCCCGTTAAGCAGGCGTAGGCCACAGCGGCCAAGGCGTAGATGTCGGTATAAGCGCCCATCTGCCCTTTGCTGGCATACTGTTCTCTTGGTGCGTAACCAGGGCTAATAATGGTTGTAATAGAACGACTTTTCGCCCCGATAGCTTGGCGTGCAGCGCCAAAATCAATAAGCACGGGCGTACCGTCGGTACGGAACATAATATTGTCAGGTTTAATGTCTCGATGAAGTACGCCAGCATCATGAACCAACTGTAGCCCGTTCATAATCGGCGTTAAAATACTGCGTACCGCTTCTTCGCTAAGGGAATTCCCCTTGGAGAAACGGTCGGAAAGACAACCCCCTTCGCAATATTCCATTACCAAATAAGCTGTACCATTCGCCTGAAAAAAACGATGCACACGAACAATATTAGGGTCGTCAAATTTAGCAACCGTCTGGGATTCTTTAAGGAAGGCATCTAAACCCCAACGATAGTCGTTTTCAGTGTCTTGGGTTTTCGCAACGACCGTTGTACCGTCTTTTCGCCAAGCAAAATCGCTAGGCATATATTCTTTTATCGCAACTTTACGCTTTACGTTAGTGTCAACGGCAAGGTAAGTAAGGCCAAAACCACCTTCACCCAACAGTTTTTCAATTTGGTATTCGCCCAACATATACCCAGGCTGTAAAGCGTGTAAATTCATCGTTCCCATTTCCCCAAAGCTATCGTATTAACGCCGTTTGCGCTTTTTAGCACACTATTATTCAACCACCATCTGAGCTACCCACAACTGCTAACCCAAATACATGCTCAAAAAGTCACCGTACCGTAAAGCATGTTAAGGGAAATCGCGCCAAGAACAAAGTTCCAATTTAAGCAATCTCCCCCAAAACCCACTCGTTTGCGCACCAATTTCGCCCACTCTGAAACCATCGTAGTGGTTTACAGCAACCGGGAAAGATCAAAAAAAACAAACAAACTTTTAAGCCGCGCCCTTTATATAGTAGACGCTGTACCTCTTAGACGGACAACGTGTAGAATCTTCCGCCTAACCCTGTAAATAAAAACCTCAAGAACTGCCGCTAAGCCCGTACGGCTGTATTAAAGGCTCATTTATACCCATTCCACCCTAAACCGCTCTACCCCCACTAGACAGTGCTACACCGCCTAACCTGCTGCACCGCTTATCCTCGGCATATACGGTCTCCGCTGCTAGCAGTCCATCACTTCTGGTCTTTTGCGCTACCCACAAAAGTAATCTTGCCGTTAAGCCCCCAACAAACGCTGAAGAAACTTAGTCTTCAAAATCATATTGATCGGTATAACCCTGCTCCTTGGTTGATTCGTTGAATACCTTATCCTCGGTATCCTCTTCACTTAAAGCGTCCACCCTTGGATCGTCGTGACCACCCTCTTTCATCGCTGTTTCGTCATTAAAATAGTGCTCAATTGTAAATTCGCACGCTACGGCACTTACACTTTCCCCACAAAAATAAGAGTAATTAGCAACAGATTCCGGATATTCCCAAACCTCTAACGTAACAAGCATATGCTGAGCACAGGACGTGCAAGGAGCCTCTAACTGCGTGATATACCGTATATAGTCATCATCTTCTGATTCTGGGCTAGCATCCTCGTGAAAGATTAAAGACTGGCCATCAACGTTATACTTTTCTTTACAGCGGGTGCAGGTATAACTCACATACCCTTCAATGGTGACATTCATACACTCATTACCTATGGAGAAAACTCTCCTTCATTTTGCTAAAAAAACGACGCCAGATAATCGCCGTGCCACCCAACATTAACACCGGACAGCCGAAACTAAACAAAACAATTTAAAAGCTACAACAAAGATTAAATGTAATAACGTACATATTCACGGCAAACATTGGAAGACACCGCGGGCCTTCCAATCTATGATTTATGTCCATGCCGCGCGGCGGCACCCAACATCCGCCCCCATAACGCCGGGGCGCCACAAAACGTATTACGGGGTAGTAGCCAAATGTCACGCCCCTTAAAGCGATATACTAGCCGAGGTCTTCGGCATTTGTAGTACTAGAATTTAGCTCCACAGCTGTTCGCGACTATACATATCTCCTTATTAAACATGCGCACGCCAAAACACCCTAAAAGTACACACTTGCGATGTTTGTTCACTATTCGCAACAGCGAAAACTGTCCTGCTCATTTTCATTGATATAATGCCTTCACGTTTTACGCTCCAATAGAACGAACCAGCACTTCTATTGACTTTTGAGCGACCAAAAGCCCCTCACTCACTCTGAGCACATACTTTGACTAAGAGCTACAAACGGCTCTGACAGGTTGATTACGAGGGATTTAGGGTGCCAAATGAGTGTCATAACTACTCTCACCCGAAAGAGCTCAAACCAGGTTCGCCTCACAGAAAACGGCCCTTAATCCATAGAAATACAGCTACACCCCACAAATAGACTCTCTCAACGAATCCAATTGCGCCAACGATGAGCTAACTAACCGTAGTTTGCTGTAGGCTGACCAATGTGCATCCGTTCCTGCGAAAGGATGCCGAAGAGCGTTACACAACCATGCCAAAAGCCGTTATTGCCAAGGTGAATATGGACTTCACTACCAGGGGCAAACGCAGTAACAAGGCCAAGCTAATTGATAGCACAGCCCTATCCCAATCTAAACATTGGAATTCGTCACCTAAACGGCGTGTAGACTGGGATTGGGTTGGCGATCGATATCATAACCAGAATATGTTTTATCAAACCCCAATGCCATCCCCCTACAGACAACTATCTTTTCATTCCAACTACGGTCATCGCGAAATTTATACATTGACTTCACTACCCAGTAAATAGCGTTCTGATAACGCCCCCAATATGAACGCCATCAAGAGCGTCTAGACTGCCGCCTATAGATACGGCCGAATAACAATCTATTGAAAACCACCTTCATTACGCTGCTTTTTTAATACCTTGACCCCAAAAGCGTGTCTAAGTATTGGCATACGTTTAATCAACTCGTAGCTGATTAGGCAAACGCTAAATGTAGCGACGACAATAACTAAAGGTTCGACTATAGGCCCCAAAGAGAGGGGAACAAGATAAAACGCAACAATGAGAATAAGTGTTTGGTGTAGAATATAGTAGCAATACACCCCACCATTCAAATAACGAATATACGCATTCGAAAAATTTAGTTTAGCTTGTGCCCAAGCAACGATTGTTGCTATCCATAACCAGCTATTCGCACTCCATAGAAGACTAGATAGCTCATCATATACCTTACCTTCAGGAATACTCCCGCCATTAAAGCTGTAGAGAATATAACAATAACTACAGATGGCCAACGCTAATAACGCATGTCGCATATTTACGAAGCTAGTCCATAAGTGCGGAGCACGAACTAGTGCAAAACCCAGTAGGAATACACTGAAGTAGCGCGCGTTGTTATACCAATCATCGATAAGTGCCCCTGTACTAGGGTATTTTTCGTACAATAAATGCGCGCATAAATAGAGGGTGAATATTGGCCCTACAATAAGAGCCCATGGAGCTATCTTTGTACTCAATTTTAAGAACAGCTGTCGCGAGAACGCTGACCGGATAATGGGATATAAAAGCCATATGATAAGCGAGTACACAAAAATATAGCTCAAGTACCACAAGTGATTCCAAGTAATTAAGCCTTGCTCAACGTCAAAATAGGTCTGCCACAATCGCCAGTAACTCGTACCTTCAAGCTCACCAAGGGAGTGCTGTTCTATATAAACTTGTGGCACGACAACAACTGCCATGCCAAAAAGCAGCGGGACTAAGATCTTAGCGTGTCGGTTTCGCCAAAATTGCCAGAAAGTCATTTTCTCTAGCATGTAGGAGATGGCAACGCCGCTAATCAGAAACAATAAGGACATTCGCCACTGATTAGACCAGAGCATAATGTTCTGTAAAAATTCACTTCGATAGCCACTCTTATAGTGCCAGCCCCAATCTTGAGCATAGAGCATTCCTATGTGAAAAAGAATAAGTAATCCGAAGGCCAAAACACGTAGCCAATCTAACTCTAAATGCCTTCTGCTTACCCAATTGGATGTTGCTGTGCTTGATGCTTGCATGCCGAATTCCTGATCAAATGGATAGTGATGTCGTTTGCGATATCTATAAGCCTCACATAGAATGGCTTTGATTGAGATGGCTAAGTGATTGATACACAAAGAGTTGTGATAAGCGGACAATAGCTGTGATGAGATTGCCTGTATTGGGTGGTTAAAATAAGAAACTGGATTTTTCTATTGAGGTTTAATGCCAATGCACGGCTCAAAAAAGCAAAATTTTCCGCCGTTATTTTTGAAGTATAAAGGTAAGTGGCTCCTAATCACTTGGGTGACGATGGGGGCGTTAGTAAACGCGACTAGCGTCCTTATGGAAAATTCACGCGGTGCAGGAAACCTTGAATGGTGGATGCCATTTTGCTGGGAATTTTCCAGCAGCCTTATGATATTGCTCCTAATTCCCTTGATCATTGCCGTCACTGACAAATATATCGAGCCCAGTTCTTTACGTAACCAGATTTTATTACACCTAATCGCTACTGTGCCATTTTCAATAATTCATGTCGCAGGCATGGTCACAATTCGTAAAGCGTGTTACTTGATCAATGACAGCCACTATATTTTCGTGAACAGCCTGCAAGGCTTACCTTATGAATTTTTGTATGAGTATCGCAAGGACGTACTCACATATATTACGATTCTGGTGGTTATCTTTGGCTATCGATTTGTCCTGCGACGCGTACAGGGAGAGGCGTGCTATCTAGCGCCGAGTGAACTGGAGGAACCCTGCGAGAATGATAAAATGGGAGAAAGTACGACCAACAACAAGGAAGAGAGCGAACACCCAGAACGCTTATTGGTAAAGAAACTAGGCAAAGAGTTTCTTATCCAGGTTCGAGACCTCGAATGGGTTGAGGCTTGCGGTAACTATGCCAATTTACACATCAAAGACCGTACATACCCAATGCGCATCACAATGGCCAAACTCGAGAAATTACTACCCCCTCAGGAGTTTATTAGGATTCACCGCTCTCATATTGTCAACCTAAGTCAGATCCGGGAAGTTCAAGCTCTTGAAACGGGTGACTTTGAGGTAACACTTAATAATGGCAAAGACCTCAATTTGTCCCGCCGATACCGTGAGAAATTTAAAGCTGTTGTGAGCTTTCATTAAAGGTATAGCAATCAACGCATCACCTAACAGACCGAGGAGTAAAAGTTTTTACATTAGCCTCAATATCTACCAAGCAGTTAAGTATGTCTAATTTCGCTATTCTTACAAAATTCAAAGAATGAGTGCTTAGATATAATTAAACAACACCGTCACCATTGTTCTGGTCAAGTAAAACCGGACACCTATTTTTATAAATTCCCTGCTAACACGCTTCACTTGTTGACTGCAGAATCGAAGTGTCGAACCTGCTCTGTTCGAGCAGAACCGACTCTTCCATTTTGCAGAACATACTTGGATTCTTCGTATTTTATTGGCGATAAATCTTCATTCGCCGAATGAAAACGATGTACATTGTAGTAGCGCATATATTTGCCCACGTCAGTCTTCATGTGCGCTCTTGTCGGTTGGTGATGTGTAAACCAGGCACCTTGAACTCCACATTGGAAACAAGGTACCGATTGTCGCCGAACATTTGATACTCCTCTGTACAATGTTCTCTCTTTAAAGTATTTCTTCCATTTTGGATTCTTCGAAAGAATCTTTCCTACCTTCCCACCAGCCGCGGAAATCAGCAATACGAAGCCGATTTGTTTGGCAGATGCCAGATCAAAATCAATCGGTTCATCACCAGATGCGTGGCCGCATGGGTAACGTGGCTGTCCGATTATTTTCGAACGCCACCAAGTCGGGATGCAACCAGTGATTACCACCTTTACCCTTACTGTTTCTAGATCGCTTCTCATCAATCCTTAAACAATACAGACCGTAATCTTCGTTTAAGTATTTTGATAGCAAAGGGTACAAATCTTTTTCAGATAATTCGCCCTGCTTTAATGCAATCAACGGTTGATCAATGTCATCGTCTACACTGCTTGCGGCTTCGGCTGAAGACACTGCATCACGATTCACGTCTGCATCTTCAAGCCAATAATAAAGGCGTGGCCTTGGTTCATCACGTGTACCCACATTTGGGCAAATAGCTTTAGCCCTTCTGATACGTTGCCCTGCCACTTCCGCCGCCAATTGTCCTAGCAGCTTTTCTTGAGTGTCGTAATTAGGGTTTTTACTTTTTTCAGCTATTTCTTCGGGGTATCGATTCACGAACTCTTCAGCTAATTGGCGAGCGGTGAATTGCCTATCAGAATTAGCCTCTAAGGTTTCTATTATCATCTGAACTCTGGCTGTCATTGATTAGCAATCCTAAAATTTTTCAATTTACCTTTTCCTTAGTTTTATAGTTCTATGCTCTGATATTACTACGTGAATCAACCCTCTACTTATCCACCCAAGCAGCAGATACTGGATGAACACCTTCCGGAAATAGCCATTTATTCGACTTTAAAGAAAGCTGTTTATTAGCTACATTTTCAACAGATTCATAAGCTATTTTATTTTGATCTCTAACTATATCAACACTGCCTGGTACGGCTTTCTCTTTAAGCCATTCATCGAGTTCATTAAAGCATTCGATAACCTCGTCTTCTCCTCCGGATTGCCATGCATAAAGTTCCTGCCTTTGTCGAATTCCAAGCTCATTTTGCCATTGCAGATAGGAACAGATAATTGCATCACCAGTAAATTGATCAGACTTTATAACGGCTGTCAAACCATCAAAATCAAAATCTTTGGCCTTGAATAAAAGATATTTAAAAATAAAGTTATCAAGGTCCATCATTTCCGTATTCTCGCGATTGATCGAAATGAATCGGTCAAATGTAACTTCAAAGCGAGTTTTTCCAACCCCCAAATCAAGCTTAATATTTTCTGGTAATCGAATATGCCAAACCTGATCTTTGTGCGTCTTCTCTATAATTTCCACACCGAAAAGCTCAAACATTCCCTCAACAAACGACATTGCATGATCAGAGGTGATATTAAGCTCTTTCTTTTGTTCGTTGGGGTCAAACGCTGCGGCGTACTCAAATAACTCTCTTTGTTTACTCGCGGCCCCTTTCGCTTTATTCAAGGCTTCTTCAATACGCTCAGTTGTTCGCTTAATCCCTTCGGTAGTTGCTTGCTGAAGAATCGATTCTATATCCGCCAAGTCGGCGATTTCACCCAAGATATCCTCACCTAACCGCTCGTTATACTCTCCACTTACCTGAGCTAAATCTTCAACAACTTGCCCAATTCGCTCATACATTAACTCCATTATTTGTTCATCTGCCGAATCGGGCGAGTGTAAATTAAATACAACCACCCTTTTTTGTTGACCGTATCGATACAAACGCCCTATTCTCTGAACTAAGCGCATTGGGTTCCATGGTAGATCGTAGTTAACCATAATGTGACATTTGCGCTGTAAGTTAATACCCTCACCACCGGCTTCTGTCGATATTAAAAATTGACCGCCTTCTTCAAAATGCTGTATCGCTGTTTTTCTATCCTGATGCCTCATCGACCCATTGATCAGACCAGTACAGTCATCGCCATATTTTTCCTCTAACGCTTGTTTCAAATATTCCTGAGTAGAACGATATTCTGTAAAAATTAGAACCTTTTCTTTCGGGTTAGAGCCTAGTATTTTAGGAATAACAACCTCGTTAAACTTTTTAATTTTTAGATCATTCCCAAGAACAGACTCGCTTTCTTGAATAAGTTCATCAAGTAAATCCATTTCACCGTCAAAGAACTCCCTATTCGAAGACTCTAAGCGTTCTTCAAATTCCCCCCAGTAACGTTCATCGGTGACTTCCAGTAAAGGGTTATTGTTTTCTTCATTAAACTCATCAATTAAACGTTGTTTTCTACGATGCAATGCGGTGTGAATTGCCTTTGCACTGGAAGCAGCTAGCTTTCGATATACAGTCATCACAAACCCAATTGCATTACCTGTTTGACCAAGTGATTCAGCTGCCGAATAGCCTTGCCTTAAATAGGCTTGTAATGACTCATCAAACACCCTCATTTGATCATTACTTTCTACTGTAAGCGCTGTAGATGTCTTACCTTTGAATATGAAATTTCCTTCAGCGTCAGTGACATCAGACTTATTATTTCGAATCATCATTTCAGATAGCACTTCTGGATTTAACCCTATAGTTTCAATATCTGAACTCCGATCTGGATTTAGAAGCATCAGTAAGCTTTGAAATTTATCTTGCTTCCCTTGGTGAGGCGTTGCACTTAAAAGCACCATTGCTTTTGTTCTTTGGCGTAATCTATTCGCTAAATCAAATCGCTGCGATGAATCAAAACGCATTCCGTACTGGCGTCGACTTAAACGATGGGCTTCATCAAATATAACTAGATCCCATGTATCAGCTCTTAGAAGCTTTTCTAAATGGCCTTCATCTTTCAACTTATCGATAGAACCAATTACATGGTCATACATCTTCCATTCACGATCTTCATCAATGAAAAAGTTTTCACCATATACACGAAATTCACTGAGTGCGAACTTATGATGCAGCTCCTCCTTCCATTGATTAGTTAATCCCGCAGGGGTAATAAGCAGAACTCGCTTAGCTTGCCCGCGCTGCTCCAACGCCTTAAGCAACATTCCGGTTTCAATTGTTTTACCTAAACCTACGTCATCTGCGATTAACCAGTTCAAATGACCCGATGCCAAAATATGGTGTACCAAATGAATCTGATGAGGCAACGGATCAATATCCATACGCGACAACGCACCGGTATTTTCATTCCATATTTCTAATGCGTGAGCCAAGATTTTTAAACGAAACTTCTCTTCAGCCCCCTGTTTCCCTCTATCCCCAGTGATAAAACGATGCTTTACTCCTTTTATCCACGATAAGGTCTCATAAGGAAGCCAGCGAGAAATTGCTCGACTATTAAAATCCACTAATACCTGCGCGAATCCCGCCACTGTTCGTGTTTTTAAAATGACGCCCTCGCCTAACGAAGTTTCCGTTGCCGATATAGGGGTATGCTTAACTTCCATGCCAACTTTAAAGCCAGAGGTTACTGCGCTCAGCGCAACAATATTGTCTGTCACCTCCCTATCATTCCATTTCACTTTAAGGCTAATCCCATCAACACCTTCCATAGAACCTAGAACCATGCCAAGCCCATAGCTATCATGCTTTACCCAACATTTTTTTACCGGAATTCTGGTACTTACACCTATCACTGTGTTTCATCCTCTTCATTATTGTCGCTGGATCTAATTTTCTTAGGCTTGTCATCAAAAGCAGGATCAAACGGTTTATCTGATATGTAATAACTCTTAGGAGCGTATTTTTCAAACAGATCAATACCGTGCAATCGTAAAAACGCCACCTCATCGGAATGAGTAGACATAAAACACGATGAATTCAACTCGTCGAAAGCGACGTGTTGGTCAAACCGTCGAAACTCTGAGATATCGATATTTAAAAGGTAATCATTCAATCGATAGCTAAACAAATATTTACTAAAGGCTTTGAATCGAGAACGTAGAATTCTGCTATCAAACCAGTATTCAAATTCGTTATCCAAAAAATCAACAACCTCTTCAATACTTGGAACACCTTCAAACAAACGAACAAGCCTCAGCGCTTGCCTCCAACTACAATGGCGATGCGTTGCATCAGTTGTCTCGCCTAGAGCCCACACTTTTGAAAACGAAATCCAATAACGATCACACTCTTTCCATATTTTTTTAATCTCAAAAGCCAGCTCTAATTCATTTCGCGTTGCCCCAATATTAATTTCACGCTCTAACGCAACTCTTGCAGCCTTCCATCCATTTTCGAGAAAAATATCCGTTACAAATGCTATATCGACTTTATTCCAGCCGACAGACTCCACTAAAGCAATTGCAACTTGCCTCGCCCGTTGGGGTTTACTTATTTCGTTAGCGAGAACGCCCAACCTTTCTTCTTCAAGAACATCTTTTTCCTGTTTTTCCTCTTCCTCAAAATCTTCTTGCTCCTCGATAAATCCGTATAAGTCAAATTGCTCTTCATCATCAAGCAAATCCTTTTTCTTACCAGAACCTTCATCTTCACTCGGTTTATCGTCGTCAAAACCTGGTATTGAATCGGGAAAATAGTCTTCTGAATCTTGAGCTTCATAATCATCTAGTAACTCTTCATCTAATTCATCACTAGGTAAATCCTCAGAACATAATTCTGGCCCTGGCTCTGGCTCTGGCTCTGGCTCTGGCTCTGGCTCTGGCTCTGGCTCTGGCTCTGGCTCTGGCTCTGGCTCTGGCTCTGGCTCTGGCTCTGGCTCTGGCTCTGGCTCTGGCTCTGGCTCTGGCTCTGGCTCTGGCTCTGGCTCTGGCTCTGGCTCTGGCTCTGGCTCTGGCTCTGGCTCTGGCTCTGGCTCTGGCTCTGGCTCTGGCTCACCAAAGAGGTGGCCACTAACTTCTAGATCAGTCAACTCCTTTTCTTCACTAACCTGATCGAATTCATCATCAGGCTTGGGTACAACACGTTTTTTTACGATAATTTTTTTATTGGGTACACCCTTCTCCTCTCGCTTAGATTTTAGCGAAAGGGTCTTTCTCTTAGGCGCTTTATTATTCTCTTCATCATCTTTTTCAAAAAAATATTCGTTTTCGCTTAGAGTCACCTCCTGCTCATCTAGATAATCGAGGTCATCATCAGACGGGAGGTCATCTTCAGCTATTTTTCCAATATGGAGACTTAACGACTTTTTTAAATAGAAAACAGCCTCTTCTGGTCTCGATGCTTTTAATAAAACCTTTCCGAGTGCATTAAGTATTCTCGAACTCTGAGGAAAGCAAGACAAGCCTTGCTTAAGCTCAATAACCGCGCTTTCCAGTTCCTTCCGGGACACTAAAGCGGAAGCCAGGCGAAGAAACTGCTCCTCTGTTTTAAGTTTGGCTCCCACTAAAGATGACATAAACTAACTTAGTTTTCCTGAAAAGGCTTTTTGGCTTAAGGACTCAAAAATTGACGCCCTGCTTGACTTGCTCATATCATTTATACTTCCAAGCGTTTTCATTCGAATTTCATCGAACTTTTTTTGTAAATCGATTGGTGGTCGACGAACCTTAAATTTCTTGCACTCAGGTACAGACAAATGTTTAACTGTAGAGCCGGAGCTCATTTTCCCCATTTGCTGCTTAATACCAGATCCCATCATTTCGTAAAGTAAATATGATGATGCTACTACCTTTCTATCGGGCCTAAACTGCATAGTTCTTTGCCCCAAAAACACTAGGTCGTCAAAATCCACTATTCCCGCTTCGCCGGCAGGCGCTTCTCGTGTGAATACAATATCTCCACGCTCTGGTTTTAGTCGACTAACCCATTTATCGTAAATGGATTTTTCAGCGAATCGAACTTCAGTTAAATCAATTTTCATATTACGAACATTCGTTGTACGAATCATTTTATAAGATGTTCTGTAATTAACTGTCTTAGCTGTTTTATTTATACAATCGACTATTTCAGAACACACTGCTTCAATATTCACAACATTCCATCCCTTCGGATTACTCACCGGATCACCAAACATATCCAAAAACACTGACCGTAAAAAATCATCGGCGAGTTTGATGGCTTGTTGGCGTTTGCGGCGGATGGCGTCGGCTTTGTCGAGGATGGCGGCGATGCGTTTTTGTTCTTTTAGAGGGGGGAGGGGGATTTCTATTTTTTCCACAAATGCTGGACGGGCACGCACCAAAGAACCACCAATACCAGCAACAGTATTCATAAACTGCCGATGAAATTTATCGGATGTTAAAAAGTGCCTGAGAAATGGAGGGTAAAACCTTTTATCTCTAAAAATTATCCACTCACCAGAACCAATTTGTCTATTTACTCCCTTTTTAGGGACAACCCAGCACCGCTTCACGTGAGGTATGATTTTTGATAACAATACGTCATTCGGTTCTACGCAACTTTTAGAAGACCCTATCTCAGCCCCCTCTAAAACATCGACTTTACCTCTATCGAATGCAGGGATACTTAATAAATCAAATACTTCGTCTGGGAATTTCGATGGATTAACAGACCCTCCCCTTTTAAGCATTGCCTCAGACGCTAATATTGTTGGCCAACTCACAACACCACCTCCAAACGCTTAACCGCCTTCACAAGCAACAACAATGGATTCCCGCCTTCGCGGGAATGACAGGGCGATGATTTGCGAGAATGACTGTATGACAAACCACCATTTTGTAAAGAGCTACTGCCAAGGCAGTTGCTGGTGCCTTCGCCCGCTGGCTTTTGCATGGATGCAAATGGTAGAGCAGCGCAGGAGCACGCTGCCGAGAGCAGGCGCAGAGCGGCCATGGATGTCTTGGCAGGAAAATGCTCCCAGCCATTCCTGCATGACCTACCTCCCTGTAGGCCCAGCGTGCCCAGCAATTGCCTAGGTAGTGGCTTCACTGCGCGATACCCACTTAACGCTTTCAACTTACTCATGCTCACCTCCCAGCTCCTTCGCCATATCTTTCGCAAACTCGGCTTCAATCTCTTCAATGCTCGGCAAGCTGGCTTTTAAGTTATCCGGCAAGGCTTGGGTCAGTTGGTATTCAGACACGCCAATGGGTGTCTCTATGCCCTTTAACGCGTACTCGGCGACCAACTTATCTTTTTTGCGGCATAACAACAGGCCAACGGTGGGTTGATCGCTGTCTTTTTTGAGCTGTGCATCCACCGCGTTAATGTAAAAATTAAGCTTGCCGGCATGCTCTGGCTCAAAGTCTATTGTTTTCAGCTCTATCACCACATAACAACTCAGCCTAGTGTGGTAAAACAACAGGTCTAAGTAAAAGTCTTTATCACCCACGGGTACCGGTACCTGCTGGCCCATATAGGCGAAGCCTGCGCCTAGCTCTAATAAAAACTGGGTAATATGTTTAACTAAGTCCTTTTCCAGCTCCCGTTCGTTGTAGTTATCCGTAAGGCTCAAAAAGTCAAAAACATAAGGGTCCTTTAAACTTTGTTGGGCCAAGTCTGATTGCAGCGGTGGTAAAGTTTGCTCGAAATTAGTGATGGCTTTGCCCTCGCGCTGGTACAAGCCACTTTCGATCTGGTGGATAAGCACATTTCGGCTCCAGCCGTGTTGCAAGGTGCTGGCAAGATAAAAGTGGGCCTCGGCAACGTTTGGGCACTTACTCATAATGGCTATATTGTGCCCCCAGGGGATTTGGCACAATTGGGCAACAGCTTGTTGCCCAATTGCCGGTGCGCCCTGCCAAAACTGAACCCATTGGCGAATGTACTTAAGATTACGCAATGAAAAACCCTTGATGTCGGGGAATTCGTGTATCAAGTCTTGACTGAGCTGGGTTAAGAAACCGTCGCCCCAAGTACTGTTTTGCTGTTTTTCTATGATTTGCTCGCCCAGCTGCCAGTAAAATTGCAACAGCTCTTGGTTTACCTTAACCGCGGCTTGCATACGTGTTTGCATAAAGCGTTTTTTAAGGGTGCTTAACCAGCCCTTATAATCGTCGTTATGCGCTAGGGGTATTTTTTTTGTTGAGGGTTTACTCATTACAGCATGGCCTCTAGCTCATCCAAGTCCTTCAAAATCTCCAGCTCCAACTTCTTCAACTTTTTCAATATCTTCTTAGGGGGCTCGTAGGTTTCTTCTTCGTATACCACTTCTTTGTAGCGGTTAATCGACAAGTCATATTTGTTGGCTTTGATATCTGCCGCATCTACCACAAAGGCTTTTTGTGTTTTGTCGCCAAACTGTTTTTCGATTGTGGCGGGGCGTGAGTTTTTCTCGATTAAGGCTCGATACTTCTCCCACTGCTTAATTAAATCTGGTAAATCGTTAACGCCTTCTAAATCGTGAGTGCGCTTGGCCGCTCCTGCGCTTCCTGCGCCCGCGGCATTAGTGCGTCCCTGCACGTCATCATCTTTCACTTTAGGCACAAGCGGTACCCGCTTGTCATCTAGGGAGAAGCCATCAGCTTGTAGGTCGTAAAACCATACTTTATTCGTCTCGCCGCCTTTGGTGAATATCATCACCGCTGTACTCACACCGGCATAGGGTTTGAATACACCGCTGGGCAAGCTGATAACGGCTTCTAGCTGATTGTCTTCAATTAAGGTCGTGCGCAGTTGTTGGTGGGCTTTGGAGGAGCCGAACAATACACCGTCGGGCACAATTACAGCAGCTCGACCACCAATTTTGAGCATGCGCAGTATTAGCGCGACAAAGAGTAGCTCGGTCTTTTTGGTTTTAACGGTGCGCAATAGTTCTGGGTCTACGTCTTCTTCGTCTAGGCTGCCTTTAAAGGGCGGGTTGGCGAGCACAAGATCAAAACCTTCTTTAGCCTCGTGCGGGAAGCGCTCTAAAAAGCCTTGGCTTAGGGTGTCTTGATAGTGAATATCCGGTTGCTCTACGCCGTGCATCACTAGGTTCATGGCGGCGATACGTAACATGGTGGCGTCGAAATCGAAGCCGTGGAACATGTCGGTATCGACGTGCTTGCGGTGCTCGGCTAGTAGGTCGCCGGTATAGGTAGTTTGAGTTTCCTCTTCGCCCTTTTCATTGGTAACGGTCTCTGTAAATGTGCCTTCGGGTGAGCTGTATTTTTGTAACATAAACTCGTAACTGGTATTTAAGAACCCCGCTGTACCACAGGCTGGGTCGCAGATACGATCAGTCACGTCGGGGTTCATTAAATCGACAATGGCACGAATAATATGCCGGGGGGTACGAAACTGCCCGTTAATGCCTGCTGTAGTGAGTTTACTTAATAAGTATTCGTACAAGTCGCCTTTGGTATCGCCTTTATCGAGTGGTAGTTCATCGACCATGCTTACTGCTTTTACTAGCAGCGAGGGCTTTTGAATCATTAACTGGGCGTCTTTCATAAACTCGGCAAAGAGTGTGCCTTCGTTACTTTCGGCACTGCTTTGCTTAAAGTAAGGAAATAGCTCGTCGCGTACGGTAGTTAATAGCAAATCGGCGGATTCAATATGTTTTAAGTTTTGCCAGCGTATGTTTTGTTGCTTTTTGTTAAAGCGGCTTTTAAATTCTTTTTTGGTACGCTGTGATTTTTTCTCGTCACTGGTTTCGTTCATATCTAATAAACGTGCGTACATTAGGAAGGTGATTTGCTCGATTACGGTGAGCGGGTTGGTGATGCCGCCCGTCCAGAATTCTTCCCATAGTTTATCGATACTGCTTTTTAGTGTGCCGGTTATCATTCAATTCTCTTTCTTATTGAGTCTTTCTTGGTTTGTGTTACTTGGACAGTGTTAATCGTTAATAAAATCACTGTGCTTAGTGTTTTTTACTTGGGCGTTTTCTGTTTGGGCCTTTCCTTTATGTTAAGGCCCAATACGCCAATACCTAGTCGGGCCCCTTTTCAGGCACGTTAACTTGCTGCGCTTGTTGTTGTGTTGCGACGGTAAAGCCCGCGACAAAAGTAGCGATAAGTTCGGCTTGTTTATCTTGAAATAAACCGTCAATGCCATCTTGATGCAAACCTTTAAAGGGTTGCTCGTAAAGGTCGGCTATGGTCATTTGGCCTTTGCGGCATATCT
Source organism: Teredinibacter purpureus (assembly GCF_014217335.1). Lineage (NCBI taxonomy): Bacteria > Pseudomonadati > Pseudomonadota > Gammaproteobacteria > Cellvibrionales > Cellvibrionaceae > Teredinibacter > Teredinibacter purpureus. The sequence goes on along the minus strand of NZ_CP060092.1, from coordinate 2,547,873 downwards.
CGCTTTTGAGCAAACCTAAGAAGCGTTGCTGCAAGGCACTTAGGTTTATGTGATGCTCTTGCACAAAGTGCATAAACTGCTTTTCTATTGCGGCTACATCCAGGCCGATAACGGTTCGTAATAGCTGATCGACACCCGCGCTAGATTCTGGGTAAAACTGAGCGAGCAAACTTAAATCGACGCGGGGGTTTTGGGTGTGCACCAAGGCATTAAGTGCCGCTAGCTCTGCTTCGGTTACCGGTTCGCCTGCGCGTATTTTTTGCAGTACAGGGTCTTTTTCGAATAACGGAGTCAGAATTTTTTCCACCTCTTGCCGAAAGATTTCATAATCGACGGTACGAATATTACTTTTACGTTCGTCTATGTGATATTCGGCAGGGTCTTCTTTAATATCAAAGATCAATACCGGTTCTGGCGGCGGCGCTTTGCCTTTGTCACGCAGGTGGATAACGGGGCGTAAGTTTACCCGCAGTTTTTCAAGATCATCAAACGCGGCAACGGGCCAGTAGTCGTCTTGCTGCACGCGGTTGATATCGCTCGATTTACTGCGCACTTGGTTAAGGTGCATGGAGAGAGTGCGCACTTTGTTAAGCACTTGATCTTTTACGGGTTCTAGCAGGTCGGGTTTACACAACTTTGCGTATTGCGCGTTAACGAGGTCGAGATCCCATTTTAATGCATCGCTTTGGCCCTTTATGTTTCGCCATTGCATAAGTGGTGCCATTTGCTCGACCAGTTGGTTTTTGGTGACGGGCGCAAACTGGTGCAATACATCTATTTGACTGAGCTGTTGTTTTAGCTTCCAGTTATCTTTAATGGTTATGGAGTTGTCATCTAGGGCATCAATATCTTGTTTGACCAGTACCATCATTTTACCGAAGCTGTCCATTTCGCCTCGCTTTAAGGCTTCTGCGGCGTAGGTTAAACGTGCCTCGAACAGCTTTTGGCTGAGCGACTTGGTTCGGCGTGAGTCCTCCTCTTCCGGCTCCATTTCGAAGTATTCAAAGTTACCCCAGTGATCGAAGATTAGAAACTTTTCCTTATGCTTACCGGGGCCAAATAGGTTTTCACATAGGCGCGTACCACGCCCAACCATTTGCCAAAACTTTACTTTTGATTTGATGGGTTTTGCAAAAACAAGATTTAGTACTTCGGGCACGTCGATGCCGGTATCGAGCATATCGACCGAGATGGCGATGGTGATTTCTGAATCTTTACCGTCGGTGGCTTTAAAGTCATCAATCAGCTCTTCGGCGCGTTCAAATTTTGAATGGATAACGCGGCAGAAGTTGCCACCGTATTCTGGGAACATTTCACTAAATAAGGTGGCGAGTAAGTCGGCGTGCTGAATATTACGTGCAAACACCATGGATTTACCCAGTGTTTGACCATCGGCCATGCGTTGGCCACTTTCCATAAGGTTACGTAATATGACGCGGTTGGTGTCTTTGTTGTACACCGCTTTATCGATAGTACTAGCGTTAAAATCCAAATCGTTTGGATCTAAGCCTTGCTCTTCTAACTCGGCAATTTGTTCATCGCTAAGGCTATTGCCTTGTATGCCTTCGCGTAAAAATTGTGTGGTATGGGTAACGACTTTAAACGGTACAAGATTACCTTCTTCTACCGCTTGCTCTAAGGGGTAGTTGGCCGTTGGCATTTTATAATCACAGCCAAATAGCTGGCTGGTAGAACGGCTGATCATTTCTACGGGGGTTGCGGTAAGCCCCAATTGCATGGCATCAAAGTATTTAAAGATATCGCCAAACACGTTGTAGATAGAGCGATGCGATTCGTCGGCAATAATTAAATCAAAATAGCCGGGATCGAACTTTTCCATGATGGTCATCATACCGGGATAGGTAGAAACGAAAATACGCGCATTGCTACGGTCGCTCTTTTTCGTTTTACCGACAATAAACAAGGGTTCGCTTAGAAATTCGTTATAGGCCTTACCCGCTTGTTTTCTAAGTTCTTTGCGGTCGCATAAAAATAGAATGCGCTTGGCCCAACCGGCATCAATCATACGCTTGGTGAGTGCTATGGATACCCTTGTTTTACCGGTACCCGTCGCTTGTACAATCAGCGATTTTAAGTGGTGCTTAGCGAAGCGTTCACACACGCGTGTGATGGACTCTAATTGATACGTGCGACCGGCAATTTCAGTATCAACGGGTGTGGTGTTGAGGTCTTTGCGTTCGGTGCGCTGGCGGATTTTGTATTGCAGGCTTTCTTTTGAGTAAAAGCCGTAAATCTTTCGGGGTGCCGGTGCAGCTTTATCGCTACCCTTTGGTGCGTCATCCCAAATATAAAACTCGTGGCCGTTGGTGTAAAAAATCACAGGGCGCTGTGTGTATTTACGCTCTAGTGCATCGGCATACAGCTTGGCTTGCTGGCGACCTTTTTCGGCATTTTCACGTGTGCGCTTCGCTTCTATGACCGCTAGCGGCTTGCCGTTATCATCCCACAGCACGTAATCGCAATAGCCAAACCCTGTGGGGGTTGGCTGACCGTCTACTTCTTCTTCAAAAGTGACTTGTTCTGTGTTCTTGCCGTTTACGAGGTCTATATCCCAGCCCCGGCTATGTAGCTCGGTATCGATTAAGCGACGGCGGGTTTGTGCTTCGTTTAGCTCTAAGAGGTTTTTAGCGGCTTCGCTGGCCTGTTTGTGTGTGGCAAGCGCCGAGTCGTCGAACTTTGCGTTAAGTTTTGTTTTGAGTTTAGCCGCCTCTCGCTGGGCCTGAAGCTCTGCTTGCTGCGATGCGTCTAGTTCGGCCAAGGCTTGCTCTAGGCGGGCTTTATGTTCGGCTTCGCTCTGCTGGCTGGCCTTAAGCGCCTTGATTGCGGCTTTACTTAGGGCTTCGTCGGGGACTTTTCTAGCGGGCTCTGCAAATGTTGCTAAATCGGCCTTTGTGCCTTTTTTAAGTGATAGCAGCAACCAGCTGCCAAGTATGTGTGCTTCTTTGAGCAGCCATGTACTACTGCCCTTACCAAACTTACCCTCGTGCGCTGCTTTATTACCCTCTTTGCGAATGGCGTGCAGCTTGTCGATAATGGCCTGATCGACCACAGAGGCAAAGGCGTGGTTTTCTAGGCGATCTATGAACTTCTCATTGGGCAAGCTAGGCAGCTGCCACTCCCGATAAACAATACCCACTAGTATTTCGGCGTAGCATCGCAGCTTAATGAGCGCACTTTGCGGGTCATCGTGGGCATACACTTCGGCATGCCCCGCTAGATTGGCTAAGTCTGGCCAATGCGGTCTAAGAAACTCGAAATTTTGTGATTGCATAAATATTATTCTTTTCATATCAGCCTTATTGCGAAGGCCGTGCCAAGTTTAAATTCAACGCTATTTAATGTTGTATTTTTCGATCCAGTTATTGAGCGTTTGATAGTTTTTTAAGCCTAATAACTCTGCTGCTTTGGTTTTACTGCCACTGCTTTCCTCTAAGGCTTTGTGGATATAGAGCTTGCTGACTTTTGCAATAACACCCTGTATATCAACACCTTGAGAGATATCTTGATTTAACATGTCGCTGTCTTGCGTAGGTCTTTGGAAGCTAGCCTGCTGTATGTCGGTATCACTGATCGACTCACCCGCCCCCCAAAGTGACGCGCGTAGTAATGTAGCGTTTAGTTCGCGTACATTGCCGGGCCAAGGGTACGATTTAATAAGATTTCTTGCCTTAACAGAAAGTTTTTTATGTTTATTCCCTTTATGTAAGTAGGGCTGGGTAGCGGCTTCCACGTTGATCTTTTCTAGCAGTGACTCCGCCAATACTACGATATCTTCTTTTCTGTTACGCAATGGAGGTAAATGCAGAATACCAATAGCCACGCGATAAAATAGATCTTCTCTAAAGCGCCCCGCTGCAATCTCATCGATAAGATTCTTATTGGTTGCCGTGATCAACCTAACATTCACCTTTTGCTCTTTGGTTGAACCTACAGGGGTAAAGGTGCCGTCTTGCAATACTCTGAGCAAGCGTACTTGATGGGTTAAGGGCAACTCGCCAAACTCATCTAGAAAAAGTGTTCCACCATCGCATTGTTCGAAATACCCTTTACGCGCTTCGGTTGCCCCCGTAAAAGCCCCTTTGGTATGGCCGAACAGTGTGGCATCAATTAAGTCTGGTGGGATAGCACCACAATTTAAGGTAAGGAAGGGCTTATGCTTTCGCTGGCTCGCATTAACAATAGCCGTAGCAAACAGCTCTTTACCGGTGCCGCTCTCACCGGTAATTAACACCGGCACATCTCGACCAGCCAATATAGCCGCCAATTGCTTTAGGCGTAACATGTCAGTATTGCGAGTAAGGATGTCATCAAACGCGGCCGTTATGGGTGCATCGCCATTCATTAACTGCGTGAGCTGAGTATCGTTATGCTCGGCTAAGGCGGGAAGAAAGTCGGCAGCCACATCAAACGGGATTAACTCTTCTTTTACGCCTTGCTCAATAGAGGATTGAATAAAGCGCGCCGGATATTTGGTTTTGCCCACTAAGATAGAAACTGCCGTCATCGTGGATGTACCCGATGTGAGCTGTATATAGAGCTGATAATTAGGATTGGCCGAAACCGCTATCTTGAGTACTGAATCGAGCGCCGTGTAGATATCGCCAAAATGGATAGGGCTAGATAACTTTACTTTGTGCGCATGCACGCTGTCCCCACCATTTGAACACCGCTGTTTAAGTGCCTCTATAAGTGGCTTGACGGTCGATTGGGGCTGGTTATGAAGGAGGTAAATGTGATCGTAGTTATCTGCACACAAAATGGCATCAAGTGGGCCTTTTGAGCCGTTTGCAGTATTTGATAGGCCACTAATATCAGTATTGCCCACCCACGACACTAGAACCTTACCCATAGACCTGTAATCCACACATAGAATATCTTCTGTTACGACATAAATTTATTTATATCGCATTATATGGGTAACATTATCGTTTGTGTGGGGCTTAAGCCGAAAAGAGCGGTAATTGGCGATGCTTATTGATTATGGGGTGTATAGGGTGCCAAAAAATCATCTCGCCCCATAAGAGACTTAACATGATCGGACCAAACACCCCAATACCTTAGCGCTTCGGTATCGTAGGAGTGACGGTCGTAAATATCAGACACACTACCGCCAGTATGATTAAGCATTCGCCTTACTACTGTTCTGTCGGCATGAAGGGATGCCACCCCCGTCGCGAAGGTTCTACGTAAATCATGCGCAGTCCAGTGCGGGATACCTAAGCTGTTTCGAAGTTTTCCAATAGGGTCACCGACTGCTTTTTGCCCCAAATGACGGCTCAAGTCGTTGGATGGGAACACCCACTCACTTTTTTGCCTGTCAATTTGATCGAGCAATGCTTTCGTAATAGGCGAAAGAAATACTTTATGCGGTCGCTTATTTTTTGTATCTCGAATATGCCACTCACCAAGTGAGAAATTAATATCTTGCCATCTTGCCGCCACAACCTCACCACTGCGACACCCAGTTAATAGCGAGATCAATATGACTCGCTTGCCTGTAGGCGGTAAACCGGATAAGGGCAACCAATCGAAAAGCTTTTTCAGCTCATCACCACTTAAATAGCGATCACGGGAATTGCTGGTTCTAGCTATTTGTTTCTGTGGAAGCGGTATTGCAAAATCGGAGGGCAAATAACCGCTATTTAAACCAAACTCAAAAACCAGCTTCAAACGCTGCCTAATTCTTTCTGCGGTTCCGGGGGTGCGTATGGTTTTAATATGCATGAACACCTCGAAAACTTCCTGTCGCTGAAGCTCCAAAATACTTAACGCTTTGAGCGAATCTAACTCGGGCGCTTTCAATAATCGGTGAATTTCTGCTTTGGTTTTTTCTTTAATCTCACTTAACGCGACCTCTTTGGTTAAGTAGTGTTCGATGAGCTTGGATAATTTCATGGTTTCATGGTTTCTTGCTTTACTCGCTTTTGCTCTACCCGCTTTTTAACTTCACACTCCTTTTTGTATAGGGCGGGGTCACCATGTTCAAAACGAATTTTCTTTTGCCGCTGAATTTCTTCTCGCGCCTCGCTTAAGCCCATTGCGGGGTAGTCCCCCAGCTTCATCGGCTTAAGGCGACATTCTCGGCGAGGTGTTCGGTATCTGTACAGCCACAATTTTGTGCCATTTTGGTCGCTACAAGACGCAGACCCACGTGCGGAGATGTGTCTGAAAGTACACCCGTCTTATGTTTCTTCACAATTGACGAAGTTAAAGCTGTCTTAGTCGTTTTCATTGATATAATGCCCTCAATATTAACTCGCAAATAGAACTGATAATTACTTCTATTTACTTCTGAGCGCTCATATAACGTTCAACATCTGGCCGATTTTCGCCCACCCTCTGAAGCTCACGCTATACCGGAAGCTATGCCAGAGAGTGGTTTTTGATGACATTCCTGAGACTCACTGAGACGCCCTGACACAGCGCTTGCGAAAGCAAGACATAATCTAACGTATTGATTTTATGAGTAATTTACCGAAAAAAAGCAGTAAAAAAAGTAAGCTAAGCGAAGCCTCTACCCCACAACACACTCCCATGATGCAGCAGTTTTTGCGTCTTAAGGCCGACCACCCCAATGAACTCCTTTTTTATAGGATGGGTGATTTTTACGAGCTTTTTTTTGATGATGCAAAAACGGCGTCGAAGTTACTTGATGTTACCTTAACGGCTCGAGGTAAATCTGGTGGCGACCCCATTCCTATGTGCGGCGTGCCTTACCACGCGGCCGAAAATTATTTAGCCAAACTCGTGCGCCTTGGGGTGTCCGTTGCGATTTGTGAGCAAATTGGCGACCCTGCAACCAGCAAAGGCCCCGTCGAACGCAAAGTGATGCGCGTAGTTACGCCTGGTACGGTGAGTGACGAAGCTCTGCTCGACGAGTACCGCGATAATTGGCTTATGGCCATCTGTGGCCACGATGACGTTTACGGCGTGTCATGCCTCGATATGGGCAGCGGCCGATTTTTTGTGTTTGAAATTACGGGAGAAGAATCTCTCATTGCGGAGGTTGAACGCTTACGCCCCGCAGAAATTCTTGCCCAAGACACCACCAGTATCCCGTCGAGCATTACCCTTCGCCCCGGCTATAGAGCGCGTGCCGAGTGGGAGTTTGATATTGATACCGGCGTACGGTTGTTAACCCGGCACTTCGAAACAAAAGATTTAGACGGCTTCGGATGCGCCGATTTAACGGTTGGGCTGGGCGCTGCTGGCTGTCTTTTCGGTTATGCAAAAGAAACGCAACGTACCGAGCTGGGCCACATTTCGAGCATTCAAGTTGAAAACCCTGATGACAGTGTTACGCTCGATGCCGCTACTCGCCGTAACTTGGAAATAGACATTAATCTTACCGGTGGCGAAGACAATACACTTTATAGTGTATTAAATACCAGCTCTACCGCTATGGGGGCACGCCTTCTTAGGCGCTGGCTAAATACGCCTCTTCGCGACCAGCAAATACTCGAAGACCGTCAATCGGTGATTACCGCATTACTCGATAATTACCGCTACCACACGTTACAACAATCGTTGAAACACGTTGGCGACCTAGAGCGTATTTTAGGACGTATTGCACTACGCTCCGCACGCCCACGGGACCTTTCTCGATTACTAAGCTCCATTGCGCTCTGCCCCGATATTCAATCGGCACTCGCGACAGGCGAGACGCCCAAATTACGGAGTATTTGCACGAGCATTGGCCAATTTCCCGAGCTTGTAGAATTGCTCAATAAAGCACTCATTGAAAACCCTCCCGTGGTAATTCGTGAGGGAGGCGTTATTGCAGAAGGGTATGACGAAGAGCTCGATGAGCTTCGTAATATCAGCACAAATGCTGGCGAATTTTTAGTAAAACTCGAAACACAAGAACGCGAACGCACGGGCCTTAGCACATTAAAAGTTGGCTATAACCGAGTGCATGGCTATTTTATAGAAATCAGTAAATCACAAGCCGAAAAGGCGCCTGTCGATTACATTCGACGTCAAACACTTAAGAATGCCGAACGCTTTATTACGCCCGAACTAAAAGAATTCGAAGATAAAGCACTTTCTGCCCGAAGCCGCTCGCTCACTCGTGAGAAAGCACTTTACGACGAACTCATCGAAACACTTAACGAACACCTGCTACCCTTACAAACGTCAGCGGCAGCCATCGCCGAACTCGATGTGCTCAATACAATGGCCGACCGCGCGGACCAACTGGACTTTGTTCGCCCGTCATTTACCAATACACCCGGAATCAACATCAAGCAGGGACGACACCCCGTAGTAGAGCAAGTGCTAGACGACCCCTTTATACCGAACGACCTTTCCTTAGATGAACAGCAACGCATGCTTATCATTACGGGACCGAACATGGGCGGTAAATCAACCTACATGCGACAAGCCGCAATTACGGTGCTACTCGCACAAGTTGGTAGCTTTGTGCCCGCGAAATCCTGCGAAATGGGTTTGGTTGATCGTATTTTTACCCGAATAGGCTCGTCTGATGATTTAGCGGGCGGGCGCTCTACGTTTATGGTCGAAATGACCGAAACCGCCAATATTCTGAACAACGCAACCGAAAATAGCTTAGTGCTTATGGATGAAATTGGGCGCGGCACCAGTACCTATGACGGTTTATCGCTGGCGTGGGCTTGTGTGGAACACCTTGCCCAACACCTAAAAGCCTTCACACTTTTTGCGACGCACTATTTTGAAATTACCGCGCTGCCCGACACCTTGCCAACCGTTAAAAACGTTCACTTGGACGCGACCGAGCACAATGACAACATTGTGTTTCTACACAATATTCAACCCGGCCCCGCGAGTAAGAGTTTCGGTTTACAAGTGGCGAAGCTCGCCGGCATTCCTGCTGATGTATTGACGAACGCAAAACAGCAATTGGCCACACTAGAAGCAGGAGCGCAAGCCCAGACAGAAACAACCAGGCCCTCGAGCACCGCTTCGCGAAACACGCCACCACAAAGCCCACAACCTGATTTGTTCGCAGCCCCCATACCAAGCAAAGCCGACAAACAGTTAACGCAAACGAATCCAGATGAACTTACACCGAAACAAGCACTCGAACTCATCTACCAACTCAAGGCATTACTCTAAAAAGGGCGGTGAGGAAGGCTATGCCTTCTTCGACTATCCTGCTAAAATGCCGCGCTTTTACAATACCAGCCAGAGGTTAGCCCCATGACATTCGTAGTCGGTGAAAACTGTATCAAATGTAAACACACAGATTGCGTAGAAGTGTGTCCAGTTGACTGTTTCTACGAAGGCCCCAATTTTTTGGTTATCCATCCTGATGAGTGCATTGATTGCGCACTGTGCGAGCCAGAGTGCCCCGTTGACGCTATTTTTTCAGAAGATGAGCTACCAGCAGATCAGGAAGCTTTCTTAGAGCTCAACGCCGAACTAGCAGAAGTTTGGCCCAATATTACTGAAAAGAAAGATGCGCCCGATGACCACGAAGACTGGGATGGCGTTGAAGGCAAGCTCAAACACTTAGAGCGCTAAATTCAGAGCAAAAAAAACCGCCTACTAGGCGGTTTTTTTTATTTAAATTATCGATTTAGCGATGATTAGCGTCTGACTCTTCTCCTTGAGATTATTAACGCAACCAAACCCACTCCCAATAACGCAAAGGAGGAAGGCTCTGGCACTTCGGCTACGGAAGCCATAACCAGCCCAGAACTACTTAACAATGCACCTAATATTACCAGCCGCATTACTCTATCGACCATACCTGTCTCCATACAGTGAAATTAAACTAGAGAGGAAAACCCTCCTATCTAAATTGCACTAATGCAAACATTGAGCCAATATTTTATTTTCTATGTTTTTCAACAGTCTACGTCACAAACAAAAAGATTAGCAAATACTAAAATGTAAAAATTACCGACGAAAAAAGCATAAAAAACCCCTCGCTAGTAAGATCTACTGAGGGGTTTTTCAACTCTAACTTAACTAAATACTGAACAAATTAACTTCTTACATTGCACCAAAAAGTGCCGTTGCATCTAAACCCTGTTTTTCAAGAATATCGCGCAAACGACGCAAGGCTTCAACCTGTATTTGTCTTACGCGCTCACGGGTTAAGCCTATTTCACGACCAACCTCTTCTAGCGTGCTTGTTTCGTGGCCACGTAAGCCAAATCGACGTGCAACAACTTCACGCTGTTTCTCGCTTAGCTCATCCAGCCAGCCATTAAGGCTTGTACTCAAATCACTATCTTGTAGCAAATCCACTGGGTCCGATACTTGTTGGTCCGGTACCGTGTCGACAACCGTTTTTTCTGAGGAAGGGCCAATAGGCACGTCCATGGACGTGACACGTTCATTCAATGCCAGCATGCGCTCAACATCTTCAACGGGCTTATCCAGTAAATTGGCAATTTCTTCCGGGGACGGCTCGTGATCAAGCTTTTGTGATAACTCCCGCGCAGCGCGCAGGTAGACATTTAATTCTTTAACGACATGTATCGGCAACCGTATCGTGCGGGTTTGATTCATTATCGCCCGCTCTATGGTTTGTCTTATCCACCATGTTGCGTAGGTAGAGAAACGAAAACCACGCTCTGGGTCAAATTTCTCGACCGCACGGATCAAACCTAAGTTGCCCTCTTCAATTAAATCTAAGAGTGCCAAGCCACGGTTCACGTAACGACGCGATATTTTCACGACAAGCCGTAAATTACTTTCGATCATACGTTTTCGTGACGCATCGTCGCCCTTTAAAGCCTTACGTGCAAAATAAACCTCTTCTTCTGCACTTAGCAACGGCGAAAAGCCAATTTCATTCAAGTAAAGCTGCGTAGCGTCCAGATTGCGCTGATAGGTATCATCAACATTAGTGCTTATAGGCGCATTGCGAGCAGAGGTGCGAGCAGCTTTCTTTTTGGTGGTGCTTTTTGCCGGTTTGGCCGCGCTTTTTGGCGCGACAGTTTTTAATGTATCAACATCCGTCACACCTTGCTGGATAGTCTGATGAGCTTGAATACCTTGCTCTAATTCAGCGTAAGATAATACTGTATCGAGTTCTTGAACCGCCATGACCTGACTCCTGTTACCGAGTTTTGTGTTAGCGAGAATCCATTCACTCGCTGCTTAGCAGGTTGGGCAATACCGCTGCCCCCCTTCGGTTTAGTTATTTTTCAGATAGTAATGCTGCTCTGCTGCACAAGGCTGAAACTAAAGAACACTAGTTGTCGGCAGCAATTACAAATCTTTAAGCTTTTTAACTCGATCGCTAGCACTTTTTACTACCGCTGTTGATCGATATGACTATATACGGGGCAGAAACCTTAAAGGGTCTACAGGGTTGCCGTCGTATCGTATTTCAAAGTGTAATTTGACACCATCAGTGCCTGTGGAACCCATTTCAGCAATTTTCTCACCTGTCGTTACCTGATCGCCGTCTTTTACCAATAACCGGTGGTTATGGGCATAAGCGCTCAAATATTTATCGCTATGTTTGACAATGAGTAACTTACCGTAGCCTCTCAATCCGCTACCGGAATAAACAACAATCCCTGCCGCTGATGAATACACAGGCTCTCCCAATTTACCTTTGATATCAATACCTTTGTTTAACCCCCCGTTTGAGCTGAAAGTAGCAATGATTTTTCCTTGAGATGGCCATTGCCATTTTTCTGGATTTTTGCTTGGCGTTTTTTTTGTATCTTTTGGTGCTACTGGCGGTGTTTTTATCGAACGAATTACAGGGCTGGATGAAACCGGTTTCGTAGAAGGACGGGCGGGCTTTGGAGCCGGTGGGACAGCGGGATTACTCGCAACGTTTGAAGCGCCAACCAATAAGGATATTGTCTGGCCAGGGTAGATTTTATAGCTTGAACCCACACCATTCATACGCGCGAGCACTTTGTAGTCCAAGTTGTAACGCCACGCAATCGAATAAAGCGTCTCACCTTTAGCAACTATATGGAATTTAAGACGTTGATCTTCCGGAGAAATGAGATCGGTTACATTGGCTCGCGAACCACCACTAGAACACGCTGAAACTAGCAGCCCTAGCATGGAGACAGTGATCATTATTCCGAACACCCTGTAAGTGCACTTGATCATGCTCAACGAACACTCCTCTGATGAACTACCGATCACTAAGCACAATTACCAACCAAAATTAGAAGTATTTGTGCTTAACATTGAAATTCTATTAAAAATTGATCTATAGCAAATTCGCGAAAAGAACGATTTTCAGTCTTTTTCCGAAGTTTCTCCTACCAATTGATGGCTTACCATCAACGCTTTTAACTAGTTAATTGAATAACGCGCAGACAACCACTCAACAAATAGTACTAATAACAATCCGGTTACGGCGAGTAATGAGGCCGCCAGCAACTGTGAGCTTTCGCCCTGAATGTGCTCATAAGCCATAGGCCATACATTTTGCTGAACAAGTGGTATAACGTCGCCATGACGGTTAAGTGTAGTTTCTACCGTTTCCTTCCAGGGCCACGTCACGTTCAATGAACCGATTAAGAAACCGATTAATGTAGCAACCGTTGTTTGATGATATCGAGCCAGCAACCACGAGAGAAAGCGCGAGAACACTAACAGCCCAGCGATACACCCCAAGCCGAAACTTCCCAAAGCAACCAATTCTAGCTCTGTTATAGCCTCTAAAAACACTTGATAAAGACCAAACAACAACAGCAAAAAACTGCCGGATATTCCAGGTAAAATCATTGCACATATGGCAACAAACCCACCTAAGAACAGCATCCACCATGTGCCCGGCAATTGCGACGGTGTCGCAACGGATACCCCGTAGACGATGGTAGCACCTATAAAACAAGCCAATACTTGCCTCCACCGCCAGTATTGTTGGTGCTTCGCAAGTAACACGATGGAAGCCAGTATTAACCCCGTAAAAAACGCCCAAACCAATAAGGGATACTGCTCTAAGCAATACCCTATTAACGCGGCAAATGTTTTTAGGCTAATTAATATACCGCCGAATACCGCAAGCAGGAAACCTGCATTAATGTATTGCCATGCACTTACGAACCCTTCTTTAAACAATACAACTAGCGCTTGTGGGCCTATTTGTTTAAGGGAATACAGTAGCTCGTCATAGATACCGGTTATAAATGCAATAGTGCCGCCCGATACTCCTGGCACCACATCGGCTGCCCCCATGCCCATCCCTTTCACCAGTAACAGTGCGTAATCCCGTTTTGTGCGTTGCTTTAATTCCATATTCATAACGTATATTCGTTTATTATTTAACCGTTTAATTGAGAAAAACGCCCCGAAAGGCGCTTTTTATTAGGTTGTGCTGATATGATAAATATTACCGAGTAACGCCTGACAATAGCGGTACGAATTTAACCGGCTCTAGCTTTTGTATTTTAAATTCCTCGCTGTCGCCAACCCGCATGACAAGCGTCAAATACTGGGTGTCGGCACCAACCGGAATAACCAAAACACCATCAGGTGCTAGCTGCTTGAGCAAACCTTTTGGAATTTCTCTGGGGGCCGCAGCAGATAAAATTCCGTTAAAAAGCGCGTCTTCCGGCCAACCAAACCCTCCATCGGCATGCTTCAACTGAATATTTCGCAACCCCAATAAACGGAGCCGCTCACGGGCTTTGTCCTGCAGAGGCTTAATACGCTCAACACTCCATACCTGCTTAACCAATTGAGCCAATATCGCCGTCTGGTAACCTGAGCCAGTGCCAACCTCTAACACCCGCGACATTTCCCCACCCGCGCCCAGTAACACTTCCGTCATGCGCGCAACAATATAAGGCTGGGAGAGTGTTTGACCATGCCCAATAGGTAAGGCGGTATCTTCATATGCACGGTGAGACAACGCTTCATCAAGAAAGATATGCCGGGGTGTATTCACCATTACATCTAAAACGGCTTGATTACTCACACCCTGGTCTATCAAGCGCTCGATTAAACGGTCTCTCGTGCGCTTGGACGTCATTCCAACGCCTTCAAGATTTAACGAATTCACACTATCTCCACATCATTATTCTATTGCGACCTTCAATTCTCTAAGCGTTACGCTGTATTGCAACTCGCCAAACAACAGCTATGTCTCAAAGTAAGGCCAAAAAATGGCGGTCAGAACTATATCACAGACATTGCCTACCCATTTAGCCATCCACAGTTTCCGGCTGACTAGAGCGGTTATCCAGAACGGCTAGCTCACGCAATATAGAAGTGGCGTAGGTACCAGGGGGCAGAGCAAAATTTAAGGTAAGCGATTCGCCCTCTAACACCCAACTGAAATTTTCTGGCATTAGCCTCAATAGCCGTCGCTCTTGAGTCAAACCAACATGCTCCAACCCTTCGAGCCATGCTTGCCACGGCTCCAATATGACGGCCTCTTGTGCCGCAAGGTCTGGCGCTACGATAGAGCGCCCTCGCCCCCATAATGGGCCCGTATTCGATTCTGGAAGCCCGTCGAGCGTTTGAAACCAATTGCCTTGCTCTACACGGGCCGCGAGCACTAAATTGTATAGGTATGAGCGCGCGGCAGATTTGGCCATAACTTTCTTATTGCGGCTTCTAATCGTATCGCCCGCTTCAAACCACCGCCTAGCCCAGTAAAGATTGCTGCCACCGCGACCAAACCGCTGTTCGCCGAAATAGTTGGGCACACCTCTTTCGGCAATGCGCGTCAAACGCTCGGAAAGATCGTCGGCGTTAGTGAGGTTTCGAAGACAAATTTTAAATAGGTTGGAGTGGTGCTGGCCGCGACGTAATTTTTTACTGTGTCGTGAAACGGCCAACAACACCAATTCACTCTCACTACTGTCTATTAAGCGGTTTATCTCTGCTTCATCGTTGGCAGGGTCTGTTTTTGGCAAGTACACACTAAACCATTGGCTGGTAACAGCGTGCCGATCTTTTAAACCACAAAAACCTATATCCATAGGCTTGAGCCCGAAATGCGTGGCCAATTGGTCAACAATCCATGCGGTATTGTCACTGCGCTTACGTAACTGCACCACAAGATGCTCGCCGGCACCATCGGGGCTAAAGCCCAAATTTTCATCAACGATAAAATCGTCTGGGGTGGAGCGAAAATCTGCGCCAGCCGTTGGCGCGCCGAGCGAATAAGGGAAATCTATACTGGGAAGCGGTAACGCCTCAAGTTCATCTTTCATCAATTAACACCACTGCCATAGCGGAAATACCTTCGCCACGACCATTAAAGCCTAGTTTTTCAGTCGTCGTCGCTTTTACATTAACGGCTTCAACGCCCACATTTAGATCGTGCGCAATATTCATTCTCATGGCCTCAATGTAAGGCGCCATTTTCGGCGCTTGGGCCACTATAGTCATATCCACATTCACAACACCGTAATTCAACGGCTTCAGTTTAGCGACAACCATCCGCAACAATGCGCGGCTATCGGCATTTTTATAGTGCGGGTCGGTATCGGGAAAGTGTTTACCTATATCCCCTAAGCCTGCCGCTCCCAATAACGCATCGCACAAGGCGTGCAGTAAAACATCGCCATCAGAATGCGCAACTAACCCTTTCTGAAAGGGAATAACCTCGCCCCCTATTACTATTTTGTCCCCATCGCCAAACGCATGGACATCGAAGCCCTGGCCAATCCTCATACTTGTAACCCTTGATTGTCTAAAATAAATTCGGCCCATGCCAAATCTTCTGGCATGGTGACTTTAATATTATCTCGCCTATCCGCTAAAACTAGCACTTTGCCACCTACCTGCTCTATTGCAGATGCTTCGTCCGTAACGGGCAAATCTTTCTCACGACAATATTCCAACGCACTGCGTAATTTTTGTAATGGAAAAAATTGAGGAGTATGCGCTTGCCACAAAGTTGATCGGTCTTCTGTGGCAGCGATAATATTGTTGCGATGCACCCGTTTTAAGGTGTCGGATACGGCCGACGCTAAAATGGCCCCACATTTTTCCGTAAAGGCTAAATCGATCAATGTTCGAATGTTATCTAACGTTACACAAGGCCGAGCTGCATCGTGTACTAACACCCAAGCCTCTTCTGCACCGTCACCCAAACTTTGAACAAAATTAAGCGCGTTCAAAACGGAATCGCTGCGCTCTTTACCACCAAGACAGATAAACACTTTAGGGTGATTAACCAACGAGGTTTTTTGCCAATGAGTATCGCGTGCATTTATTGCCACAACCACTCCGGCTAGCAGCTCTAGTTCTAGCAATTTTTCTAACGTCGTTTCCAATACCGTTTTGCCAGCCAAAGGTAGATACTGCTTTGGAACAGCTCCCTCCATACGCTGACCTATACCTGCGGCAGGCACAACGGCCCATATTTTTTTTGTATCAGTCACTGATGTGCGCCTCTTAGAGTAGAAGACTATTGCGGCAATTTATCTTTTTCGACAATCATGAAAAACGTCTCGCCTTCTTTGATCATACCCATTTCACTGCGCGCACGGCCTTCGATGGCATCTGTTCCGTTTTTGAGCGCCTTAACCTCAGCGGCCAACAAGCGGTTACGCTCCGATAAACGATCATTTTCTGCTCGCTGCTTGGTAATTTCCTTCTGTAATCGCACCACATTTGCAATGCTTCCTTCGCCTACCCATAGCCGATATTGCAACATTACAAAAAGTACGATGAGAACTGAAATTAGCCCTTTCATATTAAGCCGCCCAAAGACACGTATTTAAACCCCTCAAAGTACCATATTTACCAAAGCCCCACAATTTACAGTACTTTGTATGGAGAGCTTTCCCGGCAAGCCACTCGTACAGTCAAAGCCTGCATGCCCACGCACACTGAAGAGCGTTCACAACCCAAAAAGCCATCGTCCCATTATTTTTTAGTATGGGGCGATGGCAATCGCGGGGGTCGTTAGCACGCATAAACAAGCCGTTAGTTCACAATAAATTGCTCCATTTCTTCGGTATTACTTCCGTCTGATTTTTGCCATTCTTCAAACCGAGGCGACTCAGGCTCATCCAAATACCAAATAGCCATGACGAGTGTGGATTTGTCGTTTGGTACTGTTAATTCGCCATTAAAATCGCCTTCGATAGAGGTTCGCAGCAAGCAGCTATCATAATTTACCGTAACACCATCGCCCTCTCGATTGAAATCACTGCAAATCGAAATATACGCTTTGCGATTTGCCGCAATACTAACCTCAACACTTAATGGGTATTCCTGCTCAAACGTGAACACACTCGGTACAATTAATTCAGCCGTTGAGTCATACACCGCATCAGGGTTAGGCTCAACAAACACTGGTTCAGGAGTGGGTGCTAGAGTGGGCTCTGGCTCAACCACAACAGGAACGGTTGTTGTTGGGGTTGTTGTAGGCACCGGTGTAGAATTGACGACAGCGACATCGCCGCCACCTGAAGCAGAAGAGCCTCCGCCACCACAGGCGATAAGAGAAGAGTAAGCGATTAAAACAAATAGGAATGTAGTGTATTTCATGTGATGTCCCCTTACTGCGTGAACGTATTGTTAGGATTACTTTTTTCAACGGTAAACCAATCAACATTATTGGCACCGGCCGATGAAACGTGCCCATGAAAATCTGGGTAAGCATATTTAACATCCATATATTCAATAGGGTACTGCCATTCATAGGGAATATTAATGGCCCAAGGCATACCATTTTCGTTCACAAAATACTCGCCGAACGCCGCATTCGAGGCATCGTCACCTCTTCCCAAAAAATTATCTTGGAAGGCCGCTGTGGGCGCCTGATTTTTTAGATGGATCTCATAACGACGGCCAGGCGCCTCACCAAACACATAGCTACGCTCGTGGCCCTCTGTCCCAAATATAAAGGGGTCGTATGGGAAGCTAGCAATATTTTGCGCTGCAACGTTGGCCACAACAGGAATTTCCAATGAAAATGTCATTTGGATATTGGACCCACATTCAGGTTCCGTTCGGTAAAATTTGCAGTTCTCACCAGGCGTTACAAAATCCCATAAATCGTTGGCGATAATAAAAATTGCATCGTCTTGATTGGTTTCTAACAACAACTCGCGGCGTTGATTATTAATAATAAATTCAGCTCGACTCTGATCGATTTCCGAGCGTAAAAGACCCGGAATACGAAAGGCAAAACCGTTATGAAACGACGCGCCAATTGCAACAATTTCACCTTCAATTTTTATGCGTAACAACGTATCTTCGGAGGTAAACGAAGAAAGACGATAATGAACAACTAAGTCATTCATATCGTAATCGCCCATTAATGGCCAATTATCTTCAAACGCCAATGTCGCCCATGCATTTGCCGCGGGGTAACGGGCGACCGTGACATTCTGTTCCGCAACGTCAATTTTATAATCTTCCACCTCGCCATCTGACACGCCTCCCGTAGGGCCTACGTTCTGCTGCGAACTGATGCGAAAACGGCTCCAAGTACTGCCAGGTTCGGCCCAGGTGGGCACCCCATAAACAACAATGTTCTGCCCTGCATTAACCGCCTTTGCCGTAATTGTTTGTTCGTCCGAATCAAATTCACCATCTCGATCCCAATCAACCCATGCATTTAAATAACCCGTTGCCGACGACTCCACCTCTACTATGGCCGACTGGCCAGCTTCTGAACCCGTCACAAAATTAACGCCATCGTTATCATCTATTCCACTGCCGTTACTCGCATAGGCATTGGGTTCAGCAGTCACTTGTTGACCTAGGAATAGGCCTTCTTCTGATATTTCATGTCGAGCCCCATTGGCGTTGATACTCGTGCCGTAGGAATCTGGGGCATCACCAAAATCGGTGGTGGGCGCTGCAGCCGAAACGATGGGAGCAAGTGCGCATCTAGCGCCATCATTATTACTGGAAGAAGGGCCGTGCGCATAAAACTCCGCAATGGGATAATCCCAATTCGTATTGATCCTGAAAATATGGCCGTCTTTATTGCGACTAAGGTAAAGGTTTCCATCCACATCAAAATAAACGGCACCAAATACACCCGCCTCGCCCACATTACTTAATTGCTCTGATGTACCCGCACTCACATCAATTTTCCAAAGATTTCCCCAGCGGTCCACCGCGTAAGCAAAACCATTACTGGGATGAAAGGCTAAATCGTAGATTGCGAGATTTAACGCACTACCATCAACAACCCTCACGAGATCTAAATAGTCTGCAGAATTTTCATCTAAGGAAACACGGTATAGACCGTAATTAGCGCCGGGCCGGAAGAGGTAATAAGCGTTTTCGGCGACCGAAATGTCGCCAACGTAAAACCCTTTATCCGGCATATTGGATAACCACACAGGCTCTACGTCGAAATCGGAATGAATCCGAACAATTGAGCCGTGGCTATAGCTGTAGGCATATAAGAAATTATCATGCACGCTAAACGCCAAAGCGTTCATTTTACTCTGGTTCCAGTCCAGCGGTGATATTTGCTCATAAAAGCCTGTCGCCAACCGAACCCCGAAAAGCGTTGAAACTTTGTTCTGAACTAAAAATGCCTCGTTGGGGCAATCCGAAAACGGTGCAGCATTTAGCCCATTGCTCGCGAAGCTAATTGCCCCGAGAATAAAACCCGCAGCTGCTCTTTTAATGAATTTACTCATGCTATCCTCAACATCCGGTCGAATTGAATTGAAAGTTAGAGTAACTATTACAAAAAACATACCAATACAATATTTATATATTTTTCAATAACTTAGTGGTAACACCGATACAACACCGGATACAATTTGCATTCTCATAATGAAATTTTTTGCATTATGAGAATGCAACGTAAGAATAGACAGAAGATTAAGTATTACGTGAAAAGGAACGTATTCTTGTGAAAAGCGAATCAATTATTATCGTGCTATTGCTGGCGTGTACACTTCTATGCAGCTGCTCTACCCTCGAATTGGAACAGCCACAGGTCTCAATAACGAGTATAAGCCCTCCTAAAACCCAAGGAATGGAGGCGCTAATTGATCTACATATGCGCATATCAAACCCTAATGGCATCCCTTTGCCGCTGAAGGGCATGAGCTATGAGCTTGCCATTAACGACACAGGCCTTTTAAAAGGTGTTAGCAGCACAATCGCCAATATACCCGCTTATGGCAGCAAAGATTTCACCGTACAACTCAGCGTCAATCTTTTTTCAGCGCCTAAATTGCTGTATAGCTTAATGAAAAACCCTCAGCAACACATACGCTATTCCTTCACCACAAAAATAGATTTGCAAGGGTTGCTTCCCAGCTTTTATCTTGTTGATGAAGGCCAATTGCCACTTAGCCTACATTAGGCCATTCATCCAAAAAAATAATAGCCGCGTACAAGCTCCAATAAGTTATTGAATGTGGAGCAAGGTGTTGGTCTATGCATAATATAATGTGGTTTCGCCGAGACCTGCGTGTACACGACAACCCGGCTCTCAGCGAGGCCGTGGGCAATGGGCCGACCGTTGCGGTTTTTTGTATAACTGAGAAAACGTGGGCGGAGCACCGCATTTCGCCTGCGAAAAAATCGTTGCTATTCAGGCAGTTGGATAAACTGGAACGCGCACTCTCAACGCTGAATATCCCTCTCATCATTGTTGATTGTGAGCGCTTTTCGCGCATACCCGCCGCGCTATTTAAGGCAGTGAAATCGCTCTCCGAAACACACGTTCCCTGCGCCCTGTACTTTAACCACGAGTACGAGCTAGACGAGTCACAATGCACACAAGACGTCACGCAAGCCGCCGCGCAACACGGCATTGCCGTACATGACTATCACGACCAATGCGCGATTCGTCCCGGCGCTATTACTACGGCCAGTGGTGATATGTATAAAGTCTTCACTGCGTTTAAAAAAAACTATATTCATAACTTTTTACTTCTCGCGCGGCCAGTATATCCGACGCCCAAAAAGCAAGCGCCTACCGGCATACACTCAGACCTATCGGTTATCAAACGTTGTGCTCATGGCGATCACCACAAGCCGTGGCAATCGCTATGGCCCGCAGGTGAAAACGAAGCGCACAAGCGGCTAAAGGCTTTTTTAAAATCGCCCATTGACACCTATGATAAGTGGCGAGATTTTCCATCGGTTAAAGCCACGAGCACGCTATCGCCCTATCTCGCCATTGGCGCAATTTCAACTCGCCAATGTTTTGCCCATGCGGGCGAACGAGGGCGCGAAGATATCGCAAATGCAATTTCGAGTGGTGCAGCTACTTGGATAGTCGAATTAGTGTGGCGTGAGTTCTACCGTCATCTGATCACGTGCCACCCTAAGTTATCCCGCTATCAGCCTTTTATCGCCAAAACAGACGCCATACCGTGGTCGCACAACGAGGCACTTTTTGAAAAATGGACGAATGGCACAACAGGCTACCCCATTGTCGATGCCGCAATGCGCCAACTCCAAGCCATCGGTTGGATGCATAATCGTTTACGCATGGTCACTGCCATGTTTTTGACGAAGCACTTGCTTATTGACTGGCGTTTGGGCGAACGCTTTTTTATGGAGCATCTGGTGGACGGCGATCTCGCCTCCAACAATGGCGGTTGGCAATGGAGTGCATCAACCGGTGTCGATGCTGCCCCTTATTTCCGCATTTTCAACCCCGTTCGGCAATCAGAACGCTTTGACCCAAAAGGGCTTTTCATTCGAGAATACGTTCCCGCTTTGCAAAGCCTCGACAACAAATCAATTCATCTACCGTCGAAATCACAAGCCCTTGAACTTGGGTATCCCCCCCCCATTGTTGTTCACCGCGACGCAGTGGAACGAACAAAAGCCCTTTTCAAGGCGCTCTAAAAACACCAAGCCAGTGCGTTGCCCTCTACGGGCTTCGCCTCACTATTTGGCCATATCACTTGCCGACGCACCAATCTAAAACCTTCTTCCAATAGGCGAAGTTTTAGGATCCGACGTTTTCATAGACAGCTTGCTCGCAGAACGATCAATTTACGTGAGCACCTTCCAAAATTGGCGGCTAACCGGCGTTTTAGCGCTATCATTAGCCAACGGGCATGCAATATGCTCTGTATACCATCGAAGCATCTACCACGTTAATAGAAAACCTTCACGTTTAGGGAATGATCATACTGTCATGAAGCATCGCGCCTCTAGCCATAGTCTTAATCAGCTATACCAAGAAATTCAAACTGTCATCCTGTCACGCCAAAGCCCTATTACCGGCTTGCTACCGGCGAGTACTGCCGTTAACGCGCACGGCGACTACACCGACGCTTGGGTACGCGATAATGTCTATTCAATTATCGCCCCTTGGGCGCTAGCCATGGCCTTTCGGCGCAGTGGCGACCAGCAAAAATGCGATGAATTAGAACAAGCCAGCATTAAACTTATGCGTGGGCTACTACAATCAATGATGCGACAAGCCGATAAAGTGGAGGCCTTTAAGCATTCCCTCAACCCACTCGATTCGCTTCATGCAAAATACGACACTCACTCAGGGCTTACTGTCGTCGCCGATGACGCTTGGGGGCATCTGCAGATAGATGCTACCTCCATCTATCTACTTTTTCTCGCTCAGATGTCGGCCTCAGGCTTACGCATTGTGCGCACCTTCGACGAAGTTGATTTCGTACAAAATTTAATTTACTACGTTGCCAGCGCTTTCCGTATTCCCGATTACGGCATATGGGAACGTGGGAATAAAATTAATAACGGCAAAACAGAAATAAATGCCAGCTCCCTCGGTATGGCTAAAGCCGCTTTGCAGGCACTCGACGGATTTAACCTGTTTGGTCCCCAAGGCGCACCTCGGGCCGAAGTTCACTCAGTAGCCGACGCCCTTTCTCTTGCTCGCACCAATTTGGGTGCACTGCTTCCTCGAGAATCATTATCAAAAGAAGTCGACAGTGCGCTACTCAGCATTATCGGCTTTCCTGCCTTCGCAGTAGGCGATAATGCATTAGTCACTCGAACACGTGATGATATTTTAAAAAAACTAGGCGGTGAATACGGCCTTAAACGATTTTTGTGGGACGGGCATCAAACCGCTATTGAAGATCCGTCAAGGCTTTATTACGAACACTCAGAATTAGCGAGCTTTGAACATATAGAATCTGAATGGCCACTTTTCTTCTGTTACCTTTACATTAATGCACTTTTTTCGGGTAACCAACAAACAGCGAATCATTACCGGCAGAAAATAGAATCCATCATGGTCACCAAAGACGGCATTCAACTAATCCCTGAATTATATTATGTCGCCCAAGAAAATATCGAAGCGGAGAAACAAAACCCGCGTTCACAGCCCCGCATTCCCAACGACAATTTACCGCTTGTGTGGGCGCAAAGTCTTTATTACACCGCTATATTGATCGATGAAGATTATTTGGAACCAAAAGATTTAGACCCTCGAGGGCTGCGCCGAAAAACAACGCAATTTTCTAAAGCGCAAGTAGCCCTTGTTGTGCTTGCGGAAAACGAAAATGTTAAAAACATCTTAGCCAGTAACGGTGTTATCGCTGAAAGCCTAGAAGACATTATGCCAATACGCGTATTATCGGCACCGCACCTCGTTGAGGCCTATGCCCTCGTCGGCGCAAACAAAAAGCTTAGCCTCAGCGGGCGCCCTAAACGACGCCTGTTAAGCCTTGCTACCTCCCAAACCTACAATATAAACGAACAACAATGTTTATGTTTATCGTGGATCCAAGGCGACCAAAGCGACGACTATAGTTTGCGTGATGCCAGCCTCGTGGCCAAAATTGTACGTAAAGAAATTTCCCATATTCGTAAGCACTGGCTAAACCCAGAAGTTGCGGTGTTTACATTTATGATGAATGAGGAACTTTGTCGTGCACCTGATGCCAACGTGCTATACGAATGCCTGAAAAACTATCAGCTTCGCACAACCGATGAAAATATTAGCTATGCCTCGGCAAACTTAGCTTACCTTGCCTCTCGCGAAAGCCACCTCCAGATTCCCGACTTATGTATGACGCCAGTTGTTTCTAGCCTCGAGCCTAATACCTTCTCTAAACCCTGGGACGAAGCAACGCAATCGTTACTCACATCGTTAAATTCTGATGATGCAGATTCGGTTGCTGCACTTATAACTTTTTTTGCATCAAAAAAATTAGAGTCAATCGCCAGTAATACTGACCGTTCGCTTACCTACAAAATTTTGCTCAACGATATTTACCACGAAATGCTCGACACTCAGCAATGGCTGACAGCACGCGCATGCTTTACCCTTTCTGGCCGAGAAAAAACAGACCTATCCGATTATTTGTCTGTTTTATCCTCCCGGCATTTTTCCGTTATCGTTGGTCGAGACAAAACCAATGCCTTTGGTTTACACCCCTCTTTAAATAACCATGAAATTGTGGAAGTACTTAAAGAGGCTAGCCAACATCCTGTAGAGCACGCCTTACTCCAAGAAATGCTCGAACTTATAGGCGTATTCCAGCGTACCAAACCACAGTTGTTCGAAGGTTTGCGCTCAATTCAGTTACACGACCTTCTTCGCCTTTGCGACAAAAACAGAACAGAAAACACACCGCTAGAAACGGTGCTCAGCGTTGGGAAAAGCAGCCCAAGCGACCTTATAGACAAACTTGGCGCAATCTTAGAGTCGATGCACGCGCAGTACTCTGCAGATTTACGCCGAAACCTTGCGACCGAGCCCACGAAGGAAGATGAAGCCTACGATGCTATGGACATGGATTGGTTTGAATGGCGATTCGAACGCGGAATGATTATGAGCCTAAACAGAGAGTTTCTGGAAAAAATTTGGCAGTGCCTCAGTGTAACGCCGCAAATAATTTTTGGCGACGCACATAATCCTAACTGCGTGATCAAGCGCGATACGGTTCAAAAATCTATGACGCCAGGAGAAGAAATGTTCGCCCAGCTAATTGACAACGCACTGGCGCAACTTCACCCTCCGTATTTTAAAAGTGCGCTCATTGAGGTATTAACGGCTCTTATAAAGTTCCATGAAAAACACCCTGGCAAGCGCTTTTCGGCCCCTATTAATTTAGAAACTGTTTTGGAAAACGCCGCCTTAGATTTTTGTACAACCGAACACCAATCGGCACCCTCAACACGCAATATCGACATATTCTTAGAAGAGTCGCCAGCAAAAATTGCGGTCTATTTAGAACTCGTCTTCGACAAAAAAGCCAACTAACAATGAAAACAGTTTTTTGGACATCGGTAGCAAGCACGAAAGGCAAAACGGCTTTGCTACCGTAGACCCCTTTGTTTTCAATCAGACGGGCAACGCACGCCCAAGAGTCTGTATTACACTTCATCTAGCCTACACCTCAACAGGCGCCTTATTGGGCGCTGTTCTTAGGCGCTCAGTAATATTTCTTTCCTAGCCAAGTTATCGTCCAGCAAAAACGAAATACCACTCATTGCGAAATTCAGGTCAACACCTCCGTCTTAAACAAGTATTTTTTTACCCACTAAAATTCATCGCGCGAATAGTCATTTCACCTAGGCTATACAGCTATTTCATTCTTGATATAGATCCAAACGATTCACGTTCTGAGTGATAACGTATAAATCTTCACCCCACCACGCTCTACCATTGAGCCGTAGGCATTAGCATGTTGTTCACTTACATTGTTGTTTTTAGCGCAGTTATTATCGCACTTTCTTATAGCCTTTACGCGACACGCGCCATACTCCGCTCGCCAACGGGCAACGAGCGTATGCTAGACATTTCTGAGGCTATACAAGAAGGTGCTCGAGCTTACCTAAACCGGCAATACATCACCATTGCGATAGTCGGTACAGGTATTGGGTTTACCTTAGGGTTCCTGTTGGATAGATGGGCGGCCACCGGTTTTTTTATCGGGGCTATTCTCTCCGGCATTGCCGGTTATATTGGCATGATTGTTTCGGTACGAGCCAATGTACGTACCGCAGAAGCCGCGCGCAGTTCTGGCTTAGCCGAAGCACTTAGCATTGCCTTTCGCTCAGGTTCTATTACCGGAATGCTGGTGGTCGCACTGGCAATTTTGGGCATTACGCTTTACTACGCCGTGCTTTTAAATCAATTTGATGTGCTTACCAGTGAAGGTTCGCGCCATATTCTTGAATCGCTTGTGGCAATGGGCTTTGGCGCTTCTTTAATTTCAATCTTCGCACGGCTAGGTGGAGGTATTTTTACCAAGGGTGCCGATGTAGGTGCAGACCTTTCAGGAAAAATCGAAGCGGGCATTCCTGAAGACGACCCAAGAAACCCAGCCGTTATTGCCGATAACGTAGGCGATAACGTTGGCGATTGCGCCGGTATGGCCGCAGACTTGTTCGAAACCTATGTTGTCACACTAGTGGCGACCATGCTCCTAGGTGCCTTACATTTTAGCGGTGAAACGCGCATTCAATTAATGGCGTACCCATTGCTTATTAGCGCCGTCTGCATACTCGCCTGTGTTTTCGCTACATTTTTTGTTCGTTTAGGTAAAAATAACAATATTATGAATGCGTTGTACCGAGGGTTTTTCGCTAGCGCCATTATGTCGGGGCTACTCATTGCCGCTGTCACCTATTGGCAATTCGGATTTAGTCGTTCTATTGGTACCCTCGACATTACCGGGTTTTCTCTCGCGCTATGCGCGCTCACTGGCCTAGTCGTTACAGGGCTGATTGTTTTCATTACAGAATACTATACGGGTACGAATCATCGCCCCGTTAAGATGATTGCTCAAGCATCTTCTACTGGACACGCCACAAATATTATTCAAGGGTTGGCTATTTCGATGGAGGCCACCGCATTACCCGTATTGGTAATCTGTGCAGGTATTGTGGCCTCTTATAGTGCTGCAGGGTTATACGGTATTTCAATTGCCGCAACCACAATGCTGGCATTAGCCGGTATAGTGATTGCGCTAGATGCCTTTGGTCCTGTCACAGACAATGCTGGCGGCATCGCAGAAATGGCTAACCTTTCCAAAACAGTACGCAATATAACGGATGCCTTAGATGCCGTTGGCAATACCACTAAAGCCATCACTAAAGGCTACGCTATTGGCTCTGCTGGTCTTGCGGCTTTGGTCTTGTTTACGGCCTACACCGCAGACCTAGAACATTACTTCCCCACACTATCGGTAAACTTCACACTTTCCGACCCGTACGTTGTCATTGGATTATTCATAGGCGGCTCGCTTCCCTATCTGTTCGCGTCCATTGCCATGCAAGCCGTGGGGCGCGCTGGAGGAGAGGTTGTCAATGAAGTACGTCGTCAATTCAGAGATTTACCCGGTATTCTAAAAGGGACGACAAAACCCGAGTACAGTGCTTGTGTCGATATGCTAACCAAAACGGCTATTCGGGAAATGATAATCCCGTCACTCTTGCCCGTTCTCGCACCCATTCTTATCTATGGTGTTGTGTATGGCGTTGCCAGCCAATCCGCCGCCTTCGCTGCCTTAGGCGCGATGCTTCTCGGTACAATTGTGACAGGAATGTTTGTCGCTATCTCCATGACCTCTGGTGGCGGCGCTTGGGATAACACAAAAAAAATGATTGAGGATGGCGCTCAAGGAGGAAAAGGTTCGAACGCTCATAGAGCGTCCGTGACCGGCGACACCGTAGGTGACCCATACAAAGATACTGCAGGACCAGCAATAAACCCCATGATAAAAATCACCAATATTGTCGCTATATTATTACTTGCGATAATCGCTTAAACATAAAGTAAAAGGACACCCAAGCAACTATTACTGTTTTTTCAGTACTAAACTACCAATGGAATAACCTGCACCAAAAGAGCATAACAAACCGATATCACCACGGTTTAAATCCTTTTGGTGTAAGTGAAACGCAATTATGGAGCCTGCTGACCCCGTATTGGCATATTGGTCTAGCACAATCGGCGCTTCTTCAGCAGTAGCATCACGGCCTAATATTTTTTTTGTAATTAACAGGTTCATATTAATATTGGCCTGATGTAACCACCAACGTTTTACGTCGACAATATCCACACCTCTACGGTGTAAGTGTGTATTAATATGCGTAGCAGCCATAGGGCATACCTCTTTAAATACTTTGCGACCCTTTTGCGAAAAAAGTTTATCGTTAGATGCCGGGTCGGAATCATTTGCATGATTCACATAGCCAAAATTAGCGCGAATATTCGAAGAAAAAACAGTTTCGGCGTGTGTGCCCAAAATTTCCCATACGTGCTCACCGGTTGACGACGCACCTTCTTCAACGATCGCGGCGGTCGCCACATCACCAAAAATAAAATGGCTGTCACGATCGGTATAATTCACCAAAGGAGACGTTAACTCAGGGTTTATCACTAACACCGTTTTCGCCGTGCCCGCCTTCACCATATCGTACGCTCGGTGCAAACCGAACGTCGCGGCCGAACAGGCCACTAGCATATCAAACGCAAATCCTTTAACACCCAATGCATGCTGAACCTCTATCGCAATAGCGGGAAACGCACGCTGAGTCATTGCACACGACACAATAATTGCATCTATATCCTGAGGCTGTTTATTTGCGGCGACCATTGCCTTTCGAGCAACATTTAGCGCTATTTCAGCTTGATCCGATAACGCCTCATCGGCACGAGCAGGGATACTCGGCCGCATACGACTAACATCTAAAATGCCGTCTTTAATATACGCAAATCGCTGTTTTATACCTGATGCTTTTTCAATAAACTCGGCACTTGAGTAGGGCTTTTCTAAACACTCCCCTGCAGCTATGGCCAGCTGATGTTCATTGTTCCAATGATCAACCCACGCATTATAACTCGTCACTAACTCTTCATTGGTAATGACGTAAGGCGGGTTCCACAACCCAGTACCACTAATGACAACTTTTTCGACCATGCTTAAAGCCTTAACTCTTAAGGTAAATTCGAACGTAACGAACAACGTACGCAAATGGAATTGTGCCTATTCTGCCATCAGCTATCATCAAAAGGGAATGAATAGATCAGCGTTAATCAGGGTTTTACGATTCACAGCCGAACGATCCCGTTTTCAATAACAAAAACATTTTGTTTAGTAACATTTCACTACACAAAAGGTGCCGTAGTAGCATCCCAATAAGGCTGCTCTCCAAATCGTTCGGCCAGAAAATCGATAAATAAACGCGCACGTTGCGGTAAATACCGCCCTCCAGGGTACACCACGTATGCGTGAAGCAAAGGCAGCGCATAATTGGGCAACACAGGGACTAGCTCACCCTTTGCAATCGCTTGCCACGAAATAAAGGTCGGCGTAGCCGTGATACCTTTACCTGCTACCGCCATATCACGTAAAAAGTCACCATTATTTGCGGAAATTACAGGCTGCAGTGCCACCCTGTGCTCCTTACCGTTCGGCTCCATCAACCGCCAGTCGCTGTCCGAACTCGCGTTATACTTCAATAATGCGTGATCATTTAACTCGCTAGGTACCTGAGGCGCGCCCTTTTCTGCCAAATAGCAGGGACTTGCGCACAGAATAATACGAATGGGGGAGATTTTTCGCGCGCGCAATGTTGAATCGGCAAGGTCACCAATACGAAAAGCAAGATCAACACCTTCTTCCACTAAATCGATATGCCGATCAGAGAAGTTCAACTGGATATTCAAACCAGGGTGCTTCCCCATAAAATCTGAGACTGCCGGCGCCAAGTGCGCTAGCCCAAACGAAACCGGAACGGCAATACGCAACGTGCCCATCAGTAAACTACTGCGATCCGCCGTTTGCGCATTCAACTCAGACACATCGTCAATAACACTCAACGAACGCTCATAATAATGCCGACCCGACTCCGTTAAACTAGAACGCCGCGTCGTTCGATACAACAGCTCTACGCCTAACCGTGCCTCCAACTCTTTTAATCGACGGCTAACCGCCGATTTAGCAAGCCCCAGTTGATCCGCAGCCTTTCCTACCCCACCGGCCTCAATCACACGAACAAAAACCTGCATATCTTCTAATTGACCCATCACCCCTCTCCATTGTTCTAATTCCAACAACAGTGTATTCCAATAGAGCCTGTTTATCACCCAATATAAGATCAATAGAATAGCTCCCATACCGTTAAATCACTTAAG
Organism: Teredinibacter purpureus; assembly: GCF_014217335.1. Lineage (NCBI taxonomy): Bacteria > Pseudomonadati > Pseudomonadota > Gammaproteobacteria > Cellvibrionales > Cellvibrionaceae > Teredinibacter > Teredinibacter purpureus. Next base: position 2,517,902 of record NZ_CP060092.1, on the reverse strand, counting down.
GAATTATCAATGCAACACACTATTCAATTATTATCCGCGCCTATTGGCCGCATTCTACTTGCGCTTATATTTGTAACCTCCGGCTACAGTAAAATCGGCGCCTATGAAGGCACGCAAGGCTGGATGGAATCTATGGGGGTTCCGGGCGCTTTACTGCCCATCGCGATTGTGGTGGAGATAGTCGGCGGGTTGGCGATTATGATTGGCTGGCACACGCGTGTTGTGGCATTACTAATGGCAGGCTTTACCGTGGTATCGGCGCTTCTATTTCATAACGATTTCAGTAATCAAAGCGAAATGATCAACTTTATGAAAAACCTGTCCATTGCAGGTGGCTTTTTACTTTTGGTCAGTTCGGGTGCGGGCGCCTTTTCACTCGACAGCCGTACCGCAAAACTGTAATGCTAAACTTCAAAATTCTGCACGCTAAGGACAACAATCATTATGGGTTTACTCGTTAACGGCCAATGGCAAGACCACTGGTACGACACCAAAGCCTCCAATGGACACTTTGAGCGCTCTAAAAGCCAATTTAGGCATTGGGTTACAACTGACGGCAGCGCTGGCCCTACAGGGCAAGGCGGTTTCAAGGCTGAAAAAGGCCGCTACCACCTCTATGTTTCATTAGCGTGTCCATGGGCGAATCGCACCATGATATTCAGGGCGCTAAAAGGGTTGGAAGACATAATCGACATCTCCGTTGTTCATTGGTATATGCGGGAAAAGGGCTGGACATTTGCGTCGGGCGACGGAGTAATAGCCGATCCCATACAAAACGCACAGTTTTATCATGAAATATACACCGCCGCCGATGCCGATTATTCTGGCCGCGTAACCGTACCCGTACTGTGGGATAAAAAGCAAAATACGATTGTAAGCAACGAATCCGCTGACATTATCCGAATGTTTAATTCAGCGTTTGACGATGTTGGAGCCACGCCTGGCGACTACTACCCGAAGGCATTACGCACTGAAATAGAGACTCTAAACGAGAAAATTTATGAGGCCGTGAACAATGGTGTTTACCGAGCAGGCTTTGCCACAACACAACAGGCCTATGAAGAAGCGATAACGCCCTTGTTTGAAACGCTTGACTGGCTAGAAAAGCGCTTAGAGCATCAACGTTATCTCACCGGTAACGCCATTACCGAAGCCGACTGGCGATTATTTACCACGTTAATTCGCTTCGATGCAGTTTATGTCGGACATTTCAAATGTAATCTAAAACGCATTATCGATTACCCTAACCTGTGGGCGTACACTCGAGATCTATATCAACATAAAGGCGTCGCAGCCACGATCAACATGACCCACATTAAAAAACATTATTATGAAAGCCACGACACAATAAATCCAACAGGTGTCGTGCCTTCAGGGCCAATAATTGATTTTTTAGCAACGCATCATCGACACACTCTAGCCAACAAACAAGAAACGTAACGTCATAACATCTAAAACAAGATTATTCAAAACCCAAAAAATATCCGGTGATGCCTTACAACGCTTTTCCGGATATTTTTTGGGCCATTAAAACCGGTTAGAAAAACCGCTTTTTTAATTCATCTTCCAAACGACTTTTCTGTTTGTCTATCTGATCCTCTAGCTTAGCGTTTAACATACCCTGAATGCTTTCGGTTTTGCCGTTAGCAATATCTTGCCATTGACGCCAATCGCCGAGCTTTCCATTACCCGCATCAACCGTATCGCTGCCCATTAAACCAAGCTTTTTCTGTAATTCAATTAACCGTTCCTGGCCTTCAGCGCCAACGCCCGAAGCAAGCGATTTCTGCAACTGTTTATCAAGGTCAGACGCTAAGCTAAACACTGGATTCTGAAAATCACCGGTAACACCCGCCTCCATACGAATATTTTTTAACTCATTTAGCATCGTTGCAACATTCGACGTAAAAGTATTGCGCCCCTCCATTTTCAGCACTAGATCAATCAAATCGATGTTACCTACACCAAGCATTTCCCCGTCTCGTATACTCAAATCTCCAACACTATTAAGATTTGCCTGTTTAAGCTCACCCGTTAGCGCATTATCGGCGAAAAGTGACAGTTCATTTAACACGATTTCTTCCACTGCCCACTTTTGATTCGCTTTCAACCCTGATGCCGCAAGCCAAAAATCTCCGTCCAAACTTAACGACTTCCATTTTTGTGTATTTAAAGAGGCAACATTAAACGTTGTCGCCCGGCCTAATACATCATGCTCGGTCGTAATATCCTGCCAGGTCGAATCAAACCCTTGCCCCTCCCATACGGCCGAAAAATGCGCCTTTTTAATCAAAAAATCAGGAAGAGGCCCTGTTTCAGAGAATTCAACCCATCGACCAGAAGCTCGCTCCACATCAAGATCTTGCGCCTTTTTACTCTCTAGCATTGGCACAATAATATTGTACGCCGAAAACAATCGCTTCGACCAAGCCTTCGCTTGCTCACCAAACAACAAAGCGGTTATTTCACTCAAACCCGCTAAATCGCCTGCGAGCATTCCTTTTAGATTATCGTAATCGTCTTCCGACGCAGCCTTGAGTCCCGCAATTTTGACCCCGATATCTTTCGAAGCAAGACTAGCGCTATTTTTAAATACACTTAGCTTTTTCTTCTCTACTTCCAATTCTTTTTTTAGCGCGCTCAACTCTTCTTGTGCCGTGAGAAAATCGGCCGGTGTTCCATAGTCGCGCTCCGTTATCGCTTTAATTTTTTCCTCGTAGTGCTCCAGTACTTTTTCGTCGGGTAGATCATTGTAGCGTTGCCGTAGCTCTTGATCGTGAGCGTGATAAGAATCTTCCAACGCTTGTTGTGCCGTCGGTGTTTTCAGGGAAGCACTCGCCAATAAAGTATCAACACTTGGGATTTCCACTCCCAAACCGATTGTATCGTTATCATCCTCTTTAGACGTTCTCACCGCCGATTCGCGAAACACAGCGCCTACAGATACGCGCTTCACATCAAACTCTAATTTCGCTACCGTTAATTGCTCAACAATGACTTTATTCATTAACAGCGGCCATAGATCAATGGTCGCTGCAATGGACTCTACCTGCACCTTATTATGCGTAGGCTTATCGATATCCGTAATTTGCAGCCCAACCAAGGTGACACCGAATGGTCGGTAAGAATGCTCAACTCGCCCTACATTCACCTCTGCACCTACCGTATCGGAGGCCACCATTTCGAAGCCAGTACGAATCCAACTATCCATAAAAAAATGTGTCACGAGTAATATCACACTCATTACACCAATAAAAATACCTAGCCCACTCCAACGGATAACTTTCATTACCTTAATCTCCCAACCCTGACATACGCTGAAAAAAAGTGCTCGCTCTCAACATTCGTACTATCTGCATTTTATTCACCGCTACCATAATTTTGTCTCGGTATTGCACAACAAACGCTTTACTCAGTAAAAGCAAAGGGATAGCCATAGCTAAGCCCGTAACAAAACTTCCCATCGTTAAGGTATGATTAAATTGAGAAAGACGACCAAAGCTAGAGTTATAAAAAACCTGCCAAGTAGATTCTGCACCAGAGGACGTTAAAATACTTTCGCCCACCGATATCAGCAATGGGTCCAGCGCTATAGCGACGCCAGAAAACACTGCGATAGCTAGTAGAAAAGTGGCAATATTAATTCTAAAAAACAACACCAAAAACACAATAACAACATTGTGCAACCGCATTAATGGTGAAATACCCACCATCATGCCTAACATAATTGCAAAGGCAATTTGCCAGGGATTTGTTTCAGAACTTATAATTTTAAAAAACTTGGCAATCAAATTCACAACAAACTCCATTTACAAGATTACACCTAAATACCCCGCTTACATCTAGCGCAAGAAAGGGATTTAACATTGATATGTTGGGGGAGAGTACGACGGATACGTAGGTATCACTCACTCACAGATAAAGAGTAGCAGAACACTACCCGTTACCGTAATGGTTTAAGAGACAATGAGCCGAAGAATGTACGATACTCAGCACCGGCTCCAGACTATATAGAACACCGACAGCAGAACATCGATGAACGCTTTAAGTACTAGGGTACAAGCGCTTTTAATACGTTAAGGTCGGGAACCAGTACCCCCTTACCCTTACGAACAATAATGCCCTCACTTTTCGCCATTCGATTTAACTCTCGTGTGACGGCCTCTCTATGAGTGGCTATGCGGCTGGCCAGTTCTTGATGGGTAGGCATCGGGTCGATCAATATGCCGCCATCAACCGGCACCCCTTTAGTTTGAGCGATACGTATCAGCTCACTACGCACACGACAATTGACATCCAGAGCGCTGTATTCGTACACTCTATCGCACAAAAACCGTACAAGCCCAGCCATTTTTTGTAACACGGCCGTACCCATTTGGGGGTATTGTTGCAGAAGCTCTAAAAATTTACTTTTTGATAAAACCAAGAAGCGGCTTGCCTCATTCGTAATAACATGGGTAGATCTCGGCGCGCCGTCGATGGCCGATAGCTCACCGAAAAAATCGCCTACACTCAGCTCTTGGTAGGATATTTCTCGCCCAGAAGGCGAAAATAATGTTGCTCTTACACTGCCACGCGCTAGGCAATATACATCGGCACTTTCTTCGTCTTGAGTGATCACTGTTTGCTCTGCTAAATACGTGCGTATACGAAAACTACGCGCTACGTGCTCCAGCTGAATTTCATTGAGTGATTGCATCAAACTACTTTCTGCAAGTAACGCAACTATTTTCTGAGTTTCCACTCCATCTTGATGGTACGACGGCTCCATATTTCACTCCATTCCTTTTTTAAAAATTGTCCTACTTACCCCAGAAGTCTAACATTTGTTTGAATTTAGTGGAATTTCAAGACTCAATTTAGAACAAAAAATTTAAGGATAATCGAGCCAATTTAGGGCGATTCGTGCAACATTTCGACAAGCAGCCGCTTTTAGCGGTAAGGCACTGTTCCAGTACCTATTCTAACGGACGAAAAAGCGCATCGCATGGACAATGCTATGCAACGCCTAAGCCGGCTCCGTTGTATTTACCTTGAGGTCGGACAATAAACGTTCCGCTTGTTGAAAATGCCAGTGCATTCCCATTTTATTAAATTCAAGCAACGCTTTTTTCACAAGTATCTTTGCGGTAACCAAATCGTTTTCTAGCATGGCAATACGTGCTTCCTGAAGATTGACGACGGCCATTTCGTGCTTTGAATCGCGATGTTTTACATTCGCTTTTGCTTTTGCAATATAGTGCTCTGCACTCTCTAACCCCTCTACTTCGCCCCCTACACTAAGCTCTGCAAGCACGCGCAAACACATACTTGAACCAATCACGTCACCTCGTGCAGCACATTGCACCCCGCTATTCGCGTATCGAGCCGCTTTTGCCAACTCACCAATTTCAGTCATTACCTCCGACAGCCAGCCATAAACCATTGAGAGATGCAGGTATATTTGCTTCCCTTCAAACCACTGGAGCGACTGCTCCAATGCAGCAATGGCCGAAGGCGTTGCAGAGAGCCTCCAGCTAGCATAGGCCTCCATCGCTTTACCCAAAGTAAACGCATAGGGAGAATTTACCTGCTCGGCACGAAACCTTGCGCGCTGTCCAAATAGCATCGCGTCATACCATTCACCGCGCCATAGAAGCGAAGCGGAATAAAACGCACACACCGACGATTCTATCGCAAAACCTTTACCGGTGATCAATTCCATTGATGCCACTAATTTATTTTCGGCCTCTTCAAAATCACCCATATCGGCCAAGACCATTCCACTGCAGGCTAGTGCATAGCTTAATTCGAATTCGCCATAAATATCGATTTCGCCAGGATTAACGCCTTTAAAACCTTTTGTAAAATACTCAATGGCCTTTTTATTATCCGACGACGCTGAAAGTGCTTGCCCCAGAGTTAACAAGCGAAAGGAAGATGAGATGCCATTACCCGAAGCCGATACAACAGCATAAGAACGCTGAAAATGTATTAGCGCCTTATCCGCATTTCCAAGTGTATAGTTCACCCAACCTAACCAGTATTCAGATTGCTCGATTGCCGTATTATCTTCAATAAAATGCGCGCAAATTAGAGCATACTCTAGAATAGCCAAGTCTTTTTTATTAGGGTAATACGAACACGCTAACGCGTAACGCCGCGTTACATCGACATACTGAATCATAACCTCACGCGTTTGCCCAAGATCTCGCATGGCCGCGAGCGCGTTAAATAATTGATACCGCGCTCGATCCAACGCAGCAACCTCTAACGCTTTTTTCCCCGCTTTAATGGCAAACTCAATTGTCTTGATCGTATCGCCGCACTGACTGTAGTGGTAGGCGAGACGCTCATAATTCGCTTCAACGGGCTCGGAGTCGTTATGAACAAGCAACGCCCCCACAGCACGTTGATGTAACATTTTTTTCTCTTTCAAACCTATTGCGCTGTATAGCGTATCCCTAATGACACCGTGTTTAAAATGTATTGCTCGGTGCGAATCAGAAGAGAAGAATATTCCGGCGTCCACCAACGCTTGTATTTGATGCTCTGCAACACCATGTTCGAGAACAAACTCCAGTAACGGGATATCGTAAACATGACCAATCACCGCTGCTGCGCGCGCTATCGCTTGACCCTCATCACTTAAGCGGCTCATCCGAGCAGCAATTAAACCATGTAAAGACGTTGGTATTTTCAAACTATCTTTAAGGACCCTTAGATCTAACTCACTGGCCATAGCTGAGCGACACAGCTCTTCGATAAACAATGCATTGCCACCCGATTGCTCGTAAATACGCACCGCCAAACCAAGTTCGCTTTCATCAATTAGACTATGGACAACTTGTTTTGACTCTTGAAAGGAAAAGGTACCCACAGTAATTTGATTGCTAAAACGCCTTTCGTGCTCACCACTCACCGCTCGCGTTGTGCTAATCACCATTATTTTTTGGTGGGTGGTCTTGATGAGTACGTAATTTAAAATATACCGAGAACGCTCATCTGCATTTTGCCAATCATCAAAAAATATCACCATTGGTTTGTGAGCAGTAATCAGCCCAACAACCAATACGATAACATCGGCAATTTGCTTGAGTTCACGGCCGATATCCTCATGTCCTTTGACCGTTCCGGGTGCGCCACCGTTAGCAGCCCCTCGCATAAACGAAAGCAGTAACGCTATTTGCTCATCACTCAACTCGTCAAAACGACGCTTTAGGCCATTTTTAATTTGTTTGTAATCGGCTACCTCGTTGACACCTGCGACCGACTGCAGGAGCTGGACTAAAGGCTGTATAGGCCCTGCATCATCCTCCTCTCTACAATAGATACGGTGAATATCGCTCATATTCGAGCGCTCTTGTTGAATAAAAACATCAACTAAACGAGATTTTCCTACGCCCGCCTCACCAACAATACAAACACTTCTCCCGTGGCTAGCTTCCACTTCAGCAAACAAACGACTTAATTCCGCCAGTTCACGGCCGCGACCAATAAAATGGGTAAACCCCCTTACTTCACTGGCTTCGAAACGGCAACTAACATTAGATTGAGAATAAATCCGGTGAGCCTGTAGTGCTTCAGATTTACCTTTTAGAAAAAGAGGTTGTATACGCTGAGTAGAAAAATAAGGAAGAACACCTGAAATTGTTTTTTCAGATACAATTATTTCGCCAGGCGCAGCCACATCGGATAAGCGAGCCGCGGTATTCAAACTATCGCCAATTATTTTATAACGCCCTTGAATAAAATCGCCTTCTTCAACGACGACAAGACCGGAGTCTAACCCTGTGTGAAACTGCAATTTTTCGGGCATACCCTTAACGCGAGGAACTGATATTTTTTCGACCAGTTCGTGCAATGCTAGGGCCGCATTAATTGCACGGGTGACATCATCTTCCAACGGCTCTGGCAATCCAAAAATAGCCAATACACCATCACCATAGAATTGATTAACAACACCGCTGCAATCAATAACTGTCGCTTCAACGAGTTCGCGAACCTGCCTTAGCAGATCAGCATATAATTCAGGGTCTAATACATCCCCCAGCTTTGTGGAAGCACAAAGATCGACAAAAAGAACAGTTACATAACAACGACGTACAGCCACAAGAACCCCAGTAATACCATCAACTAGAAAATTGAGAACCGCATTTAACCATGTAGTTCAATGTATAAACAAGCCCATTTGTACTACAAAAAAAAGCTAGCCTTTTGTACTAAAAATTACACGAGGGAAGACTATAAAATAGAATGATACCCGTAAGCAATTAGATTACTCGACACAAAAAAAAGGACTAACGAAGTAAATCCATAGTACTAACTTTATTAGTGTAATCACACAAATCACGTAAGATTTAATCAAACACTTTGTACATTTTCCGAATAACGAAGCAACGACATCAATAAACACTAACGCAACGCATAGAACCCCTCACAAGGGCGCGCGAACTTAACCTGTGTGAGTTTTATCACACGGGAAATCTGATTGAATGCCTACTTTCTCTACTCGTTACAACTTAAGACTTGGTTCGTTAAAACGTAGATAACCCCGCAGGTAGATACCTCCTATTGAAATGAGCCGCTCAGTATTTATAAAAATGGCAGCGCCAGTACTCTACCTTAATAAGCAGAGTTCACTAAGCAATACCTCTCGCCGTAAAAGCCCACGACGCAAAACCTCTGCCTCAATTCAATCTGCCACTGCCACTTTTCGACCGAACGCTGGATACCGCAACGCGGCATAAGACAACCCCCGGTAAACTTAAGTAATATTTTTTATAAATACCTCAATATCAAGTTAGAAGTGCGACATCCATCGCTCCCAACGGTCAGCCTACGCAAGACAAAAACCCTTCTGCTTTAAAGGTATGGATAGACTAGCCTCATTCGCTCAAATAAATCGCTGGCCTTGAGAAAATTAGATCAATTAACATAGCCTACAGGATAAGAAATTTTTCAGATCGCGGGCGAACATAATCACTGTTTTACCAAAACCGTATAGAACGTCCTGCTCGATAACTTTTTGGAAAAGACTTTACCGATTAAACCCTATTAAATAGACGCAAAAAAAACATGACGATACATGTGCCATAGGCTCTTCAGGACTACCGCCCGAATACTGTATATGCCGCCAATAAGTGATTTGCACCCATACAAAGACTACAGCCAAGTGGTAAGCTTGAGCGTCTACATCTATGCGTACTAATCATTCAGCACCTATGAATACAAATGAAACGATAAAAATTGGCGACTGGTTAATAGACCCCATTCACTCTTCTGCGGCCAAAGAAGGAACATCAAAACGTTTAGAGAAGCGCTTATTAAAAGTGCTTCTAGTCCTCGCGGAGCATGATGGAGAGCCTGTTAAGAAAGACATTATTCTTGAAGCCGCTTGGGCAGGCAAACACCCAACCGACGACACTTTATCCGTGGCTATCAGTAACTTACGAAAAATATTTAGCTGCTCTCCCCAATCACCTTCATTTATTGAAACGATTAGTGGTTACGGTTATCGGCTTTTAGTTCCTGTTCAACATAATTTTGGCGCGGCCAATGACAACATAATTAAAGCTCCACCTAAAGCTAACCTCACACTCTACCGCTATGGGATTGCACTCCTCCTAACCGTGTTACTCGCGAGTGTAGCCTATGTCGTAATAACCGATAAAAATATCGAAGACGAAAACGGTTTTGGTATGCAAGACTATCGAACCGACGAATTTTTCCTAAAATCCGTCTACCTCATTACCGATAACAACCGCACCCTAGAGACACTGGACGAAGCGATTGTATTACTAAATTCCTTGGATACCAGTAATCCAAACACATCAGAGATCCACTATTACCTTGGGCAAGGGTATCTATTCAAATATTTCTATTCACCACCTGCCCATAAAAAAACTTACGCCGCAGAAGCTGAGAAAGCATTTTTACACTCCATTTACCTTAACCCTAAAAATCACCAGTCGTTAAACCAGCTCGCGTCAGTGAGCATGTTTATCCATCACAATCTATTGCTTGCGAAAAACTATTATATTCGCGCCATATCGGCAGCTCCGCAATTCGCGGAAGCCCATATCGCTTACGCGACCTGTTTATTAGCCATGGGAAATTTTGATAGGGCTCTGCACCACAACAAAATTGGCATGTCCCTTAAACCAGCGCATTACGCATCGCCCTCTCATGTATGGATATTTTCAATCGGTGGAGACTACGAAAATGCAAGCCGTAGCCTAGCAAAACTATTTACACTAGACCCAGACTCTATCAATTATCACCGATCAGGAATGAAACTATACGAAATACAAGGCATAGAAAAAAAGGCCTTCGAATTTTATTTACAGTCATTTAAAAGAGTTGGCTATTCAGAAGAGGATATCGCCTCCGCGAACAAAGCCTTTAACGATGGAGGCCTTAAACAACTCAACCACTGGTTAGCTAATATCAAAAAAGAGTTGGCCGATATTGGGCAAGGTACGCCACCATTTTCCACCGCTCGCTATCACGCCGCCGCCGGAGAGCATGAGCAATCACTGGATCTACTTGAAGCCATTGAAAAACACGAACCGTTCAAACTTTTATGGATAAAGGTTGAACCAAAATTTTCAGGCATGCGCACATTACCTCGTTTTGTTGCCCTGACAACACGTTTAGGTATTAGTAATTTCCCCGAAATATAACGTAAGGAAAAAATTAGTTAATACATTATCTAATAAAAAACGTAAAAATCCGCAACTTTAAAATCACTACAATACCTTTTCCGTTCGCCTGCTGATCAACCTTCTTCAACAACTCAATGTTTTCCTCTAGCGTCACACCTTATCTCGACCTCGTAATTTATCGCCTCACTATTAAGATGGAAATTTAAACAAACAAATAACATCAACAATTGTTCATTAGCACTAATTTAGCCATTTAATAAAGGTTAATTTTATTTTTAACCAAAACTTTAGATGTTCTTCAGGACTACCGCCCGCACAAACCTAATAATTAGTGTTTCTAAGCACACATACCGTTTAAAAAATTACCGTAGAACGGCATTACGAAGAAAACAACATAAAGCCATTGGATATCAATAAAGGGTGCCTGTATGAAAAAACGTTCGATCGCCATAGCAGTGCCGTCATTGATGATGCTCTTTGGAATGGGGCATTGGTCCGGACGTCACTTCGTTGAGAACAACACCTCTACGTGCAATGTATCCATTCCGACTCAAGACACCATTCAAAATGAAAGTGGTTCACTACCGAAGCATTTAATGCACGGTCAACACAGTTCACTATTACGGCCTAACCCAACACTTAGCCGCTCCCCCGATACAAACAGCGCTGCAGCACAAGTCACCGCATCACAGCGCGCCGCGGAAGCGTCTCAGACCGTTGCATCCCCCACAGTAGACAACACTACATCACAACTTAACACATGGATTAACACCCATATCGTTGGCGATAAGAATTTTAATCTTTCAGAGAAAATGGAATCATATTTTTTAGAAGAACAGCCAGATCCAAGCTGGGCAACGGAACAAGAGGACGTGTTTTTGGATCTTTTCTTTGAAAGCCCAGCACTGGCCGACTTTTCGTTAATCGACGTGCAATGTAAAGCGACTCAATGCCGGCTATCAGTCGCCACTTTAAACACTGAACACAGCAACACCTTTACAGCCAGCCTTTCAAACGCATTACCTGCCAACGGGCAAGCACAAACACTCTTCGCAAACCCTCAACAAGATAGCAACGAAACAATTGTCTTCGTTTCTCGACAAGGTGAAACTTTTGGTTTTATGCAATAAGTAATGCTTTACAGGCCGTAGAGCACATTCATGGCAGATTGTTCTGCACGTGCACAACACATGGAACGCGTTGAGTCGCACATCATTAACTTTTGAGGACATTACTATGCAGATTAAAAAATTAACCACCATCATGAGTGTGAGTATCGCCTGCCTTTGGGGCGCCCACGCAAGTGCGCTGGAACCAGCACAGAATTGCGAATTAATTACCTTTGCCATCGTCAACGAAGGCACTACCATTTACGACCGAATGGAATGTGACCTTCCCAGCCCCTCTACCGAGCGAGCTGTCGCGTTTGCTCGACAACGAAATTATGGCAGCGGCCCTGCGTGTAATATGCTCTCCGTATATTCACCCTTTACGAATACCGGCAGCTGTTCTTCGCCAAGCATTAAGATCCCCGGTAATGTCATCATCTTCTGTACAGCGCCAGGCGAACTGTATGGCAACCGAACAACGTGGGAATTGGCTGCGGAAGAAGACAGTATTTATGCTCTGTGTGGCGATGGCTGTGGGTACAACACCTTCAAAACAGACCAGAGCGATCTGTTAAAAGTCGTGTGTAATGAAGAAAGCATGTTATAAACGAAAAGCACGGTATAAAAACGCTGAGCCTATCACAACAGCTTTAATTATTTTGTTTTCGGCCGAACGTAGATAGGGAAAACAAAGCCGGCGACCCATGATGGGTCGCCGGCTTTTTTATACGGGTATAACTGTATTAAACGCCTTAGTCTTCGAGAAAATTACAAACTGCTAGCCGCAACATTTCTTATACTTTTTTTCGCTACCGCAACTACAGGGGTCGTTACGCCCAGGCACCTTATCGAGCGTCACTGTTTCACTTTTATTAAGGTGTAGAGTGAGTTCACTAATAGATTCAACGGCACCCTCGCGGCTATCTACGCTAATATCTGCATATAAGTGAGCCTTCGCTACCAACGCTTCTACTTCTTGCCTGCGTTTTTCACTGGTAACAACTAACGTCAAAGGATACTTTTTACTCCCGGATTTGCTTATAGCGTTTGTTTCATAGCCAAATTTAACGTGATTTTCACGTATAGCTTGGCGACCCTTGAAAAAAAATTTATCTGACATGTCATAACTCAAACAGTATTAAAAAATAGAATACGCAACCCTCAATATAATGGTTACCGCCCAACCGACTCAGTTTAACACTACAGCCGGCTCATTGCTTATCCGTACAAAAGTAAAGTAGAAGCTTCAAGCATACAGCTTATCGACAACTCATTGGCCTGCAACTCGTTCCGTTATGCGCTACAAAGTAAGAGTTTCAGCCGCACACAAAAAAAGCCGGCAATAGCCGGCCTTATATTAAATTTCTACACTCAAACGCTTAGTTTTTAAATTCTGCACGGCCACGGTATACCGCTTTTTCGCCCAATTCGGCTTCAATGCGAAGCAGACGGTTATATTTGGCTATACGGTCTGAACGAGACAAAGAACCTGTTTTAATCTGACCCGCCGCAGTGGCTACAGCCAAATCGGCAATAGTGGTATCTTCGGTTTCGCCAGAACGGTGTGAGATTACAGCGGTAAAGCCTGCATCCTGAGCCATTTTGATGGCGTCTAGCGTTTCTGTCAAAGAGCCAATCTGGTTGAATTTAATCAAAATAGAATTACCGATACCTTCATCGATACCACGCTTCAAGATTTTAGTGTTGGTCACAAACAAATCGTCGCCTACCAACTGAACCTTATCACCAATTTTCTTGGTAAGAATCTCCCAGCTCGCCCAATCACTTTCGTCCATGCCATCTTCAATAGACAAAATGGGGAACTTAGCCGAAAGCTCTGCTAGGTAATCCGCATACTCTTCACCGGAAAACGTCTTACCTTCACCGGCCATGTCGTATACGCCGTCTTTATAGAATTCTGAAGAAGCACAATCCAGCGCTAAAGTTACGTCTTCACCCAGCTTGTAGCCAGCATTAGCAACCGCTTCAGCAATAGCCTCTAAAGCCGCTTCGTTGGACGGCAAGTTAGGAGCAAATCCACCTTCGTCACCAACGGCAGTATTCAAACCTCGGCCCGATAATACTTTTTTCAGGCTATGGAATATTTCAGCGCCCATACGCAATGCTTCGGTAAAACTAGGTGCGCCAACAGGCTGAACCATAAACTCTTGAATATCTACATTGTTATCCGCGTGCTCTCCACCATTAATGATGTTCATCATGGGTACGGGCATTGAATATTGGCCAGAAGTACCGTTTAGGTCGGCAATATGGGCATACAATGGAATACCTTTGTCGATGGCAGTTGCTTTAGCAGCCGCTAACGAAACAGCCAAAATGGCGTTCGCACCGAAGTTACCTTTGTTTTCAGTGCCGTCGGCATCGATCATAATGCTATCGAGTTCACGTTGCGCGCCAGCGTCTTTGCCTATTAACAAAGGTTTAATAGTATCGTTAATGTTGGCAACAGCTTTTAATACGCCTTTACCTAAGTAACGACTTTTATCGCCATCACGCAGCTCTAAGGCTTCACGGGAACCTGTAGAGGCTCCAGACGGTGCACATGCACTTCCAACGACACCGCTTTCTAATACCACTTCCGCCATAACGGTTGGGTTACCGCGGGAGTCCATTACCTCAAAACCAACTACGTCTACAATCTTGCTCATAGTGACTGTCTCTCTTTGTTTACACTAACGTTAATAACTATTGAATATCTAATGGTGGTAAAACTTTAATTAAATTATCCACCGCTTTCATTTGCGCCAAAAATGGTTCCAGTTTTTCCAACGGAAGCGCGCTGGGACCATCGCATAAAGCTTCTGCAGGGTTCGGGTGAGCTTCGATAAACAAACCCGCTAGCCCAACGGCCATACCGGATCTCGCTAACTCCGCCGTTTGATGTCGACGACCGCCAGACGCTGCGCCCAAGGGGTCGCGACACTGTAGGGAATGCGTTACATCAAAAATAACGGGTAAGCCATTACTCACTTCTTTCATAGTGCGAAAACCCAGCATATCGACAACTAAGTTGTCGTAGCCCATGCAGGCTCCACGTTCACATAGGATGAGGTTTTCATTGCCACCCTCTGCAAATTTTTCAACAATATTTTTCATTTGCCCTGGGCTTAGGAACTGCGGTTTTTTTACATTAATAACCGCTTTCGTTTTAGCCATTGCTTCGACCAAATCCGTTTGCCGAGCAAGAAAAGCCGGCAACTGAATAACATCTGCAACCTCGGCAACCATTGCCGCCTGATGTGGTTCATGCACATCTGTAATAATCGGTACGCCGAACTCTTCCTTGATGGCTCGAAAAATTTCGAGGCCTTTATCAATCCCTGGCCCTCGATAAGAGCTAATAGAAGAGCGGTTTGCCTTGTCGAACGATGCCTTAAACACGTAAGGAATATCTAACTTTCGCGTGACGGTTACATACTTCTCCGCCACTTTTAGAGCCATCTCTTTGGATTCTAAAACATTCATTCCGCCGAAAAGTGTAAAGGGCCTATCGTTGGCAACCTCAAGGTTGCCAACTTTAATAATTTTATGTTTCAAATACTGTCTCCTAGACGCTATTTTAATCGCGCTCTGCCATTGCAGCTTTGATGTAACTTAAAAATAAGGGATGTCCATCACGCGGAGTAGAGGTAAATTCTGGATGAAACTGACACGCAATAAACCAAGGGTGGTCAGGTAGCTCAACCACTTCAACGAGGGTGTCGTCGGCCGACCACCCACCAATATGCAATCCGGCTTGTCTCAATTGATCCAAAAAGTGGTTATTCACTTCATAACGGTGGCGATGGCGCTCAACAATTAAATCTTTTCCGTAAATAGACGAGACTTTTGAGCCCTTCTCAAGGTGGCATTCTTGTGCACCCAAACGCATAGTGCCGCCTAAATCAGAACTTTCGTCTCGCTTTTCTGTGTCGCCATCGGAGGTGATCCATTCTGTAATTAGACCAATCACGGGGTGCGCTGATTTTGGATTAAATTCGGTGCTATTGGCGTCGTCGAGCATTAATACATTGCGGGCATATTCAATAACCGCACATTGCATACCCAAACATATGCCGAGGTACGGCACTTTATTTTCTCGCGCATACTGCACGGACATTAACTTACCTTCTAAGCCACGCTCACCAAAACCACCTGGCACCAATATAGCATCTGCATCGGCCAATATTCCGGTGCCTTGCTCTTCTATATCTTCGGCATTGATGTAGTTAATTTTTACGTCAGCGCCGGCATGTATACCTGCATGCTTAAGTGCTTCATTTAAGGATTTGTACGCGTCCAGCAAATCCATATATTTGCCGACCATCGCAACCGTAATTTCTTGGGTAGCATTGTTCTCTAATTCGAGTACGTGCTCCCACTCTTTCAAATCAGCTTCGGGCGCGTCAATACCAAACTTATCGAGAACAATATTATCGAGGTTAAAACCTTGCAATAACTTCGGAATGGCATAGATTGAATCGGCATCGGCCAACGGTACAACGGCTCGCTCTTCAACGTTCGTAAACAACGATATTTTACGACGTGAATCTTCATCAATTTCTTGCTCTGAACGGCACAAAAGGATATCCGGTTGAAGGCCAATAGAGCGAAGCTCTTTCACCGAATGTTGGGTTGGCTTTGTTTTTGTCTCGCCAGCTGTCGCAATATAAGGCACTAGTGTCAGGTGCATTAATAATGCGCGCTGAACACCCATTTCAACTTTAAGCTGACGAACAGCCTCCAAAAAGGGTTGTGATTCGATATCACCGACGGTGCCACCAATTTCAACGAGCGCTATATCATAGCCCTCGCCACCGCTTAATATGCGACGTTTAATTTCATCTGTAATATGTGGAATAACTTGCACGGTACCGCCAAGATAATCTCCACGGCGCTCTTTGCGTAGTACCGTTTCGTAAACACGGCCGGTAGTAAAGTTATTACGCTTGGTCATCTTTGTGCGGATATAGCGCTCGTAATGCCCAAGATCTAAATCAGTTTCTGCGCCATCTTCCGTGACATACACCTCGCCATGCTGAAAAGGGCTCATAGTGCCGGGATCAACATTGATATAGGGGTCTAGTTTAAGAATAGTGACATTAAGGCCTCGCGCTTCTAAAACTGCTGCCAAGGATGCCGAAGCAATACCTTTCCCCAATGACGACACAACGCCGCCCGTTACAAATATATATTGAGTCATTGAAGCCCTTAAATTGACTGTTGGTAGTGCTCACACAGGTCCACTCTCACACGCCGTAAAGACAAGGTGATAAGAGGTTGCATAACGTTACTGCGCCTGAATGTTAGGAGTTTTGATGTTTGGGGCGAAAGTGACCATTTTCGCAGCAAACCGCATCGATCTGGCGGTTTGCAAAGCTAGGGAAAACGTGATCCTTAACCTTGCGAAGACTGCCCCTGAGATGGGGCGCCAGAGTACCAGAAAGCGGCTTCTGACTCAATCTGAAATACACCTAGCTGGCGGGTTTGAATGCCCAACTCAATGCGGCGCCACCTTCTACGGCAACCCCCTGACAGACCCATAAATCACCTACTGCCACCAAGGTTTCGTCACGATAGATCAATGGCACCCTATCTCGCAGCCAAGGCTCCAACTCAAACTCCTGAAGTAGTTTCTTTAATGTTTGCGACCGGGCTCGCTGCTCGGGGCGGCAACGCTCGCCACCTTGGCGCGTTTGAATCTGGTACCGCCCTGCAGGCAGCCCAAAACCCGTTTCAGATGGAATGGCGCCTAGCACGAACCCGTCATTCAACGTGCATTCGCCAACGCCATCCCATGTCACAATGACTTCCGTGCGCTCCCCTACCGGCAGTCGCGGCACAATGTATAACCGCTGACGAAAACGGTGCACACTGCAACCATCACAATACTGATGAGTCTCACGCCCCCAACTCACCTGCGGAAAGGCATCATCTGCAGCCATCACCACCTTATGAATTTCGCTGAGTTGCGCCTGCGTAGGAAGGCGAACATTCAATGAGTCAAGCCAATAACGCAGTAAGTGATTTTGCTTTACTAATGAAAACCCCGATAAAACGGTGAGGTCAAGGCTATGGCCAACACGCTCACTTACGGGTAAACACTGTTTTAAATCTTCAGACAAGTAATCGTCTAATAGCGCATGGCTTTGCTGTAACAACTGTGCGCTAGAGGCAATGCGCTTGACCGCTTTCGGCCAGCGTTGCTCGATGAGGGGTAACACCTCTTGGCGTAAAAAATTTCGATCGAACCGGGTATCAGCATTGCTGTGATCTTCAACCCACGATAACTGTTGATCCGCCGCATAAGCGGCGAGCGCTTCGCGAGTGACGTTTAATAATGGCCGTAACAACAGCCCCGCCCCCAACGGCTCATTTAATACGCGCTGTGGCGGCATGCCTGACATCCCCTTTAATCCAGCGCCACGCATCAATCGAAAGACGAGTGTTTCCGCCTGATCATTGGCATGGTGTCCCGTTAGTAAAATATCGGATGCTTCTACTAGTCGATTAAAAATATTGAACCGAGCCTCCCGAGCGGCCGACTCAAGCCCCTCTCCCGCAGACGCCACGACCACCGTATGGACCTCGCACCTAACACCCCAACTTTTTGCCTGCTCAACGCAATGCTTGCTCCAGCCCTGCGCACGAGAGGACAACTGATGGTTAACGTGAACCGCGACAAGGTTTTTCAACCCTAACTCCACTAACTGATGTAGCAGCACTGTTGAATCTAAGCCACCGCTATACGCAACCCATACGCGTCGAGCGCCAGCGAGTTGCTCGCTTCGATAATGAAGTGCTTGAAAAACTGAAGACATAATGGAAAAGTGCCTACCCAAAGACGTGCCTTCGAGATTGGCACAGGTGTATACCCACTATAAAAATGTAACCGCGGGAACTCTACGCTAATTGTAACCTAATCAACCATTATCGAACGAATATGCCCTACCCTACCCCAAAGACACTCTCGCACGGCTCATGGCCATCTGCTATTTCTGCTGATTGTGTCGCCGGCAAAACGCCACGCCTAAGCGAGCCGTGCCTCAATAATAATCGACTCTTTTGGTTAGAGTCTCTCGCGGAAGAAAAAGGCCGTACAGCTATAATGATGGCCAACCTAAGCGGCCCAGAGGTAGAAGCGCCTACTTGCATATTGCCACGGCCCCTTAGCGCAAAATCTAGAGTGCATGAGTATGGCGGAGGCAGTTATTGCATTGACGGCGACAATCTCTATTTTGTACTTGGCGAGGACCAACAGGTTTATCACGCCTATATGGGCCAACCGACGTTCACCCCCACGTGCTTAACACGTACTCCCACAGCACCCGATAACCCCTCTCTACACGCGAACCCCGATCGACGCTTTGCCGATATAACGCTCGACTCGCAAGGGCAACAACTCATAGCCGTTTGTGAACAGCACTATAGCGACGCGTCACAAGAGCCGCTAACGCAGCTCGTCTCCATATCACTCAGCCAAGAACCCCCTATCGAGATGGACGTTAGTGTTATTGCCTACGGTGACGATTTTTACGCCAACCCAACACTATCGCCCTGCGGTGAATACTTAAGCTGGCTATCGTGGAACCATCCCAACATGCCGTGGGATGCGACGGAACTATGGCTCGATAAACGCGCGCTTAACGGTAAATTTAACAAAAACTACGCCAATCACGTGGCCGGTAATGGCCAGGAAAGCCTATTTCAGCCTCGCTTCGCACCCAACGGCGATTTATTCTTCGTCTCCGATACCAATAACTGGTGGAACCTATACCGCATCCCTTACCACAGCCTACTTGAGAAAAACGTCAAACCACTTCCTGTAACGCAAGAAACGGCCGAATGCGCCACACCTCAGTGGACCTTTCGCATGTCCACCTACGATTTTTTAAATGAGCGTGAAATCCTCCTAACCCTCACACGAAACGGCAGCTGGTCCCTCGCGCTTTTAACCCTCAATAACAACACAATAACCCCTATAGACGCAGCCTCATCATTAAGCGTTATTACCGGCATAAGTTGCGATACACGTTCAGCAAACACCACGGGCGTATTCGTAGGCGCCTCGCCTACCGCTATGCCCAGTATTTATTGCTTACAGGATAAAAAACTCCACGCCATTACCGCGAGCGGTTTAACTCTAAGTAAAAAGGATATATCAATACCCACCGCCATTGAGTTCCCAACGGGAGAAAACCACAAAGCCAAAGCCTATGGGTTTTATTACCCCCCTACAAATGCACATTTTAAAAACGACAACGGCGTCCCTCCCTGTATTGTTATTTGCCATGGAGGCCCAACCGGCGCTACCGAAAACGCACTTAATTTAAAAATACAATATTGGACAAACCGAGGCTTTTCAGTTGTTGATGTAAACTACCGCGGCAGCACCGGCTATGGCCGAACGTTTAGGCGCTCTCTACACCAAAAATGGGGTGTTTATGATGTAGAAGATGTATGTTCTGCGGCCAACTACGCTGTATCCCAAGGATGGGCCAACCCTAATCAACTGATCATTAAGGGCAGTAGCGCGGGCGGCTATACCGTACTTGCCGCACTCACCTTTAGCCAAACCTTTAATGCTGGGGTAAGCCTTTATGGTATTGGCGATTTAGAAACTCTCGTGCGCGATACACACAAATTTGAAGCTCGCTATCTAGATTCGTTAATCGGCGACTACACCACACACAAACAACGCTACCTAGACCGTTCACCCATTCATTTTGTTAACAACATCAGCTGTCCTTTACTGGTCTTTCAAGGCCTAGAAGACAAAGTTGTGCCACCCAACCAAGCCGAGACCATGGTAGCTGCAGTAAAAAAGAAAGGCCTACAAGTAAATTACGTTACATTTGAAAATGAAGGGCATGGTTTCAGGCAGGCGCATAATATTAAAACGATGCTAGACGAAGAGCTGGCATTTTATAAAGATATTTTTAATTTAAAACACTAACAACAGGACGACAAAATAACCGTGCGCACCCCCCTTATCACACAACAAGGTTACAAAAACCTAGAAATAGAACTCGATGAGCTTTGGCGCACGGAGAGGCCCGACGTAACAAAAAAAGTCGCATGGGCAGCGAGCCTGGGTGATAGAAGCGAGAATGCTGACTACCAATACAATAAAAAGCGACTGAGAGAAATAGACCGCCGCGTGCGCTATTTACGAAAATGCTTAGAGAACCTGAAGGTTGTTGAGTATAGCCCGCAACAGGAAGGCAAGGTTTTTTTTGGTGCTTGGGTGTCAATAGAAAACGATGGGGGCAACACGCTCAATTTTCGCATTGTCGGTTATGACGAAATTTTTGGGCGAAATGATTATATTTCAATTGATTCGCCAATGGCGAGAGCGCTATTAAAAAAAGAAGTGGATGATGAAGCAATTGTCACTACCGAAGCGGGAGCCGTTACCTGGTATATTAATGCTATAAAATACGATCCATAAATATCTATAGATTCGATCTCTTACCTAACGACACTGATACTACTAGTGTTTTAGAATCAATCCTTTCTTCTGATATTCCCGCAAACGTATTCCAAAACTACCATCACGCCAAACTTGCTTGATTAAAAATTTACGTGGCATTTCGCCAGTTTCTATATACGCTAAATCTTTAATTGTTTCTTTTTCACGCACTTGTTTTTCTTCATCGAGCAACAATATCACGCGAGGCAAATGGCGTAATCTCGGATTAGATTCCACAACTATTCCCACTTCACCGCTGTATAGTTCAACCAAACTTCCTGCGGGATAAAGGCCAATGGTCTCAATAAACTTCAATGCTAGCGCTTCGTCGAAATGCTTACCTTTTTCGTTGTAGATTATTTTAAGGGCTTCAGTTGACGTTTTTGCGCGTGAGTAACAACGATCAGCAGTCATGGCGTCGTAAGCATCTACGATGGCGATAATACGCGAAAACCGAGAAATACCATGCCCCGGTAATTTACGGGGATAACCTTGCCCGTCGATACGTTCGTGATGGCTATACGCAACATCAATGGCGCCATTGTATATATTGGAACTCGCCAGCAATAGGTTACGCCCATGTACCGTGTGCGCTTTCATTAAACGCATTTCTTTAGGCGTGAGGCTTGCGGGCTTATCTACAATTTCTTCCGGCACCCGCATTTTACCTACGTCGTGCAGTAATCCACACATGCCCAAATTGTGCAGCTCTGCTTCGTCGAAACCCAGCTGTCGCCCAAACGCGATGGCGAGAATACAGACATTTAAACAGTGCTCAGCCGTATATTCTCGCTCATCTCTAATTTTTGCCATCCACAAAAGCGCGTCTGGGTGCCGAATAACCGATTGGACGCAGTCATTAACCATGTCTCGGGCTTGAGCACCATCTAACGCTCCACCCAAACGAATGTCATCCAACAGTGTTTTGGTGAGAGAGCGGGCTTGCCGAAATGCCTTGTACGCCTTTCGATGCTCATCTTGAATAGATACTTCCGGCGCAAAGGCATCGTTTGAGGGTTTTGCGTGCGAGGCGGTGCCATCTCCAGAACTATTGGCACTTAATTTTGTTTCTTTGTAATCCGTATCGACCCACACACTCTCACAATATTCCGATACGATATCAATATCGTCCTGCACTTCGAGTAGAAAGCCCTGCATTATGAAGGGGGTATCCAACCAGTCTTTATCTAATTTGGATACAAACATCCCAACCCGCAGTTCACCTACATGCATTTTGACGATCTTCGACATGAGCCCTCGCTATAAATCAAAACATTTCAATGCTCACTTGAATACGTCACGCTCTATAACATTAGCTTTCAACACTCGCGATACCATGCGTATCGCGGGCAAAAAGAAGCACTGAAGGTCGATATTTCAGCGGGATAGAACGCAAAACTTGGAGCCTAATTTTGAGTATAGAAGCTCCCTCTGCGATCGGGATGTCTATTCCATTTATATGACGCGCATTAGCGCATCACAAAATTTATCCCTATTTTGGTGGTTGAGGCCCGCCAAACTAATCCGGCTTGTTCCCACCATATAAACACCATAAGCATCGGCCAGCTCGGCTACTTCGCGCTCACCCAATCCTAAAAAGGAGAACATTCCCTGCTGACGAGCAATATGATCAAATCGACCTTCGGCACCTCGATTGTTAATCGCCGCCACGAATTGATCACGCATAGCTTTAATTCGATTACGCATTTCATCAACTTCCGCAAACCATACTTGCCGTAAGGCGTCATTCGATAAAATATTCGCCACAATCGCCGCGCCGTGTGACGGCGGCATAGAGTAAATACCCCGAACAATACTCGCGATATGAGAAGTTGTGATCGCCTTACTCGCACCTAATACGGCTACTGCACCTACTCGCTCACGGTATAAACCAAAGTTTTTTGAACACGAGAGTGCTAACAACACCTCGGGTAATTGTTCACACATCAATCGAATACCATAGGCATCTTCTGCTACACCTTCACCAAAGCCTTGGTACGCCATATCGATAAACGGAACAAACCCACGCCTCTGAGCCACATCTGCAACGGCTTGCCACTGCTCACGCGTTAAATCAGCACCACTCGGATTGTGACAACAACCATGCAGCAACACCAAATCGTTCGCAGGAACTTTTTCAAGGCATGCCAGCATTTCTTCAAATCGTATCGTATGTGTCGAGAAGTCGTAATAAGGGTACTGTTTTATCGGCACTCCTGCGTCCCCGAGTAAGGGCACATGGTTGCCCCAGGTGGGGTCGCTCACCCAAATACTACTGGTGCGGCTAGCACGCTTTATAAGCTCGGCCGCAACGCGCAACGCACCACAACCGCCAGGCGTTTGAACCAACGCTAAACGATCAAGTTCAGCATGGGAATCACCCAAGACAAGCTCCGCCATCTGTTGATTAAACACCGCATTACCGAGAGGGCCTATATACGCCTTCGTGTCTTCAGTATTTAGTAGCTGTGTTTCCGCTTGTTTCACACAGTCAAGAATGGGCGTTCTGCCCTGAGCATTTCGATAAACACCAACACCCAAATCGACTTTGTCTTCTCTGGGGTCAGCGTTAAATTTACTTATAAGGCCCAATATAGGGTCCGGAGGAAGAGTGGAAAGAGAATCGAACATAGAACTTTTTCAACGTTGAGGACTAGGGAGACACAGTGTAAAGTCGTGCCGAAAGCTCGATTCTACCCTATTTAAAGCACACAATGGACCTGTCATGACCTCTGTCGAACTCGATAATTACGACATCAAAATACTAAAAAGCCTACAAGCCAATGCCGACATTTCGATGGCCGAACTGGGCGAGGCAGTAGGGCTCTCTCACACGCCTTGCTGGCGAAGGGTAAAACGGCTAGAAGAAACCGGCTATATCCAAAACCGCGTAACGCTGCTCAATGCAGAGCACTTAAATCTGAGTGTTGTTATTCACGCCTACATCACAATTAAAAGTCACGATGAAGAATCACTACTTGCTTTCGAAAACGCCGTACATACTCTTAACGAGGTCGTAGAATGCTATTCCATTACAGGGGATAAAGACTACCTAGTGAAAGTCATTGTCGCGAGCGTCGATCAATACGAACAACTACTAAAGAGCAAGCTAGTGCACTTACCCAATGTAGCCTCAGTGAACTCTGTATTTGCGTTGAAACAGATTAAATACACCACTCAGCTACCGCTCTAACGCTAGAATCACATTAAGCTTTCTAGCGCGCCACGCTCTTTATGTTGATTTTCTGACCACGAAGATACCTTTACCCCCCGCAATCCGAAGAATCAATTCCACAAACAAAAAAAAGCCCGCTCGGAAGCGGGCTGGGACTAGTTACACATAAATCACATCAAAATTAAGCGAATAACAAACTCATATAACAACAAATGTAAACAACATTCTAAACGCTGCGACTAACTTGAACCGTGTTCACGCAGCGGAACAACACGTTACTGATTAATAATATAGCACATACGCATTAAAGATAAAGCCATAAAATGAAAAATATCATGTAAAAAAAAACAATAAAACTCACAATAAAGCATTAACAATTATAAGAAATTGCGTTTTAACGCTTAAAGGCACTATTTTTCAAGCAAATCTGTATTGCTTAAAACTTCGACTTAAAGGGAAAGAATTAATTCCATGGGAAAAATGCAAGAAATGAGGAAGGCTGTAATTTAATTTGGCGCATGGCGCACTGAGCATCCCTTTTCAAGACTGTATTGCACTTATGGCCTTGTCGCCACACCTCAAACCAAAAGTCTATCAAGACAAAGATCAAACCTAGAAGGCAATAACACTGACCCAAACAAACACAAGAAGCGTCAAAGCCAGAAGTACAGCCGCTGACCCCATATCTTTCGCGCGCCCAGCAAGCTCATGATGTTCATAACCCACGCGATCAACTACAGACTCAATAGCACTATTGAGTAACTCCACTATTAACACCACTATAACGGAGAAGATTAAGACCACACGTTCCAATGTAGTAAGGTTCAACCACAACGCGACCGGAATAAGTACAACCGCGAGCACAAGCTCTTGTCGAAAGGCAGCCTCATTTCGACACGCCGCTAGAATACCCTTGTAAGAATAAACAGTGGCTTTAACAATACGGGTAAATCCACGATTTTTCTGGATCATATTCTCTACACCTCATTCGACGGCAACGGTAATAGGCGAGAGAGTATGTCGGCTTAATGACAGAAGGATGACAAGCACCCTATTAAGAGGAATAAGGTACGCCACACTCGCTTCAATAAAAGTAGTGTGTATTGGATAGCCCCTACGGAGCCACGCGCTCAATCGCCCAACGTTGCTCAGCGCTTTTAACGTATTGAAAACGATCATGTAAACGACTGCCTCCCCCTTGCCAAAATTCAAACGCGCTCGGAACAATACGGTACCCCCCCCAGAAATCCGGTAGAGGCACCTCTCCTTCTGCAAACTTAGCTTTCATCGATTCAAATTGCATCAGTAACATTTTACGTGAGCTTATTGGATGGCTTTGCCGAGAACTCCAAGCCGCTATTTGGCTATCACGTGGCCGAGAAAGAAAATACGCGAGCGACTCTTTTAGCGGTATTCGCGCTGCAACGCCTTCCACCTCTACTTGACGCTCCATTCCGTGCCATGGAAAATGCAAACAGACATTGCGGTTCACCTCAATTTGTTGGGATTTTTGACTCGCATAATTCGTAAAAAAAACGAACCCTCGTTCATCCAGATGCTTCAACAACACAATGCGCTGGCTTGGTTTCCCTTCGCTGGACACTGTAGCCAAAGTAAACGCAGTGGGATCTGGAATGTGTGCTTCAATGGCTTGATCCAACCACAGTTTAAATTGCGTGATAGGGTTATCTTGTAGGTTATCTCGGCGTAAACCGCCAGCGAGGTATTCTCGACGAATGTCTTCTAGTTTCATAATTCGGGTATGATAGTAAGTTATAAAGTTGCCCAGACTGGGGAACGGGATATTACCGATTAAATACGATTATGACATCTTCATTTTCTACTATACCGCCAGTAGCCGCACTCATTCTAGCCGGTGGAGAAAACCGTCGTATGAACGGTAAAGCTAAAATATTGTTGCCTCTAGGGCAACACACGCTCCTGCAAAGACTCCTTAACTCGTTACAACCTCAGGTGCGAGCTATTGCCCTCAGCTATAACGACCCATTACCCGCACACCTAATAGCAGAGCACTTCAGCCATGAGCGCCCAGTACTCAAAGATAATGGCGAAACGCGCGAAGGCCCCTTGGCAGGTATACAAAAAGGGCTCGAATGGCTAAAACCGCTACCAGCCTGCGAATGGCTGTTAACCGTACCTGGCGACACCCCCTTTCTGCCCGACAACCTAGTGACACGACTATTTGACAGTACCGTAAACACACCTATTAGTAAGGCACACTATATATGCTGGCAAGGCCGAGACCATTTTTTAACCGGCCTATGGCATGCATCAACACTCCCTGTACTTACCCAGTATTTGGCATCTGGCCAACGCTCAGCAAAAGGCTTTCTGGCTTCGTTAAATTCAACACGCGTGTGCCTCACTACGGACGCTGTTGTTGCATCACCAACGTTGAAAGAACACCTGTTTTTTAACATAAACACACCCAACGACCACGCTAAAGCAAAAGCCATTGCACTAGAACAACGCTCCCAATGACACACCAGAAAAACACACAGTGCCTTTCTTACGTAAAACATGCCTACATTGCGCTTATGCTCTTATGCATGTTTATGGTCTCTACTCACGCTATCGCATGCGCTGAGCAAGCACGTTCAGATTTGGAAAAACTTTATTGCGAACTTAAAGCGCGAGGCAAAAGCGCAGCCTTACCAACATTTATGGAGTTTCGTGGTAACGCTGAAAAGATCCAACGGCTACTGCTCAAAGCGCCAGCCCGAAAAGCCGGGCTATCATTGCCCCCTCTCAATGGAGAAACACTACAGGCGCTTCCCGATACAGCGACGCCAATACCCACAACAAAACAACAGAATACAGCGGTACAAGCCCACCACACCGAAAACGCGCCACTTTCTAGCCGCTGCCAGCTATTGCCACTTGTCATCCACTGTCAGTTTGGTCGCTACCATCTGCAAACGAATAAACCGAATAGCGAACTCTCTTCTCGTGCGCTCAGCCCCACGAATACGCTTTCCATACGGCCCCGTGATCACGCCGCTTATTTAAACGAAACAGACCTTTACTACCTAAGCCAAACCTACCCCGTTTATTTAGATCGAATGCTAAGTATAGGATTAGGTGATTCAACGATGTCATTTACACGCTTTGCCGCAACATTCGACGAAATACAGCAACGCGGCGGCAATTTTGCCAATCGCTTTTCGGCCATGTTCCAATTACTAAAGGCCGAGAAATCTCGTAACGGAATTAAACGTCGATACGACGAAAGCCAGCCTCACAGCCTTACGCAGTGCATGGAGGTTGGTAGGACATTGTTGGTATGCGACAACGTAAAACGAAACTGGGTCTACAAGTTTGACGGGTAAGCAAAAGCAACGTTACACAAACAAACACGCGTCATAACGTTGGTTTACGGTCAGGCATATACGGGGATAGTGCCACAAGGGGATAGTGCCACAAGGGGATAGTACTACAAGGCAATAGTACTACAAGGCAATACTAGTACCGAGCATAGAACTAAATCACCGTGAATGCAGCGTAAAATAAAATGTTCACGCACAAAAAAAGGGCTTTAAAAGCCCTTTTTCTCAGAGTAAAACAGATTACTGAGCGATTAAACGGAAACGCTGAAGTTCGTGGCCAATATTAACAGCAAGATTAACGGCAGAACCCACTTCTGCAGCGCCGGTCAACACATACCGCCGACCCCAATCCCCTTTGTTAACAATAATAACTTCATCACCATCGTAAAATAGCTGCCAACGAAGGTAGAAGCCGTCTTCAGGGTTAAGAATAACGCCTAACGAGTCAACTTCGGCAGTCACCACAGGAAGCCCTGTTTCACCCACATAAAGCGGTGTTTGTGGCGCCAGTGTGCGCCCAGGAACATCTGATGGCACAATGAAAACAAACCCATCTTCATCATGGACAAACTTCCACAATTGCTCAGCCGCATTCCCACACGCTTGCATCTCTATACCAGCGGACAAATTAATGCCGGAATCCGTCGTGGTATAAGGGCGTACTTCTGCCAAGCACAGCGGTGTATCAACAACTGTTTGAATCTGATAGATGGGCACTGAGTATTCCGTATTAATACCCGCTCCAACGTAACTTACCTCTACCCCATCAGTTCGAGTATTTTCAGTCGCATTAAATACCGCAACATTACCGCTATTCGCAAGCGCAGTGGCTGCACCACCAAGATCCGCTTTATTTTGATAAAAATGCGTATTTTCCCCCCACGCTTGTGTCACCCAATCTCGTTCTACTGTAGTAGCGGCAACAACATGGTTTAACGCTTCGCCCGACTCATTAATAAAGGTGTTGAAGCTAATATCAGTATCATTCCCCTTCACAACGATCAACGCAGACTGCTCAGCGTTTGCGGACAACCCAAGGCCATCAATAACATTGAACTTAACCTCAGTTGATTCAACACCTTCATGAATATCGATGGCTTCAGCCAACACATTTGGCCCAAGAATATTGGTAAAAATACGATTGCTCATATTCGTTGGGTCAAAAACACCTGAAGGCGCACTGGACCATTCGTCTGCGGGCGAACCAACAACAATAGCTTCAGCATATGCGTCGTAGCCTTCACGCGTAGACAAACCAGTATTCGAAACCAAAGAGCGTCGCAGACTATTATATGAACTACCGTTACGAAGCTGTATACCTCGCTCACCCACATGGCTCACCGTTAACCCTGTAAGCTCGTTATAGCTCGCGCCATCCAAAACAATGCCATTTCTTCCGCCATAGGTTTGGATGTTGTTCACAACCCAGTAATCGCCCGAAAGACGTAACACGTCATTTTCTGTCTGGCTTTCCCCAAATAATATGGGATAAGCGCCACTACTGGCACTACGCAATGTTATGGGAGTATCAGCGGTACCACTACGATCGCTGTAAAAAAGCGCGTCTTCATGGCCGCTTGTGTCTAATGAAGCTGTTCCGAAGTAGTACGTGGGACGCACAACAATTTCATCATTAGGCTCGGCGTTTAACAACGCTGCCTGTAACTCATCGACAGTCTCAACCAATACCCAATTAGTCTCTCTGCGCCCTAGCGAAAGCGTGTAATACCGTTTATTAGTGCCATTACTGGCGGTGACTTCTAGTACCCGCTCAACGGAATCGACACCGTCCACATCAATAGCGAACGGCACACCCGCTAATAGCGTTTGGGGTTCTGTAACACTTAAGATAACCCCAGTATCACTCAGTTCCGGCACACCCAAAGTCATGGTTGCGCCCTCTACTGAAGGGCTAGCGGTTAACTGTAGGCCTGAGACATTTTGATTGTAAGCACCAAGATAACTCGGAATTAAGCAACCAAAATCGGTTTGTAATTCTGCGCCAACAATTTCCATAGCGCTCAAAGTCGTATCTGCAGCCAACTCTTCTGTGGTGCCAACAGCTCGAGTAACGGTTAACTGATAGGTTTCTTCGCCAACACCATCTTCAGCACGAGACACTAGTTCGACTAAATTGTCACCCTCGGCCACGTTTAGCTCAATCGATTGAAAGTGAGCACTTTCTCGATTATTAATGGTTACGCTGGTATGACGTTCGTTGGTTTGCGCACCGACAGTTATCATGCAGCCCGCATAAGGCACTTCAGCTGCGTAAGAAAAGACAGAAGAATTAAATTCAGGAGTGAGTGCCAGATAAAAAACGTCTGACGCATCATCAGAATTGTAGGCTTGATTGGTCGCCACAATATTCAGCAGCTTTGCTGACGTACTCACCCGATGAACATTTATAGTGTAATTAAGGCGACGGGTATTTCCGTCTTCAGACATCCTCAATACAATAATGTTATCGCCTTCTGCCAAGGTTTTAGTATCAACCTCGCCAGGCTCAATCTCGTTATTTTCGCCCAAATAATTGAACGTACTATTACCATTTTCATCAAGTACCGGATCGCCATTTTCATCGCGCTCCAGCTCTCGCTTAGCAATAGCAAGTTTAATGTCTTCGTTTAAAGGTGAGGCGGTAATATTAATACTCGTCACATCACTGGGGACATTAAGCGCATAAGTGCCTATATAGTCGGGATCGAAAGCCGGCACTAACGTACCTTGATCGATCACCAAACTGCTTAAGCGCATATCGGTAAGGTCGCTAAAATCGGTAACGGCACCTTTTTTCCGATCAGTATCATTGCCACAGCCGTTTAGGCTCAATAAAAGTAATACGGAAAAAGCATACAAGAAGGGGGATGTACTTCGTAACATTCGTTGAATTAACCCAAAAAATTAACCATTTAGAGGAGGCTGACTACGCCGGAATCTGTGTCTTTCTTTCTTATTGATCGTTGTGATAATTAGGCCTTAAAGACCGAAAAATCAGGGCGACCAAGGTACTAGTTATCGCCGCTTGAGTAAAGGGTGGACTTGTAAAGCGTCTGATCCAATGCGCACACCCTTACTAGCTCAAACTTTGACCGTAACACAGCGATAAGTTCACATTTTTTTTCTTATTAAAATCAAATAGTTAGCGCTGCCATATTTCGCCATATTTGGACAGAATTGATCACCACGAAAACGTGAACAACGCCCTCTCGCACCACCTCTACGTTGATAAAGTAAGCACAACTACCGCGAATACTAACATTCGCAGCCAACATACCCTTACATTTCACCCAATCAAGGTGGTACGTACTATGATCTTCGAGACTCCTTTCACCCTCAATAGTTGGGGTGAATTCGCAATACTCTTTATTGGGGGGACACTCGTCCTCTACATTGCCCGTAACGCAGCTCATCGTGCGCTAAATGGCTCATTCAACAGTTTATACAGTGGCCTTAGGCTCGCAGCAAAAGCACTGCAAGCCGCCCGCATTCGCTTATATCATCGAAACAGAGAGGTATTGCTCGCCCAAGGGAGAGAGCAAGCCGAACGAGACCTTGAAAAAGAGTTTTTTGAAGTGAATAAATTTGTCCAACGTGATCTTGGTGGCTACCCACAGTTACAACGCCAAATGCAAGCGCAAGTCGCGCGTATACAAGACGATTACGAACGAAGCCGTGAAGTACCATTAGCGGGGCCTGATTGGGTAGAAGCCGTCGACGCCATAGCAAAACTTAAAAACGGGGAAAAAGCAGCAACCATTGGCGGGAAAGTTTTAGAGCAAATTCACGCCTCCGCTGAACAACAGCATAAAGAAACGCTTGCAGCTTACCGAAAAGAATCATTCACTCGCCACAACGCGCTAAAAAGTATGACGCCCTATTGGCGAAAACTGGCTTATAGCGTTGACGAAGTGGGCGAACGCCTTAAAGAAATCGTCACACGAAGCCATAATATTGATCATCAAATGATTCGCTTTAATGACATTGTCGCCGGTAGAGACAAAGCGGAACGCGCCCTTAAAGCATCCTCTATTACCCAGTTTATTATCGCGGCATTGGTCATAACTATTGCCATTGGCGGCGCGTTTTTCAACTTTCACCTGATAGCATTACCCATGTCAGAAATGGTTGGCTCGGTGCAACGAGTCGCGGGGGTTAAGGTGGCCGATTTAGCCGCGCTTGTCATTATTTGCTTAGAAATGACTGCCGGTATATTTCTATTGGAAAGCCTGCGCATAACGTCACTATTCCCATTAATTGGCGCTATGGATGACCGCATAAGACGCACCATTATGATTGCCGCCGCAATTGTACTTATTGTTTTAGCGTCAACTGAATCGGCGCTGGCCTTTATGCGGGATCAAATAGCGGGAGATCTCGCCGATTTGCGTGCCTCACTTGCCGGCGTAACCGCCACTACCCCACTCACAGATACGAACATTAACGAGTGGATACCACTCGCAGCCAACATGACACTCGGGTTTATTCTACCGCTCGCTCTCACGATGGTTGCCATACCGCTAGAGTATTTACTCCAAACGGGTCGAAGCGTTTTCGGTAGCGTACTGGAGTTAGCCTTAACGGTAACCGCTGTGATTATGCGCATAACAGCGGCCATGGTTAGGCACATTGGAAAAATCGTGATCAGTTTGTATGACCTTCTAATAGCGGCGCCTTTATGGTGTGAAGCACTTATTCGCCAATCACTGGAAACACCATCGAAAGCTCGTTTAAACACGGTCACCGAAAAGTAAGCCGGAAACCGCATTAACTAATAAGGCCGTCAGAATGACTATTCTATTCCACAACATTAAAACCCTCTTTATCAGGTTGGTGTTCACCTCAATATTCGGGCTCACGGCTTGCAGCGATACACCACCCACAAACTATGCCCGCGGTGTTTACTTACTACTAGACACCTCTGGCACCTATACCCAAGAGTTAACCAAGGCACAGCAACTCATCAATTTTATGTTAGCGATACTGGAACCCGGCGATACCTTCGCCGTTGCTCGTATTGATAGCGGTAGTTTTAGTGAAAAAGACATTATTGCAAAGGTGGTGTTAGATGCACGTCCATCTGTTGCGAATAAACAAAAACGGACATTCGCAACCCAAATAGAGCGCTTTGTTGGCACGGTTCAAAGCAGTGCCTACACCGATATTTCGGGCGGTTTACTGCAAGGAGTCGAATATCTAAACGAAGCGAATGTCGGGAGTAAAACCATTATGATCTACTCCGATTTAAAAGAAGAACTCCCTAAAGATTACGTACGTGACTTCGACTTAAATTTAAAAGGGTTTACTGTGCAAGCGCTCAACGTTACTAAGCTTCGAGCAGACAACCAAAACCCGCAAGACTACTTAAACCGCCTTTCACTTTGGAGCAATAAGGTGATTACTGGTGGCGGAAATTGGCGAGTTGTGAACGACCTAGACAAACCTGAAGCACTTACCTTTTAAGCTTAAGGCGTTGATGCAGAACACTGTTGTTATCAACCACTGGCTAGCAACCGCACATTTCATTCTATGATCGATGCTAGCCAGCAGGTTTTGTTCAATGCAATATGCAGGCGCACGGCCGCACACCCAGCGCCAGCTTACATAATATGTATAATACCTTTTGCTCGCCAAAAACAACTCTTCGACGCGTGAATATTTTTTTGCGCTCCAACGTCAACGCACCCTCACGCCATTCGGCATAAATATCATATTAATCGTCGCCAAAATCACTAAAAAGTCAACCTATGGCGCCAATAATTCAGGAGTGGCACCTCATGTTTTACCTGCTAATGACGCCAATTAGGTATACTCCCTCCTGTGAAGGCTACCCATCTTTCTCTGAGGCTGGAGTGGTTTTTCGCAAACATGATATTGGGGCCCTTATGGGCCCCTTTTTTTTATTCCATCTCCTGCCAGCCTAATGACCGACAACAGCATTAACCGCCTTCACGTTAAGCCCCCGCTTATGCCTAATTTTTACAACGTACGCGCTCGCATCAAACCATCAAAGGCATTAACCACACTCAACACACTGTATGCCGCACAAAAGTACCATTCATATACACCACTCTTTAGGCCACAAGTTAGCCCGTAAACATAAATAAAATTTCATAGTTTGTTTTTTTGACCTAAGTCTGGACGAAGCGATAGCCAGAAGCGTTAAATATCGTCCGCATCAAAACAAAAATAAAAATTTGGCCATTGGGGCCTTCAACTTAACGAAATCAATATCACTTTTTTGTACCCAGCAACGTCCTGCACGGGTGCCCCCCCATATTTCTAATTTTTATGTTTAGGTGCTGTCGAGAGAAAATAAGAGCGACTGCCGTAGCCGTGCTGTAACTGTATGCGCTTAAAACCTAACTTGTGTGGAGACCAACAATGATAAAAAAAATATGGCTCGCAACTAGCGTAGCGGCGCTGGCATTTGCCAGCAGCGGCGCCAGTGCTCAATCGAACTTCGCCTATGGTGAAGCATTACAAAAATCTCTTTATTTTTACGAGGCCCAGCAAGCCGGCCCGCTGCCAGAATGGAACCGTGTCGCGTGGCGTGGCGATTCTGTGCCCGATGATGGCGCCGATGTAGGCTTAGATTTACGCGGTGGCTGGTTTGATGCTGGCGACCACGTTAAATTTGGTTTCCCAATGGCCGCAACCGTCACTATGGTTGCCTGGGGGGGCGTCGACTATACGGGCGCCTACCAAGATTCAAACCAGCAGGAACACCTCTTAAATAACCTACGTTTTGTAAATGATTATTTTATTAATGCTCACCCTTCCGCAAACGAATTTTACGGCCAAGTCGGTGTAGGCGGAGACGATCATACTTTTTGGGGGCCAGCAGAAGTTTTACACCATAAAATCCCCGAATCACGCGTATCAATGAAAATCGACTCGAGCTGCCCCGGCCCAGATCTCGCTGCCGAAACAGCCGCCGCAATGGCATCATCGTCTATGGTCTTTTCATCCAATGATGCCGCCTATGCCGCTACGCTCGTTTCTCACGCCGAATCACTCTTTAACTTTGCCGAATCAACCACCGGCACAACCGGAAAAGACAACGCCTACTCGCTTTGTATTTCAGACGCATCCAGTTTTTACAGTTCAACCGATGGCGTTTATTGGGATGAAATGGCATGGGCCGCGATTTGGCTATGGCGTGCGACTGGCAACGATAGATACCTAACAAAAGCGCGCGATTATTACGTTCAAATGGGTACAGAAAACCAATCCGAAACACCGGTGTACACGTGGTCACAAGGCTGGAACGACAAAGCCTATGGCGTTTACGTGTTAATGGCGGCGCTCGTGGGTGACGATAATTACCACGAAGATGCACAGCGCTATTTAGATCACTGGAGTATCGGCGACGGTAATCGTACTGGCGCAGGTTTAATTCTCGTAGATACTTGGGGCGTTAACCGATACGCTGCAAACGCGGCCTATTTGGCGCTCTTTTATGCCGAAAGCCTCGGCACAAGCCACCCTCTCCACGACCGCTATCACAGTTTTGGCAAATACCAAATAGACCACATTCTTGGCGACAACCCCGCCAACCAAAGTTACGTGGTGGGTTTTGGAAACAATTACCCCACCAATGTTCACCACCGCGGTTCCCACGGTTCTTGGGCAGATACCAGCAGTGTTCCTGAGCAACAACGCCATATACTCTACGGTGCCCTAGTGGGTGGCCCCAATGCCGACACAGGCTACGTTGAAGATAGAGACGATTACGTTGAAAACGAAGTTGCCACTGATTACAACTCAGGTTTCACTAGCGCATTGGCCGCATTATATAGCCAGTATGGCGGCGCTCCGCTATCCAACTTTCCACCAGCAGAACCCGAAACAGTGGAATACTTAGTCGGCGCTAAAGTTAATTCTTCAAGCAGTCAATACGTTGAAATAAAAGCTGTAATTCAAAACCACAGCACCACTCCCGCAAAAGGACGAGACGATCTATCCATTCGCTATTTCTATGATTTAAGCGAAGTGTTTGATGCCGGCTACGGACTAGAAGACCTAACCGTTAGCTCTGGTTACAATCAAGCGTCGAACATCTCGGCACTAAACCAATGGAATGGCACTATTTATTACGTCGAAGTTTTATTTGGTGACGACGTGATATTCCCTGGTGGCCAATCAGAACATCGCCGCGAAGTTCAATTCCGTGTGGCTTTGCCCGATTCAGCAACCGGCGTAGAGTGGGACAATAGTAACGACCCTTCTTATGACGCTGCGTATAGCGGCACTGTGGATGCAACCTATGGTATTGATGCCCCTAAAATTCCTGCCTATGGCCCAGAAGGCCTAGTTTGGGGGCAAGAGCCCAGCGGAGGTAGCGAACCAACTCCTACTCCGGCGCCCACAGCAGAGCCCTCTACAACCCCAGTACCTACACCTACACCTACACCTACATCAGCACCTAGCGTTACACCAACACCTACAACCACTCCCACTGCAACACCTGTGCCTACGCCCGGCACCGGCACCTGTAGCGACCAGTGTAAGTGGTATCAGGATGACCCCCGCCCTCTTTGCAATAATCAAGAGAGCGGCTGGGGTTATGAAAACAACCAAAGCTGTATTGGCATTGACACCTGTAACAGCCAAAACGGTAGCGGCGGCGTGGTAAGCGTATGCGACGGTCCTACACCAGAACCAACGGCAGCACCAACACCCACGCCTACTGCTGCACCTACACCCACCGCAGCTCCAACACCTACACCCACCGCAGCTCCAACACCAACGCCCACAACTGCACCAACGCCCACCCCCACCACGGCTCCCACGCCCACCGCAGCACCTACGCCTACGCCAGCACCCACTGCTGAGCCAACAGGTAGTATGTGTAACTGGTACGGCTGGCAAGTGGCCATTTGCTCCAACACCAGTTCTGGCTGGGGGAATGAAAACAATCAAACGTGTATCTCGCGTGCAGCCTGTGGCGACAACGTCGTTCAATAAGCTCTAGCATCCTCCTCTAGCACACCCTTACTTCAAGGTTGCTAGAGGCTCTCTGTATGAAGCCGTCTGCTAAAACAGAAGCCTTCATACAGTGTCAATTAATCACGCTTTCGTACAACATTCTTACTGTTTTTTAATAAGGCATTTCATTGCTTAAAAACCATAAAACCGCACAAGAATGTAACCGATACTCAATTTAAATTTCACATCAAAATAATAGATCAACAACACACAATAAAAATAATTGAGGAATAACAATGAACAAATCTAAAAACTCCTCGCGTACGGGAAAAATTCGGCAATGGTGCTTATCTACTGCACTTGCCACAGCCTCCCTTTTCGCGAGCTCTGCCATGGCCGTTGACGGCTTTTATGTCAAAGACGGATTACTGTTCGATAACTACGACAAACCTTTTATTATGCGCGGTGTAAACCACGCCCACACATGGTACGAAGACACCACCGAACAAGCACTCATCGATATAGCAAGTGTTGGCTCTAACTCCGTACGCATAGTACTAAGTACAGGCCTACACGAAGAGGATTGGGGGCGCGATTCAGAAGAAACCGTTGCGGGCATTATTGCTCAAATGAAAGAACTGCAAATGGTATCGATTGTGGAAGTGCACGACTCTACTGGCTACCCCGAAAAATCGGGTGCAGTGCATCTGTCGACCGGCGTTGACTACTGGATCGATATCCAAGGCGCCCTTAAAGGCGAAGAGGATACCGTTATCATCAATATCGCTAACGAACCATACGGTAACAGCGGTGTAACTGGAGACGACTGGGTTAACGATCACATCGACGCGATACAGCGTTTACGTGAAGCCGGTTTTACTCATACCCTTATGGTAGATGCCCCCAACTGGGGACAAGACTGGGAAAACACCATGCTCGAGCGTGCACCCGAAGTGTTCGCCGCAGACCCGCTCGCAAATGTTGTGTTTAGTGTTCACATGTACCAAATCTATAACAACCGTAATGTTATCGACAGTTACCTGCGTACATTTGTATACGATCACAAACTCCCTATTGTAGTGGGTGAATTTGGTGCCGACCATCAAGACGAAGACGTTGACGAAGCCTCTATTTTGGAATTAACCGACCTATACGATTTAGGCTACCTTGGCTGGTCATGGTCAGGCAATAGCGGCGGTGTAGAATCTCTCGATATTACAATCGACTATGATGTGGGCAACCTTTCAACGTGGGGTGACCTCCTCATTAACAGCGAGCACGGCATTCGTGCGACAGCCCAAACCTGTACTTGTTTTACCGGCGGTACTGGTGCTGTTTTCCCGCCGCAAGCGATATCGTTCAATCACACGACTTTGCGCGACACCGACACCACTTTTGATTTGCTAGGAAGCGATATCGACGGTGAACTCGTGAGCGCGACCATTATTACCGCCCCTCAAAACGGTGCCGTTAGCACCAACGGTATTAGTGCTACCTATAGCCCAAACTCCGCATTTTCAGGTATTGATACCTTTGAATATACCCTCACTGACAATGAATCTGTAGAGTCCGCAACCGCAACAGCCACTATGATCGTAGCGACCGGTGGCGGTGTAGACGGTCTCCCAGCTTGCAGGGTGGAGTTCGTGCGATACGATGAATGGGATACCGGCTCACATCTACAGTTGAACCTTAACAATAATGCCGGACACAATATTACCTTTGAGGGTTATGACTTAAACTTCCTCATTGGCGAAGCTGAAAATCTTAACGGAGGCTACAATGCCACCAGTTTTACAGAAGACGGCAACTCAGTCACCATTCGTTTAGACACTGACCATTTTAATGGCATCTTGGCACCCGGTAACACCGTCACCATTGACTACCAAGTCACCAAAGACAGTGGCCCTGCGGTACAACCGGCCTACTACACCTTAACAGGTGACAACGGCTCAACATGGACCTGTGCCGATTCTTCTTTCACCGGATCTAACCCAAACCCAACGCCAGCCCCCTCCGGCGAACCTAGCCTTCCACCAAGCCCAGAGCCTACTCCAACGGCGGAGCCAACACCAACACCAACACCAACAGTAGAACCCACCCCAACGGCTGAACCTACTCCAGGCACTGACGTATGTACCGAAATGTGTAAATGGTACCAAGACGACCCACGCCCACTGTGTGAAAACCAAACCAGTGGCTGGGGCTATGAAAACAACCAAAGCTGTATTGGTATTGAAACCTGTGAAGGCCAGTCGAGTAACGGCGGTATCGTACAAATCTGCGACGGCGAGCCTGAACCCACTCCAACACCAACCCCGGAGCCAACTCCCACTCCCACTCCCACTCCAACACCAACACCAACACCAACACCAACCTCGGAGCCAACCCCCATACCAACTGCAGAACCGACCCCGATACCAACGCCGGAGCCAACGCCAACAACGGCGCCTTCCGGTGGAATATGTAACTGGTATGGCTGGCAAGTCTCTATCTGTGACAATACCGATTCCGGCTGGGGCAACGAAAATAATCAAACGTGCATTTCTCGTGCAGCCTGCGGTAACAATATCGTGCAATAACAAATAATATTATCGTGTTGTAGCGAAACAACCGCAAAGGGCCTTCTCGTTATCGACAAGGCCCTTTTTTGTTTACGGCAATAAAATATGCGGCTACCCAAGTCTATTGCAAATGCTTCGCGACACTAAAAAAACCACACACAACATCCGACACAACAAATACCCTACTTAAATTAATACGTTAATTAAACGTTTATTTAATTCCCTATAATAAAACTGCCAGCCCATATCCAATCGAAACAAGGTACAAATTCACGCGCCATTCCCGCGCTGCAAATAGCGAATGTTAATTACACGCGACTCGAGAAAAGTAAAACCATATAAAAGTTTTCTTCTCCCAGGACTTTGCGTGTCCTAAACTTTTCGATGCTGTACGCCTTAATTTTTTCAATTTTCGAAACACTCAAAAACATTAAAAAAATAACGATATGGAACTCCAACTATGAAAATAAAAAATCTACTCAACCTAATGACAACCGCCGCTCTCGTCGCTACGTTGTCGGCTCCGGCCGCACTAGCCGACGTACCGCCACTCACCGTTAGTGGCAATCAGATACTCAGCGGTGGCCAAGCGAAAAGTTTTGCCGGCAATAGTTTTTTTTGGAGCAATACAGAATGGGGACAAGAACGTTTTTATAATGCCGATACGGTGCGTTGGCTTAAAAATGACTGGAACGCAACAATTGTGAGAGCTGCTCTGGGCGCCGACGGTGAAGGAAGCTATAGCGAAGACCCATCCGGAAACCTCAGCCGTATTCGCACGGTTGTAGAAGCCGCCATTGCGGAAGATATTTACGTACTTATCGATTTCCACTCGCATCATGCAGAAGATTTGCAGCAGCAATCGATTGAGTTTTTTAGGGAGATGGCACAAAGTTACGGCCAAAATAATCACGTTATATACGAAATATATAACGAACCATTGCAAGTATCCTGGAGCGGCACCGTAAAACCTTATGCCGAAGCCGTTATTGCAGAAATTAGAGCAATAGACCCAGACAACTTGATTGTTGTAGGTACGCCTTCCTGGTCACAAGACGTCGATGCTGCGTCAAACGATCCCATTACAAGCTACAGCAACATCGCGTACGCACTGCACTTCTATGCAGGCACTCACGGCGCTTCTTATCGCAGTAAAGCTCAAACAGCCCTTAATAACGGCATTGCCCTATTTGTAACTGAATGGGGTGCGGTGAATGCTGACGGCGATGGCTCACCCAACGAAAGCAACACCAACGATTGGATGAGTTTTTTACGTCAAAACAATATTTCCCACTTGAACTGGGCCGTGAGCGACAAGGCCGAAGGCTCTTCAATTGTGCAAACCGGCTCGGCTGTGAGCAATTGGAATGATTCAGACCTAACCGCAGCAGGCCGTTTAGTTAAAAACATTGTGGCTAACTGGGGAACAACGATAGATATTGGCAGTTCGAGCAGTTCATCCAGTAGTTCTAGCAGCTCGTCTAGTAGTAGCTCTAGTTCATCTAGCAGCTCGAGTACTTCTAGCGCCAGTAGCAGCTCATCAAGCAACGCGAATTGTGATGAGGCCTGTCAATGGTACGGCGACGGGTCTTGGCCTCTGTGTAACAATCAAGACAGTGGATGGGGGTGGGAAAACGGTGGAAGCTGTATTGGGCGCACGACCTGTGAAGGTCAAGGTGGAACAGAAGGTGGCGTCGTTTCCGATTGCCCAGCTAGCTCGTCTAGCAGCTCTTCCTCTAGCTCCTCTAGTTCCTCTAGTTCCTCTAGCTCCTCTAGTTCCTCTAGTAGCTCTTCCTCAAGCTCTTCTTCTAGTTCATCCTCTAGCTCTTCAAGCAGCGCTAGCAATGATGGTGTTACCTGTGAAGTCACCTACTTAAATCAGTGGAGCTCTGGCTACCAAATGAATGTATCCGTTACCAACAACGGTACTTCAAGCATTGCCAACTGGACGATCGAGTTGGACTTTGGTACATCTCCGCAAGTTACCAATAGCTGGAATGCCGATTTAGCGACCAGCGGCAATATCGTCACGGCCTCCAACATAAGCTGGAACGGTGGTTTAGGCGCAGGTAGTTCAGCAAGCTTCGGTTTTCAGGGAAGCTCAAACGGAAATATCAATTCACCGTCCTGTTCCGCGCCCTAACATAGCGTTAAAAGGTCGTGTAAAACGCGCGTCGTTTACACGACCTTTTCTCCGTAAATCGCACAACGGGTTACCTGTATTTTTGTCGGCTCTCCAACACCAAATGGCACAAAAATCCTCGATAAAATTAATGCCAAAGTTAAGTTTCAACATTCATGCTTTGACGTAAAAAACACATTAACACAACGAAACCCATACCATTGACCCACCAACAGTAAAACAAAACACATTAAAAGGTTCTACTAAAATTTTTAGAGTGACGACATGGACAATTTATTTTTAGTTTTTTTATGCCTAAGAATAAATGGCGTCAGGGTCAATATGCCCTATTGAACTAAGGCAGATTAGTTCTTATTTCTGCAAATTAAGTTAAACATTACGCAAACGACAACTTTAAGACCCTCAAATACGGTTGTATTGGAGTAAGCGACCTCTAAAACTAAAGCCATCGAAGGCATGACAAACAAGTACTACAACAGCCCTCCCAACTCAACAAAACCAACCATTTAATATTAAGGCTGGGCAATAGTCTCCAGACTTTATTCTCAATTCTGTCTGTTATTTTTACGCTTTAGTACTTTGCTGGTACCTCATCACATTATTCACTAATAAATTCGCTCATTTTTTCTAACGCTTTTATAAGAAGAAAACGTCTTTGTAGCCGCATTACCGGTAAAACCGCCAATATAAAATCATATTAATACTCGTTAAAAAAATGGGCCTCCCAAATAAAATTGGAAAACTAATTCCATAAATTTCAAGCCTTTTAATCAAATTTCACATCCCATAAAATGCGTGCTGCTTCGACTTTTAAGCCTCTGTGTTTAAAAGCAAATGGCGCTCTAACCCAATCAAAATAACTTTAATAAGTAATGGGACTCTCACTATGATGAGCACGAAAATGAAAAGCTTGCTTGCCACAGCTGCCGCTGCGGTATTCTCAACCACAACTGCAATCGCCGATGTTCCACCTTTAACTGTGAGCGGGAATCAAATTCTCAGCGGTGGCGTAGCGAAAAGCTTCGCAGGAAACAGTTTTTTCTGGAGTAACACAGGGTGGGGACAAGAACGTTTCTACAATGCCGATACTGTTAAATGGTTAAAAGATGATTTTAAAGCGACTATGGTTCGAGCCGCTATGGGCGCAGATGAAGACGGAAGCTACATCGAAGACCCAGAAGGTAATG
The DNA here is from genome assembly GCF_014217335.1 of Teredinibacter purpureus. Classification (NCBI taxonomy): domain Bacteria; kingdom Pseudomonadati; phylum Pseudomonadota; class Gammaproteobacteria; order Cellvibrionales; family Cellvibrionaceae; genus Teredinibacter; species Teredinibacter purpureus. Next base: position 2,475,328 of record NZ_CP060092.1, on the reverse strand, counting down.
TGCAACGTGTACGCACTGTTGTCGACGCCGCGATTGCGAACGACATTTACGTACTAATCGATTTCCATAGTCATCACGCTGAGAACCTTCAATCTGAAGCCATTAGCTTCTTTACTGAAATGGCCTCTCTTTATGGTAACAATAACCACGTAATCTATGAGATTTACAATGAGCCGTTAAGTGTTTCTTGGAGTGGTACTATCAAGCCTTACGCTGAAGCCGTAATCTCTGCCATTCGCGCAATCGACCCAGACAACCTAATTGTTGTGGGAACCCCTAACTGGTCTCAAGATGTTGATGCAGCATCAAATGATCCCATTAACGATCCTAATGTAGCCTACACTTTGCACTTTTACGCAGGTACGCATGGCGAGAGCTACCGAAACAAGGCGCAAACCGCGCTAAACAACGGTATCCCATTGCTTGTTACTGAGTGGGGCACGGTTAATGCTGACGGCGACGGCGCTGTAGCTGCAAATGAAACCAACACTTGGATGAACTTCCTGAAGCAAAACAACATCTCGCACCTCAACTGGACTGTGAGCGATAAAGCCGAAGGTTCTTCTTTAGTTCAAACTGGCGCACCGGTAAGCAACTGGAGCAATTCAGATTTAACCGATTCAGGTCGCTTCGTTAAAGATCTTATTGCCAACTGGGGAACAACCATTGGTAACGTTTCCAGTTCGTCTAGCTCTTCTAGCAGTTCGTCTAGCTCTTCTAGCAGTTCCTCTAGCTCTTCTAGCTCTAGCAGCAGCTCATCTAGCTCTAGCTCTAGCAGCAGCTCCACAGGCAACTGTGATGAGCAATGCCAGTGGTATAGCGAAAGCCTTTACCCCGTCTGTAACAACCAGGAAAGCGGTTGGGGCTGGGAAGATAGCCAGAGCTGTATTGGACGTACTACCTGTGAAAGCCAAAACGGTGGGAACGGTGGTGTAGTCTCTGATTGTGGCACCACGCCAACGGCAACACCTGCTCCAACAGCGACACCTACTCCAGCTCCTACCGCTACGCCCGCACCTACGGCTACGCCCGCACCAACGGCAACGCCAACACCTGTGCCAACAGCAACGCCAACTCCCGCACCAACGGCTACACCTACACCAGCACCTACTGCAACTCCGGCACCTACCGCCACTCCTGCGCCAACGTCAGAGCCTACAGGCAGCATGTGTAACTGGTACGGATGGCAGGTAAGCATTTGTGCAAATACAACATCTGGTTGGGGCAATGAAAACAACCAAACCTGTATTTCTCGAGATGCATGTGGCAATAACATTATTAACTAAGGATTTTTTTGGGGGCTTATAGCCCCTTGCGCACAGGGATGTGCGCGCCGTTTGAATCATGTTTGATCACTTTTTCAGCGGCAGCAACTTGTTGTAACAGCTGTAAAACACGCCTTTCCTATGTAGGCACTAATAAAAATCAGAGGACAATAAAAATGAATATTCTGAAAAATCGTCCATCTCGCTCGAGAATGGATACTTTTAATGGGGGCATCGGCCACTGGCTCAAAGCCAGCGTAGCCGGTATAGCGTTAACGACTTTGGCCGCTAGTGCCAACGCCGTTGACTGTGAAGTTTCTTACGTAAACAGCTGGGGCTCAGGCTACCAGTTGAATGTAGACGTTACTAACAACGACAGCAGCAGTGTTTCCGATTGGGAAATTACACTTGAGTTTGCTAACGCACCACAAGTAACCAATAGCTGGAATGTTTCTTTAAGCACTTCTGGCAACACTGTAACCGCTACCGATTCCGGCTGGAACGGTAACCTTAATGCTAACGGCGGTTCTACTAGCTTTGGTTTTCAGGGCAGCTCCAACGGCAGCTTCGAAACACCAACATGTGTAGGTAGCAACGGTTCTCAGCCTACGGCTACACCAGTACCAACTGCTGAGCCAACACCAACGCCAGTACCAACTACTGAGCCAACACCAACGCCAGTACCAACTACTGAACCAACACCAACGCCAGTACCAACTACTGAGCCAACACCAACGCCAGTACCAACTACTGAGCCAACACCAACGCCAGTACCAACGCCAGTACCAACTACTGAGCCAACGACTGATCCAGGTCAGTGTGAAGAGGTTTGTCAGTGGTACAGCGAAAGCACTTACCCTATCTGTGCTAACAGTGATGGCTGGGGCTGGGAAAACAATACAAGCTGTATCGGTCGCTCTACCTGTGAAAGCCAAAACGGCGGCAACGGTGGCGTAGTCTCTGATTGTGGCACCACGCCAACGGCAACACCTGCTCCCACTGCAGAGCCAACGCCTACTGGCCAGCCTACTCCTACAGGCCAGCCTACTCCTACAACAGAGCCAACACCGACTCCTGTTCCAACGGCTACTCCAACACCAAACCCTGATGCGGGCGAGTCTGTTGGCCTAGACAACCCATTTGTGGGTGCCAAGTGGTATGTTGATCCAATCTGGTCTGCTAAAGCAGCTGGCGAGACTGGCGGCAGCAAGATCTCTGGCGAAAGTACTTTCGTTTGGATGGATCGTATCGGCGCAATTGCTGGCCCAGAAGACGGTGATGGCATGGGTTTACGTGATCACCTGGACGAAGCTTTAGCTCAGAACGCTAACTTGTTCCAGTTTGTTGTTTATGACCTTCCAAACCGTGACTGTGCGGCCTTAGCTTCTAACGGCGAACTTCGCATCGCTGACGGTGGTTTTGCTCGTTACCAAGACGAATACATCGCTGGTATTACCGCTATTCTTGGTGACCAAAAGTATGCTGCTCTTCGTATTGTTGCTGTAATCGAAGTGGATTCATTACCTAACTTGGTAACCAACTTAGACGAAGCTGATTGTCAAGAAGCGAACGGCGAAGGCGGTTACGTAGACGGTATCCAACACGCTCTTAACGAGCTTGGCAAAATCCCTAACGTATACTCTTACGTTGATATTGCACACTCAGGCTGGTTAGGTTGGAGTGACAACTTCTCTGAAGCCGTTGCTTTGATTGGCGATGCTATTTTAGAAACAGACAAGGGCGCAGACAGCATTGCTGGTTTTGCTTCTAACTCTGCAAACTACACGCCTGTAACCGAACCGTACATGCCAGATCCTGATCTTCAGGTTGGTGGCAATCCCGTACGTTCAGCTGACTTCTACGAGTGGACTCAGTACCTAGAAGAGTTAATGTTTGTTCAAGCATGGCGCGACGCTATGATCAGCAAAGGTTTCCCTTCAACTATCGGTATGTTGATTGATACTGGTCGTAACGGTTGGGGTGGTCCAAACCGTCCTACTGGCGAATCTTCTAGCTCTGATCTTGAAACCTATGTAAACGAAAGTCGTATCGACCGTCGTGAGCACCGTGGTAACTGGTGTAACCAGCCCGGTGGTGTAGGCTTCTTCCCACAAGCTGCTCCTGCAGCAGGCGTTGATGCATACGTTTGGGTTAAGCCACAAGGTGAGTCAGATGGCGTAAGTGATCCTAACTTCGAAATCGATCCTAACGATCCTAACAAGCAACACGATCCTATGTGTGACCCTGGTTCGAACAACACTTCTGATGATTCACTCGGCACAGGCGCAATGGGCAACGCTCCACACGCTGGCCGTTGGTTCCCAGAAGCATTCGAAACCTTCATTCAGAACGCTTACCCAGAATTGTAAGTTTCCTACTTCAACTTAGCGTTGCTAAGGTGTAAAAATAGAAGCCGCGATCAGAAATGATCGCGGCTTTTTTTGTTGCCAACGCTAACAACCCTTATATACCTCTCGACTTTATCCTCCAGAAAAACCCCATCTAATTTCACATCCGCATAAAAACGCTCGCCTGAATAACAGATGTAAATATCCAACAATAATTAATCAATTATTGACGCCGCAATCCCTATTAGATTATGCAAAAGCAGTTAACATATTCGGCGGTGTCACACCTAAAGATAACCAATTCACACATCAACTGTTTAATTGTTTGCGTTTTTAACAATTTTTATTTCAACCCAGTTAACACCGTCTACACTAGTACAAACGTAGAAATGGCAACATAACAATAAACGACATAAATATTTTTTTTATTATTTCCTTTTTGATGACACCACCCAAAAGGTGAATCCATCACCCCGGCGACACGAAACCACCTTAACCGTCATCGCCACCCATTAATAAAAGCCCATCTTCCAAACAATAATAACGGGCATCATGTTTTGCGAAAAAATCACAATAAAAATCCTCAGAGGAACAACAATGAAAATCAACAACCTGTTCAAACCCTTGCGCCTGGCCGGCGCGGCGCTTGCCTTTAGCTTAGCGCCGTCGGCCTTCGCCGCAATAACCTGTGAAGTGTCCTATTGGAACCAATGGAATAGCGGTTACCAAGCCAACGTAACCGTCACCAACTCTGGCTCAAGTGTTAGCAGTTGGTCAGTTGACTTAGACTTTGGCACATCACCACAAGTTACCAATAGCTGGAATGCCAATTTAAATAGCTCTGGCAATTCAGTGACCGCAACAAACATTGGCTGGAATGGCAGCTTAGGTGACGGGCAATCTGCAAGCTTCGGTTTTCAGGGTAGCTCTAACGGTAATCTTTCGCAGCCTAGCTGTGTAGGCGATGGCGGCTCTACTCCCACCGCGACACCAACCCCTACACCCACGCCAACACCGACTCCTACTCCTACACCCACACCAACCCCTAGCAGCTCTTCGAGCAGTAGCTCATCCTCGAGCAGCTCTTCGTCCAGCAGCACTAGTTCCTCATCCTCAAGCACAGGGCAATGTGACGAAGCCTGTAACTGGTATGGCGATGGCACTTGGCCGCTATGTAACAACCAAGACAGCGGTTGGGGCTGGGAAGATGGCTCTAGCTGTATTGGGCGAACAACGTGTGAAGGCCAAGACGGCACCGCAGGTGGTGTTGTTTCGGATTGCGCTAGCAGTTCATCTACAAGCTCGTCTACAAGTTCGTCTACAAGTTCGTCTACAAGTTCGTCTACAAGCTCGTCTACAAGCTCGTCTACAAGCTCGTCTACAAGCTCGTCTACAAGCTCGTCTACAAGCTCGTCTACAAGCTCCACATCAAGCTCAAGTAGTAGCTCCACACCTAACACCGGTGATGCGACGGGCTTAGACAACCCGTTCGTGGGCGCAACGTGGTATGTAGACCCTGTTTGGGCCGCAAAAGCCAACGGTGAATCAAACGGTTCTTCTATATCCGGCTACAACACCGCGGTATGGATGGACCGTATCGGCGCTATCGAAGGGCCAGCTGATGGCGACGGCATGGGTTTACGTGAGCACTTGGACGAGACCCTCGCCCAAGGCGCAAATCTCTTTATGTTTGTCGTGTACGACTTACCTAACCGTGACTGTGCCGCACTCGCCTCAAACGGAGAATTGCGCATCGCCGACGGTGGCTTCCAGCGTTATCAAGATGAGTACATTGCACCTATCGCTGAAATCCTAAGCGACCCTGCCTACAACAATATTCGTATCATCGCGATTATTGAAGTGGACTCACTACCCAACTTAGTGACCAACCTCGACGAAGCCGATTGTAACGAAGCGAATGGCGCCGGTGGATACGTCGACGGTATTCAGCATGCACTAAACGTTTTGAGTGAAATTCCAAATGTATATTCCTATGTGGATATCGCTCACTCAGGCTGGCTAGGTTGGAGTGACAACTTCTCCGAAGCAATCACTCTTATAGGGAATGCCGTAAAGGGCACCAATAACGGTGTTAATAGCATCTCCGGGTTCGCGAGTAACTCCGCAAACTACACGCCTGTTACAGAACCTTACTTATCTAACCCAGACCTCCAAGTTGGCGGTGGACAAATTAAGTCTTCAGACTTCTACGAGTTTAATAGTTACTTAGATGAGTTAAGTTTTGTCCAAGATTGGCGTTCATCCATGATCAACAACGGATTCCCCAATTCCTTGGGTATGCTAATTGATACTGGCCGCAATGGCTGGGGTGGCGCTGCTCGTCCATCAGGCGCATCATCAAGTGATGATTTAGAAACCTATGTAAACGAATCACGAGTCGATCGCCGCCAGCATAGAGGAAACTGGTGTAACCAATCTGGTGGTGTTGGTTTCCGCCCACAAGCCGCGCCTCAATCCGGGGTTGATGCTTATGTTTGGATTAAACCTCAAGGTGAGTCGGATGGCGTAAGTGATCCTAACTTTGAAATTGATCCTAACGATCCAAATAAACAGCACGACCCCATGTGTGACCCAGGTGCTGAAAACCGTTACGCAGACGAAGGTTCCGGCATTATGACTGGCGCTATGGACAACGCACCACACGCTGGCCGTTGGTTCCCAGAAGCCTTCCAGACCTTAGTTGAGAATGCTTACCCAGCTCTCTAAGATCACACCGTGTTTTAGCGCATAACCTGCGCTAAAATGACCGCACCCAAGGGCCACGACTTAACATCGTGGCCTTTTTTATTGCAGGATATCGAAAGTGCTTAATCCTCGCTGGCAATTCACCTGCAAGCCGGTATCATTTACCCAAAACAACAATAAAAATCTGCGAAGGACGTTCAACCAATGAAGATTTTAAGAGCCCATCACAGAGCAAGCAATGTATTTATTAAAGTGGCGGTTGCCACTTGCGCAAGCATCGTCATTGCCGCCTGCTCTGAACCCACAACACAACCCGCACGATTATATTTTGCCGTTAAAACAATTGGCCCGTCGGTCAATATCCACTCATTAGATGATAATAAGGTGTTAACCAAGCATACCGACGACAGCCACTGGCGCGACCTCAGTATGGATATTTCACCCAACGGCGACATCGTGTTTCTCTCAAACCGTAAAGACAACTTTAAAGTCGACCTCAAAAAACATACCGAACGACTGAATGTGTTTTTATTGCCCGCAGACTCTGCAGCTTCTATAGAGCCCGGTCAAACAGCCGCTAAACCCTTACAAATTATTAATCACCCCGAAACCGAAGCCTCCCCACAGTTTGATCCTGCGGGTAACGCCATAACCTATTTGCTAACCCGAAACGGCAAAACGGAGCTATTGCGAAAAGCCACACCTGAAAGCGAAGCGGAAACCTTAATGGTGAGCAAAAAAATTCACCACTATCACTGGTCGCCCGACAGCACCACTATTGCGATAGGGCATTCTGAAGATGAGATGTCGTATCTCAGCTTACTTCACGTTGAGTCCAAGCGTGTTCAACACCTCGTTTCCCTGCCATTAAAAGCACCGTCCACGGTATATGAACCCAATGACGATGATCCGTTTATGAAGCACGTTGCATACGCAAAATTTTCGCCTAATGGCGAGTATATTGCTTATGGACGCAACCCTAATTTCCGTGGAAGTCGTCAGCTTCGTTTATTTAATATAAAAACCGGCCATGATAAATCGCTTTCTCCAGCCGGCGCTCACGCTCAAGACGGCATAAGTTGGGCAGCCAACAGTCAATCGCTATTATTTTCGGCACTGGTAGATTATAAGTTTTACTACAACGAAGAAACACACAAGAAAGTGTATGAAGGCGGCATGCAGCTGTTTCACCACACTATTGATAAAGGCACTACGCAACTCAGCCAAGGTAACCATCTGTTTAAAAACCCCACATTTTCACCTAGCGGCAATCAAATTGCCTACCTCTATTCAGAGGCGCTTGGCGAGAGGGTTTACAGCTTACGTACAATGTCTCTTTCAGGAGACAACATTGAAATATTACACAAAAAAATTGCGCCCTCTTCTTTTTTAATCTGGAAGTAAACGCACAACAATATGGCGGCCACTTGGCCGCCATATTTTAACCCTAATAGCGTAATGCTCTATTATCGATTATTCTTTTACCGCATTGTTTTTCTTAAACTCTCTAGGTGTCATGGCTTCCATCTTCTTAAAAAAATTATTAAACGTAGCCTTACTTTTAAACCCCACTTTGTACATAATATCGAGCATAGTGGCATTTTGATATTCATCACTCACTAACAGTTTTTTCGCCTCTTCAATACGATACGTATTAATATATTCAAAAAAATTATACCCGTAATGCTTATTTAAAATGGTCGACAGCGTTCGCGGTGAAACTGCCACTTCGTTTGCCAGCACTTCTAATGTTAACGACGGTTCCAAATAAATTTTTCGTACTCTAATCAACTCCTCCAAACGCTCAATATATACAGGGTTGATTGGCGGGGCCGCCACTTCATTAACCACTGTTTCTAATTTTTCTTCACTCTCTATGCCTTGTTGTTCTCCCCCCACTACAGGGCTCACTAGCGAGCGTTCAAACATGGGCACAATACCCGTAACGGATAGACCGTACCGGCTCAATACAACGACAAAACCCGCCATTAGAAACAGCGTTCCGTAATTCGCCATTAAACCCATTTGATTCACGGGTAAGCCTGTGTGTAACTCCACGTTCACAATGAGCGCTACCGCTATTGCACAGGCCCAGCCCCACAACCCCACTAAACCAACCAAACCGGCATTAAACCAAGCAATCTCGGTTTTATATCGAAGTATTGTGTCGGGCGATATCTGGCTCAGGTAATACCGAATTTCTACAACGCACAAAACGCCAAAGTAAAGACGCAATAATTCGCGCGACAGCGTGATAAAAAAGATAATGGTTGTTTCAGACCCTAAATTGTATTCGCGCTGAATATCGGCTTTCACATCTGAAGGAAGAATATGGTAGGCCAACAGCTGATGCATAATAACCAGCAGAAAAGGTAACAAATAGAAAGTATCAACAAATCGTAGCCGATAATTTTTGTAGATTATCGACCGTATGTACCACAGCAATAACGGCCCTTGCAGCCAAAAACCCACGTCAAAGATATAAAACCAATCCGGTAAGTGCTCAATCGCCCACCCACGAAAGGCCGCACCAAAATTAATCAGGGTATCGATGGGTACCAGCGCACTGGCAATAAAAAAGGCAATTAGAAAAATGTTACCTAAACCACGGCCCTTTCGTTTATCGAAGAGAATAATCGCCAGTAAGGCACACAGAAAAATGGTTGCGATTAAAACGATATCGTGAAAATTAAAGAGAACACTATCCAATGGACGACCCCTCAACAAACCTATGCGGTTTCTCACCGTTATTATTATATTGACCTAGCTACATGGCGTAGCTAAACACCTAGCTAAGCGACGCTACCGGTATTTAAACGTTTAAATACCGGCAATAGCAATAATTTTGATCCCAATTATACGTAAAGACAATCAGTCTGAAGTCTGAATTGGACGACAGGCACGACAATGGCGTCTCCACAACGCACCTAAAAGTTAGTGATTACTACTTCCTCACAGCAATAAACACGTATAATTAAGTTCATTTATACGCAATACTGCCCTGCTATAGGTAGAGCAAAGATTCGCTTCTTAATTTAGGGGATAATGATAATAAGCCCTATTAAGGGACCGTCGCATGCCAGATGTAGACCGGATGGCCGCTTTAATAGGCGATCATACGAAACCGTAACAGGGATAAATAAGCGCAAAATGAAGGCAATTTAACAATGCTCACAGCCGAAATATCGGCTGGGAAGCGCGCCTGGAGACTATAAAAGAGAAAGGCTATAAGTCGATACCAAATGTTAGGACAATCTGACAACCTGGCCCAAAGGCACCGTATTCAAAATCAGCCAGTTCATTGGCTGGGTAACGAATATCACTGTCCGTAAGATTAAAACCATGCATATTGACAAACCAAGGCTTACTCTCACGCTGATAGCGAATATTCGCATTCACCAGCAGGTAGCTATCCACAGGGCTACCTAAATACTGAATCTGATCATCGGGGTTCTCTTCTCGGTAATCGATCCCAAAAGTAGAGTGCATATCACTCACATACACTAACGAAGTGCTGTAGCGCCAAGCATCAACCCCGTAACCCAACTTAAACTTCATTTGGCTCTGTGGTGAATAACCTACCGTTGCACCTGGTGCGATCAGGTCTTTACTCGTTTGATAAACGCCACTGACTTCAGCCATGAGGTTGCGCGTAGGACGCGTTGTTATAATCGCTTCGACGCCTTTGGTTTGCCAGTGCGATTGGTTATCCAGTACATCCTCTACTTGATCCCCGTTATACCTCACTACACGGCGCCTAACATTACGAATATCATTGTCAAAAAGCGAGACCGATACGGTGTTCTTCTTGCCTGTATGCAAATAATTGAGCTCATACGTTTTCATTTGTTCGGGCTCAAGCAGCTCAATCGAACTATTATCTTGCGTGGCCGTACTATAAATGACCTTGACTGCATCTTGATCGGTAAAACGCCAATTGCTCGCCAATTTAACCGCTTCATCATTGCGTCTATCCACGCTAAACGGTTCGTTTAGTGTTTCGCCACCCTCATCTAGTGCAGTGAATATTGCGTCATAATCACCTACGTAGGCATGCCGATAGCCACCCGTCAACTCCCAACGTTCTGACACTTTGTAAGTTACATTGGAAAACGCCGCGAGATTAACAATGCTCTCGGTTTCGGCTAGGTTAAAATAACCAATTTCAAAAAAATCTCCATTGTTCTGTACATGTCGCATTTGTCGATAGTTTACACCTATCAGCCACTTCAGCTGTTCAGACGCGTCATAAGATAACAACCCTTCCAGCTCTATGCGGTTACTGTTCTGGTTTTGATACCCGCGAATACTGGGAATAATAAAATCGGGGTCAACAAAATACTTTTCATTGCTGGCAACACCCGAAATATTCACTTTGTAGGCGTCACTCAAACTTAGCTCATACCCTACATGTCCCACCCAACTGGTTAGATCAATTTTGCTGCCATCCTCAAAACCTGGAAATAGCGCGTAAAAGCCATAATGCATATCCGAATAACGAAACCCGTATTCCAGCGTGTCCAGCCGGCCGCTCATTTCGGCACTAAAGGTCTCCTGCTCCAATGTCCCGTCTAAACGTTGATACATTTCGGGGCTCATCAACTCACGGTTTAATTGCTCCTCACTCATAACTTCGTTGAGGTTGCCGCCAATACCCTTTGTTCGGCTGGCGCCAATATTCAGTACAGAATAGCCACGATCCGATTCTTGTAAAACACGCAGATAACCTGAAGAATATCCATTTTCACCAATGCTTACCGAGGCGGTCGTACCCTGCTGTTTATCGTTAGTAATAATATTGATACTGCCAAGAAAAGCATTGTTGCCATAGATAACAGAAGAAGGGCCACGAATAATTTCAATGCGATCTATGGCTTGGATAGGTAAGTTACTACGAGAACGGTTAGGTACCGTTAAGGTTTTAATACGAGTGGGATGTTGTTGAACACCATTAATCAAAAAGGCTAATGAGCCGCCAACCGTGCCTCGCACACCCACCTGAAAATCCTCATAGGTGTCTATGTGATAAAAGCCCGGCACATTCATCAACAGCTCTTCGAGCGAGGCATAGCCCATAAGGCTAATATCATCGCGCGTAATAATAGTGACGGACGCGGGGACGTCGCGCACCACATCAGACACTTTTGACGCCGACGTAATCGTAAGTTGTAGTAAATCCTCAAGAGATAAATCGTATAAATAATCTTCGGCGCGACAATTTAACACTGCACTAACCAGTAACAAGGACGTCAGATGACGTACGACTACTCCCTGTTTGCTCATAACTGAGCGCCCCTCTAAAAAATATTGAACGATTATTGCTGTCGCACAATATTTCGCTGCTGTTGGTATTCATAAGCGTAGTACACAACTGGGATAACCAACAACGTAAGGATAGTGGAAACTAACAAGCCAAAAATTAACGACACAGCTAAACCTCCGAAAATAGGGTCGTCCAAAATAAATACGCCCCCCATCATAGCCGCCAAAGCCGTCAGAGCAATGGGCACCGACCGTACAGCGGCGGCCTCAATAGTAGCCGCCTGTAAATTTTTACCCGCACGCACTTGCTGTTGAATAAAATCCACTAGCAAAATTGAATTACGTACGATTATGCCCGCAAGTGCAATCATGCCAATCATCGAGGGTGCGGTGAACTGCTGCCCAAGCAACGCATGCCCCGGCATAATACCGATAATGGTTAAGGGTATTGGCGCCATAATAATTAAGGGTATTGAATATGATCTAAATTGAGCAACGACGAGCAAATAAATCATAATAAGCCCGATGGAATAGGCTATTCCCATATCCCTGAATGTTTCATACGTCACTTGCCACTCGCCGTCCCACTTCAAGCTCCATCGATAAGGGTTTTGAGGCTGTTGAATATAAAACTGCTCTATAACGGTACCCTCAACAGGGCTTTGTGCTAACGCGTTAGCAATCGTTGCCAACCCATAAAGTGGGCTATCAGTATCGCCTGCGGCATCACCGGTAACATAAACCACCGGTAATAAATCTTTATGGTAGATCGTTTGGTCGCGCACCTGTTTTTTCAATTGTGTGACTTCTGAAAGCGCAACGAGGTCGCCATTCCTCGTACGCACACGTAAATTTTGCAACGCCAATAAATCACCTTTTTGCACCGACGGTAGCGTCGCTCGCACAGGTATCGCCTGCTTGGCGTGCTCATCATGCAGGTACGTCATATCCTCTCCGCGTACCGCCGCCGTAATATCCGCAATAATGGTTCGCTGGCTCACGCCAAGTTTTGCCGCGCGCGCCCTATCCACAATTAACACCCACTTTTCTTGCGGAGCCTCAATAGTGTCATCAACATCCACTACATCATCCGTCGCACTAAACAGCCCTCTTACCTCTTGTGCCACCGCCAATTGGCGAGGGTAATCCAATCCATATATTTCAGCCACCAGCGGGGCCATTACTGGCGGGCCCGGCGGCATTTCTATCACTTTAACATTGGCCTTAAATTGTTGGGCGGTATCGGCCATCAGTGTTCGAGCCTGCAAAGCAATGGCGTGGCTTTTTCGACTACGTTTACTTTTGTGAACAAGGTTGACCTGGATATCACCTAAGTGCGGTTCGTTCCGCAAATAATATTGCCGCACCAATCCGTTAAAATTAATGGGTGCTGCGGTACCGGCGTATAGCTGGTAATCCAGCATTTCGGGGAGGGACTCTAAATCATTGGCCAGTGCCTGTAATACTCTATGTGTTTGCTCCAGTGATGTTCCTTCAGGCATATCAACGACAACTTGAAACTCACTTTTATTGTCAAACGGTAGCATTTTCATAATTACCGCCTGAGAAACCACTAGGCTTAGCGACAGGCCAATTAAACCGAGAATACCCACCAGTAAAAAGACACGATTTTTACGGCCGTCTTTTCCCTGTAAAAAGGGGTTAAGTATTCGTGTAAAAAAAACGTGCAGCCGCGTATCTTTTGGGTTGCTACTCTCTGTAAAAGGTTTATTTTCATTACTATTTTTATGATGCGAATCCCGTTTAAATAAACGCAAAAACAACCAAGGCGTTACGATAAAAGCTACTGCTAACGAGATCAACATGCCAATAGAAGCATTAATAGGAATCGGCCGCATGTAAGGCCCCATTAATCCCGTCACAAACGCCATGGGCAAAAGTGCTGCAATAACCGTGAACGTCGCTAAAATGGTTGGCCCGCCTACTTCATCCACCGCAATGGGAATAATGTCCTTTAATGTACCCTTACCCAATCTCATATGCCGGTGAATATTTTCTACCACCACAATGGCATCGTCCACCAAAATACCAATTGAAAATATTAACGCAAACAATGACACTCGATTTAACGTAAAGCCCCACGCCCACGACGCAAATAGTGTAATGGCCAAGGTTGCGACCACCGCTACCCCTACCACTATCGCCTCACGCTTACCCAATACCAACATCACTAAGACAATTACCGAGAGGGTGGCAAATAATAATTTTTTTATTAGCGTTTGCGCTTTCTCTTCTGCAGTTTCGCCATAATTTCGTGTAATAGTGGCTTCAATTCCATCAGGAAAATAAAGACCTTTCATTTGGTTGAAACGATCAATCACCGCATCGGCAACCTCAACAGCATTCTCGCCACTTTTTTTCGACACGGACAAGGTCACCGCAGGATAGCGCGCCGGCGGTAAGGCATGTGCAGCGCCAACGCCATAACTTACATAGTTTCGAGGCGTTTCGGTGGTTAAAGAGACTGTTGCAACATCCCGTAAAAATACCGGTACACCGTTAACAACGCCTACCACTAGTTCAGCCACATCACTTTCAGTGGTTAGAAAATTTCCCGCTTGAATATTAATATCAGTATTGTGGTGAACAATTGCGCCAGCGTCAGCTGACGCATTGGCCGACGACAAACTTTCACGTAAGTCCCCTAACGATAATCCATAAGCCGCTAAACGAGAGGGATCAAATTTAACCTGTACAATTGTTGCTGCTCCGCCAATGGTATTAATATCACGCGTACCGGGAACTCGCTGTAATTCGGTTTCCATGGCATGTGCTATATGCAATAAATCCGCAGCACTAATATCAGGGTTTTGACTCCATAATGTGCCGGTCACCACGGGTACATCATCAATACCTTTGGGTTTTATCAATGGCTGCCCCACACCTAAATTATAGGGCAACGCATCTTGATTCGAATAGAATGCATTGTATAAACGCACAATTGCCTCTGTGCGAGGCTCTCCCACCTTAAAACGAACGGTGAGCGCCGCCATTCCTGCCTGTGATGCAGAGTAAACATGCTTTACCCCTTTTATTTCTGACACAATTTGTTCCGCAGGCGTAGTCACTAACGATTCAACTTCTTTCGCCGACGCGCCGGGAAACGGAATAAAAACATTTGCAAAAGTGACATTTATTTGCGGTTCCTCTTCTCTTGGTGTCACCAAAACAGCAAACACACCTAACAAGAAACCCGTCAAGGCTAATAGCGGTGTTATTTCTGACGTAAGAAAAGCTTTTGCAAGGCGACCCGAGAAACCGAGTGTCGAAGAGTGTTCCATGTTTTTATCCGGTCTAATTAAAACTTAATCTTGTTACTATAATTACGTGCGGCATACGCTAGTTGAATGTTTGCATTTTATAAGCTGCCGCCGCCGCAATGGGGTCTAACGCAATCTGTTCGCCCGCCTCTAAACCGGACAATACAATCGCATGGTGTTCACTGATTGGCGTGCCTAAGCGTACATAGCGAAATTCTATATCCCAAACGTTTGGTTCAGGCTGCGAGACGATATAAAGCGCCGTGACTTCGCCCCTACGTGCAACCGCTTTTTCTGGCACCAATAGCTGTCGCTGCTCTCCGTGCGGCAACGCAACTTTCACTAAAGTGCCGGGAAAAACAGGCTCTTCATATTGGCCTTCTGGCAACGTCAATAGAACACCAAAGCTATGCGTGTTACTTTTTGCGCTAGGTGGAATACGAATATCAGTGACCGCAACAGAATCGCCATTCGCCAGTATTACGCGTGCTTTTTTATGCTTACGCAGTAAACCAATATGGTCTTGAGGCACATCGACTTGTACACGCAAATGCTGTAACGAAAGCCCTTCAAGTAAGGGAGACCCCGGCACAACAGTGGCGCCCACATCAGTCAGTCGCTTAACCACAATCCCGCTATAGGGCGCAATAACCACGGTATGCGCCAAACGCTCATGGGCATCCTGTTCACCTGCACGGGCAGAATCACTGCGTGCGAGCGCCGCTTGTTGTGTCGCTTTTGCTTGATCTAAGCCCGCTTTTGCCACCATACCGCGCGCATATACATCAGCCACTCTGGCAAGCTGCTCATCTGCTTCTGTAAATCGCGCATTGGCTTCTTCAACACGTGCTTGTGCAACCCGCAATGCGGCTTGCTGTTCAGCATCGGTGAACCGCGCAATAACATCACCTTGTGCCACATAATCCCCTACATCAAAAGGAAGCTCGACAATTCGACCACTTGTTTGCGCCGACACCACCGCCTGATTCACCGCTTCAACCACACCGTCAAACGAGGTTTCGCTAGCCACCACCCGCCATGCCACAGCCTCGGTCTCTAGCGATTCAGCCAGTGGTGAAAACGCTTTGGTACTGGGCGTATTCAACTCATTGCCACAAGCAAACACCAGCAGCACCGCGCTCAATAAACCTAACCAACGCCAGCTTCTCGTGATGGCGCCGTGCGTAAAATCAAAACACTGCATGCCTACCGTCCTATTGTATAAATGTTTATGAGAACCCACTTTATAAGTGTCGCTAATCTCCGCGAAAAGCCATGCCCGACTGAACACCTATTTTTTTCAATATCATCGCCAACGGGCAAAAACCCGTGAACGACGCCTGCAGTAAATTGGCCCCTACGAACACCGTAAACCACAACCAGTTCTCGTGATGAAAATGCCCCAGAAACACACTGAGTAAAATGAAAATGCCCGCAAATCTAAACACTAAACTATCAATATTCGTTTTTTTAGGTGTAATGGTCATACTACCAACCTCTTCATATAGCGTTATAAATCAACAATAATATTAAACGGTACCGTTTATGCGCCCTATAGCCTCGAATTACGCCGCAAAAGAACTCTAGAGCAACTCACCCAAAGAAGAGGTAATACTAATTTAGTATTATCTAATATACAACCCTTTACCGCTTCTTATTATGTTTACCTGGCCCACCTACCCTTGCCGGCTATTGCGCAGGCCCGCCCGACGCGGCAAAAACTACCGCTCGTGGTAGTGGAGCACGCCTATCACGCTGTATTCATCGAATTACAGTCGCTATATGCGATACGTGACGACATCAAGCCATCTCTCCTCCCCGTTAACGTTGGCGCTCTAAAAACCGCGTATAGATTGATGCAATTGCGCCCGAATATTTAACTTTAGTGGACACTAATCAAAGCGCAACACACACTCTTTTCCGCGAAAAAAATAGCCAACCGGCTAACATGTTAAACCTCCATCATGCTCTTTTTCTTATGGGCAAAATCACGACCAATACTCAACATAAAGGCTTCGTCTACTTCACCTATCGCACCAGCATATAGCAAAGAAAGCCCTTTCATGAGGCATGCCATGGCAATTACTGTTTAAAATATTCTAAAAAAACTAATTTTTATTTATATAAAACAAACCCTTAACCAATATTCGCACAAGTAGGCGTAATAATTGCCTTGTTCAGTGTACGTAGGGCCGCACCTACCAACATCAATCAAAACGCACCTATATAACAGAGAAATCATTATGTCTTATTTAGTACCCTCCGAATTCGTCGCCAAAATGGTAGACGCAGGTGAATCGAAAATATTTATGTCCACACGCGACACTCTTATTCGCGCCTATATGGCGGGTGCCATTCTGGCGCTGGCCGCGGTATTTGCAATTACGGTGACGGTACAAACCGGCGTCCCACTTCTTGGTGCCGTTCTGTTCCCCATTGGCTTCTGTATGCTCTATTTGCTGGGCTTTGATTTACTCACCGGTGTATTCGTGCTCACGCCACTGGCGCTTATCGACAAACGTCCAGGTGTAACCGTGAAGGGGGTCTTAAAAAATTGGGGCTTAGTATTTTTGGGTAATTTCGCAGGCGCTTTAACGGTTGCGTTTATGATGGCGTTTGTCTTTACCTACGGATTTTCCGTTGAACCGGGGGCTGTAGGCCAAAAAATTGCGGGTATTGGCGAAAGCCGTACCTTGGGTTACGCCGCCTATGGTGCTTCTGGATGGTTCACTATTTTCTTCCGAGGCATGCTCTGTAACTGGATGGTTTCAACCGGTGTTGTTGGTGCAATGATATCTACCCACGTAAGCGGCAAAGTTATCGCCATGTGGATGCCGATTATGCTGTTTTTCTTTATGACGTTTGAGCACTCAGTAGTGAATATGTTCTTGTTCCCCTCAGGCATTATTATGGGCGGCGACTTTTCAATAATGGATTACTTAATATGGAACGAAATACCTACCGTACTTGGTAATCTTGTCGGTGGTTTACTCTTCACAGGGTTAACACTTTACAGTACTCATTTGCGTACTGGGCCAAGACGCTCTCTTTAATCAACACCTAGAAATCACCCAGCGTTCAGGTAAACATTCGGCCCCTCTCTCTTGGTAGCACCATAAATAGCGCAATAGAAGGTGCCATGAAAGGCGCAATATCCAAGGGAGAGTTTTAGCGTGCTACACGACTACTTTTGTGCCCGTTATAAAACACTTTATTCCACGGACCCTTAACGTTTTTATAAAACAATAAGGGTCTGCCAACAGATAAGGAATACGCATGAACAAACAAAGCATGACCGATACCATTGTTACCGCCAAAGCAAAAAAAGGTTTAACATGGGAAAAAATTGGGGAAGATTTAAATCTCTCACCCGTGTGGTTAGCCTCCGCTTGCTTAGGCATGAATAGCGCACCCAAAGACATTGCACTCGCCATTGTTGAATATTTAGCCCTGGAAGAAGACGTTGTTGCCGCACTTGAAGCCTATCCAACAAAAACGTGGGAGCAATCGATTGCCACCGACCCCCTAATCTATCGCTTCCATGAAATTACCGGTGTTTATGGCACCACCTTAAAAGCAATCATCCAAGAAAAATTTGGTGACGGCATTATGAGCGCTATCGATTTCTCGCTCGATGTCGATAAAATTGAAGACCCCAAAGGGGATCGCGTATTAATTACAATGAATGGGAAATTTTTAAAGTACAATAACTGGTAGTTTTTGGGCAATGGGTGCCGCCCCTAAACGGCGGCCATCGTTCTCGAGCAGCACGCTCTACCGTCCTTTATTTAAATTTAAACACCTCTCTCACGGTTAACCTGCCCCTTGGGGCGAAGCGATAACAATGACTACCCAGCAGCCACGCCCTTCTAGCCCTACAAAAAATCAGCCGCTCACACTTTCGATTGGCCAATATTCACATAAAGGCCGCAAGGATATTAATCAGGATTTTCACGGAAGTTACTGCCCAGCAGAACCTCAACTTAGCTCTAAGGGTATTGCCATTGCGATAGCCGATGGCATTAGCAGTAGTCAGGTTAGCCAAATAGCCAGTGAATCGGCGGTCACCAGTTTTTTACAAGATTATTACTGTACATCTGAGGCTTGGTCCACTAAAAAATCCGCGCAACAAGTGTTAATGGCAACCAACTCATGGCTATTTGCCCAAACACAACAAAGCCAATACCGCTACGATAAAGACCGCGGGTATGTCTGTACGTTAAGTGCACTGATTATAAAGTCGGATACCGCGCACATTTTTCATATTGGCGATACTCGCATCTACCGGCTACATAACAACGCATTAGAACAGCTTACTCAGGATCATAGGCTTTGGGTTTCACAAGAGCAAAGCTACCTAAGCCGAGGTTTAGGTATTAATTCACATCTCGAAATTGACTACAAGGCCTTACCCGTTGCCGAAGGCGACATCTTTATTCTTGCTTCTGACGGTGTTTATGAATTTGCGAATGACCAGCTCATTACCGAGACTATTAACGCTCACCAGCAAGATTTAAATACCGCCGCAAAATTTATTGTAGAGGCAGCCTTCGACAATGGCAGCACCGACAACCTTACTGCACAAGTTGTACGTATTAATACGTTACCAAGCCACGATACACGCGCAATTTACCAACAATACAGCGAGTTACCATTCCCACCATTACTGGAGGCTCGTGCACAATTTGATGGTTATACCATTTTGAGGAAGATATACGGCAGTAGTCGTAGCCATGTCTATTTAGCGGAGGATAACGAAACCAAAACACCCACTATCATCAAAATCCCCTCTATCGACTTGAGAAACGATTCAGCCTACCTAGAACGTTTTTTAATGGAGGAATGGGTCGCCAAGCGCATAGATAACCCCTATGTACTAAAGCCTTGTTCGCAAACACGGCAACGGCACTTTATCTATATTGCAACCGAGTTTATCGACGGCCAAACACTAACCCAATGGATGATAGACAACCCAAAACCCACACTCGAAAGCGTTAGAGAAATTGTGGAACAAATTGCAAAGGGGTTGCGGGCTTTTCATCGGTTAGAAATGTTACATCAAGACTTACGGCCTGAAAACATTATGATCGACGCAACGGGAACCGTAAAAATTATCGATTTTGGCGCAACGAAAGTTGCAGGAATTATGGAGATTACAACCGCAATTGAACGACAAAATATTCTCGGAACCGCACAATACACAGCACCCGAATATTTTTTGGGAGAACCAGGCACACCGCGTTCGGATCTATTCTCTCTAGGGGTTATTACCTATCAGATGTTAACGGGCAACCTTCCCTATGGAGCCGAGGTCGCCAAAGCCAGAACACCCTCCGCACAACGAAACTTACGGTATAGAACCGCGCTACATGACAAACGCGAAATTCCCGCTTGGATTGACGACACGCTCAAGACAGTATTACACCCTAACCCTTACAAACGCTACGATGCTTTTTCAGAATTCATCGCCGATTTACGCAGGCCCAGCCGTGAATTTCTCACCAAAACACAGCCACCGTTACTAGACCGAAACCCTGTAGCCTTTTGGCAAAGCCTATCGGCTATTCTAGCCCTTGCGGTTATATACCTACTTGCGCGTTAAAAGTCGCGGTACAGTTGTGGCCGCCACCTGTAACACGCCCTGAATAACCACGAAGCTTACCGCCGCCGCCACTAATAACGCGATGGCTATCCATCCAAAAAGTGTTGGGGCTAGCATCAATGTCGACATGAGCGAATCTTGATAATAAAAAAACCATTCATGCCCCGCGGGAAATATCCATATATGAAACTGATTGAACACATCCGTTGGGCCGAGTATTAACACCAGAACAATGGCCGGAACCGTTAACGCTAACACCGCCATACTTTGCTGTTTAAGTGAAGGCATAGAACGCTCCACGAGTAATAGATACCCGCTCACGCCACACCACAAAATAACGGATATAAACGCAACGCCAAATAAAACATCGATCAAATTGGCCACATCTTGCAGGTGAATCACCTCAGGTGATCGCAATAGCACGTGCACTCCATCGCTACTCGGTGACGTATACGTAATGTCGGCTAAGCCTTCCCCGCCTCGATGTACACTGCTATTTATCTCACTAAACACCCTAATGCGCTCATCTCGAGTCGTGTCACCAAATCCCGTCTTATATCGATTTTGCGGGCCATAGGTATCTATTCCTTGCCCAATTCCACCATGATCGAGCCAAACTCCGTACATAAAATCATATTTTGCCAATACCACCCAGCTGACCGTAAACGCCACGATTAGCGTTAACAAGCCAAAACTAAGTGCTTGAACGTGTAAGCCAAGTCGCGTTCGCCATTGCTGCGCCGGCCTTTTCTTTTGGTTTACCGCAGGTTTCGGGCTTTTGCTTTTTGTTGAGGGTCGTTTTGCCATAATTCTTTCATCCAATCATCGATCTCCAGCCGCGCATACTATCGCACATTTATCTTGCACGCTTACTCCCACCTAAAGCGCACCAAAAACGAGCCGAAACGCACAGCATACGGTCACAACTATGTTTGTTTTTTATTCAGAAACCCTTTTAACAAGGTCCTTACTGGGCTTTATCGAGCCATAACGGTGCTGGCATGACGATTGCTAGGTGTTAATCAAACATTTCAATATGAGCGATCACCGCACCGGTGTAACTCATCCACATTTTTTAGGAGAAGAAGGAAACCGTATGAGTTCCTCTAAGTTAAACCTGCTGGATTTTTCACAAACTAATATCCGCACGCTGCACCTCACTTGGTTTGCATTCTTTTTAACCTTTGTCATGTGGTTTTCTCATGCTCCCATGAAACCGCTTATCATGGAGGCCTTTAATATGACAGGGGCTCAGTGGAAAGCCCTGCTTATTTTAAACGTGGCACTTACTATTCCAGCGCGAATTGTCATTGGTATTTTGGTGGACAAATTTGGGCCACGTATTGTTTTCAGCTGCTTACTCGTAGTATCCGGCCTTCTTTGCTTAGGCTTTGCCTTTGCCACCAGCTTCGAACAACTCGCTATTATGCGCTTCGCTATGGGTTTTGCCGGTGCTGGGTTTGTTATTGGTATTCGCATGGTTGGCGAGTGGTTTCCAGCTCGTCAAGTTGGCTTGGCCGAAGGCGTGTACGGCGGCTGGGGTAATTTCGGTTCAGCGGCTGCAGCGTTCTCTTTACCCACCGTGGCATTATTGTATGGCGGGGACGATGGCTGGCGCTACGCGATTGCGTCCACGGGCGTAATTGCATTCGTGTATGGTTTTATCTTCTATTGGAAAGCACGTAACACACCCAAAGGCTCTACCTACTTTAAGCCAAAAAAATCCGGTGGTTTAGAAGTTACCAGCAAGAAAGATTTTTACTTCTATTTAGCCATGAATATTCCCATGTATCTTATTCTGGCAGTATTAGCGTGGAAACTATCTCCAGCGGGCGTTAAATTGTTAAGCCAAACGGCCACCTACACCTTTTATGGTGTACTGGTTGCGCTATTTGTTTTCCAGTTTTCTCAAATTTATAAAGTTAACAAAGAGATGCTCGCGCACGGCGCTCCTGAGCATGACAAATACAAATTCAAGCAAGTTGCGATTTTAGACTGGGCCTATTTTGTAACCTTTGGCTCAGAGCTCGCCGTTGTCTCGATGCTGCCGGCCTTTTTTCTCGAAACATTTACCAGCTTGAGCTTAGTTCAAGCCGGCGCCCTCGGTGCAGTCTTTGCTTTTATGAATTTGATTGCGCGCCCAGGCGGCGGTTATATTTCAGACCGATTTGGCCGTCGCAAATCACTTTCCATTTTTATAGCTGGCCTCACTGTAGGCTATTGCATTCTCTCTCAAATCGATTCAGGCTGGCCTATATTTTTAGCGGTTGTCGCCGTTATGTGTTGTTCCTTCTTTGTTCAAGCTGGAGAGGGTGCCGTGTTTGCCATGGTGCCTTTAGTTAAACGCCGCATGACAGGCCAAATTGCCGGCATGGCAGGTGCCTACGGTAACGTTGGTGCCGTTACGTTTCTAACCGCCTATAGCTTTGTCGATGCAAGTACCTTCTTTTTAATTATTGGAGGCTGTGCTGCGGTTATCTTTGTGATTGTTCAGTTTTTAGAAGAGCCCGAAGGGCATATGACTGAAGTACTTCCAGATGGTACCGTGCAGAAAATTGAGTTGACCTAAGCTCGTCAACAAAAAGGGGGGGATGTATTTCATCCCCTCCTTTTTTTAATGACGTCCTACCGTAATACACACAACCAAGACGCAGGCTAACGCCCCTTTATTTCGACTATTCTCTCTATTATTGCCACTGGTGTACTCCGATCTACCGCTAACGCCATACATTTAAAATAGTGATAGGATAACGCTACCAAACGCGACAAGGACCTACAGTGGACCACTTAAAATCGTCCCTCAAAATTGCACTCTCCCAATACAGTGACAAAGGCCCCAACAAGCCTGAAAACCAAGATACCGTCGGCGCTCGCATTCCTTCTAACGATCAACAAACCACGCTTGCGACAAAAGGTATCGCCATTGCCGTAGCCGACGGCGTAAGCAGTAGCTCCGCCGCACGGCAAGCAAGTCAATCAGCCATTACGGGGTTTCTAACCGACTATTATGCTACGCCCGACACTTGGCGAACGCAGCAGTCGGCAATGCAGGTTATTCGGTCGCTTAACCAATATTTGTGGGGGCAAAGCCAAAACAGTGTCCGTGGCGAAGGCTACCTTACAACCTTTAGTGCACTTATTTTAAAAGGCGATAAAAGTTTCACGTTTCATATTGGCGACACTCGTATCTACCGCGTAAGAGAGAACCAACTCGAACAGTTAACACGTGATCACACGCAACGTATCGATAAAGACACCACCTATTTAAGCCGCGCTCTAGGTGCCGACATAACGCTTGAAGTGGACATGCAAATGGAGGAAATCGAACCTGGCGACCTGTTTGTTTTAACCTCCGACGGCATACACGATGCCATTCCCTCGCGAGAATTTAAAAAACTGGTATTAGAACACCAAGATTTTCCAGAAACCATCACGGAGACCTTGTCCGCGCTCGCAGTAAAGTACGAGACAAAAGATAACATTAGTGTTCAGGCGGTTAAGATTGTTTCGATTGGTACACCCTCTCAAGCCGACGCCGTCAATGTACTATCTAAGCTGCCATTCCCTCCCCTACTGGAAGCCGGCAATAAGATTGATGGCATGACCGTTGAAAAAATTCTACATGAATCGGAAAGAAGTCAGGTTTATTTAGTTAAGAATAGTGATGGCAAACCATTAGTCATGAAAACACCTTCGGTGAATTATGATGATGACCCCGCTTACATTGAACGTTTTGTGATGGAATCTTGGATTGGCGCGCGCATTCAAAACCCACAAGTTGCTCGAGTCGTCACGCCCCCGCATGTCCGAAAAACGCTGTACTATTTAACAGAGCATGTTGCCGGCCCAACCTTAGAGCAATTAATAAAAGAGCGTGCTCCCTTTGCCATTACCGATGCCATCGAACTGTTGGAGCAAATGGTAAAAGGTATTCGCGCCTTTCACCGAAAAGATACCTTACACCAAGATATTAAACCGGGAAATATCGTTGTAGGAATTCAAGGCGCCACGATAATTGACTTTGGCTCCTGCTGGGTCGCGGGTATTCACGAGATTGGCTCGCCGTTTCAGCGCGACACAATTTTAGGTACTCTAGACTATTCCGCCCCTGAGTATCGTTACGGCGGTACCGTGGGACAAAAATCAGATCAATTCTCTCTCGCTGTTTTACTCTATGAAATGCTAACCCAAAAACAGCCTTATGGAGAAGCCTATAGCAACGCGAAGGATTTAAAAAGCTTTCAAAAATTAAACTACATTCCTGCTCGACAGCACAATCCACTGGTACCTTTTTGGCTCGATAAAGCACTAGAAAAAGCTTTAAGTATTCAACCAAACGCTCGTTATTCTGCCCTATCGGAATGGGTTAAAGACCTGCGTAGCCCCAACACGAAATGGACAACGCCAGAGGAAGTGCCGCTGTTAGAGCGCGACCCAGTGTTAACGTGGAAACTGGTCGCCGCTGCGGGCTGGTTAACAGCGCTTTATTTATTTACGAAACTATAAGTACCAACACCTTTATAATGAGCACCTCTCCCCAAATAGAGCGTCCCCTATTGGCCGAAACACCCATAAAACTATTCTTTTTTTTATGGGTACGGGCCAACATCTTCAACAAACCTTGCCGCTCTATCGCTTAAATACGCCTCACCAAACGAACACTCCAATAACATAACGTTGATTATTCAATGAATACAGGCTGCAAGCCACTATTGTCAAAAGAGGGTAACCCATGCCCCTCAACATGGCTCCACAGGGTTTCAATTAACTTGTTTTTTGAGCCTTCCAGTGTCCAGCTTTCTGCGGCAATCCATTCGGCAATGGCCTTTGCTACATTTGGGTAAGTCACGCGTTTAGTAGGGAAATCATCTAACCATTCACCCACAATTTTTTTGTCTAAAAACTCCATTGTCATCGCTAAATAGAGCTCCTCCATTGCTTTCGCATTTGATAGCTGCTCAAGCTGTCCCATTAGCGGTTTAACCAACAATTTTTTACCCAGCTGAATTGCCTCGCTAGACAGTTCAAAACCGGCATTGCATATAACACCATTCGCCGTTGCCAAGTCGTATTTAAAACCATCACGCGACAACGGTTTAAGCTTAATATGGCCCAAACTTTGGTACTCGTAAAATGGCCCATAATAATAAAAACTATATTCTTCAAATGGCTCAAGCAAACGAATAACTTCGTCGCTATCCTCAAACCCCAAGTACACCAAAATTTTCTTTTTATCCACGGGGTCCGCCACAGGGTCTAACTCCACAATAGGCGGTAATATCGCTTGATTAAAGTGATGCCAATGTAACCCCAACCCTTCGGAGGCAGGAGCAAAGGACGACATTATTGTGCGGGCAATAAAGTCATCGCCTCTACGTGGCACCTTATGTTCAAAGGCATATTGATGGCCCACGCCTAGACAAAACTTCCCCGCCCGCTTAGCAGCCCATGCCGTAATCGGTTCAAAATCGGTCACGATCAAATCGTAGTTGTCGACCTCCAGGCTGTTAATATCCTGCCAAAGCTGTTTGAATTTTGCATCTTTTAATGTCCTTATAACACTTAATTTTCCAGCATTGTGTACAAACGTTAAACCTTTGAAATCTCGCCACGCTCCAAACTCTTCCATGTCGAAATACTTATTTCTTTCTCGCCCCGAGAAGACATAATCCACATCTATCTCGTTTTCTTTTAAATATTTATTCATCGCGCGTGCGCGACTAATATGACCATTACCCGTTCCTTGGACACCATAAAGTATTTTCATTCGTCACTCTTATTGTAAGTTAACTCGCTACGATGTCGTCTTGCACACAATTATAATTAGAGTGCCGCTAGAACAAGCAAGCATATGGTATGGCCAAGTAACGCACCCGCCATAACGTCTGTAGGGAAGTGCACACCAAGCATCACCCTTGCCGCACCAACGCTCACGGCCCAGGGGTACAACAGCCACCCCAATGCGGGGTACGCCCCCACCAGCGCGCAGGCAACTAAAAATGCGGCTGAGGTATGCCCTGAGGGGAAACTAAATTGATCGGAAGGAACAACCTCGCTTTTATAGCCTGGGATAGCAACTGCAGGCCTATTGCGACGAAAAGAGGATTTAAAAATACAATACAGTGCTCGCTCAATAAGAAACGCTACAACCATCAGTTTAACCATGTGCCATTGTTCTAGCAGCATGAAAACAAATACGATAACAGCGTAGAGAGGGCCGTCGGCAACCCGCGATACGTATCGGCTTAACACCACAGCCAACTCTCGGTGCTTACGGCGTAAGCACCAATCAAAAGTCATTAAATCGATTTGATGTATAGTATGAAATAGACGCATGTTACACCCTCCATTTCGATCACTTTAGCGCAAGCTCATGACATATTTATGAGTATTGCGTGACAGAAAAATGACAGGCGTAGAACAAAAAAACATGCCTTTAGCGCATGTTTTTAATGAATTAAATAGAACTTTGGGTTGGGGGAAGAGGATAATATTAAGCGAGTGCTATACCTGCACTCGCTCGCGTCAACACCATGATTGCTGGCCCGCAGGATTATCCAAAAGCTCTCTAACATTTGCTTCGATAATACGATACCCAACGTTACCCGCTAACTGCTGTCGTCCTTCATTAAACAGCAACGTTGGGCTCGATTTTATGCCTAACTCAACGGCTTTATACATGTCACGGCAAATAATGGCGTGCGCCTCTCCGCTCTCAACGCTTTGACGCACAATATCGACGGGAAGTCCTGCTTCATCGGCAAGTAACAATAACGTTTTATACTGAGCAACGTCGCGAGCATGTACAAAAAACGCCTCTCGTACCAACGTCATGTATCGCGAAAAAACGCCCACTTCAGTGCGTTCTTGTTGCTCCGCTAATCTAGCCGCTGCCAAGAATAAATGAACGGGTAAAGAAGATTGCGGCGTATTTTTGAGCCAGACATCCTCGTGAAGCGTAATGTGCTCAAACGGTTCGGCTACGTCTTGTACATGCTGACTATAGGCCGCTATTCCACCTCGATCGCCCCATGCCTTTTTTATTTTTCCTGGCACATCACCAAAAACGGGAAAGAAATGAACCTCAATAGCAATATCATCGCCAAATTCTGACTGAAGCTCAGCAATCCGAATATGTGAAACATACGCCCAAATACACAAGACATCTGAAAAATGATCAACCTGAATTTTTGCCACTTTTAACACTCCACTTGCTGTGCCAACACCATTGCACCCAGTATTCCCGCCTGACTGCCAAGCCCCGGCAGGACAATTGTCTGTTCAATATTATCGGTTATAGCAGGGTGCTGAATATAGCCATTTAAATATGCCGGAACCTTTTCACGCACTTGAGTAATGACCTGCGACTGCGCCATAACACCACCACCCAAAATAATCTTTTGAGGTGATAACGTAGCGATAAACGTCACGAGTGCTTTTGCAATATAGTCCGCCTCTAACTCCCATGCTGGGTGATCAACAGGCAAAGCCACACCTGGCGTTTGCCAGCGCTCTTCTATTGCCGGCCCCGCAGCCAATCCCTCAAAACACAAATCGCCATGAAAAGGACAACGCCCCTTATAATCATCACCTGCTCGTTTTGGGATAAAACAGTGTCCCAATTCTGGGTGCAGTAACCCGTGAACAAGACGACCACCGCTCACAACCCCGCCGCCAATACCGGTTCCGATGGTGATATAAATATAGTCATCCAGGCCTTGTGCGGCTCCCCACACACCCTCACCGAGAGCTGCCGCGTTAACATCTGTATCAAACCCAATAGGGACGTCAAAGTGTTCACGAAGTACGCCTAAGATGTCCGTTTGCGCCCAGCCAGGCTTAGGCGTGGAGGTTATATAACCATAGGTTGGCGATTCGCGATTCAGGTCTATAGGCCCAAACGAACCAACGCCTAGCGCGGTAAGTGTAGACGCGTACGGTTTAAAGAATTCAATCACTTGGGCCAATGTTTCAGTTGGCGTAATGGTTGCAATTTGTACTGTTTCAATCTCATTTGGCCCGCGCCCAACCGCACATATAAACTTAGTCCCACCCGCCTCTACGGCGCCGTACAGCTTACCCATAATCAATCACCTTAAGCGTTAGAACCTACTACTGCCCCTAACCTACTGTTTCACTAAACACCCATTATCGCATTCCGGCACAACGTTGCCAAAATTCATACTTGCCAGAATGATTAGGTCGCTATACTGTATATACATACATGCAAGTGAAAAGCGAGCTTTTGCCGCCCAACCCTTTTTAGCTAATACTCAACATGACGCACACCGACAAACCAACAAAGACCGCTGCGCCTTCATTAGAGAGCCTGCTGCAACGTAGCGACATATGGAAAGGCCATGTCCAAAAACAGGGACACAAGGAAGCTCTCGACAGCGGATACCCAGAGCTCAACCAGCAATTACTGAATAATGGCTGGCCGCTTGGTAGTCTTATAGAGGTTGTTCAACCTACCGCAGGCACCGGCGACTGGCAGTTATTTACGCCAGCATTAAAGACACAACTTACACAACAACCCAATACCCATGCGGTATTACTTAACCCTCCTGCGCGGCCTTTTGCTCCCGCTCTTATTGACGCCAAAATACCCTTAGCCCAGCTTCTAGTTGTGCAAACGCACAACAAAACGGACTTTATTGCAGCTTTTGTAGAATTAGCCCGCGCCAGTTGCTGTAGTGTTTTAATGGCATGGCAGCCAAAAGAATTACTAAACTATACCGAATTACGCAAATGCCAATTAGCCACTGCTGACCGATACGGGCTAACTGTTTTATTTCGCTCGTTTCAGGCGCAGCAACAAAGTTCCCCAGCCGCTATTCGGTTAATTGCCGCGCTCACTCGTAACCATTTAACCGTAACGTTATTCAAGCAGCGCGGCCAACTGCAACAAGCCCGAACGCACCCCATTGAACTCCCTTTGCCTAAACATTGGCGAGCACTACCGCCCCACAATCAACTTGACCAAGCCTACCCAAGCGTAGCATCGAGCACCACGAACGACTATATACTTGCCCGTTACAACCGTCACATCAATAACGGGCCTATCACCACAGAAAAGAAAGTAGCGCTAAAACAACGTTATGGAACCTCTGATTAAATACTGATTTCACGTTTGCAGTACAATATTAACGCCAAAAAAGGGAACAGTATAATAGAACCTAAAAGCTGGATAGCCATTCGTTTACCGCAACTCCCATTAGATATTTTTGGTTTTGACTATAACGATCCTAATGCCATCATTGTTGTTGAAAAACAACGCGTCATCAGTGTAAATACTGAAGCGTTTAAAAAAGGTATCACACTGGATATGTCGGCAACGAGGGCACGGATGCTATGTGAATGCCAAGTTCTTGAACGCGACTATAACGTGGAACATACCGCTATTCGCCAAATCGCCGAACAGCTTTACCATTACACCCCTTATATTCAACAGCACTTAAAACCACGTTATACTCGCTATAGTTTTCATCGCGATAACGGTTTTACGCTTGAGATTTCACAGTCTTTAGCGTTATTTAGAGGTATTCACAACCTTACGCTTCAACTTAAAAAAACACTTTCCGTCTTACCTTACTCATTCGAACTTGGTTTCGCGCACACCGATTATGCGGCTTGGTTACTCTCTTTTCAGGACAACAATATCCCCCGTGACATCACGCACGAGCATCGTGAAACGGCTATTGTTTTTTTTACCGCTCAACTCAAAAACATACCGATTCAACAATTATTATCGTGCCCCCACAACGGTATTACACCGAAAAAAATGCAGGAGCATATAAGCGCTTTAGATAAATCAGGTTTTTATACGCTAAGCGATATCGCCAATCAAATATCGCACAATTCATTAAGCGGAATACGTAAACGCTGGGGATTGGACTTTTGTGCGTTTATCGAAACAATATTTGGCATAGAAAAAACATTTTCGCAAGCAGGCTTATTTAATAGGCCTATCGAAATGTATAAACCCCATGAATCTTTCTTTGATAGCCTTCAGTTCGATTACCCCATTCGTAATTGCGACCAACTGTACCAACCCATGACGTTATTACTCCAAAAACTTAGCGAATACCTTAAGCAACGACAACAACAATGCCAGGCTATTGACTGGACATTGCTCGACATTCACCACAACAAGCAAACCCTTACTGTTGTTACCAGTAAAGGACAAAGCCAATGGGCATTATTACTTGAACTTACACGCATTCAGCTAGACGCCCAAAACCTAGCATTTGAAGTGGATAGTGTAGAACTCTTTTGCCGCAATACAATACCCAACAGCCTTCATAACCACGCTTTATCATTCAATGAAACTCTTCATCATTATAATGATGAAGAAGCCCACCGTAGCTTTACAATAACCACGGCCAAACTAGCATCACGCCTAGGCGCTGGCGCTCTTTTTAAGATCGGTTATCGCGACGATCATATTCCAGAGAAAAGCCATCAAATATTCACAATAAATACGCAACCTAAAGCTCTACTACCTGCGACAAAAAAAACGCTTAGCGCTAGCACCGGTTCACGGCCAAGCTGGCTATTTGACACTCCGCGCCCCATGGAAGAAAGACAGCACACACTCTATTGGAAAGGAAAAGTAACTCTACTACAAGGCCCCGAGCGTATTGAATCGGGTTGGTGGCAACAAGCGTGCGCAAGAGATTATTTTATTGCTCAACGAGATGATTTTTTACGTTTATGGATTTATTTCGATATCCAACAACGAAAATGGTTTATGCACGGCGTTTTCGCTTAAAAATCACCCACCACTATTCGTCTAATCGTAAAAAAACACAACATCCATAAAAAACACGACTGCCAAAAAAATAACCACCGCGCCACCAATACCATACGACACAGTCGGTTTAGTTTACATATTAAAACTCATGCAGGACAAGCCCAAAACCTAACACTTTGATTCCACAAACAATATCAAAACTGGCTCATACATTGCACTCATCCACCATGTTCAGTGGACTAATTAACACCGCGTCATTAAATTCTAATTGAAAGGCCATAAGGAACATTGATACTATCAAAATGAAAACGCCTAAAATTTTAAAATCACACCCTTTCTTATTTAACATAAAAATTCAAAGGAATTGAAATGAATGTTAAGAACCATTTTGTCACAAAAGGTATTATTGGCCTATTGCTTAGCGCCTGCCTTGCACAGACGTCAATAGCCTCTGTTATTTCTACCGGTACTATCTATAATACAGACGCTGGAAACACAACAGACTACTGGGGCTTTTATACCAGTGGTGGCGCGCTGACTATTGATCTTCTTGCATGGGAAACAAAACCCCTATCTAACTCTCTCGATTTTATCTTAGCGAACACCGTGGATGTTAACGGCGACGGTGAAATCACCTTGCTCGACACCACCATATCTATTATTTCTCCCCTCGGCACGACTCTAGCTAGCAATGACGACGATGGGAACGGTATTTTCTCGCCACAAGGGTTTTCGGATGGGTCCGAATACCATTACGACTCGTTTTTGGAATTAACCCTTGCCGCAGGCGACTACCTACTCGCCATTACAGGTTTTAACTCACCCAAAAAATGTATCGGCGGGGTACTCGGAAGTTCCGGTGGCGTAGGTGAAATATGCGGCAACACCGCCAACAGCGATCACGGCGACTATCAAATCACCTGGAGCGACAACATCAATATCACCTCCAGCCCTATTTCAATCTCCACAACAGTCGCTGTCGCAGAGCCCCCAGCAACAGTGTTAATGCTAATGGGCTTATCACTCGCAGCTTTGTGTTCCCGAAAACGTCGTGATAAGAAGGCGCTCAATCAACATCTAAGCGCCTGATAAAACCGCGCGGCCAAGCAGCCATCGGCGTAAGTTGGAATTACGGCGATGGCGCTGCTCAAGACCCTTCTTTACCATAACTACCGGCAAACACTCCCCGTAACGCCCAACACTATGACGGTCTCCTATAGGAGTTATCGCTCATTGCTATCAAAACCTTTTGATCATAACCAAACGTTCTACACTTAATACGCTAGGAGTTGGCTGAAGGGTCGTTCCGTTCTTATGCTAAATAGATGTATTGGCACAATAACGGAATTGAAACATGCGACACGTGGGTTGCCTGATAATTATCACAGTGATAAGCCTTTATGTCGGTGCCGAACCTCTAAAAGCGTGCGCAGACATTCACTGCGATTGCACTGCCCTGCCATCAGAATCTTGGCAAAGAATATGTTTGATAAAAGAACGCGATTTACGTAAAAAATGTGCGCAAGAAGGCATTCAAGTACTCGGCTTCTGCTCAATACACGGC
This sequence comes from Teredinibacter purpureus, assembly GCF_014217335.1. Taxonomy (NCBI): domain Bacteria; kingdom Pseudomonadati; phylum Pseudomonadota; class Gammaproteobacteria; order Cellvibrionales; family Cellvibrionaceae; genus Teredinibacter; species Teredinibacter purpureus. The sequence continues at coordinate 2,442,544 of NZ_CP060092.1, read as the reverse complement.
CCCGCCGCAACACGCTTACCACTAAGCCTTAATGTAGGCTCAACGACACCGAATCAATCCAATGCCATAAAACTTCTCCATTACAAGTTTGCCTCCATATATTGGGCCATGTATAAAGATTTAGACTTTATTGAAAAGCAAATTGAAAACAATCAGTTTTCGATGGCAAGCCAACGATTAAGCGTACTCCAGATTAATACTGAAAATTTATTCTATTTACAAAAGCAATTAACCGCACTTCTCACCAAATCTGGAAACCCAAATGAAATTGGAAAATCGTGGCGAAATTTTGCCGACGACACAGACCTTATTAGTCGTCGATTAAACCTTTATGGCGAAAAGAGATTTCAAGACACAATACGTACAGAGGTACGCACTGAAACGCTATCAATATTAACGGTTTTACTCATTACTTCAGGCGATATTCTAGAGCAAGTTGGTTATGCCTACTCCCAAGCTGGCGAGTTTTTGCTATCGGCAGAATCGTGGAAAAAATCAGCAGACACATCCACAAAAATAATCGCCATTTATACACAACTCGACAACACAGAAGAACTCATTTATCACCGATATCAAGCTTCCACAAGACTTCATCGTGCCAGCTATAACTGGAGTCTGGGCGAAAATAAGCGAAAATCGCAGGAAGCGCTCTCTGAATCTCAAGGTTTTATGGACAACCACGACGAGCTTAAACCTCTTTTACATGATCAATCATTAGCGCAATAGAGCAACAACCATCCAAATCTACACTTAATACGTAATAACGGGGAATTAACCTTTCTTTTCCTAACGATTAGTCCAAATGCTATGTCACTCATCCAGTACAGCACACGCTTCCTTCTAATAATCGCGGCACTGGCGATTACCTCCTGCTCCAACGTTACTCTTGAGGAGTACGCTCAAAATACGCCATCACTTAACGTACCCCACTTTTTCAACGGAAAACTTACCGCTCACGGGGTAGTCAAGAATCGCTCAAACAAAGTGATTCGTTATTTTAATGCAACTATAGACGCCAGCTGGAACAATCAAGGTGTCGGCATATTAGATGAATACTTCATTTTTGACGATGGCGAAAAACAACAAAGAATATGGACCTTAAGCCCACTAGGGAATAATCGATACAGCGCAAGTGCCAACGATGTTATCGGTGAAACCGTATTAGCCGCTAAAGGAAATGCACTGTTTTTCAAGTACACGTTGATGGTTCCGTATAACGACGGTCATATAAACCTTAACGTAGACGACCGCATGTATCTCACCAATGAATCTACACTTATTAACGAATCCACGTTAACCAAGTTTGGTATTACCGTAGGCAAGGTAACGCTCACAATAATCAAACACTCTTCCTTTGAGCTGCATAAATAACCGGCCATAAAAAAATGGCAACCCTTACACCACCTTAGCAACGCCATACTTTGAACAAGTTAGTCTATAGTATAAATTTAAGAATCCATCGTGATGCCTACCTACTGGTTACCATCCGCTGGACAAGTACCGACAGTGATCACACCGTTTAACCAAACAAAGCAGCAACAGGAGCTCTCTATTTTTTTACGAAAATCAGCCCACTTTACACAGAATTGCTATCGAGACATTCTAGCCACAATACTGGTTTTTGCTGCTATTACTGCGAATGCTCAGCAAGATACGACAATCACCTATGTTCGACCGGGTGTCGAATTCAGCCAGTTCACACAGTTTATTATTACGCCTTTAGATGTATCGGATATGAAATTAGTGCCTCCACCTTGGGTTAAAAGCCCCAAGAAAGGTCAGTGGGCTTTAAGTGATGAAAGTACACGTTTTATACGAGGACTTTACATTTCAAGTATCACCAAAGGAATACACAGCGGAGGAAAATTTAACGCCGTTACGGTTCCCACTGCGCAAACAATTCAGCTTGATATAAAGATATCGCGATTAACACCTTGGACCCCTAAAAACGACAACACTGAAACGCTGGGTTCTGGAGAAATAAAATTCGAGGCCGCGTTACGCGACGCTCTAACGGGCGATCTTATTGCTATCATCGAAGGACAGCAGCAAGTAGGCTCCAATTACCAAGAAAATACGCGCCTAACAAAAGAACATAATCTACAGAAGCATTTTGAAGGTTGGGGCAAAAAACTAAGCGACGCATTGTCTCGCCAGCACCAAAAATTGTAATCTTACGTACCGCAAACGACGGCTACTTTCCGTAAGCACACACAAAAACCGGCTCCCATAAGGAGCCGGTTTTTCGTCACTTTTTAAATTGTAAATTATGCGTTACAACGGTATTAATTATAATACGCTACACGTTGGCGTTGACAGATTACCGTCTGAACTACCCTGCATACCGAAGCTAGTCGTTTGACCCGCGCCGACATTACCATTCCAACTAATATTTGACGCAGTCACAACATTACCCGACTCAGAAACATTTACGTTCCAGCTGCCGGTGACCTGTGGGTCTTCACCAAAATCAAGCTCTAACGTCCAAGACGAAATAGCACTACTACTGCCATTCTCGACGTCAACATTAATCTGATAGCCACTACTCCAACTATTCATATAACTTACAGAACACGTAACAAGATTAGGCGTAGCCGTGGGTACGGGTGTAGGCGTAGCCGTGGGTGTAGGCGTAGCCGTGGGTGTAGGCGTAGCCGTGGGTGTAGGCGTAGCCGTGGGTGTAGGCGTAGCCGTGGGTGTAGGCGTAGCCGTGGGTACGGGTGTAGGCGTAGCCGTAGGTACGGGTGTAGGCGTAGCCGTGGGTACGGGTGTAGGCGTAGCCGTAGGTACGGGTGTAGGCGTAGCCGTAGGTACGGGTGTAGGCGTAGCCGTAGGTACGGGTGTAGGCGTAGCCGTAGGTACGGGTGTAGATTCACACTCACTTATAACACCACCGCTACCACCTTGGTCTTCACAGGTTGTTCGGCCAATACAGCTTTGTTGATTTTCCCATCCCCAGCCACTGTCTTGGTTTTCACAAAGCGGTCTAGGGTCATCTTGATACCACTGACACACTTCTTCGCACTGCCCTGGAGGTGATGTTGGTGCGGGCGTTGGCGTGGGCGTTGGCGTGGGCGTAGCCGTGGGTGTAACCGAGGGTACTGGTGTGGGTGTCACTGTAGGTACCGGCGTGGCCGTAGGTGTTGGTGTTGCCGTAGGTGTAGGTGTTGGTGTTGCCGTAGGTGTAGGTGTTGGTGTCGCTGTGGGTACCGGTGTTGGTGTTCCCGTTTGGTTCGCGTAATCATCATAAAACGCGAGCACCCACGCTAAAGCACTGTTCCAGTTAATCGTTATTTCATTGGTCGACCACGATTCAATATTGTCCATATAACAACTTGCCGGTATAGATTCGCACCCACCTAACGCACTAGCTGCAGTGTCATCTTCCAACCCATCGTTCGGGCCACCCGATAAAGCGCCAGGCGGCAACCATGGGTAGCTGCTACTTAAAGCGCCCGCCCAAAAGCGGTGATGCGGCTGCGTTAAGGCATCTTCACCATGCCCAGAGATATAAGAAAATGACAATGTGTTGTTACCAAAAAGGTAATCCATAGCTTGTGTAAACGCTTTGGCGTAACTGTCGTTGCCAGTAAAATCATAAGCCAAGGCAATTAAAGCCATTTTGTTCGCAACAACATTATTGGAACCCCAATAATATTCTTCATCCGTAGAAGGCACCATGTACCCGTTCGAATTAATAGTGGCCACGTGTAAATCGGCAATTTCAATGATTTTGGTACGGGCCATGTCGCGTAAACTAGCCGTATTAGCACCGGGTACTATTGCTAACGACATCAAGCCGGGAATGGCTGTGTCGGGCCATGCCCAATCGGTCAAAACCACTTCGTAACTGTTAATAGTTGGTAAGTACTGGCTATCACCTGTCGCGAGATAAAGTTCTGCTGCAGCCCAGAAAAACTCATCGGCTGCATTCGCATCACCATAACCACCGCCGCCGCTATCGTACCCACCCTCATAAACATCATTAGGGTTTTGCTCTGCCGCGCTCCATGCCGTTTGCGCAACACTTAAACACTCATTAGCAAAAGCTGCGTCAATTTCAGCAAATAGACGCGCACACTGAGCGCCTGTCGCCGCAACGTTCAAGGTGGCGGTTACGCTCGGTGGCACCAATGCTCGCTCATTGGAATCTTCATGAGGTGCTAGAGGTAAACCCGTCCAGCCCACATCATGCATTTTATGGTGCACCATTCCAGCTTTATTCTCGCCTTCGGGCACCTGCATAGCCATCATAAATTCCATTTGCCAACGCGCTTCATCCAGAATATCGGCAACACCGTTACCACTTTCTGGAATATTCAGCGTACCATCGGCAAACTTATTCGCACTATTGCTAATATGTAACGCGCGCTCGTACATATTAAGTAACTTCCAAACAGAAATACCGCCATTGACGACATATTTTCCGTGATCCCCTGCGTCATACCAACCTTTGGTTACGTCTAAGGCATAATTACAACCACTATCTGCCCAACACGGTACGGCAAAGTCACCTTGGTTAGAGCCTTGATTTAAATGGCCCGCAGGACGAGCCCACTGAGCATCAGCCGCGTAACTACCGTTACCGCCACCGGTGTACTGTGTTTCAATTTCAATACCTGAACGGTTATGGTAAAAATAACGAATAGCGTCATACATTATCGGTGAAAACGCATCCGCAGCTATGTCGAAAGCGTAACTTTCATCACCCCCTACATGCAGTGTAAAACCAGAACCGGTCACACTCGCAGAGGAGAAATTAATATGATGAACATTGTCGCCGGAAGCGGCGTCTACACCTTGCGGGTTGGTGGTGCCATTTGCGACCACGTTACCATTTTGGCGTAATTCCCACGTTTGAGCGGTATTTGAACTCGCTTTATAACTCGCTATTTTCGCGCTATTCGGTGTATACCCCACCTGATTAACGCGCGGGTTCCCCGTTTCAGCATACAAATAATTGCTTACTAGCAGCGTAACCGCCACAAATAAACAACGACGTAATAAATTAGGCATTACATTCTCCTGGAGTGTTGATATTTAGTTTTATTAAATTTTTACCACTCACTTTCCAGTAAAACCCCAACGCTACTTCACCCATAAAAATTATTTTCACAGGAAAACGTTACTTATTGAATTTAAACTAGAAAATATTTTGACAAAATGAACAGAGATTCGAACTGACGAAAAAGTGGATACAAGGATTAATCTGTCACACGTATTTATTTTTATTTTTTGCGACAACAAACAATCCACACAGTAGCATGTGTAATTATTTTAAATATTAACCTTTAAGGTTATTCATTTAACTTATGAAAACCGATTACTATGGCGATAATTTCATTTAAAGAACACCACACCCTCTCTATTCGCCGCGCATTATAGGCCATTCGCAAATCAATAGCTTAAATTTTAAAATTTGATTGAGACCTATCGCACCAATTAAATGGCGTAATTCAAACGACTTATTTGTCGCACTATTTATTCTGCGTGCAGAACGCTTCACGGCTGTCCGAGCCCCACAACTCCACGTTAAAAAGACCTTATCCCCACTGATGTCACGTACAACATCCCGAGCCGACGCTACGCCATAATGTATGCAGCAATAAGAGGTACCTCCTTCCTACATTAAAAGAAAACCAAACCCAAGATAACTGTCTATTTATGGGCCTTCCCCTATTCGGGTGGCTAGATTTCTGGCATCAGGTCCAGCCCGCCGAGATGAAATAAAATTGCAGCCTTAAAACGGGCCTTATTCCTAAAACCTTTCGCTTTTACTTTTAGCATTTTTATTCTGCTATTTATACTTTCTGCACCAGCATTATTCTTTTTATTTACGATGGCGTTTATTATCCCCCATAGATTCTTCTTTATGCTTTTAGCTACCGATTTTATAGGATTGAGGCGGCTTCTTATCGCCCAGCTGTACCATTGCTTCCAAGCTTCTTCAGCCCATATACGATCATCATAATTCCAGAGCTCCATGGCATACTCCTTTATCGCCCATGCGCGTGCAGTCTTCTTTGCTACAACGCTTAATGTTGAAATCTGTACAGAATGAATATCCTTTAGATTTTCACGTGATCTCAGCCATGCAAATTTCGATCTATGGAGCTCTAGCTTGTGTTGTTGCGCGACCATATTGGCTTCACTTTTACGAACACTATTTAGAGCCTTATTTAAGTCCATCGCAACATGGAACCTATCAAAACATATCGCTCTTTCCCAGTGAGGAATATACTCTTTGGTGGCATAAATATAGGACGGACTCATATCCATACTAATCGTTTCAACTGATTGGATTTGCTTGTCACTTAATCCTGTAAAAAATGCGTTTAAACTCGATTTTTTGCGATCTTCTTGGACATCTATTACATGCCCATGATCATTAGAAACAATGGTCACATATTCATGTCCCTTTTTGCTGCAGACCTCATCGACAGCTAGGTTTTGAATATGTAGATGAGACCGTCTTTTTAGGCCTCGCTCTACAGCCCGCTTCATTATTCCATCGGCAGCATTCCAGCTAAGCGCCAGCTTCTTACTGACGGCATTAATACTCGCCTCTTGAAGCCAGGAGATTACATAAGCCTCAAACATCAAGGTGAAACTTGATCGCTTATCAGCCCAGGGGATATCAGCTTGCAATACACCGTGCGTGCGACATTTAGAGCGAGGGATATTCGCGTGAACGAGAGTGCGAAATTGACAGCTATCGAGATGGCGCCATGTTCTTGTTCTGGTGTCATGGCGACTACATCTGGATTCACACAAAGGGCAGGTTAAATGTTTGTCGCAATCGTATTCAACGTGGACGTGAACGGTGTTGTCACGCTCATCTAGCTGAACTGATTCGACAAACCAAGGAGAAGAGATTGATAATATTTTTTCGTAAAGAGAAAGCTCGTCCATCACTGAAAACCAAGAAATAAAAGGCTGGGATTCTAGGGGAGTTTATTAGGAAAGGCTAGAAAGCCACCTGAATAGGGGAAGACCCCTATTTATACAGTATACTTACCCTATGATCTACGCTCAATTATTCAGTCTCAGCAATTACACCTTTCTTCGTGGCGCCTCACACCCGCACGAACTGGTTACCCAGGCCTCCAACCTTGGCTATAGTGCTATGACGATAAGCGACGAGTGCTCTCTTGCCGGTATTGTAAAAGCATGGGTAACGGCCAAAGCATTAGGCATACCCCTTGTTGTCGGCAGCTATTTTCGTCTTTCAAATGGCCTACAGCTGGTTGTTTTAGCACCAAGCAATATCGCTTATGCGGAATTAAGCGGTTTTATAACACTGGCACGTCGCAGAGCACAAAAAGGCGACTACGAAGCCCATTTCGACGATTTAAGGTTTCGCTTACAGCACTGCTTTATCATCTGGTTACCTACGCCCCCTAGCAACGACGACGAGACTAAAACACTCAGTAACAACGCCGAAGCCCTAGCAAAGGCTTTCAAACAACGCCTTTGGATTGGCGTCAACTTTGAGTTCGGCGGTGGCGAACAGGTAAACTTTGAGTATTGGCAACAATTAAGCCTCGCTCATATTATTCCTCTGGTCGCTTGCCCACGGGTCATCATGCATAGCCCAGAACGCAAAGCCCTGCACGATACACTGGCCGCAATTGCTTACAACACATCTGTCGACAAACTAGGTACAAGGTTAAACCCAAATGCTGAGGGGGCTTTAAAAAGCTATTACGAACTGACCCAACTGTACCCTCAAGCCTTACTCGATGAAACTCACTCAATTGCCGCGCAATGCTGTTTTAGTTTAGATGAACTGCGTTACCAATACCCACAGGAACTTGTACCCGACACCATACCGCCTATCCGTCATTTACGTAATTTAGTCAATCACGGAAAACAACAACGCTGGCCAAATGGTACTCCAATATCGGCCGAAGCATTGTTACAAAAAGAATTGGCGCTTATAGAAGAACTTCGGTACGAATATTATTTTTTAACCGTTCACGATATTGTGCGCTTCGCTCGATCGAAAAATATTCTTTGCCAAGGCAGAGGTTCAGCCGCTAATTCGGTTGTCTGTTACTGTCTCTTAATTACCGAAATAGCCCCAGGGCAAATCAATGTATTATTTGAACGTTTTATTTCAAAGGAGCGTAACGAGCCGCCCGATATTGATGTGGATTTTGAGCACCAACGACGCGAAGAGGTTATTCAATATATTTATGCAAAATATTCTCGGCAACGCGCGGCACTTGTCGCCACGGTTATCAGTTATCGATCGCGCAGCGCCATTCGTGATGTAGGAAAAGCGTTAGGGTTCGAGCCCGCATTCATAGAGCATTTATCAAAATCATTGGCAGGATGGGGCAGATCAAGCGATTTAGCTCAACGTATCGAGACAGCAGGTTTACAATTTCAACAACAAAAACTACAGCTATTTTTTAGTCTAGTCGAACAGATAATAGGGTTTCCTCGGCACCTATCCCAGCATGTAGGCGGTTTTGTTATCACCCAAAATAAAATAAGTGACTTGGTTCCTCTTGAAAACGCCAGCATGCCAGAACGCACTATTATCCAATGGGATAAAGATGACATAGAGGCGATGGGGTTACTCAAAGTGGACATTCTTGCGCTCGGCATGCTTACCGCATTAAAAAAATGCTTAACGTATGTCAGTCAATACACACCAATGATTCAATCATTGGCCGATATTCCTCGTGAAGATCCAGCCACGTATGACATGCTCTGCGCCGCAGACAGTATTGGGGTGTTTCAAATAGAATCGCGCGCGCAAATGTCCATGTTGCCGCGCCTACAACCACGCTGCTTTTATGATTTGGTTATTGAAATTGCCATTGTCCGCCCCGGACCTATTCAGGGCGATATGGTACACCCATACTTACGCCGACGAGAGGGCCTTGAGCCTGTTAGTTACCAAAGCCCCGAAATAGAAAAGGTTTTAAAACCCACGCTGGGCGTTCCTATATTTCAAGAACAAGCAATTCGCTTAGCCATGGTTGCAGCCGGTTTTAGTGGAGGTGAAGCTGACAACTTACGCCGAGCTATGGCCAGTTGGGGGAAAAACGGCAACCTTTTACAGTTTGAAGAAAAATTTATTCGCGGTATGACCCGCAATGGGTATTCGTTGGAGTTTGGGCAGCGCTTGTTCGAACAAATAAAAGGTTTTGGGGGTTACGGCTTTCCAGAATCCCATTCAGCGAGTTTTGCCCTACTCTGCTATGCCTCCTCATGGCTGAAATGTCACCATCCTGCTGCATTTTATTGTGCGCTACTTAATAGCCAACCGATGGGATTTTATTCCCCTTCACAGTTAATTCAAGATGCGCGCCGACACAAAGTACCGGTACGTCCTATTGATATCCATTACAGTGAATTCGAAAACACTCTAGAAGCGAGTAATAGCGACCTATCACCTTGGGCCCTGCGTTTGGGGTTTTGTCGAATAAAGTCACTCGATCAACAGAAAGCGGGTAATATTAGTATTGCCCGCAGAACGCAACCTTTTATAAGTATGGAAGATCTCGCGCAACGAGCAAGCCTTAACAGCGCCGATTTACAGCGTCTCGCTGCCGCTGATGCACTACACTCGCTTGCAGGTAATCGCCACCAGTCCCACTGGCAAGCCGCCGCAGTGGAACCTGAAAGCCCGTTATTAACCCCAGCCTCAAACCACTATTCTAACTTCAACATTCAAGAATCATTATTAACCCAAGCCCCTTCAATGGAGCAGGATGTAAGTCAAGACTACCAAACCACAGGACTAAGCTTGCGTGTCCACCCTATGGCATTATTACGAGAATCGCCACCGTTTAACCGCTGTAAAAAACAAAGCCAACTACACAGCCTTAGTCAGGGCCGGTTTGTACAAATTGTCGGTATCGTCACGGGACGGCAACGTCCCGGCACCGCCAAAGGCACACTATTTTTAACCCTTGAAGACGAAACCGGCAATATTAATGTCGTGGTATGGAAAAGTACTCAAGCACTTTTTCGCACGCCATTGCTCACCAGCCAATTACTTTTAGTCAAAGGCAGTATAGACATTAGTGACCCTACAAAACCTCATAGAGTTGTTCATGTTATCGCAGGAGAATTGATTGACTATTCAGATCGATTAAATAACTTTCGCGTTCACTCTCGAGACTTTCACTAAAGACCCATCTCGCAGGGCCATCCTGGATGGCCAAGTTAAAATATTTATCGCTCTCTCGTCCAAAATAAGTGGCGTTCTACCCTGCTCGCCGTCGTATAACAGCAGATCTGGCCGTAACGGAGTGCACTTGTTAACATAGGCCCCGATAAAAATAAAAACAACCCGAGCCACACCCCTGCCCATAATCCACGAAGCAGGGGCCATTAGTGAGCAGGGGTTCTCAAACTGGAGAGTATCCGTGATATCGAAAACGAGTTTTAACGCATTAACCTCTGCCGCATTGGTTACAGCCCTCTTATTTGGCTGCTCTCAAGGTAACAATAATGAGGCCACGAATAACGACGTAACGCCGCCTAAACTAACCGCCAAATGGCCCACAGTTTCGCTGCCAATCGCTTACAATCCCGAGGTAGAACAACAGATTCAGGAAATGGTTAGCGCCATGAGCCTTGAGCAAAAAATCGGTCAAATGATGCAACCGTCTATCGACCACGTCACCCCCGAAGATGTCACGCAATATTACCTAGGCTCCGTCTTAAATGGCGGTGGCATGTACCCCAACAAAGACCGTCACGCAAAAGCAGAAGATTGGATGACGCTCGCCGACGC